>JAWKKP010000009.1:0-329331 GCA_041393215.1 Draconibacterium sp.
TTTTTAATCTGCTAATCATTTTAATTAAATCGTTTAAAACATCTATTATTTGTGCTTTCCAAATTGGTAACTAGAATAATTTTTTTAATTTGGCTTCGATTTTCAAAATTGGATAGTGAGATATACATTTTGAAAAGAAATAAAATCTACTCATGTTTAACAAAACCAAATTAAAATCAATTATTATGGGACGTTTTACAAATCATTTAAGAACCCTTTTCGTACTGCTATTCATTATCGCTGGCAGTAGTCTTATTAATGCCCAAACATACAGTTGGGAACAAATTGGTAGCGATATGGTCGATGCAGGAAGCTTCGGAAAAAGTGTTTCTTTTAATAGCGATGGAACAATTATGGCAATTGGCGCTCCTAGTGGTACTTCAGGGGGGTATGTTAGTTTATATGAAAGATCCGGTGAATCATGGAGTCTTATTGATACCGTTCGGGCAGCTGGGGCAGGTAATTCTTTTGGAAGATATACAAGTTTGAGTTCAGATGGTACCATTTTAGCGGTCGGTGCTCCGGGAACGGGTGCCGGGTATGTAAAAGTTTATGAAAATACTGGCGGCTCGTTAGTACAAATAGGTAAAATTCTGGGTGATGTCAGTGGAGACCAATTTGGAATCTGTGTTAGCTTAAATGCTGATGGTACAATGGTGGCAGTAGGAGCATATTCTTTTGACGGTGGTGGTGCTGCAACTGATAACAGAGGACGTACACGTGTTTATAAATATACTACGAATTGGGATCCGATTGGACAAGATATTGATGGGGTTAGCGGAGATCTTTCAGGTTGGTCAGTTAGTTTAAGCGGAGATGGAACCTTTCTGGCAGTGGGAGCTTATAGAAATAGCTTTGTAGCAACAGATGCTGGGAAAGTTCGTGTTTTTAATTATAACTCAGGAACTGATAATTGGGATGCTTACGGTAGTGATATTAATGGTTTAGCTGAAAATGATCGTTTAGGTGCATCCTTGAGCTTTAACTCCGATGCTTCTATTTTAGCAATTGGAGCTTATGATAAAAAAGTTGGTACATGGGTTAATACTGGGTGTGTTAGGGTATATCAATATTCTGGAGATTGGACTCCAATTGGTTCTGATATTAATGGTGGAGTTGCTGGTGAACAGTTTGGTAAGTTTGTGGATATAAGTTCTGACGGAACTATGATTATTGCGGGAGCTCCTCTTAGTAATGTTGCTGGAAATTCTGTAGCTGGAAGGGCGAGAATTTATAAAAATGATGGTGGAAGTTGGCAACCAGTTGGACAAACTTTTGAAGGAGAGGCTGTAAATGATGGTCTTGGATATTCTGTTGCGATAAATAATGATGGTTCTTCAATTGTCATTGGGTCAGATGCTTCCGATGTTGTTCGTACTTATGATTTGAAAACAGTTGCCACCTGGACAGGGGACACGAATGGTGAATGGCATACTGCAAGTAACTGGAGTGATAATACAGTTCCGGATGCGAATACTAATGTTATTATCCCTGCCGGTTTAACAAATTACCCAACATTAACTGAAGCAGCAGAATGTTTTAATTTAACCATCGAAAGTTCTGCTGCAGGAACCGGTTCTTTAATCGGACAAAGTAACTTAACGGTGAATGGTACAACAACCATACAAAGTTATCTGACAGGAAACAAGTGGCATTTAATTTCTTCTCCGGCGCCGGGACAAAGTGTAGCTTCTTTCCTGGCAACCAATACAGGCATTCCCGAAAAAGATAAATCCGGAACCCTTCGCCGGGCAATGGCGGATTATAATGAACCTGGTAACTTATGGAATGATTATTTTACTAGTGCCCAGGGCGGAAATATGGAACCCGGAAAAGGTTTTGAAGTTCTGACCGATGTGGATGGAACCATCGAATTTACTGGTTCGTTGCAAGGTACTGACTTAAATTATGCGCTTTCAAGAACCGGTGAATATGGTTGGAACAGTGTGGGAAATCCTTTTACATCTGCTATTTCAATAAACAGTGCATCACATCCAACAAATAATTTTATTACAGTTAATACTGATAATCTGGATCCTTTATATGCTACTGCATATTTTTGGGAGCAGACGAATAGTGAATATACGCCTGTAGATAACGAAGGTGGGGAGTTTAATGCTTCTGTGGGGCAGGCGTTTATGGTAAAAGTAAAAACCGATGCTACGCAGGTGCAGTTTACAACAGCTATGCAAACACATGTTCCTGTTGCTGTTTTGAAAGATGCACAAATAGGTAATCCCGGAATTAAATTAATTGCAGAACTTTCCGGACAAAGAAGTGCAACAAAAGTTAATTTCAAAGATGGCATGAGTGAAGGTCTGGATGTTGGTTACGATGCAGGTGTATTTAAAACATCTTTTAATTTATACACGAAATTAGTAGAGGATAATGGCGTTGATTTTGCTTTGCAGTATCTTCCGTCATCGTTATTAAGAAATTCAGAAATTGCTGTTGGTATAAATGCAAAAAGTAGAGGCGAGATTACTTTCTCAGCTGAAACTTTAAACCTCCCGGTAGGAACACAAGTGGTTTTGGAAGATAGATTAAAAGGAGTTGAGACCAGTCTTATTAATGGCGAAGTTTATACAACACAACTGGAAACAGATGAAGCAAGCACAGGAAGATTCTTCTTGCATACTAAATCTGCAACTACAGGAATAGAAGATAATTTAAGCGCAAGTTTCAAGGTTTATCAGGCAAATAATAGAATTGTAATTTCGGGTATTGTAAATGGAAAAACTAATGCTTATCTATTCGATGCCATGGGGAGACAAATGAAATCAATCGAATTGCAACAAAGTCCTGTGAATTATATTTCTACTTCTGAACTAAAATCAGGAATTTATCTTTTAAGGATTCAACACGAAGGAGGTTTATTTACACAAAAAGTACCGGTAAGCAGGTAAGTTTGGTTATTGAAAGATTAAAAATTAAATATCATGGACAATAATAAAAAACATTTAAATAAAGCTTCTGAAGAAAAGCTATCGCGCAAAGAAGCATTGAAAAAAGCAGGGAAATATGCAGCTTTTACCGCTGCAAGTATGCTTGTTGTATTAAGCCCGAAAGAATCACAAGCGAGTACTGGTGCCCCTTCGGATCCTGGTATCGGTTGGTGATAGAAAAAATATTTAACAGAAAAAAGGGTTCAACAAATTAATAAAAGTTGAACCTTTTTTTTATGTTGCAAATTATGAATGTTGTCAATTCTCATGTTTTTTCTTTTTCGTAGAATAGTACTCGTTCGATTTTTTTCTTTTTTCGATTTTGTCAATCAAACTTCCAATTACTTTCGATGGAGAAAACTGGTAGGTTACCGCTGAGGCCTCAGTTCTTAAAACCCGGTTTTCAGTACTCATGAGGTCGTTCATTCGTTCCGATTCGGTGTAAATATCTCCCCCGGCTTTTGGTTTTATACTAAACCCCATATTTTCAATATTTTGTTTTGCTCGTTCCTTGTCGGTTATTTGTTCCGAAATAATATCGATTTGGAGAATATTTACCGTGTCGAGGCTTAATTGTATAACCGGATTTTTCATTAATGAGTAAACGGTAACCAATTTTCTGAAAAATGAAACGTGGGTTATAATTAATGAGTCACCTGGCAACACATAAGCATCAAAAACGCCATTGTTCCTACTGGTGTTTTTATTCATATTTCTGAGGTTAATAATATATGCATCGGGAATTGGAGTACCGTTTTTATCGATGATTCGGCCTTGAATTACTAATTCTTCCTGTTGTTGTGAATAGGAATTGAGAACGAATAATATCAAAAACAGAACAAGTGTTGGTTTCATGGTATTATTAACTTTTCCTAAAGTTCGTAATTTACACGATTAACTATCCTGAAAAAACACTAAATGATGTTAACGTGTTTATAATACGAACTTTACATGAAATAAGTTATTAGGCCAGCAAAGCAAGTAGCAACGGGCCACAAGTATTCTGAAAACTATTTTTACACGTATTCAACGATAACCTGCTTAAAAAACTTGTGCATCAGAATTTTTACGATTCTTTTAATTACGAATTTACGCAGTTCGAGTTCCAGCGGCTGCTCCGGATCTTGGTGGGCCCAGTTAATTCGTGTTCCTACAATAATATCGATAACATCATGCTGAAGTAATAATTTGACGATTTCTTCCGGTGGGCTGTCATTTAACCGCGAATCGCTGTTATAGGCTTCAAGAATTTCCTCAACTTTTCCCAAGGTCAAAATCCCTTCTGAAACCAATTCAAATCCATTCATTTTAGCGGCAGGCGGAAGTGCATTTACTTCTTTTCTTCCATGCTGAATATCAACATCAAGGTTTAATTCTCTGGCAATTATTTCGGCAGTAGTTCCTCCGCATATAATCTTCTTTCCGTTAAAGTCTCTTATTTTTCCAACAAAATCGAAATCTTTTATTTTATAAAAGGGGGGGCCGGTTATTAACATAAATTTTCTGGGTTCTCTAAAATAGATTACTCCACAGGTAACGTCATCTTTTACCGCAAAGTTATCGTTCATTAATGCCTGGTTAATGATCTTTCTTGACAGCTTTGTTGCCGATATATCGGGCATTCTGCTAACCTGGTTAATGGCAAATTCTTCTATTCTTTCTAATCCCCAGCCCATCGGGAATCTTCCATTTCCGAGACCCGACTGCGAAACTCCGTCAGACATAAAAATCATCCTGTCTTCCTTTAGCGCTTTAAATTCGCGGCAGCGCAACAATTTTCCGGGATTTTCCTCACCCCTGATTTTTAATTCATACTCCCGGGGTTGAAAAGGTTTACCATTACGCAATATCAAAACATGAGGGTTATCGTAATTAATAATTTTTACGCGCCCGTCAGTTTCAATTTCAATAATGGTAAACGTGGCGTACCTTTCTTTTCCGTCGCTGCTTTTAGGTAGGGCATTCATAATAATGCTTGCCGCCACTTCTGGTTTGGTATGAAACTGTGTGTATTTTAATGCCATGGCGGCGGTTAGCGTAGCTAAAACACTTGCTTTTATTCCGTGCCCGATACCATCGCTTAATACCAAAATGGTACGGCCTTCTTCCTTTATAATATTGGATTGAAAAACATCGCCGCAGGCTGTTTCTCCATTTGGCCGTTTTTGTTGAACATCGATTTCAACATGGTAATCGGGTTTATTCGTCGTCACCATACCGGTATGATTGTATAATTGAATTTAAAAGTTCTTCGGTTTCTGCTGCATTTTCACCCAAAAGCTGGGCGATTTTCTGAACTGTATCAATATTTTGATTATTAATTCGCTGTGCCCTGTTAATGATTTCATCGCGAACCAGCATTGGAGCCGACATGTCGCGAATAACAGCGCCAATAACCCGGTTTTTATAAAGTGTGACGACCGAAATATGTAATAATTTATTATTAATCTTTATATCACGTTCCAACAAATCTTCACCCGATACAAGAATTCCCGACAACATTTTGTATATCACATCGGGAACAAGTACGCTAACATCAGCTCCCTTGAGCCCCGGAATAGTTTCGAAAAGCTCCAGCGACTCTTCACCCATTAAGCGGGCAAAGCTTTCATTTGAATCGACAACTTTATGATGTTGATCCATCATTATGATTCCTACTGTTGTTTTATGAAGCATATGCGATGAAATTTCCATGGCCTCCTGTGCTTTTTCGAGCCTTTTTTCGGTCTTTTTTAACTCTGTGATATCGTGAATGGAACCAACAATTCCTACAATTTTTTCTTCGTTGTTTCGAATAACAGCCTTGTTCATAATAACATTATGCGTTGAACCGTCCTTTTGTTTTATTTCTGTTTCGTAAACCTGAACATCCGGATTTGCCAGAAGTTCTTTATCGCGTCCTGAATAAATTTCAGCAGTTTCCCTGGTATGGATTTCAAAAACGGAACGGCCAATAATTTTTTCTTTTGGCTTTCCTACATATTGTTCGTGCGATTTATTGCACATCTGGTAAATACCATTTACGTCGCGGTAAAAAATTGGTATTGGAAGCGCGTCAATTATTTTCTGGTAAAATTCAGGATCATCGATGTTCCCGTTTGGTAAAGGTTGTTTGTCGTATATCATCCTTCTGATTTTTTGATAAAGTTACCTGAAAAATAACGAATTATAAATGTTTAATCATCAGGTTTTAAATCTTTTTAAACAATGATTAATATATTTTGTATTCAGCGAAAATCAACCGTCTTTCGCTTATCTTTGCGGTGTAAACAAAATTCAACAACCGTAATTAAAGTGAAAATCAGCCAAATCATTCATATTCTTCAGGCCGAAGTTGTAACTATTGAAAGTTATGTAGATAAAGAGATTACAAAAGCGTTTAGCTCTGATTTAATGAGCGATGTTCTTACGCTTGATGAGGATAGTATTCTTCTTATCAGCGGACTTGCCAATATTCAACTTATCCGTACTGCAGAAATGGCTGATATTCACGTTGTAGTTTTGGCACGGGGAAAAAAAGCGTCTTCGGATATGGTTGAACTGGCTAATGAAAGCGGCATTGTTATAATAGAAACTCCACGGTCGATTTTTGGGGCCAGTGGTATTTTGTATTCGCATGGATTAAAACCTGTTTATTAATGTCGGTTGAGCTAAATTTTAAAATTCCCGGAGGAGATTTTACCAAAACCGGAGTCGCTTCAAGCAAGGTAAAAAAAGCCTTGAAACAGTTGAATATTGATTCTAAAAGCATAAAAAGAATTGTTGTTGCCATTTACGAAGCCGAAATAAATGTTACAGCACATGCAAGGGGAGGCAAAATGAAGGTGGTAATTTCCGATAACGAAATTGAAGTTTTAATTACCGATGAAGGACCTGGAATCGAAAACATTGAAAAAGCAATGGAAGCCGGTTTTTCAACGGCTTCGAAAGAAGTAAGAGAAATGGGGTTTGGCGCCGGAATGGGGCTGCCTAATATTAAAAAGAACACGGATGAACTTGAAATTGTAAGTACGCCCGGTGTTGGAACAACCGTAAAATTCAAATGCTCTTTTAATAAATAAAGTATCTGAAATTTAGTAGGTAACTTATTAATACCAATATGAAAGTTTCTGATTTAGTAAAAAAATACGAATTAAAAGTATTTGCTGGCGGGGCATCGCTTAATAATGAAATTTCAGGAGGGTACGTTTCCGATTTGCTGAGCGACGTTATGGGAAATGCCGGCGAGGGTGAAATCTGGATCACACTTCAAACCCACCAGAATGTTGTTGCTATTGCATCGTTAAAAGATTTGGCAGCCGTTATTCTGGTTAAGAATCTTGAGCCCGAAGAAGACACGTTGAAACATGCCGAAAATGAAGGTATTCCATTATTGGGGACTTCTATGAACACGTTTGAAATTGCCGGTAAAATCTATCAGGATTTATCTACTTAACAATGAGGAAATTCAGGGCCGATTTACATATTCATACATTACTTTCGCCCTGTGCCGATTTGGAAATGACACCCAAAAGCATTGTGACAAAGGCAAAAGAAACCGGCCTGGACATTATTGGCATTACCGATCACAATTCAACCCGAAACGCAGCCCTTGTGAAAAAACTCGGTGAGGAAGCCGGATTGTTTGTATTGACGGGTGCAGAAGTAACCACACGAGAGGAAGTTCATTGCCTAGCATTTTTTGAAAGCCAGGATCAACTTGAGAATTTCCAGGATTATATCGATAAAAATATCACTTTAATTCCCAATCCCGACGGCCATTTTGGTTATCAACCGATAATCGATGAAAGTGAGAATATTATTGAACTTGTTTCGCATTATCTTCCGGCTGCATTAAAATCGGGTATTTACGACTTGCAGAAAAAGGTGCATGAACTGAAGGGGATTTTTATTCCTGCACATATCGACAGAGCGGTCAATGGGATTTTAGGACAACTGGGATTGATTCCTGATAATTTGGAATTTGACGCGTTAGGTGTTTTAAAACATAGTTCAATTCAGCATGTTGAAAAACATGGTCTGAAAAAGGTTAATATTTCATTTCTTCGGAACTCTGATGCCCATTATATCCATCAAATTGGCGAAATTTACACTATGTTTAATATGCTGGAAAAAAGTTTTTATGAGATTAAAATGGCTTTAAATCAGGTGGGTGGACGTTTTGTTGAAATAAATGAAAACAATTTCTGATCACATCCTCGATATTTTACAGAATTCGGTAACAGCCGGAGCAACATTGATTGAAATCATTGTTGATGAGAACAAAAAAAATGATTTTTATACTATTAAACTGACCGATAACGGTTGCGGCATGAGCGAGGAGATTTTGAAAAAAGCAACCGATCCGTTCTTTACATCGCGTAACACCCGAAAAGTGGGACTTGGGCTGTCGCTTTTAAAACAGAATGCAGAAAAGGCAGGTGGTTTTTTATCCATTGAATCAAAACCCGGAGCAGGAACCCGGGTTAAGGCAACCTTTCAGCTTACCAACATCGACCGCCCACCAATGGGCAACATCTGGGAGGTTCTATACATTACCTGGGTAAGTTACAGTAGTATTGAACTGAAATACGTTCATAAAACAGAAAAAGGCAGGTTCGAAATTAATTCGAACGAGATTGTCGAAATATTAGGAGATGTGCCACTGACAAATAAAGAAATAAAAGAAGCAATATATGAGTTGATAAAAAACAACCTGAAATCGATTCAAGCAACCATTTAAAAAACCATCAATTACAATGACTACAATAAAAACACTGGCTGATCTCCGGCGAATTAAGGAAGAGTTACAGTCGAAAATCAAACTCAGGGAGAATAGTAACCATCCCGAGCAACTTACTCAAATTAAAGTTGGAATGGCAACCTGTGGAATTGCTTCCGGTGCAAAGGAAACCATGAAATATTTTCTGGAAGAACTGGAGCAGCAGGCCATTGATGCAGTGGTTACTCAAACCGGCTGTATGGGGTTTTGTTATGCAGAACCTACAGTCGAAGTTATTCTTCCTAACCGCGAACCTGTGGTTTTTGGTTTTGTGGATAAAGCTAAAGCACAGGAAATAATCGATGTTTATATTAAAAAAGGTAAGCTGGTTGACGGAGTGATGCCAATTACTTTTAAGACTATTGACGATTAGTAATTTCAAATCAAAAGAATTATGACCGATTACAGAATGCAGATTCTCATTTGCGGCGGGACGGGCTGTAAAGCTTCCGAAAGCAATGAGATTAAAAAAAAGCTGAATTACTTTCTTAGTGAATTTGATTTGGATGATGAGGTTGAAGTTGTGCTTACCGGCTGTTTTGGTTTTTGCGAAAAAGGGCCGGTTGTTAAAGTTTTCCCCGATAATACTTTTTATACCCAGGTAAAACCTTCAGATGCGGAGGATATCGTAAAAGAACATATTATTAAAGGAAGACCGGTAAAGCGCTTGTTGTATCGGAACCCTAAAAACGATTATGAAGTTACTTCTGCTGCAAACATCGATTTTTACAAAAAACAGATAAGAATAGCGCTCAGAAATTGCGGTTTTATCAATCCTGAAAATATTGAAGAATACATTGCCCGTGACGGATACCTGGCACTTGGAAAATGTCTCACGGAACATACTCCCGTGGAGGTCATTAAGGAAATCAAAGAATCAGGATTGCGTGGCCGGGGTGGCGGTGGTTTCCCAACAGGTTTGAAATGGGAAATTACGCGGAAATCGGAAGCCGACCAAAAATATGTGGTTTGTAATGCGGATGAAGGCGATCCCGGTGCATTTATGGATCGCTCCATTTTGGAAGGTGATCCGCATTCCGTTATTGAAGCCATGGCCATTTGTGGTTATTGTATTGGTGCAGACAAAGGTCTGGTTTATATTCGGGCCGAATACCCGCTTGCCATTGAACGGTTAAAGATTGCCATTGCACAGGCTCGTGAATATGGCTTGCTTGGTAACGACATTATGGGCACCGGTTTTAATTTCGATATTGAGTTGCGTTACGGAGCAGGCGCATTTGTTTGTGGTGAAGAAACTGCGTTAATTCATTCCATGGAAGGCTTGCGCGGAGAACCTACGTTTAAACCGCCGTTCCCTTCGGTCTCCGGTTATATGGGAAAACCAACCAATGTGAATAATGTGGAAACATTTGCCAACATTCCGGTCATCATAAATAAAGGTGCAAATTGGTTTAATAAAATTGGTACTGAAAAATCAAAAGGAACCAAAGTTTTTGCATTGGCAGGAAAAATCAATAATGTAGGCTTAATTGAAGTTCCCATGGGAACCACCTTACGGGAAGTAATTTACGATATTGGAGGCGGTATTAAAAACGGAAAAGCGTTTAAATCGGTTCAAACCGGAGGTCCTTCAGGGGGCTGTTTAACCAAGGATTTTTTGGATACTCCGATCGATTACGACAATTTGATTGCGGCTGGTTCGATGATGGGGTCAGGAGGGATGATTGTAATGGACGAAGACGACTGCATGGTTTCCATTGCTAAATTTTATCTTGAATTTACACTGGAGGAGTCATGCGGGAAATGCACACCCTGCAGGATTGGAAATAAACGGTTGCACGAAATTTTGGATAAAATAACCCAAGGAAATGGAGCTGAGGAAGATATCGACAGGTTGAAATTGTTAAGCAATGTAATTAAAGACACTTCTTTGTGTGGCTTGGGACAGTCTTCTCCAAATCCAGTCCTTTCTACAATTGCCAATTTTGAAAATGAATACCTGGCGCACGTGCATGAAGGTAAATGCCCGGCAGGGCAGTGTAAAGCACTTCTGAAATACGAAATCATTGAAGATTTGTGTACCGGTTGTACGCTTTGTTTCCGTAATTGCCCGGTTGGAGCAATTACAGGCGAGCGTCGTCAGCCTCATTTTATCGATCAGTCGATTTGCATAAAATGTGGAGTGTGTTTCGAGAAGTGTAAATTCAATGCAATAACCCTTACTTAACCCGAAAAGAGTACTATGGAAACGATAAATCTTAAAATCGATAATAAACCGGTGGTGGTGGAAGCCGGAACAACAATTTTAGAAGCAGCTTCAGGAATTGGGATACATGTACCCACATTGTGTCACATGAAACTTGAGGACTTGAATATTGAAAATAAACCCGGAGGTTGCCGTGTCTGCGTGGTAGAAGTAAAGGGACGAAGAAATCTTGCTCCTGCATGCTGTACGGAAGTAGCCGAGGGAATGGAAATCAATACGCATTCTATTCGGGCAATTAATGCAAGGCGAACAGTTGTTGAATTGATTCTTTCTGATCATCCCGCCGACTGTTTAATTTGTGCAAAGTCGGGTAACTGCGAGTTGCAGGACATGGCCCATCAATTAGGAATTCGCGAAATTCATTACCAGGGAGAACAATCACATTACCGCGAAGATACATCGCCCGCTATCATTCGGGATGTTGACAAATGCATTATGTGCAGGCGTTGCGAAATGATGTGTAACGAAGTTCAGACTGTTGGTGTACTTTCTGCTATTAACCGTGGTTTTAATTCGGTTGTTTCTCCTGCCTTTGAAATGAATCTTGACCATTCGGTTTGCACATATTGCGGTCAATGTGTGGCTGTTTGCCCAACAGGGGCTTTAACTGAAGTTGACGAAACAGGGAAAGTAATCCGGGCTCTTTCTGATCCATCAAAAACAGTAATTGTACAAACTGCACCGGCTGTTCGTGCTGCTTTGGGAGAAGAATTTGGAATGGAACCCGGTACTTTGGTAACAGGAAAGCTGGTGGCAGCACTTCGTCGGCTCGGATTTGATCATGTTTTCGATACTGATTTTGCGGCCGATTTAACCATCATGGAAGAAGGAACTGAACTACTGAACAGGTTATCCAAACATCTTTCCGGAGACAAAAATGTTAAACTTCCTATTTTAACTTCCTGTTGCCCGGCCTGGGTGAAATTTTTTGAGCACCAGTTCCCGGAAATGAAAGATATCCCCTCTACAGCACGTTCGCCACAGCAAATGTTTGGTTCCATTGCCAAAACCTGGTTTGCTGAAAAAATGGGTGTTAAACGGGAAGATTTGGTAGTTGTATCAATTATGCCCTGCGTTGCAAAAAAATATGAGTGCGGGCGTGATGAATTTAAAGTGAACGGGAATCCGGATGTGGACTTTGCACTTACCACCCGCGAATTGGCTTCGTTAATAAAAATTTCGAATATCGATTTTAGAACCCTAATGAACGAAGAGTTTGATAATCCTTTAGGAGAATCGACCGGAGCCGGTGTAATCTTTGGAACAACCGGTGGTGTTATTGAAGCGGCCGTGAGAACAGCTTATGAGATTTATACAAAAAAGGAATTGCCACGGCTTGATTTTGACGAACTTCGCGGAATGGAGGGAATCCGGCAGGCAACCATCGATTTTGACGGATTGCCCATAAAAATTGGAATTGCACACGGATTGGGAAATGCCCGGAAATTGCTTGAGGATATCCAGGCAGGAAAAAGCGAGTTTCACGCCATTGAAATTATGAGTTGCCCGGGTGGATGTATTGGTGGCGGAGGTCAGCCTTATCATCACGGAAATGCTGATGTAATTAAGAAAAGACAAATGGCAATTTACCAGGAAGATAGAAATAAATTGATTCGTAAATCGCATGAAAATCCTTATATCATTCAGCTTTATAACGAATTTCTTGGAAAACCGATGAGTGAAAAAGCGCATCATTTACTACATACACAGTATTTTGATCGCACTTAATTGCTGATTTATAAGCATTAGGTGTATAAATGTTTAAAACCTTAAAGTCAAAAAAATGCCAAAAATAAAATTAGCTGAAAATACGATTCAAATTATAAAAGATATTTGTGCTGAGTTTGGGAACAAGGAAGGTGAATTGATAAACGTTCTGCATAAAGTTCAGGGAAAGTTAGGGTATTTGCCAGCCGAGGTACAGGAAGTTGTAGCACGAGAATTAAAAACTTCCGTTGCCAGGGTTTATGGAGTAGTAACATTTTACAGTTTTTTTACCATGATTCCTCACGGCGAATTTCCGATTTCCATCTGTATGGGAACAGCTTGTTATGTGCGTGGTGCAGAGCAGGTTCTTGCCGAGTTTAAACGCCAGTTGAAAGTGGAAGTGGGGGAGTCAACCAGCGATGGAAAGTTCTCAATTAACTGTTTGCGTTGTGTTGGCGCCTGTGGTTTGGCGCCTGTGGTAACGGTCGGCGAAAAAGTTTATGGCCGTGTGGCGCCCAACGAGGTGAAAAAGATTATTGCCGAATACCGTGACGAGTTGTGCTGATGACCTGAGAACTGCATAAACATAAAACCAGTGACAAGATTGATAAGCCCGTACCGAAACACTAAATTCCGGAAACAAAAATTGAGGGGCTACTTTGGTTTGCAGCGGTTTGGTTATTCCACCTCGAAACGGAAAATTCCACAACGGAACTCTTTTCTGCGAAATGGAAAATTCCCGGCGGTGCTTTGTTCAGGTCAATGGTGTTCCGTTGAGTGCAGAGCTTTCCGGGAGCTTACCGGTTCCTGCCTGGTTTTTATGAAACGTTAACGGGGATATTACGGGGCAGCTTTGTTTTCAGGTCCTTTGACTATTCTTTCCAGCGTTTTAGCAAATCATTCCGGCAACTTTCGGCTAAGAGAGGGTCGTTTACCGCTTTTTCGATATTTTCTTTTTCAACGTTTTCAGTATAAAGCAATTCAAATACTTTTTGGATGGATAGAGAATCTTTTTTATCGATAAGAATCATTTCATCGCCGGCCTTTACTTCTCCATTCTGAAGAACTCTTACATAAACTCCTGCAAAGCCTGAATCTACAAACTGTTTTACAACCTTTTGTGTGGCAAACCTGATTCCCAGTTTATAGCAGGGTTGGCGGGGTTGTGTAGCCTGAATAACAACTTCTCCAATTTGAAAGGTATCACCAATATTTACTTCTGCCTCATGCAGTCCTTCAACGGTAAGGTTTTCTCCAAACATTCCCCAAGGCATTTCCAAATCAGGATAAAACTGTCGCCAGTAGTTGTAATGGTCGGCAGAATACAAATAACAAGCTTTATCAATGCCGCCATGATATCTGCGATCCATTACATGGTCGCTCATAACGTCTTTTTTTCCCAGAAAGATAGAATGCGGCACCGAATATTTATAAATTCCGGTTTGTATATCTTTTCCCCGCCATTCAATGGTTCTTGGGGCTCCTATGTTTGTCGAAATAATTTTCATTCTTTAGCTATTTGACTTTTAGTGGTTAGAATTCAGACAAAAAGCAAGTTAAACCCTTTCGAAATCCGGTTTAAAAATCTTATTACCTGGTGCTAACTCCTTTGGGCTATTTACGCAATTTTACGTTCTTTCTTTATGTTTTCGTAAGCCTGATTTACCTTTTGGAATTTCTCGTTGGCTGCTTTCTGAAAATCATCCCCAAGGTTTCCTACTTTATCCGGGTGATATTTCATGGCCATTCTTCTGTAGGCTTTTTTTAGCTCTTCGTTGGAAGCAGTTGGTTCTATCTCAAGTATTTTGTAATCACCTTCGGTATTCGGAACAAACATGGCCTGAATGGATTCATAATCTTTGTCAGTAATGCCCATTTCCATGCTAATTCTGCCAATCAGTTCTTTTTCATTGGCATCTACATCACCGTCGGCTTGTGCAATTCCGAATAAAAAATGGAGCAGTTGCAAACGAGCCGAATAATTCATGTTTTGCTTGATTTGGCGGCAAACTTCATTTACCGGAATGGTTTGTTTTAACAAATCGCGTAACATTTTTACCGCTTCCGTTGCCGAAGCTTCACCGAAATTGTGTACCATGAACTTTTTTACATAATCGAGTTCGGATTTCAGTATTTTGCCATCAGCTTTCATAACTGCAGCTACTAAAACTAAAAGGCTCATAACGTAGCCTCCGGTTGTTGTTCTTCCCGAATAACCTGTTGTGCTGCTACCTGTCCTTGTGCCAATAGTTTCGGTTCCCCCGTCAAACAACGAACCTACAACAAATCCAAACATAGCGCCAATTGGTCCTCCTAAGGCCCATCCAAGGCCTCCGCCAATCCATTTACCAAATTTTGCCATTTTCTCTTAATGTTTTATCAATCTTAACAATTTGTGGAACAATTAACTGGTGGTTGTCATTAATGATTTCCAAACTTGCCAGTTTTCTTTTTTCTGAATCGCTCCACTGTTTTTGTATTCTTTCTTTAACTTTTTCAGAATCCGTTTTATCTCTTTTAACCACCCGTTCAATCCTAATGTTTTCGGGTGCCGTAACAAGAATCGTAAAATCCATCATTTTGTAGAATCCGCTTTCAAACAAAATGGCGGCCTCATGAATTACATAAGCAGAAACTTGTTTTTCAAGCCAATTCCTGTATTCATTTCTTACTTCAGGATGAATTAACTCATTTACTTTTGTCAGTTGAATATCGTCGTTGAAAATGATTTCAGCCAATTTTTTTCGGTCAATGCCTGATTCTGGAGTATAAATTTCCTTTCCATACAGACGAATCAAACTGCTTTTTATTTTATCGTTGGTGTTTAAAAGCGTTTTTGCCACAATATCGGCTTCGAAAACCGGAACTCCTAATAATCTGAAAACCTGGCAAACCGTTGATTTTCCACTTCCTATTCCTCCTGTTATTCCAACTGTTACCGGCATTCTGAATGTTCCTCCATTACTCAGCTAATTGGTTTCCACTAAAAATTCAACTCTTTCCGGATTGTAACGAATTACCTGGTTTGAAACCGGTTTTTTATCGATGGTTACCGCAATGTCCTGCATGCCGTCTTCAATTGTATTGAAATCGACAGAAGCTTCAAAATCGGTAGGTTTTATCTTGTCGAATTCACTTAATCCTACCGAAATCAATATTTTTACTTCCGAAGGGAAAAGCTTCACAGTTGTGTTTTCGGGCTTATTCCTAATCGTTATTGGAATTTTTAATTCCTTTTCCGTGAATTTCTCAACTTCAATTTTTAATATTACTTTTTGAGGCGACACCGTGGTTTTTTCAGGCAAAATCAATTCAACGGTTTTTTCAATGTTATTGCCAATTTTTGTATATGTTTTTGGCTTTGAATAGATGAACTGAATTGAATCGATTATATTGGAAGGCCCTGTAACTTTCACCTCTGCCGGAACTGCATATACCGGAACCTTTAAATTGAATTGTGGACTAAATTCAGTTGCAATATTTAGTTTAACCGGAACCGTTTTTGTCTGCAGGCTGTCGAATTCAAATTGCAAAACATCGGGCTGAACTTCAGTAATCGTAATTTCGTTACTTACCTGGCTCGAAATTCTGCTGATAAGTGTACGGCTGTTTACAGAGTATGCGCCCGAATTTGAATTTAAATCTTTGGTGATATTGGTTAGATTTAAAACTATCGGGGAAAATGACAGACTTAATTTATGTCGAAGAAGTGTAAATCCGTGAGCATCTACTTTTAAATCAAGTTTATCGGGTGGTTTATTAGCCAAAAACTGGTTTTTGGGTGGATTTACATATTTAACCGGGTAGGAAACAACCGTTGAATAGTCTTTACTTAAGGCATTTAGAAACCATAAAATACTGGCAATTAGTAAACAAACCAAAAATACCACTAATTGTTTGTCGTTTTTTAGTTTTTCAATTTTGAAAAATCCGGATATATTTTGAAGTGTTTTATTCATGCTAAGTAAACAATGCAAATTTAAAGAATTATGCCAAACCACAATCCGGTTTAACATTCAATAAGTAAAAGGTAAAAACATTATATTTATTTATTCAAAAATATTTTTATCTACAATAAAAAACAGAAACGAAATAAGAGTGTTAAAAATTTATAGGAATGGTTAAAATCGGATTGTTTGGAATAGGGCTCGATACTTACTGGCCGCAGTTTCAGGGGTTGCAGGATCGGTTGATTGGTTATCAAAACAGGATTAAATCTGAAATGGAATTGCTGGGTGTAGAAATTGTGGATGCAGGTTTGGTCGATTCTGTGGATAAGGCAGTTGAAACCGGTTTATTCCTGAATTCTGAAAATGTTGAACTTTTGTTTTTGTATATTTCTACTTATGCGCTTTCTTCAACTGTTTTGCCAATAGTACAAAGGGTAAAAGTGCCCGTAGTTATTCTGAATTTGCAACCTGTACCTGCTATTGATTACGAAAAATTTAACCAGTTGGGCGACAGAGGCAAAATGACCGGCGAATGGCTGGCCCATTGTCAGGCTTGCTCTGTTCCTGAAATTGCTGGAGTTTTTAATCGGGCAGAAATTAAATATGATATTGTTACCGGATATCTTGACGATAAAAATACCTGGAAAGAGATTGGTGAATGGATTGACGCATCAAAAGTGGCTCATGGCATGCGAAATAATAGACTTGGCGTATTGGGGCATTATTATAACGGCATGCTTGATGTTTACTCTGATTTGGCCCGGCAAACTATGGTTTTTGGAACTCATATCGAATTACTGGAGATGTGTGAACTTCATAAATACCGTTCCGCGATTAGTGATGAAGAAATACAACATAAGACAAAGGAGTTTTATAAATCGTTTGAAGTTTCAATTGAATGTGAGCAATTTGAACTTGACCGTGCAGCAAAAACAGCAATTGCGCTTGATAAATTGGTGGAATCGCATAAACTGGGTTCAATGGCCTATTACTATGAAGGTGAACCGGGAAATGAATACGAGGATATTGTTACCTCAGTTATTGCCGGAAATACACTTTTAACCGGAAACCATATTCCTGTTGCCGGTGAGTGTGAAGTGAAAAATGCACAGGCAATGAAAATTATGGATTTGTTTGATGCAGGAGGCTCCTTTTCTGAATTTTATGCGATGGATTTTAACGACGATATTGTGATGTTAGGGCATGATGGTCCTGCTCATTATAAGATTGCAGAGGGAAAAGTAAAGTTGGTTCCGCTTCCTGTTTATCATGGAAAACCGGGCAAAGGTTTGTCGGTTCAAATGGAAGTAAAGCATGGGCCGGTAACTTTACTGTCGGTTGTGGATGGAAAAGAAGGTTTATTTTTTCTTGTGGCAGAGGGTGAGTCTGTGCCGGGGCCAACATTAAAAATAGGAAATACAAACAGTCGTTATCGGTTTTCAGTAGGAGCGAAAGATTTTATTAATCAGTGGTCGAAACATGGGCCTGCTCATCATTGTGCAATTGGCACCGGGCATATTCTGGGGAAAATAAAGAAACTTGCCTCCCTTTTTGATATTCCGGTTAAAGTTGTGGGTTAGTTTATCAATATGGTAATGAAAAATAGGGGCAGTTCGAAATGATTCAGATTTCAAATGATAAAGAAAAATTGGATATTCAAATGATTCACCAATTTTTATCGAAAGAATCCTATTGGGCAAAAGAACGGAATATTGAGACGATAAAGCTGTCAATTGAAAATTCGTTGTGTTTTGGATTGTTTAATGATGATGAACAAATTGGTTTTGCCAGAGTTGTTACTGATTATGCAGTTTTTGCATATATAATGGACGTTTTTGTTCGTGCTGATTACAGGGGAAAAGGCTATGGGAAAATGATGATGCGTGCCATTATGTCTCATGAAAAACTGCAAAATGTGCATCGGTTTGGACTTGGTACAGAAGATGCTCATGGATTATACCAACAATTTGGATTTACATTGTTGAGCAAACCACAGAAGATGATGGAATATACAAAATAAAGACATGGCTCGTTTTACGGAAAAACGGAATTTAAAATTCACTTAAATAAAAAAGAATGGAAAATTTAAAACTTCAGGATGTTATTGATTCCAGACTGCTAAACGAAAGAAAGGTTTTTTTGTGGGGGCAGGTGGATGATAAGTCGGCAAAATATGTGGTTGAAAGACTGCTGTATTTAGAGTCGATTGCACCGAAAAAAGAGATTCAGCTTATTATTAACAGCCCGGGTGGATATGTAACATCGGGTTTTGCAATTTATGATGCAATTCGTGGAATTTCCAGTCCGGTTTCAACGGTGTGCACTGGCATTGCAGCTTCTATGGGAGCTATTTTATTATCGGCAGGTACAAAAGGAAGAAGATTTGTTTTGCCCCATGCAAGAGTAATGATTCATCAGCCCAGTGGTGGTGCCGGCGGAACGGCTGCCGATATTGAGATTCAGATGGATGAAATTATAAAAACAAGAAACTTGGGAGCACAGATTTTAGCGGAAAATTGTGGGCAACCTGTCGAAAAAATAATGAAAGATTTTAACCGTGATCATTGGATGTCGGCAGAGGAGTCAACTGAATATGGTATTGTTGATGGAATCTTAAATTCGATTGTTTAACCGGGATTAATCTTTAACGTATTTTCAACTATTAAAAGTTGAATGGTAAATAGAAAAGCTGTCCGAAAGCAAAATTGGACAGCTTTTTCTATAAATGAAATTCTATCTTAATCAACTCGTTTGCCTGCCCAGTTTATAGCGTTGGTAATATGTTCAATTATTTTTTCATCCTGAAATGCTTCGTGAGTGTGGCCAAAACCGGTATAAAATGAACGAACTCCATTGTTCTCCTGCCACCAGATTAGCGGGTGATCGCCCATTCGGAAATTATCATTATCAAATTTTTTAATGCTGGACTCATCCAAAGAGCCAAGAACATGTACATTTTTTCTGGGATTTTCTTTAAATGTGTACCATTCATCCCAGGTGGTATATTTTTTCATCCCTTTAAAAGGAGCCATCGCAGGGTGGTTGGTATTTTCAATAATAACTGTAGCTTCCTGTTGCGCCGGATGTGTTTTAAAATGTGCCCCGTTGAGTTTTGCGTAATATTCCCAGTCGTATTCGCAATCGGCAGCTGCATGAATACCAACAAATCCTTTCCCGCTGTCCATCCATTTTTCAAAAGCAGCCTGTTCCTGATCGGAAATTGCATCGCCTGTTGGATTCAGGAATACTGCTACATCGAATTTGGAAAGAAAGTCATTCGTAAATAAATCGGAATTTTCGGTGGCTGTTATTACCCAGTTTTGTTTCTTGCTCTGGTCGTATAACATTTTTAAACCGGTTGAAATACTCTCATGGCGGAATCCTGCGGTCTTTGAGAAGACAAGCACATTTAAAGGGGTTTCAAATAATGGTTTATTTTCTTGTGCCCGACCTCCAAAAGTAAATACTAATAACATGGCAATAGTTAAAAACAAATTTTTCATGATAAATGGTATTAGGTTATTTTACTCTTACAAGATTAGTAAAAAGATGACTGTAATAAAAACGATTTTTTTTGAAAATTTTATTGATTAACAGCTTTTTATTGTGATGTTTTTAAGAGCTACTCACCGTTGGTGGAACCTGGCCCATGTTCTGATGAACCGTCAGGAATTATTTCGATAGACTCGATACCTCTAACCATAGGAGATTTATTCGAAAAGTGGGGTAGAGTTTTAGAAATACACAACTGATGAAATACCGGTAGTTCTAATCCGGTATTTCATCAGTTATTCTTATTTGATGTTTTTTATAAACTAACCTGTTTCGATAAAACCAAAATTACATTTCGGTAGGAGGAATTGGTGCAGGTACAACATTTTTAACCGGTTTCAGGCTTTTTAAGTAAGCGAAAACAGCTTTTACATCTTCATCTTTCATTTCAGTTAGATTAAACCAGGGCATTGGTGGTAAAAGCATTCGGGTTCCATCAAGGCCTTTAAATTTGCCTTCGGTTAATGCTTTTTTGAATTGTTCTTCTGTCCACGTTCCAATACCTGTTTCATCGGGAGTAAGGTTGGCCGCAAAAGAGACCCCCCACGGACCAGCAGCAGCAGTCAAATCTGGATAAAACATTCCAAAACCTTCTTTAATCATCGGATGATCAAGTTTTACAATTGGTCGGTCTGAAGGGTACCCTGATAATAGTAATTCTGGAATAATTTCAGGCCCGTTTGGTCCCATCTTTTTGGGCGAATGGCAGTCGTTACAGCCCATAATAGTAACAAGGTATTCACCTCGTTTTACCAAATCTTCCTGTTGTGCAGATTGGTCAACTGTATTATTCACGGCCTGTTGCTTATTGTTTGTGCAAGACCCAAGAAAGAACACAAAACAAAGAACACTCAAAATTGTAAAATAATTTCCTTTCATAACATAAATATTAGTTCAACATAAATTCTAATCTTCCCAATACTTAAAATAAAAAGCGAGTTGATTTCCCCGGATTGGCAACGAATCCTTTTTTTTGATTTTTTGGCTATACTGGCAATTTACGCACTATTTAGATTAAAAGAAATAGGACATAAATTATTTTTTTGCCGAACATAAAGACCAACTTTTATCAAAAAAGAGAATAATGAATATGTTAAACACTGATTTGTTTTAACTTTTTTATTTTAAAGGAGATGTCGTATTTATGATCATCCTTTAGCAATATCCGTTCAGCGAAAGAGGAAATTGGAAAATGAGTTATCAATTTTTATTCCTGCGGAATCAGATGACTTTGTTAGTCGGTTAAAATAAATTTCCCTTTCCCTGATTTGTTTTCTGAATTTTTGAGTTGAAAGAAATAAATCCCATTATTCAAATTATTTCGGGTAAATGTGAAAATGTGCCTTCCTGCTGTGTAATATCCAAGGTTTCGAACCTGAACTTTTTTACCCGAAGTATCGAAAATCTCCAATGAATAATCTGATCCCTTTTCCGATTTGAATTCAATATTAGTCGAGCTTGCAAATGGATTAGGAAAAACAGAGACCTCCAAAAGTTTTTCGTCAGAATAATTTCGGTTTGAAATTGTACCCGTGTTTACTTTGGTTAATCGAAGGTCGATTGTATTTATCGATTTTGGCGCTATGGTCAATAAAGTATCTTTCAGATAGTCAGTTTCCTTAAAATCAACATTTTCATCGGTTGAATAGGCTGTCGCTTCACTAATGTTGAAGCCGGGTATTGAGAGTCTGATTTGAAAAGAGTCGGTTTCAGAACGGTTGATGGCAATAAATGCAGCCGAATCGGTTGAGGAGCTAATAAACGTAACTGTTTTTACCTGACTATTTTCATTCGAAGTTTCTATTCTTTTCCAGCCGGGATGAATAAATCTTGAGTAATGTTTAAATACATAAAAATCTTTGGTTCTGTAATACCCTTTTGCTGTTGTCCATTGCGTTTTGCTCCAGGGAAATTCAAGAGTTACAAGTCCCCTGCCGTCAACCCAAATCAAATCCCAGTAAAGAAATGCAGTTGCATTTTCAACTGCCAATGTCATGTACATCATGGCAGCAACCGAAAACCAGTCGGCCCGTGAATATTCGGTTTGAAAATGAGGAACCTCCGGATGAAAATTTCCGACTTTCTGATAATCGGAAGAAGTAAACGGATCGTTTGCTGTCGTTCCACCTTCAGCTCCGTGGTACAGATGATGTCCAATCCCATAAAGTTTTGAGAGATCGAGTTCCTTTATGTAATTTTCAACTGCATTGTATCCTATTCCAATGCATTCCGGGCCCAGAAAAAGCGGTGGATTTTTTCTCTGCATAACTGTATCGTAAACCGCATTTAGCGCTTTATTATAACCGGCAATGGTATCGGTTAAAGTTATGTATTCCGAAGGTCGCAATAAGCAGCTTTCGTATGAAGCCTTCCAGTCAGGTTCATTCTGAATGCTTATATATTTTGGATAAATTCCGTTTTTATTGTAATTATCCAGTGATTCTTTCCACCAGGTTGCAAAAGCTGCATAATCGAAATTTACTATGCCATTGTTAACTGAATAACGAATCGTGCCACCATTGTCTTTTTCGTTATTGCTTTTCAGATAGGCAGGAGGTCCCCAGGATGTAGTCAAAATATCGATTGGATGTCCCAGTGAACTTTTTGCAGCAGCGTTGAATTGTTTTACACGATCAATCATGGTTGCATCGTACCCATAAGCATTTCTTACACGAAGAATATCAAGACTTAATTCCTTGAAAATTACATCATAAATTTCTGAACGGTTCGGATGAGCCGTTAACCAACCCTCATAAAAAGCCAGGGACGCACCGAATCCCGTTATGGTTTGCCGTTCTTTATCTGTATTAATTTGTATCGTTTGAATTTCAGTTGATTGTGCATTTGTATTTTGAATACGTGAAAAGCTTAGCATTAAAAACAAGATAAAAGAAGAACAATAAAATAGTTTCATAAGGTTAATTTCGTTTTAATGATTTTTAAATCACTTTTAAATTTAGTTATTGTAGTAATAACAAAAATGGTTAAAATAATTGAGATTTTTTTTGAAAAAGTAAAGAATGACATGTGTTTTAAAGGAAATTTCTGCTGCCTTGAGTGTGAGAAAGACTTGTATGGATGAACCACGAAAATTAAAAAGGAAATTATGGTTAATTGGTCTGAACTTCAAAAGATGGACAAAAAAGTATTTAGTCAGGTACCCGTATCTCCGTTTTCCAGTCCTTCCAAACAATTGCTGAGTGATTAATAGTCTTTATTTCAACGTTTTTGTATTCGATAGTAAGATGCACGGGAACCGGTAGTATCCCAATCTTTCCGATAACAATTTTTCCTTTTGCCTGTTTTAGCGCCCAATCGGGATATCCAAATTCAAAAATCCATGGTTTCCAAAGCCTTTTGTTTCCGATTTGCATTCCATAGGTTTCCATTTAATGTGATCAAAATGCCAATACAACTAACCGGATTCCTTCAATGATGTAGCGAAAATAATTTGTTGCCAGTGGTTCCGGTTGCTGGTTTATGGCGCATTTCATTGAAAAAGAAGGACATCGTCATTAATTTAAAAGTTGCGAAATCAATGAAACACTAAAAATTGTCAGCATAAACCAGCCAATAAAACCCTGGATGATGGCGAGGTAGCGGGGCAGGCCTTTAATAGGAATTTCGCCGAAACCAAGGGTGGTAAAAGTGTTGATGGAGAGCATCAGTGCATTTAGGATTTTGATGAGGATATCGTAAACAATAGCAATCGAAAAAGCGCCAATCAATAGAATCACTTTCCACCAGCGTTGAGAGGGCTGAACTTCCTGCCACGTTCCTTTTAGTACATCAAAACGGCTTAAAAACGATGCAGTAAGTTTGGTGCCCGACAGTGCCCATCTGTAAAGCGGTACGGCGGTGGCAACAAAAAAACGTGGAACTGTTTTCGAATGGTTTTCAATGAATTGTTTAAATTCTTCGTACGCCACCAAATCATGTTGTTTATCTTCAAGGTACACCTCGTGAATTCCCTGGTTACGATTCATATATTTCATAAAAAAGAGATAGCGGTGAATAATACGATGTTTGCCATGGCTGTCCCAACTGTTGGGAAAGAAGAGGTAGATGAGGGCGAAAATCAGAATAACATACAATGAAAAGATAATAGCACGCGATGGTTTGGTTCCGTAAGCTGAAAATACTTTCAGGAACTGGTTGATCTTCCAGGTAAAAAATTTGTCGAACGATGGATTTGTTTTATAAAGCCAGGCCATGCGTTTGGTTTCCATGTCTTTTAGATTTACATAAACCGCATTGGCATTTTCGGTATCAAATTTCGATTTGTAATGGTTGTAAAAAAATCCGCGAAAGGCAGTCTCTCCAGCGTAAGCATCTTCGTCTGCAATTCGGACAGAATCGGTGTAACGTTCTATGTTTGCGCGATATGATAATGGTTTTTGCTTGTTTTCGCTTGCTTCTTTCGAATTATAGAGCCCCAGCCCCATATCGGCTACCAGCATTTTGTCAAATTGTTTCCACTCAACAACGTAATTAATCGGGTAAAATTTATCAATAGTAAGAACTACCGGTTCTTTAAAAGTATTGTCCTTAATGTATAAACGGTTTACACCCTGCATTTCGGTTATAGAAAGATTTGAGAGCGTGTTAAAACTATTATTTCTAAGAAAAAACCATTCCGATTTGCTTATTTCGATTCTTTGAACGCCCGGCCCGTTAAAGATATTCCCGTTTAAACTGGTAAAAAAGTTGTCACTTACCGATAAAAACATGGAGAATGAGTAGGCTTTTTTGTCATCAAGATTAAACGTATTGTTCTGAAAATAAATTCGGTTTGATTTGCACTGAAGTCCGAAAATTGCGTCTTTAAATTCGTTGGAAACAAAATGAATATCATTGGGAAATCCTTCGGTTGCCGATTTATCGATATCACAAACTTTGCTGTTCCAGTAATAAAAGTTTTTTTCAAATTTCGATTTATAGCACTTAAATGCGTAAACATCAACTAACCTAAGCGGTTTAAGAAAATGGAAATTAAAAAAAACACCTTCATCTCCCCTGTATTTCTGATTTTCAATTGACCGGCTTTTGAAAATAACATTTTTAAGCTGAATTTCTTTGTCGATTACTTTTTGAGGAAAAGGCCGGGATTGGTAAAGTGAGTCGTTTGGATTGAAAAAGCCTTTAAACTCTTCATCGGTTTCCTGATTAAAAGTTATAATGGCATTTTCAAGTGAAAAAATGCTATCCTGTTCTTGCCGGATTAATTTGTAGAATTCGGAATAAGAATAATTTTTGTAACTGGTATTCTGGGCGAGAGCGGATAGAGTAAAAAAAACAAGACTTATTGATAATACTACGGATTGCATATTATGGTATTTTTTGTGCGTTTGATGCGGTCGAGGATTTTGAAAATTCCTTGTCGATTAACCGAAGACAATTTTCCATCCGTATTCTTGCACCGCCATTAATCCATAATTTTGCCTCATTTATCCAGACTTTTGTTGTGATTAATAAAGGTTGATACTCTTCTCTTAACCACACATTTTTGTACTTTGATTGCCAGCGTAACCCGATTTTATCCTTATTGTCGTAATAAGGAACCTGTTCAAAAAGCTTGTTGAAATTTTCTGGTTGGTCATTTAGGGATTTGTCTATCATTTCTAAGGCTAATTTTGTTCTTGGAAGGTAATAATCATATAAGGCGGCTAATGCGTTTCGAATTGAATCATTGGATATTTTATCCATGCCCGATGATTTCACTGCTTCGTACGGCCCCGAATTGTAATTGAATAAATAGCCCCAGTTTAAAATAGAGATATTGTTTAGAACAGAGTCGGGTACCGGCTCTTTTTTCATATACAAATCAAGTAAAACCGTATTAAACGAGTCAATTTTTGCCAATCGGGTATTAGCTAACATATCAAAAAGTTTTATATCCGAAATCATAGCATTCCTGATTTCAGAAAGCATTTTAATTTCATAAACTTTTGCTTTTTGCTTTTCGTTCCAGTTATTGATTTGTAGAGCAATCAAGATTCCGATTACCACCAATAGAATTTCGCCAATGGCATAACGCAGGTATCTTGCTACCCGGTTTTCAGCGGCAAGTTTGTAACGAATTTTTGAGAAGAAGTGCACCATGTTTTAATACATAATGTTTTTTTTATAAATAAAAATTGGGTTTAAGATCAATTCAGCGCAGTGAACAGTGCTCCCCGGTTATAAATCCCGAACCAAATGCTATGTGTTGTTTTTAAGGTGTTAAAGAACAATATATGTTGTATGTGATTATTAATTAGTTACAATTTAATTAAATTATATTAAAAATAAAATAGCTGCTTGTCTTTATATTGAAAACACCGGAAGTTTATGATCAAAAAGCACACCGGATGATTAATGCCTAATTGGTTTCAGGCAAGTGTACAAACAAAAAGGGTAATATTTTTTAGCTACCGGCCCCATTTTCTCTTTAAATCAAGCAAATGCTTTTGTTTAACCGGTTCACGGTGTTTTTGTGCAAAAAGAGTATGATACCTGTGATTTTCAAGAAATTTTATCTGTATTTTGTTCCATTGTTCCTGGCTTGAAATTTTATTGAAAGCCATTAATTCTTTGAATAAGGTATCACCAACGGTGTAAAAATAATCGGTTCCCAAATAGTTCAAATCCGAATCACCAATAATTTTTTCAAGCAGAGTATTTGGAAGTTGCGGTATTTTTGTAGATCTAATCATGCCAGCAATTAACTCAATTTCTTTATTGGAATAATTCCACTTAGGCAGAATTTCCAGGGCATACGCTATACTCTCTTCTTCGTGGTTATCGTAGGTTTTTAAAAAACCGGTATCGTGTAATAAAGCTGCCGTTCGCAAAAGATATGCATCTTTTGGGGAAATTTTCATTCTTTTAATATACTGATTGCAAGCATTTAAAACATCAAGAGTGTGATGCACTCCATGATAAGTTAATTTGTCGGAGAGTCCTTCTGATAATTTTTGAATTATAAATCCTTTTAGCTTTCTAATATTCATCCTACTGTGAGTTGTGTTTATAAGTATGGTTGTAAATCAATTTAATTTTTAAGACATTGATTGTAAATGCAATGAATGATTGTGAACAATGTGTTTTATACTGATTTGTCGTGTTGTTTTAGATAACTGCCTTTCACTTCTTTAATACTTTGAACAAAAAAGAATGCATCGGGATCGATTTTAACTATCTGCTGTTTTATCCTGTGAATCTCTAAACGGGTTACAACAGTAACAATTATGTCAACATCGTGTTTAATATGATAGGCACCCGGAAGATAACCCCGCTCACCTTTGTAAACTGTGATTGCTTTTCCAAAGTCATTTACAATAACCGATTTTACCTGCTGATCTTTTTTCGATATTATACTAAGAGAAGTAAATTCTTCGATTCCGTCTACAACGTAGTCGGAGGTTTTCATGGCAATGTAGTACACCAAAATAGAGTACATGGCAGGTTCTATTCCAAACTCGAATGCTGCTCCCATAATTACCAGCGAGTTAAAAAGCATAATTATTTCGCTTGTGGTAAATCCCACTTTCTTTTTTGTATAATGGGCAATTATCTCAAGGCCGTCAACAACACCGCCCCCACGAATAACCAATCCAATACCAAGTCCCATCAGAAATCCGCCAAAAGCAGCCATTAGTAGCTTATCATTTGTAATTACAGGAATGTTAATTATTGTCATTAAAAATGCAGTAACGAGAATGGCAATCATCGATTGAACAGCAAAGGTTTTTCCAATAATCCGGAAGCCGATATAAACAAAAGGGAGATTAATTACAACAAGAAGAATGCTGACATCGATGTTGAAAACACCGTTAAATAAGATTGAAACGGCTGTTACACCACCATCGATAAAATTATTTGGAATCATAAAACCCTGAAGAGCTATAACCGAAATAAAGCTTCCGAGTAAAGTGTAAATTATATATTGGGCGTTAACAATTGATTTCCAGTCTATTTTTTTTGATTTATTCATCTTTAGCCTTCTTTCGGGTTGAAATAAAAATGGGCAAACAAGTTATCCGGTTTTATTTTAGTCAATAACCTCATATGTAATCATCGGATTCAATTTGTTTTTTAAATTTAACTCACCAACTTTCTCACAATTAAAAAACTCTTTTACTTTTTCGTACGAATTGGCACTGATTAATATTTTGCCTGGTCCAGCCGATGCCTGAAGTCGTTGAGCAATATTAACGGTATCCCCGATAACGGTGTAGTCTAAACGCTTCAAACTTGCGGAGCCAATATTTCCTGAAACCATTTCACCTGAATTTATCCCAATAGAAACATTGGGTTTAAAGGTTACATTGTCGGCAACCTGAGGGAGTTCTGCGATTTTATTTCTAACGGCAAGACAGGCATCAATTGCCCTGTCGAGGTGATATTCACCCTGAAAAACGGCCATAATAGCATCACCAATAAATTTATCGATATAGCCTTTCTGAGCGATAATTTCTTTTACCATTACATCGAAATAGTTATTCAGTAATGTTACTACAGTATTGGGTGGTTCGTTTTCGCTGATTGAGGTAAACCCGCAAATATCAATAAATACTACTGTTCCTTCAGTGGTCTCGCTTGACATCATTGAAGTTTCAAACTCTTTACTGTTCATAAAGTTCAGTACAGTTTCATCAACATACATTTTTAGTATGTTATTCTCTTTTATCATCTGAACTGTTTCTCTAACCTGTTTCACGTATTTAATAGTTTTCTCTATTGTTAGTTCAAGGTCGTTAAAGTCAACCGGTTTAGTAATAAAATCGAAAGCGCCCAGGTTCATTGCCGTTCGAATGTTCGCCATATCCCCATAAGCAGAAATAATTACCGATTTCAAAATGGAGTGTTGCTCATTCAATTTCGAAAGAAGCGTCAGTCCATCCATTTCAGGCATGTTTATGTCGCTGAGAACCAGATCAAGATCAAGATGATTACTTATTTGTTTTAATGCTTCAACACCATTGTTGGCAAACACAAATTCATATTCCTGTTCCCTTATTTTTTTTCGAAATTTTTGTTTGACTAAAACTTCCAAATCGGCTTCATCGTCGACTACTAAGATTTTTGTCATACCTTAATACTTTTTATTTTTTCCTTTAATAAATTAAAATCTACAGGTTTGGTTAGAAAATCATCAGCTCCAAGTGCTATGGCTTTGTTATAGTTATCTGTATCTCCATAGGCCGTAATCATCATTATTATGGGTGGAGGTGTACGTTTCTTTTGCTTTATCCGTCCAAGTAAATCTAGTCCACTCATACCGGGCATGTTAATGTCGGAAAGTATTAATACGGCCTCATGCTGATAATTTCCCATACAAGCCAGAGCTTCTTCTCCTGAAAATGCAAATTCGAATTCAACTTCTCCCGATTTAATCTCTCTTCTGAAACGTTGCTGAAAAAGTGGTTGAATGTCTTTTTCGTCATCAACAACTAAAATTTGTCTCTTCATATGGGTAACGTTATTATAAATTCAGTTCCAAATCCTTCTTTTGTTTCAACTTCCAATTTTCCGTTATGACCTTTCGTCACAATATCATAACTTAAACTAAGCCCTAATCCGGTTCCCTGGCCAGGTGGTTTGGTTGTGAAAAATGGCTGAAATATCTTGTCGATTGCTGATGCTGGTATACCATCGCCATTATCTTTTATGTGAACTTCGATATTGTTACCTTTCATTCTTGTTGAAACTTCCACCAAAGGATGGAATTCATCATGTGATGATTTCGATTTTATGGATACGGCGTAGAATGCGTTATTGATAATATTTAGAAAAACTCTACCAATGTCCTGAGAAATTACCATAATTTCAGGCAGTGATTCATCCGGAATAAATTGAAATCCGGAATTAAAAGATTTGTCTTTGGCTCTTAGTCCGTGAAAGGAAAGACGCAGATATTCGTCGACAAGCTTATTGATGTCTGTTTTTTGTTTTTCATGACCGCTGGCTCTTGAATGTTCGAGCATGCCTTTAACAATACTGCTTGCTCTTTTGCCATGGTAATTTATTTTCTGGAGATTTTGTTTTAAATCTTCTGAAATGGCAGTTACTTCTTCCGTATTTCCAAACTTAAGTTCCTCATCCATCTCTTGGAGTAAGTCAACGCTCAACTCCGAAAAGTTGTTGACGAAATTTAACGGATTCTGAATCTCGTGAGCGATTCCTGCAGTTAATTCTCCAAGAGAGGCCATTTTTTCAGAATGTATCAATTGAGCTTGTGCCGCCTTCAATTCTTTAAGAGTATTTTCAGTTTTCAGTTTTGCTTCTTCCAGATTTTTAAAATCTTCATAGCGTGCATAAGCAATGGAAAAGGCTTCAGCAAGAGCTTTAACAAGTATGAGTTTTTCTTCTGCCATTGGAGAAATATCCCCAATATAAAGCATTCCCTGTTTAAAAGGAATGAAGTGAAGATTTAAAGACTCAGGGGCGTTTGAAGAACCTTGATAAGTTTCTTCATTTTGAACTTGTCCCAGTTTTACCATGGATTTTATCCAGGCCTTAAATTCCTCTTTATTCCAGTGAGTACGGAAAATTCTCTTTTCCTTCCAATGCTCTACTGTGTTCCTGGTAAGTGTGTTGGCGTCGTAAGAAAGATTTAAAACTCCCAGCGAGTTTCCGTCAGGAGTAGATAGATAAACTTTGACTTTTTGTTTATTTTCATCGAAGATAAAAACACCACAACGAAAAAAAGGAACTTCCAGAGCCTGTAATTCTCGCCAAATAACCGGCGTGATGCGATTTAAATCTTCTTTTGACCGCATGCTGGCTATTTCTCCCCTGACCCTGTCAAGAGATGTTTGCTTTTTTGCCTCCCTGGCCTGGGTTTCTGCATTCTGTATATCGATAAAGCGGATGTAGGCTTGTTCAAAAACATTAGCAAATCTTTTTTCGATGGAAATTTCTTCTTCAGTAAATGGATTATTCTGATAACGTTGGATAATAATAGCTGCATCTTTCATAATCACCCACGAAATAGACCAGCCATCACCATCAAGAATTTTTCTTTTACGTTCATCCGTAATCAGACTCAATTCAGGCGAATGTTTAAACTGATGATTGAAATACCTGTCTTTTTCTGATTTTGTAAATGATGCTGAAAACTGGCTTTCTTTTTCCTTCCATGCACTGTAAAATCTGTGAACCAATGGGTGATCGATATAAGCGAGATGAAGTTTGGATGCATATGATAGTTCATTTATTGAAACCCATGCTGCAAAACCACGAGTAATGTCTTTATCGAGATGGGTTATTATGTAAGAAGAATCCATGTTAACACCTAATCCGGTAATTTCAATAAAAATCAGGTTAATTACCTCTTGTAGCTCGCCACTTTTCTGCATTCCCATTGTTCTGCTCCGCACTCTTTCCAGCGCAGCTTCAATCTCCAATTCACGTTTTTTTTGTTCCAGGTCGGTTGTTCTTTCATCTACGAGGCGTTGAAGTTCTTCGTTCTTCTTTTTCCATTCGTTTAGGTGCCACGTGTCGTCATTTTCGGTTTCAACTCCCACAGAGCCATGAATGTGAACCAGTTTCCATGTATCATCAGAAAATTCAAAAACAGAACTAAGTCGTAATGGAATAATGTGTTCACCTGTTTTCATTTTCATTGAAAGCAGAAACTCATCGGTGTAAACGGCAATATCTTCTTTGGGGCTGATTCTTTTGTTAATAGGAGTTTTTTTCCATTCTATCTCTATTCCAGCAGCTTGTTTCCGCTGATCGATAACCATTTGCCGAAATCTGTTTAACTCAACAAATTTTTCATCGCGGGTTGAGCCAAAGCCCTTTATATCATCAGCAACTATTTCATTAATTTTTTCAATAGGAAAATCATACAACATCAGATCGATGTATTCATCGTAAATTCGGGTTAGTTGTTTTTCCTTTTTTGAATTCATTATCTGATTAATTTTTAGGGTATCTGTATTATAAATGTTGTGCCTTCACCTTCTTGTGATTCAACATTCAGATTTCCGCCGTGCCCTTTTGTAATAATATCAAAGCTCAAGCTCAAACCTAATCCTGTACCCTGACCCGTTGGCTTTGTTGTAAAAAATGGTTGGAATATTTTTTGTTTAATATTTTCAGGAATTCCACTTCCATTATCTTTTATCCTGATTTCGACCCCCACATTTCCTGAAGGAAACTCGAACCTTTTGGTTTGTATAACAACCAATGCTTTGAAACTGTTTTCAGATTGTTTAACTTTTTCATTAACAGTGTAAAACGCGTTGTTAATGAGATTCAGTAAGACTCTGCCAATATCTTGCGGTTCCACTTTAATTTTGGGGAGATCTGGATCTGTTTCCAGTTTAAAATCGGCATTAAACGATTTGTCTTTTGCCCGGAAACCATGGAAGGAGAGGCGCAAATATTCATCGGCAAGTTTGTTCATGTCGGTCGGCTCTTTAATGCCAGTTCCTGTTCGCGAATGTTCGAGCATTCCTTTTACAATGCTGCTGGCCCGTTTCCCATGAAAGTTAATCTTTTCCAAATTTTCTTTTAACATGTTCGAGATTTCACCAACTTCTTCCATATTGTTTTCTTTTAGTTCGTCAGTAAGTTCCTGAATAAGATCGGCACTTACTTCCGAGAAATTATTGACAAAGTTGAGCGGATTTTGAATTTCGTGCGCAATACCGGCGGTAAGTTCTCCGAGTGAAGCCATTTTCTCGGACTGAATAAGTTGTGCCTGCGCCGATTTTAGTTCTGCCAGTGTTTTTTCAATTTCCCTGGTTCGCTCTTTAACTTTTTCTTCCAGGTTTTCATATAAAATTGAATTTTCGATGGAAATTCCAATTTGGCCAGAAAGCATTTGCAGAAGTTCAATTCTGTCGTTATTAAACACTCCTTTCAGTAAATTATTTTCGAGATAGAGAAATCCCTTTATATTTCCAACTGCTGTAATGGGTAAACAAAGAATTGAGTGCGTAACGTTTTTAAGAACATAGGAATCGCTTTTAAATCTTTCGTCGGAGAATGCGTCGTGAAGAACAATTGTTTCTTCTGTTCTTTTGCAATAATTGACCACCGATTTTGGTAATTGATTTGAATTCTCAAACGGAATGGATTGTTGTATTTCTATTTCTTCATTTCCTGAAATTCCTATAGCTTCAATACACAGGTTATCTTCTTTGTAAAGCAATAAGCAACCTTTTTCCGCACCGGCATTTTCAATTGTAATGTGCATTAAATTTTTAAGAACATCTTCATATTTAACCTGACTGGCAATGGTTTGAGATGCTTTTACAATACTGGCAAGGTCAATAGCATTCCGGCCTGAAACAGATGTTATCGTAACGGTTCCTGAAACCGTTTGCTCTGTGGTATATGCATTGCTTGTTAATACAAATGGATATTTTTCTGCAATTAGATTGCATTTTGTTGTGGCTCCCCAATTACTAAAGTGTAAATATGCATTTTTAATGTATTCCTGACCCTGCTCTTCCAGCCCAATGTTTAAGCAATGAGTTGCAGCCCTTTCGTAGGCAATGGCTTCAACATTCTTTATTCGGTTTTCGGCTGCCAGTTGCATCGATTTCAGGTAGTGGTTTAGTGCTTTTTCTCCATTGTTTTGCAACAAATTATACTCCGCCAGCATTAGCTGGTAAAAAGCACCATAATTTGCATTGCACCCTTTGGCCCAAAGTTTAAGATTGGAAAGATGTTTCTTGAATTGCTTCAGATATTGTTTCTGTTCATCACGGTTGAGTTCGGAAAAAATAGTTGCAATAGTCATTGATGTATAAAATGCCTGGATTACTTCGCAAATATCCCCCGGAAAATTGTTGGAATAATTCAAAAGAATTTCGCTTTCCTTCAACGCATCGCGATATTGCTCTTGGTAATATAAATGAAACACTTTTGATGTGTAAAAAAAGGCAAGTTTAGTTTTGTTGTCTTCTTTTACCAGGTGACCTTGGAAATCTGCTCCGTTAAATGTGTCATCATTCCAATTATCCTTTTGGGTTAATCCATGCAGTGACTTTGCTGTTTGTAAAAAACCAAGATAAAAATCTAGGCCTCCTCTGCTGTTTTTAAGTAGCGAAATGTGATCTTCTGAATTTTCAAGAATTTCAGTTAATGGTTCACCAGCCATTAATTTAACTCGTATTAAAAGGGCGGCTGTGTATCCGGTAAAAATCTGATCGCCATTTAAAACGCATGCTTTTAATGTTTCTACCATAGCGTTATAGCCTTGCCGGAAAGGAATCCTCCAATGATTATGAAAACATAGTACCGTGTAACTAAGTCTCCATTTTATAAGCGGTGAATTTGTGCGCTGGTGAAGTTTAATGGTAATGTCCCACAGGTTGAACCCCCGTTTTTGCAGTTTAAGCACCGATAATGCCACTACCGAAAAACCAGAGAACCCCCAGCCGCTTGCGTCTGTGAACCCGTCACTCAGATAATATCGGATTATTCGGAAGATTACAAGCATCATAAGATTTTGATCTTGCTGATATGCACTGGTTGCCAGGTCGATAAGGAATTTGTTTAGCGCTATTATTTCTTCATCGTTGCAATCTTTCAGGTTGAAAACACTCTCCGGATTTTTATACCTTGTTGAAAACAGAAACAAATATTTCGACATGGTTAATAACGTGGAAAGCTGGATGGCAACTTTGTTTTTTGGTAAATGAATATTGTACATTTTAGCGGCCTCAAGCCCTAACCTTAGCGATTCATTAGTATTGCCCATTTTCAGGTATAATGATGAATGAAGGTAGTAAACCTGCAATTTCTCAAACCGGGTTTTTGAATGAGCAAGAACTTCTTTGAAATAATTTTCAGCAAGTTCCGAATTATTATTCAGGTATTCACATTCGCCAAGTTCAAACAGTACTTTGTAAGTAAGTTGATAGTTATTCAACCAGCTGTTTTCGCCAAGTAATTCTTTCGCAACATTTAAAAACGATGCAGCTAAACTATATGATGTTGAATCTTTTGCTTTTTTTCCTGCCACCAGGCAAAGCTCAGCAATTTGGTCTTTTTCTAATTGCTTTTCAATAAGCTGATAACTTAACGTAAAGTGATTTGCCAACTCAAAAATGTCTTCCTGGATTTGAGCCTCGTTCATGCTTTGCATAAGCAATCGGCCAATTTTTAAATGCAAATGAACAAGTTCCTTTTTTGAAGTGAGATTATAGGCTGCCTGCTGTATCCTGTCGTGGGCAAACGTAAATTTGATACTATTTTCTGAATTGTAATACTTGTCAAAATCTTCGGTTACAGTGCTGAGAACAAAATCTCTGTATCTTTTACTGTTCGCCACGATAAAACCGCCTTTCAGTGCAGATAATAAATCGGTAAAAACGATGGATTGCGGTTGTTCTGAAATATTCGCCAAATCGCTTAGCGAGAATGTATTACCAAGAATCGATGCCAGTTTTAATACACTTGTAGTTGATTCAGGAAGATTCGTCAGGCTTTCAGTCATTAAATCAATTACATTGTCTGTATAGTTTAGTTTGGCAATTTTTTTTCTGTCCCATGTCCATTCTTTTCCCGGTTCTTTAATAACGAGTTTTTTATTGTACAGCGACCTCAAAAAATTATGGATGAAGAATGGATTTCCTTTCGTTTTTTCATAAATGTGTTCCCCTAATTCCTGCGCTTTTTCATGAGTTATACCAAACGAATCGGCCGTAATCTTACAGGTAGTTTCAAGGTTTAGAGGTTGAAGCTTTATTTCTTTTGAACATCCCTGTAATTCGTTGATTTGCTTTAAAGTGAGAAGCAGTGGATGACCTTTTTCCACTTCGTTGTCGCGATAAGCTCCCAAAAGTAAGATACTGTCCTGCTTATAGTTTTCGAGGAGCCGGACCATCAGATTCAGCGAGGGCAAATCGGCCCATTGTAAATCATCGAGGAAAATAACCAGCGGGCTTCCGGGCGAACTAAACACATAAATAAAATCGATGAGAACCATATGAAAACGTGATTCCTGTTCTGCCGGTTGTAGTTTTGGAACTGGCGGCTGAACTCCGATTATTTTTGTTAGTAAGGGGATTACTTCTGTTATTAATCCTGCATTTTCTCCCAAGGCTGTTAAAATCCGGTTTTGCCAGTTTTTAATTTTTTCTTCCGGTTCTGAAAGCAGATTTTTAATAAAACCATGAATTGCTTCAATAAATCCGTAATAAGGAATGTCTTTTTTGAACTGGTCAAATTTTCCGCTGATAAATGTTCCGTTATTCTGAATTATCGGGTATTTAATATGCCTTATAAGAGCTGATTTTCCTACCCCGGAATAACCAGCTACCATAACCAGCATTGCCTTTACGCGGTTAATATTTTTATATATGTCCAGCAATTCGTTGATTTCATTTTCCCGGCCGTATAATTTTTGACTTTGTCTGTACTGCTCAGAATTGTCATTTAATCCGGCTCTGAATTCCGATAGTGGTTTTTTCTGTTCGAAGCAGTTTTTTACGGTAAGCAAATCGGCTTTTAGCCCCGATGCATTTTGGTAGCGTTCATCTGGATTTTTCTCCATTAGTTTTGCCACAATCTGGTCTAATCCCTGTGGAATATCGGGTATAATTTTTTTAAGTGGAATTGGATTCCTCGACAAGTGGAAATGAATTACCTCAAGCGGATCAACAGAGTCGAAAGGTGTTTTTCCGGTTAATAATTCGTAGAGCAAAATTCCTGTTGAATAAAAGTCACTGCTTTTGGTAATTGAATAAGAGGTTCGTCCGGTCTGCTCGGGAGCAATATATGTTAACGTTCCTTCAATGAATTCAACTTTTAAAATTTCGCTGGTTTCGGAATGAAGAGTTGAGGAGATTCCAAAGTCGATTAATTTCAAGGTGCCGTTTTTATCCAGCATTAAATTTCCGGGGTTAATGTCTTTGTGAATAACGTCGTGAAAATGGATGTAGTGAAGAATATCGGAAAGTTGAAATGCAATGTTGAGGACCAGGGAATGGTTTATTTTCCGATTGAAAATTAATCCTTTTAAATCAGAACCATCAATGTATTCCTGTACCAGTGTCACTTTTTCACCATCATAAAGAATATCAAAAACTTTCGGGATTCCATGGTGATCCAATTTCTTCAGAATTTCATATTCATGGGCCAGTTTTGAAACTCTTGCAATATTTTCATTTTGCAAAACAGACTGTTTCAGAACAACATTTCGGTTATCTGAATTTCGTTTTGCCAGAATTATTTCATTCTGCTCGTTTTTAAATAATGACCTAACGGGAGTATAATTTTGTAACGAAAAGAGTTTTTCAGAAACGTCCATTGTTAGTCTTTTTTTGCTGAAAGTAGTCCGTAAAACCACAAGTTTTTCTCAAGCGCTTCAAACTGCCTGATGGAGCCAAAATGATTTCCATGGTTAACCGAATTTCGAAGTCCCACTTTTTTTAAAACTGTTCCAAAATTCCATAATTTACTTGCCATAGAATGAAGGTGTTTTAACGATGGTCGGGTAAACTGGGTTATATCTTCAATTTGGAAGTTCTGAAAACCAATTCTTTCTGCATTTATTTTGTGCTCCTGAAAAGTGTCTATATCTTTTATCGACCATCCGTTTAACCAGTCATGAAGTAGTTTTTCTCCGTTTCCTTTTAGAGGGCGTTCAGACCTGAAATAGTCGGCACAAACCAAGCGTCCACCCGGTTTTAATAACCGAAATGCTTCTTTGTAGAAGTCTTCTTTTTTTTCGGCATGGCACATACTTTCGCAGGCCCAAATCACCGAAAATGATTCATCTTCGAAATTTGTATGGGTGTAATCCTGTTCCGAAAACGAAACTTTATCTTGAATCCGGAGTTTTTTTACTTCTTTCTGTGCTATTTGAACCTGATGGGGAACAAGGGTTATTCCTTCTACTTTTACATTAAAATTTTCAGCCAGCCATGTCGAACTTCCCCCTTGTCCGCATCCTGCATCAAGAATCTTATCCCCATCTTTTATCCCAATTTTTTCGGCCAAAACCTTATTAAGGTTTACAAGCGCATCGCCATGGCCTTTTACTTCATTGTCGTAAAAACCGAAATGAACCGAACGGTTGTTCTTCCGAAACCATAAAAAACGGTAATCTAAACGCGTATTATTGTAGTAACTAACTATTGATTTTTTGTATTCTAAATCCATAAATTGCTGAAAAGATTATTTCAATGACCAATGTTCCTGTAAATTCTCAGGAATGCGAAACCCTGAATTTTTGCCTTTTCTGAAATGGAATGAAAGAATTCCAACAAGTATTCCACCCAAAGCATTCATTGCACCAATTATTGCTTCTTCTTCCAATTCATCTACTGCTTCCTCTGTACCGTCGATATAGAGAATATCATTTAGCTTATTCATGTGTTTATCAATTAAATGAAGCTTTTCTTTTTGACCTCCAAAAATGATTAATATGAAAAACCATATTTTTTCGAGCCAGTTCAGCTTTGGCTTTGGCGATGCATAATTGGGCCTGACATCTTTTAATGTGCTGTGATATTTTATAAGATGATCTTTAAAATTCTGACGCATTTGTTTGTCATTTGCATCCACCTCTTCATCTGTATCATGTTCTGTAAATAATTCAGGGCATACATCTTTAAAAGAAGGGCCGAGCATTCGCTCAAAACAATCCGGGAATTGTTCGTCGGCCAGCATCCTTTTCATGATATAAAGCGTTAATTCTTCATGCAGATGAAATGTGTTTAATGTTTTTACCAGTGCTGTTGCCAGTTTAACCCCTGCAATTGTTTTATCGCGAAAAAGATGATCATAAATTGTGTGCTGTAAACTCCAGGCTTCCTCTACATCTTTCGACAGTAATTCATCCTGAACGCCCATAATTTTTGCGATAGTTTTCCAGGTGTGAAACCACGCCGCTTGTTCTGTTGGAGTAAGAGATTCACCCAGCATGTTCATCCCTTTGAAGAATTCAAGCGAAAAAACCTGGTTGGTAGCAATTAAATCTTCCTGGCTGATTGGGTTTCCCCATTCTTCATTCCACTGTTTATTCGTTGTGTTGTTGATTAAAATTACGTGGCGCATGGAAGCATGCATCAATCTCACTTTTAGAGCAGTAAGAATTCCTCTTTTTTCCGGATACCACCAATCTTTGTCCATTACATCAAATACAAACTGAGCTGTTTCGAAAATTCTTCTTTCTGTTTGAGTTTCCAGCAGTTTTGTAATGTCGAGAACGTTGGCCGGTTTTTCGGCCATGTAGGTATAAGGTAGCGCCCTGAAAAACAAAATAAATATAAATTGCATTCCGTCGCGTTTCCATATTTCATGGGTTTGCTTAAAATAATTTATATCCTGTTGAGAAAAATTAAATTTCAGTTCAGTTTGAACAAAATTGTGCATTTCATCCGGAAGTTTCAACGAAACAAAATCGTCGTTTTTGGCCATAACCGTTAGCAGCTCCCGTAAATTACCCATTGATTCTGAATTGAAGAGAGATGACACAGCTTTATCGGCGGGGTCATCCATGGTCTGTCTTAATTGCTCTAAATCAATGCCGTTCCAAATAAATTTTTTAGCGTCATTTCCCATTTTTTGTTTTTTAGTTAGAATTATAAATCATTTCAATCTCTTATAGTTGTATCACAAATCCATCTGTTTTAAACCATGGTATTCTGGCCGAGAGGGAATATGAGTTTTGTTTTGGCGCCAGTTAAATCTAATTCTGGTTTTCAAAAAAATCTTCCCGTTTTATTGCTATTATCATAATGTTTCTCGCTATGAACAAGAACATAGTTTATGGCTTTGAATAAATATTTAAAAACTTTAAGATGTATTAGTCTTAAAATTAGGGCTTTGTTTAATAAGAAACAAATCAATGAATCGAACTTCTGCTACTGAAAATTGAATAATTACAATAACACGCTATTTATCAAATAGTTTAAAAAAAATAACAAAGGCTTTAAATATGAAATCAAAAAGTCTGAAAAAGTTGAAATATGTTAATCTCGCTAAGACAAAGAAATAGACTGAAAACATTGAAAAGGCTAATGGCTGGGAGTTGAAAACTTTATACTGTAATTTAAACCACTCTTCTTCCAAATGGAGTTAAAGCTAATGATGCAAGTTTAAAATGCTGTTTTGCCCATGGTATTCCGATGATGGTTATTCCGAGCAACAACCCGAACAATAAATGGGTAAGCATAATCCAGATTCCTCCTATAAAAATCCATATAATATTCATAATGGTTGAAAGACAGCCGGGTGCATAATCCATATATTCAATTTTTTGTCCGAAAGGCCAAAGGGCAAGAATACCCAGTTTAAATGCCTGCAAACCAAATGGAATTCCTACAATGGTGAGGCATAGCAGCAATCCGGAAATCATATATTCCACAAAAATGGCAAAGCCGCCAAATATTAACCAAATTAAATTACCAAGGATTTTCATTTTCAGAATTTGTAATAAACATTAAACACCAATTTTCATTTCTATTTGTAAAAAAATTACATGAAAAATTACAACAATTTATTCGACTTCTGAATATAATTAAAGAAATTTACAACAGATAAAGTTTGTATAATGAAAACCAATTCTGAAAAGTACAAGTGGGGAACATTCTACTTTGACAAAAGCGACAACCGAATAATTGTTCCGAAAATAAATAGATGGTTGGGGTGGACATTTAATTTTGCAAATCCCTTTTCATGGTTAATCATATTTGCTTTTATTGTGTTACTTATTTTGTTCAATAAATATTATTGAAATAGTAGAACTTGTTCGTGATGATATATCAAAAAGAAATTACACTTTCGGGGTATCGGAGAGGGTATCATTTAATTACCCGGCTTATTGAAGACCATCTTCCTGATTTGCCGGAAAAAGGGTTGTTGCATATTTTAGTCAAGCACACTTCCGCAGGAATTACTATCAATGAAAATGCAGACCCGACAGTTCGTACCGATTTTGAAAATTTTATGAACAAACTAATTCCGGAAGATGATCCTGTATATATTCATACCTATGAGGGCAGTGATGATATGCCTGCCCATTTAAAATCTTCGGTGATAGGTTCTGAAATAACAATTCCCATTACCCGAAACCGACTAAATCTGGGAACCTGGCAAGGGATTTATTTTTGTGAGTTTCGTGATTACGGAGGAAGCCGGAGAATGGTACTAACTGTTTACAGTTAACCGGATGATTTCAAGGTTTTTAATTTGTTTTCGACTCATAAACCTGTTTTTAAACAATATTATTATTTGTATTTTCTGATATCGGATATTTTTTGCTTTCCCTGTGAGTTTTACTTTTGCGTGTTATTTTAAAAGAAATTTTATGCAAAAGAATTTATTTCTAGGTGTTGAGGCAATTGGTCAGGCCGCTATCGATGGCGGAATTTCTGGAGTTTATGCCTATCCCGGAACACCTTCAACGGAAATAACCGAATACATTCAGAACAATAAAACGGCAAAAGAAAGAAACATCCACCGGCAATGGTCGGCAAATGAAAAAACGGCCATGGAAGCCGCCCTTGGCATGTCGTATGCCGGAAAGAGAACCATGTGCTGCATGAAACATGTTGGGCTAAATGTGGCTGCCGATGTTTTTATGAATGCTTCAATTACCGGGATAAACGGCGGTATGGTTGTAGTAGTTGCCGACGACCCATCGCAGCATTCTTCTCAAAACGAACAAGACTCAAGATTTTATGGAAAGTTTGCAATGATTCCGGTTTTTGAGCCAGCCAATCAGCAGGAAGCTTATAATATGACTTATGAGGCTTTTGATTTTTCAGAAAGAACGGGATTGCCTGTAATGGTTCGTATTACAACACGTTTGGCGCACTCACGCTCGGGGGTGGTGCAAAAAAAACTGAAAAATGAGAACGATTTAAAACTTCCGTCAAATTTGATGCAATTTATGTTGCTGCCTGCTTATGGGAGAAAGTATTATAAAAATCTTGTTGACAAGCAGGCAGATTTGCTAAAGCTTTCTGAAAGTACAGAATTCAACGAATATATTAACGGACCCGACAAAAGCTTGGGAATAATTTGTTGTGGAATTACATTGAATTATTTAATGGAAAATTATCCGAAAGGGAATTGCCCGTATCCGGTAGTGAAAATTTCGCAATATCCGGCTCCCGAGAAATTATTGAAAAAGCTTGAAAGTGAGTGTGAAGAACTTTTGGTGATTGAAGAAGGATATCCGATAGTTGAGGAATTGGTTACCGATTATTTTGGTCATGGAAAAAAGGTTCATGGTAGATTAACCGGTGCTTTACCCCGAATAGGGGAATTAAACCCCGATCATGTTCAGAAAGCACTAGGCAAAGAAAATCCTATGGTTTTTGAAGTTCCTGACACGATTGTAAACCGTGCTCCTTCGCTTTGTGCCGGATGCGGACATCAGGATACCTACTTTGCATTGAATGAAGTTATTAAAGAATATGGCGAGGGCCGGGTGTTTTCCGATATTGGCTGTTACACTCTGGGGGCATTGCCGCCTTATAATACGATTAATACCTGCGTAGATATGGGAGCTTCCATTACTATGGCGAAAGGTGCTGCTGATGCAGGTATGAATCCTGTTTTTGCTGTGATTGGCGATTCAACTTTTACACATTCAGGAATTACCGGACTTTTAGACTGCGTTGCCGAAGGAACCAACATTAATATTCTGATTGTAGATAATGAAGCCGTTGCAATGACAGGCGGACAGGATTCCCTGGCAAAAGGACGAATTGAGCAGATTTGTGAGGGAGTTGGAGTAGAGCCGGAACACATCCGGTTGTTTGTTCCGCTACCTAAAAACCATGATGAAATTGTTGATATTATTCAGGAGGAAGCTAAGTTTGAAGGGGTTTCGGTAATTATTGGCCGAAGAACCTGTATTCAAAAACTTACTCATTTGAAAAAAATGAAAAAAGCAGAACAAAACTAACGATGAAACGAGCATATTCAAAGGCCTTTTTGATACATATGGGGATTTGGCTTTGCGAGTTACATGAGTCACCATTAAAATAAATAATTATAGACGAATGAAAACCGATATAATTTTGGCCGGAGTTGGAGGCCAGGGAATTCTTTCCATTGCAGCAACACTTGGTGCTGCAGCACTGTCAAAAAATTTGTATTTGAAACAAGCTGAAACACATGGAATGAGTCAGCGGGGTGGGGCAGTAGTATCTCATCTTCGAATATCAGATTCTCCTATTTTTTCTGACCTGATTCCTTCCGGAGCAGCTGATTTAATTCTGGCAGTAGAACCGATGGAGTCATTGCGGTATTTGCCTTATTTGTCCCCCAAAGGAAGTTTGGTAACCAATTCTACAAAAGTTGAAAATATTCCTGTTTATCCTGAATTGGAAGAAACGTTCAGCAAATTGAAAAATGAAGTAAAAATTATAAAAATTGATGCCGACCAGATTGCCCATGAAATTGGAAATCCGAAAGCTTCAAATATGGTCGTTCTGGGGGCCGGTTCACGATTTATTCAAATTGATAAAGAGGTAATAGAAAAAGGAATTGAAACTATTTTTCAATCAAAAGGAGAAAAAATTGTAGAATCGAATATCAAGGCTTTTCGGGCAGGAAGAGAATATGCAAAAATTAATTAAATAAGGTAATGTTTGTCAACTATAAAAGAAAATACCGGGCAGTCAACCCGGTATTTTTGTCATTTTGCAATAATAATAAAACCAATTATTCATCAACGGTCCAGCCGTAATCGATATATTCCCAGGTAAAATCGTCACCGGCAACATCTACTTTCACAAATCCTTCTTCCATCCCAAACCTAGGCCCTTGCCACCAGTTTGAAGAAACTGCACCCCCTGTAATATAATGAATACCGTTATAATAAATATCTTCTAAAAAATGAAGGTGACCCTGCAAAACAAGTTTTACATTGTACTTTTCCAGTATTCCTATTACTTCGTGAGCATTTGTAATTACTGTACTTTTGCTCAATGCCGCATTCGGATTATCCATAATTTGTTCGCCAATACTTAGTAGCGGAATATGAATGCTTACTGCCACGGGCACATCTTTTCCGGTTGCTTCCAAATCCTTTTTCAGCCATTCAATTTGAACGGAATCCACAACGCCGTAATAATGGCGATCGGGGGTAAATCCAATTCCGTCTAAAACAACAAAATGCCAGTTTTTATGGTCAAAAGAGTAATACCTTTTCCCGATTCTTTTCTCATACATTTTTTTACCATAATCTTCGTGTGTGGGCTGAATACCACTTTTTTCATACAAGCCAAAATTCTCATGGTTTCCAATAGTTGAAAATACAGGCATTTTCAGGTGGCTGGTAGTTTCAATATAAAGATTATATAAACTGTCGCTTCTTTCCCAACTTTGGGCAAGGGCATCCATAATGTTGTCTCCGCCTGTTAAAACAAAATCGGGAGCAAGTTTATTAATGGTGTCAATGGCTTGTAAAAGGCCTTTAGTAGCGTTTCTTTCAGGTTCAACATGAATATCTGTCATAAAAACAAAAGAAAATTTGTTGTCGGTATTTATCGACTCTTTTAACTTTGGGGTACACGAAAAAAGTAGTGAACCCAGAATAAATAAAATGCCAAGTCTTTTCATGCAATTTGATTTTTTTATGAAAAATAATTTATTTCAGTGAATTTGAAATTAACATTTAATGAATTAAAATTAAAAAAATTAAACCAAATTATTCTTTTTGGGTTTTGTAATAAGTTTTTGAAATCGTTTCTTTTTTATTTTTACAAAAAAAAATTGAATAATGAGAATTGAAGTTGAGCAGCCGGATCAGGACGAATTAGAGGAATTGGGAGTTTTTAAATGGCCCATTTGGGAACACGATGAAGATAAGTTTGATTGGTATTATGATCAAACTGAGATTTGTTATATAATTGAAGGTGAAGCTACAATTGTTTCGGAGTTTGACAACATAACAATAAAGGCCGGAGATTTGGTTAAATTTCCTGCTGGTTTGGAATGTGTTTGGGATATAGAATCGCTGGTTCGCAAACACTATACATTCGAGTAACGAATAACTTTTAATGTTGAAGAATTAATAAATTCGAATTTATTACACCCGGAATTTTCAGAAAATTCCGGGTGTAATTTTTTTATAGTAAGGAAGATTCTTTTTTGTTTTCAGTTGATTGTAACGTGTTTCGTTGGTTTTTGTGAAAAAAATAGAAACTGGAAAAAAGGCAGGTGCAATGCTTCGAATACGTAAAGTTGGGTATTTTCATTCATTAATGGACCTGTAAATTTTCTTAATGTGCAGGTAATATAGTTTTTCTCCGCCAGCTTATTAACGCCAAAGTAGATTTGTTTATTGAAGAAGAAAGGTTTTAACTATAATCGACAAAAAAGAATAATCAATAACTTATTTTGTTCAGATTTAGTATTTATAACCAGGTTTCCGATGTTTTTTTTATTTCCGGACTTTATTTCCCCTTTTTTCAATATCTTGTTGTGTTATATTGTATAAAAAATAAACCAATGAACCTGAGAATTCTGCTAAACAGCATGGAAGATGTTTCTTTATCTGCCTATAAAATAATTAAACTAAAAAAAAATATTGTTAAACGAATTATACAGGATGGTGAGGCAACTATTGCTGAATTAAGCAAAGAAACCAATTTTAGTGTTCCTACTGTTACAAAAGCAATTGGTGAACTTGCCGAAGAAGGTATAGTGTTGAATGTTGGAGAATCAAGACTTGCCGGAGGAAGAAATGCTAAAAGATTTGGGGTAAATCCTGATGCCGGTTATTATCTTGGAGTTGAAGTTAACCGCGATTCTGTTAATATTGGAATTCAGGATTTTACTAACAGATTTATTTATCATGAAGAAAGTATTTTATATAAACTCGAAAACAAGAAGGAATCGTTGGATTCATTATGTTTAATAATAAATAATGCAATACATAACTCAAAAATCAGCAGCGAAAAAATTATTGGTGCAATCGTTACTTTAAGTGGTCGAATTGATTCAAGAAAGGGTTATAGTTATAATTATTTCTTTTTCGAAGAAAAGCCTTTAACCGAAATAATCGAATCAAAAATTCATATCAAAACATTTTTGGAAAACGACTCCCGTGCGATGGCTTATGGAGAATATAACTGTGGCGTTGTAAATAAAGAGAAAAATGTAATTTTTGTAAATCTATGTTGGGGAGTTGGTACAGCAATTATCAATAATGGTAATTTAATTTATGGTCACTCAGGTTTTGCAGGAGAATTTGGGCATAGCCCTGTTTTTAATAATGAAATTATTTGCCATTGTGGAAAAAAAGGATGTCTTGAAACAGAAATTTCTGGTTTTGCGCTCGAAAGAAAATTTAAAGAAGCATTAAAAAAAGGATCAAAATCTATTCTGTCTCTTTCAAAAGAAATGGAGGATATAACACTTTATGATGTTCTGCAAGCGATAAAGGCAGAAGATGTGCTGGCCATAGAAATTACACATGAGATTGGATATAAGTTGGGTAGATATCTTTCAATTTTAGTGAATATTTTCAATCCCGAATTGGTGATTTTAGGTGGAATTTTAGCTGAAACCAGAAATCACATACAACTTCCGGTAAAATCGGCATTGCAAAAATATTCCTTACGCCTGGTAAATCAAGATATGGAGTTGAAAATGTCTGCTCTTGGGTCAAAAGCCGGATTATGCGGAGCTTGCTATATTCTTAGGGACAGATTTTTAAATGTTATAAACTAAACTTCTCTATTCTTTTAAATGTAATGTTAGCCATCTTCTTTATAAATAACTAAGTATTTAGTAAACGTTATTGTGAATTAATTTCACGATACATATTGCATTTAATAATAAATATATTTAAGAATAATTATTATTTAGTAAAAAATAATTAAATTGTATAGTCTTATTATTAAATAGATTTGATGCATTTCAGAATTTATTTCATAGTTGCTGTCGTTGTATTGTTTTCAGGCAAAAGAGGGAAGCAAAAAATTATTGAGAGCTATGAAATGATTTTGCGAAAAGATGTAAACCGGATTTACTTAAGTATTCAATTATTCATCTTAAATATCAGTTTTTTAAATAAATGCGGAGTTAACTATTTGGAAAGAATTTTAACTGGAATTGAAATAAGTTGCACAGACGGTAATCGAAGTCTGAAGTCAGGATTCATAAATGCAATCAGGAACCTATGCTTGAATGGTATTCGGTTTTTCTCAAATTCATTTCTTTTTGTGAAAGGATTTATAAAAGTCCAACAGAAATTTAATCTGACGAATGAAATGTCCCGAGTCATCTTAAATTATCCCATAGAATAGCTTCTAATTATGAATATGGACTAAATATATGAGAGAAACTATAGAGCAGACAATTCTAAATTGGAGCAAAAAACTAAAGCTGGATACAAACCTTATTTTAAATAAGAATAAACTAGAATGATGTTTTTGTTTAAGAGCGTAGATTAATAGTAAATCATAGTCGTAAAGATCTTGAGTAAACATAAAATTCCTAATTATAAGTAAATAAGAAGAGATAAAATGTGGAATTTATTAAATCAAACAAATATGAGAATGAAAAAAGCTAAAAATTGAACTGTTGACAACAATGTTAGACATTGTACTCTGTACTTAAATCAAAAGTAAAAAGCTTAATTATTAACTTAATCAAATTTATTATGAAGAAAAGAAAGTTGTATCTCTTATTGGTTCTACTGTTTACTTTTTCGATTTGTTCCTATGCCCAAGTAAGAGTAAGCGGAACCATTGTAGATGATAACGGTAACAGTGTTCCTGGAGTATCTGTTGTAGAAAAAGGTACCACAAATGGAACTTCAAGCGACCTTGATGGTAAATATACGCTTACAGTCAGTTCCTCTAATGCAATTTTACAGTTTTCCTTTGTCGGAATGGTTACATTGGATGAAGCTGTAAATGGAAGAAGTACTGTAAATGTGACAATGAAAGCCAGTGAAATTGGTCTGGATGAAGTTGTTGTTACAGCGCTTGGTATTCAGCGCGATAAAAAAACGCTTACTTATGCCTCCCAACAGGTTTCCGGCGAAGAACTTATGAAAGCCAAAAGTACAAACTTTATGGATGGCTTAAATGGAAAAGCAGCAGGGCTGGAGATCAAGAAAAGTGCATCAGGTGCTGGTGGTTCTACTCGGGTTGTTTTAAGGGGATTTAAATCCTTAACCGGAAGCAGTGAACCACTTTACGTAATTGACGGTATTCCGATGCTAAACGTAAAACGTTCACAACCTGGGATGTGGGGTGGAAACGACCAGGGTGACGGTTTGTCTCAGCTAAATCCTGACGACATTGAGAGTGTAAACGTTTTAAAAGGATTGAATGCTTCAATTCTTTATGGTAGCCAGGGGGCAAACGGTGTTGTACTTATAACTACTAAAAAAGGTGCGGCTGGTAAAACAGCGGTTACTCTAAGTTCAACCACTACCTTTGAAAGCATACTTTTATACCCTGAGCTTCAGTTTGATTATGGAGCAATGAATGGTGCAAAAGAAAGTTGGTCTACAACCAAATTATCGAGTCCCGGATACACTGAAGACATGATGAAGGATTTCTTTAAAACTGGAAATAACCTAGTTAACGGGGTTACAATCAGTGGAGGAAATAATGTGACCACAGCCTATTTCTCTTATTCTAACACTACTTCCAATGGTATCATTAGAAATAATGAATATGGAAAAAATAATGTTTCTTTCAAGCAGTCAACCAAGTTATTAAATGATAAGCTAACCATAGGATCGAATGTTATGCTTTCTTCTGAACTAATAAAGAACCGTAATGCTGATGGCTATTATTTGAATCCTCTTACTGGTTTATATAATTTCCCCCGGGAACGAGACTGGGAAGACTATAAAGCCAATTACAAATACTTTAGTGACACAAGAAACATGTGGTTACAGAATGTTTATGTAGTTGACCACCACATTAGCAATCCGTATTGGATTATTAATATGCAACCTCAGGAAGAAAAACTACTGAGGATGATTGCCAATGCAAGTGCAGATTACAAATTTGGTGACCATTTATCACTGATTATTAGGGGAACGTACGATTATGTTGATTTCAAAAGGACCGAAAAAGATGCTGCAGGTTCAAATGTAACCAATGTTTCTCAAAACGGTAGATATGTATTTGCGAACAGAGCAGACAGTAAAATTTACGCCGATGGATTATTGAAATACGACAATACCATTGGTAATATTAACATTTTAGGATTTATTGGGGCAAGTTATAATAAAACCAAATGGCAAGGTTTGGGTGCAGATAATGGTACGGTTGACCTACTTTACCCGAATGTTTTCTCAACTCAAAATTATTCAACAAGTACAGTTATCAGTGAGTATGGAGGCGAAACAATTTTGCAATCTATTTATGGCACGGCAACAGTTGGATATAAGGACATGGTTTATCTTGATGTTTCTGCCCGGAACGGATGGTCCTCAACATTAATTGGAACTTTAGATGGTGCTTCATATTTTTATCCATCGTTTGGATTGGTAGGTATTATAAGTAACATGTTTACCATGCCTGAATTCATTTCTTTTTTGAAAGTTAGGGGTTCAATTGCTTCAGCTGCCAAAGAAGTACCATGGAATTCAATCCGTTCAGATAATTCAATTACTGGCGCTCTTGGTGGTATTACAAGACCGACAAGAGAACCATGGGAAAATCTTAAACCTGAATTAATTACAAGTAATGAAATTGGTACAGAAATCAGATTGTTCAAAGGCAGGGTAGGATTGGATTTTACTTATTACAACAATGTTAGTACCAATCAGTTCCTAAACGTAGATATACCAAAGGAAGATGTTGAAGAATATACCAACAGAAACATTAATATTGGTAAAATTGTGAATAAAGGAATTGAGGCTACAGTTGATTTCATTCCTGTTCAAAACAAAAGTGTTACCTGGAAAACTGCTTTCAACTTCTTTGCCAATAATAATGAAATCGTTGAATTGGATCCAGATAACCCAGCTCGTATGATAGGTATGGGATCTTCCGAAGGTTATGTTACTTTCTTGAGAGCAGGTGGTTCTTATGGTGATCTTTATGGTTTTATGTTCAGAAGAGATGATCAGGGCCGGATAATGATCGATGAAACAACTGGCAGACCATTGAAAACTGCAAAACAATATGATGTAACCGACTGGACTGTAGGTTATCTTGGTAATCTCGAACCGGACTGGAGTCTGTCGTGGAACAATGATGTTCAGTTTGGTAATTTCAGTGTAGGCGCTCTTATTACAGGAAAATTTGGTGGTAAATGTGTTAGCCAGACCGAATCGATGCTTGATGGCTGGGGAGTTAGTAAAAGGACCGGAGATGCAAGAGATGTGGGGTATGTAGAAATTAATGGCGTTAAAGGTACTACACCTGTAACCCAGATTGATCCTTTCCTTTATTATGCTGAAGGAGGTGGCACAGGAGGTAGAAACGGTATTCTTGAACCATATGTTTACGACCGTACAAATGTCAGATTAAGCCAACTGTCAGTTACTTATGATCTGGATGTTAAAAAACTCAATTTACCTTTGAGTCAGGCATCAATCTCGTTGGTTGGACAAAATCTGTTTATTTTATACAAGAAAGCTCCTTATGATCCTGAGTTGACCATGAATACGACCATGTCCTCACAGTCTCTCGATAATTTCAATGTGCCTGCTACCAGGACTTATGGGTTTAATTTAAAAGTAACTTTCTAAAATTGATGGAATTATGAAAAAGATATTTTTAGTATTAGTACTTACACTCGGATTTTTTGCTTGTACCGATAATTTCGAAGAGGCAAACAGAGACCATTTTCTGATTTCTGATGAAGAGTTGGAACAGGATTTTAACCTGCTGGGATCACCTTTTCAAAATATGCTATATAATTTGTTTGGTCATCAGGTGGATGAGGATCTCCAACACGATAATTGGGTTCGCCATGTAGGTACCCCAACTCCGTTTGTGGGAGGTGTAAATAATACAACATATTATATTACCTGGAACTCCAGCAATAATAACTGGAATCGAATATATAACAACATAATGGCCCCGGGAGCCCAGGTAATCAGAAGGGCAGAGGCAGGGGGCTATGAAGTGTTTTCAGCCTGGGCTAAATTTGTTCAGTTGTATGCTATTTCAAAACTTACCTCATTTTGTGGCCCGGTTATTTATTCCAATTATGGAATAAAAGGGCAGTCAAATATTTATGATAGTGAATCAGATTTGTATAATAAATTATTTTCCGATCTGGATGAAATACAAGCGGTCTTCGCAGCAAACAAGGATTACGCTGGTTTGAAAAAGTTTGATGCCAGCTACAACGGAGACATGAATAAATGGTTGAAACTGATGAATTCCTTACGGTTAAGGTTAGCCATTAGAATTTCTAATGTCGCTCCTGATCTAGCAAAAACGCAAGGTGAAAAGGCGTTGAGCGATGCAGCAGGGTTAATTGCATCTGAAAGTGATAATTTTAATGTTTCTCTGTACGGTAATAAAATGTACGTGGCAGTTATTTGTTTCGAATGGGGTGATACCCGTATGGGGGCTGCAATGGAATCGTTCATGGTTGGAATGAAAGATCCAAGAATTGCCAAATATTTTGAACCCGCAACGGATAATACACTGTATCCCGATCATCCTGACTTTCCGTATAAAGGAGTTCACAGCGGAGCTTACCTCGATGCAAAAGACCAAAGACTGGCTTATTCAACAGTAAGTGAATCATTTAAAACAGTTACTTCAAGAATTTCATTTTCTTATGCTGAAGTATGCTTTAATAAAGCCGAAGCTGCCCTGAGAGGATGGTCAGGTGCCGGTGATGCAAAAACTAACTACGAAAATGGGGTAAAAGCATCATTTGCACACTGGGGGGCTGGTGGAGTAGATGCCTACCTGGCTGATGATACCAGTACACCCATTGATTATATAGATCCTAAAGATTCAAGAAACAACTGGGCTTCTCGTTCCGATATTACTGCAGCCTGGAATGATGCTGACAGTAATGAACGGAAACTTGAGAAGATTATTACGCAGAAATGGCTTAACGACTTCACCAATGCAAATGAACCTTGGTGCGATCATCGCCGCACAGGATATCCTAAATTGCCTTACAACACAAAGAATGACAGTAATTCAGATTGGGGTGTTATACCTGCTAATGAATTCCTGAAAAGACAGGTTTTTGCGATTGCTGAGCGTAATAATAACCCGGAAGGTGTTGCGGATGCAACAACAAAACTGGGTGGTCCTGATGAAATAAGTACACGTTTATGGTGGGATACAGGAGAACCTAATTTCTAAATTCGTCATAACCTATTATATGGGCCGCCGCTTAGAGTGGCGGCCTTTTTCTTTATCTTTACATGTATATTTTAACCTTAACCAGTAAATCTATGAGTTTATTAAAAAAAATAGTAAAAACAACCACCATGTTGGTTGTTGTATTTCTTCAGACTCTAAATGTTAATAGTCAGAGTCTTGATGATTTTACAATGAAAATATCACCTGATTTTAAGGAGAGCCTGGTAGAAAATAATATTCAGTTCAATGGTTATACAAACCATTGGCAAAATGATTATACCGAATGGTTCAGATACGGAAATCTTTTTAAAATGGCGGTTCCAAATGTTCAGGCTACAGTTCAGCAAAGTAAGATTGATGTTGCCGAAGATCTCGGTTTCCCGGGATTGGTAATGCAGGAAGGCTTTTTTTATCAGTGGTTAAACGGAGATTTTAAAATACTTAACGAACCTTCGATTGATGAATTGCAAAAAGTTTCTTCAAATGAAAATGTCCTGGTTTTAACGAATCCTCAATCTGAAATGGGAAAACTCATGGAAGCAAAGTTGGGTGACTATTTTGATTGGGTGAATGACTTAAAAAGCTTTCAATATAATGATATAGATCTTCAAAAAGTAAAGGCATTTATTTTAACTGGTAAGGGGCGGATCATACTGGTAATATCATCTCCGCTGGAAGAGCAATCAAAAAAGTTGCTCAAAATAATGGAAAATACCAGGAAGCTGCTTTCTGAGTATAATATGTATAAAGGCTGGTTTGGGGCTTCAACACTATTGAAGAGCGTAACCTGTGCGCCCGGCCATCCGCTGGAAGTTATTGGCAGAGGGATGAATGAAGGTGTGTCCTGGTTTATTTTTGATGGTTACATGGATTTTCTGGCAAAAAATGAAATTGAGAACTGGGTTAAAGAAGTTCAGCTTCCTGTGGTAGCCAATGTTGGATTCTCTCCTATTTACGGATGTTCTGATTACAACGGGCTTCAGGTTCAGGATATGTCAACCAAACAAGCCTGGATAGATTATGCACATGGAAAAGGTGGATATGCTTTTCGACCGGTTTATGATCCGGCAAGCGATGATTTTGTGTTTGACGGCTACATTGTGAATGAGGGCAATAAAGAGCAAATTGATAATGAAAACGTGCCATTCATCAATCGTACCGGAATGTTAAGTGATAATTTGATTCCCTCAATGATGTTATTTATTGAAAAAGCTAAACCGCTTTCCAACGAATCAATTTGGGATGCCATTTTGAGTCGTCGTGAAGTGGCAGTGCTGGAACAGGCACAAATGATGGGCCCCGAACTCTATCGGAATGCACTTGAATTACTTTATCTCGATAATGAATATCTGACAGATTATTTTCAGGATAAAATTGACGTGACTACTGAAATGGACGGATATAATCTTAAGGTCAATATTCGGAATTATCATTCAGAGATGGTAAAAGGAAGTTTGGAGATAATTACTTCACCTGCTATTCAGATTGAAAAGAATAACCAGGAGGTTGAGCTTAAAGCAAATGAATCAAAACAAGTTATAATTCCGCTTAATTTGTCGAAAGATGCTATGGGAAAAACCAACCCGATTGCTGTTCATTTTAAAATGAGTGACAAAACAAAAAGTACGATGAACATGCTTGATATGCCACCTGCAATTTCTGTAAACCAGTTGTTATATGGGAATGCTCCAAAGATAAATTATCCGGTTACCGTTCACAATTTTACAAATAAAGCTGATTTTCCGGTTAAGCTTGAAGTTTACAAAACGGGAAGTAATCAGAAACCGGTTTTTACTCAAACAAAGACTTTTAAAACTGACCGGGGTACATTTCAGCAACAGAACTTTGAACTTGAATTGCCCGCAGGAAGCTACGATGTGGTTGTTGCTGCTCTTGATTGTACTTCGAAAAGCCAGTTGGGAGTGGGAGAGTCTTCTGGTAAATGCTATGCTTATGAAGTAGATTTAAATAGTGACGGAATAAATGAATACAGGTTGCTGAATGATTCGGTTCAGATAACATTGTTAAGAACGGGAGCCAGGGTAATTGAATATATTGTGAAAAGCAGAAACGATAATGTACTGTTTAAAGCCTGGCCCGAAAAAACATATAATGACAAGCGTCCGTTCAGAAAAAGAGGATATTATCCGTATGGTGGATTTGAAGATTTTCTAGGTCAGGCAAGTATGGAAACCCATAAAATTTACGATGCAAAACTTATTCGAAAAGAAGGTGATTTTGTCCGCGTTGAAATGAATGCCGATTATTATGGAAACCATATTAAAAAAACGTTCACACTTTACGGGAATTCACCATTGCTTGAAGTCAGGTTTGAACTTACATTCCAAAATCCTGAGGCAAATGTGCTAGGTCCTCAGCCTATTCTTGAACTGGGTGCAAAACATGGAACGGAGGATGTGTTTACAGTTCCAACAGTAGATGGATTAAAAGAATTCCGCATGTTACCCGAGAAGTATTACGGACAGGCAATTACTGTTAAAGAAGGATGGAATGCAGGTTACGATACCATGGAGCATGTTTCTTTTGTTGGAGCTTTTCCGGTTAAACAACCCATTTTTCTGCACATGTGGATGAATCATCCTGATAACTCAGAAGCCCCGCATTATTATGTTGAGTTTCAACCGTGGACTCCGATTGTTCAAAAAACAACCATGTATTTTTCCTATTATTTATGGGGAAGCGGAAACAACTGGGAACATGGAGTTGATGAATTAAGAAAACGGAATCTGATAACGGTGAGATAATTATTTCGTTCGGTTTTGCGCTAAACTTCGAAATGGATTTTTAAATTTAAAATCAAAAATACCTACCATGAAACCTGCTATTTTTTCAATTTTTTCAATGTTGTTTATAGTTTTTTTGTCTCCGGTTATTTCTGGTAAAGAAACGGCAAAAGAACTCCATGTTAAATCGATTGAGTTAAAACCTCCGGTTCCGGCAATCCCTTTCTATCATTTTGTTGCTCAGGTGGAATTAGCGGAACCATCCATAATTGAGGTAAAAGCAGAAGTGAATGGCAAAGCACTGCGCTTTAATGATTTGCACAAACATATTAGTGATGATGATCTGAATTACCCGGCCCTCACTCATCGTCCGCCATCGGGTTATGGCCTGTCGGAAGATGGGACTTTATATCAAAACTTTGATGTGGTAGGCTGGTTAAAGTGGCAACCTGGCGAAAAATATACAATAAAACTCACGGTTAGGGTAAAGAAAGATATAAAGGCAGATGAGAATGATATATGGCTTTCTAAAACAGAAACATTAACGGCTCCTGAAAATATTGTAGTTTTTGATCCCGCATGGAAAAATTATAAATCGGTGGTCGTTAGTGAAACTGCTGGAATAGAACGAAAATCGGAACCGGTAGAAATGCTGCTTGCCTTTTATCCTGATGAGGCATTTGATTTGAAACGAGAAATTCGTGTAGTTGCAGTTGAACCCGATACCTATCGTTTGACAGAGGTTCCAAGTCAGGTTTATGATATTCAGAAATATACTGTTGAAGACGATATGGCACCCGATAAAAATGGAGAGCCAACCCGCGAAGTTCCACTATGGTTTCCAACAATTAGCGCACGAGTGGCTTTTATGGCCGATGTTATGCCAAATCAGAGTAAAGTATATCTTGTTTTTTATAACAATGATAAAGCGCTTGCAAAGATTTATGATACTTCGTTGAGAGTTCAGGGTGAAATGCCGGGAGTTAGTATTGAAAACGGTAATATTTCAGTTGTCTTGCATCCGAATTCAGGACATGTCGATCAGGTAACTTTAAATGAAAAACCAGATTTTCCTCTCTTTCACCGGATGGAAACGAATGGCGCAGTCCACTGGAATCCGGGAATTTATTCTCCGCCACGGCCATGGACTCATACAGCAGACTGGAAACCACCACATCATGTTAATTTGATCTCCGGTCCGGTTACCGCTATTACCGAATTATGGGGGAACCTTCGTGAAATACCGGAAGTAGATGCTTCGGTCAGATACAAGTTCTATCCCAATGTTCCGTATTTTATCAGCTCAACAGCAATGCGAATAAACGATACAATTAATTGCATTGCATTGCGAAATGGTGAAATTGTTTTTAAACGCGAATTAATGACCCATGCAGCATGGTTTGATGTGATAAGAAATAAGGTGATAACTTATAATGTTGCGACCATGCCCGATCTTACTGATTTGATGATGCAGGACGATGTACCCTGGATTACATTTTACAATGAAGAAGAAGGAATTGGATTTGCCGGAATTCAATTGAATTATGTAAATAGTGGTCTCGAGGCGAGGGAAAGGCTGCTGAATCCATTTATGTATATTACCGGTGGGCCCTGGATTTACTGGGCCCGTGCCTTGTCTTTACCATTTCTTTCATCAAACATGCAGCAAATGGTGCCGGCATTAAAAGGAAATTATTTTGCTGAGAAATGGGCTTATCTGGTTTATCCGATTACAGATAAAACTAATCCCTACAAAGCCGTGGAAGAATGGAGAACCCGATTGATGAATCCGTTAAGGACTCACCTGGTGGAAGAAGTCGATGAACGGGTTTCTCGAACAGTACACGAAATTTTTATTGATGAAGGGAAAAGCGGATGGGAAGAACGTGATACAAAAAAACATTAATTATAAAATGGTATAAAAAAATACCGGGTTTGTTTAGCCCGGTATTTTTATTTGAACAGGTGTCTCGTCCTGAAATAGCATTACATAATTATTCTACCAATATCTTTTTCGTACTTTTTGAAGATAAGTTTTTAGCCTCTATGATGTACATTCCTTGTTTTAAAGGAGCATTAATTTCAGTTTTTGATTCAAAAATGAGCTGCGAATATATCTTTCTTCCTGTCAGATCATAAACAGAAACTTCGTTTTCTTCGGAAATTCCAGCGAGTTTAATGTGTAATTTTTCGCCTTTTGACACAGGGTTTGGATAAACATTGATTTGGGGGACAACGTCAATTGGCTTTGGAGAACTGGTGAAAATACTTTTATCTGTTTTATAGATTCGTTCATCCAAATACTGAATCATGAAAATCCTTCCGGCTGATGTTTCCGCAAAAAATTGTTCACTTCTTCTGTTATTTAAATCTGCACCCAGTCCATAATCCAATAAAGTCCAACTTTTACCATCTTTTGAGTAACAGGTACCTCCCCGCGAAATTGATTCTGTGATTGAACTATACCAATCGTCGTTTTGAGCTATATAGATGTTATTCAACATGCCATCCGTTCCCCATGTTTGATTTTGTTTTACATAAAATATTTTCCATGCACTGTTATCTGTTACATCGTTAATACTTTTATTTATGTTTACTTCAATAGCAAAATTTCCTCCACTACCGGAAAAGCTCAGGTAGATACTGTCGTTTGGCAAAACAGTTAAATTAGTAACAATTCCTACTCTGGCGCTGTTGCCAATCAAATCGATATTGTTAACTGCAACTTTTTGCCAAAGCAATCCTGTAGTTTCCGAAATAAAAAGTCCACCGAATCCGATGACATCTTCATCCTGAATTGCAAGATAGAGCCGTCCGTTTTTATCGATTGCAATTTTATTACATCCAAGGTGTGTTCCCAAACCATTGTTCCTTTTATCCCATGTCAAACCACCGTCACCTGAAAAAAATACGCCGTCGCCATCGTCATTTATGCCGGTAATCGCAAGGAGTTCTCCGTAACTGTTTTCAATAAATTGCTTTAATGGAAATGTAGTATTTACAGTCACCGAATCCCAACTTATGCCAAAATTATCCGATAAAAATATTTTACCGGTTCCACCAACAAGTAATTTCCTGTTTTGCGTTGCAAACACGGTGTGGATTTCGGATGCAGAGAGAACTTGTTCAAGATGATCGAATTCGTCAATACTTCGCAGTACCGAATTTGTTGTACCAACAAAAAAAATTGAATCATCAACAAGAACAATTCCTGTTTTAGGCCCTCCCCAGAATTCATTGGTTGTGTTCCAAAATTGCTGAGCAATGCCAATAATTGGCAAAAAAAAGGTTGCAATAACCAATAGAGTAATTGTTTTCATGTGTGTTTCATAGTTTAAAAATTTCTTTAACAGACCTATTCTGAATTGAATTGGTTGCGTAGAGGATTAATTAATTACAAAATATGCTTTATTCTGTAATTACTTTTTTTATAGTAATTCTGCGTATTTTCTGGTTATCCACAATTCGGCTTGTGAGATGGTTTCGCATAAAACAGTTGTGACCTTGTTATTGCTTCTTTTTTTTAATTCAATAGATGAAACTTTTGAAAAAATATCGGGAGAAGTAATACTAATGTTATAGCGTAAGCCATATTCATAGTTTAGCGGGAAAAAATAGTTGCTAATCCAATCCACCAAGCCGGCCCAGGCACCTTCAATCTCTTTGGTATCGTGAACATGAAATTTGCATTTATTTTTAACCCCTTCTCTTTTTTGCCATTCATACATGCGCATTGAGGCCATTTTAACTTCTTCTTCCGAACAAACACCTATCCACTTCATGAGCAAATAATTTTTTTCTGGTTCGTAGGTTATCTTTCCATATAACTCTCCTGAAGCATTTCTAATAAGGTCAACAACTATCATTATTCATGTATTGATGGAATAAGTTACTTAATTTCCCATTATTTCAGGTAATACAAATTGTATATTGTATGCCGGCGCATATTCAAAGACTTTTGAGATATCCAATTTCGAAAAATCAGGAACTTTTCCCATATCAGGTAGATCTGAATCTTTATTCATCTTTGTTCCTATTTTCCTGAAATAGTCCAGCAGTTTTCCGGGACTTAAAATTACCACCATTTTACCTGGCGTGTTTCCCACGTTTTTGAAGGTGTGTAAAGCATTTGAAGGTACATGAACTACACTGCCCTGGAGAGCTTTAAATGGATTTTGTAAATCATTTAGAATAAATTCGAATTCACCTTTTAAAATGTAAAAAATTTCTTCATCAGGGTGCATGTGTGGCGGCGGTCCACCAAGCGGCGGTACATTTTCCTCAAAAATTGCATACTCATTCTCTGTTTCCAGATTGCTAACCAAAACATTAATTACATTGGTTAAAACAACCAACTTTTCTCCTTTTACTTTTGCTTTCATTTTTCTGAATTTAACTTTAATCGTTTCCAAAAATTTATAAAAACAAAGTAATGGATCTTCCATCTGAATCCACTTGATTCAAATCAAGAACTTCAGGCAAGAAATTTTGTCCGGTAACGACTCAATGTTTCAGGAGTTATATTTAAATAGCTGGCAACATAATGCAGCGGTATTCTTTTAAATATTTTTGGATGTTCCTCGAGCAGATTTTTGAAACGTACTTCCGGGGAAAATTTAAGCAGCGACTCTTCCCGTTTCTCAGCCCGAATAAACTGTTCGTGAATAATAAATTCAGATAATCTTTTTAGTGCAGGATATTCCTGAATCAACTTACCGATTTGTTGTTTTTCAAACAGAATTATTTCGCTTTCTTCAATGGCAACTATATTTACGATGGATGGCGTTTCTGAAAAAAAAGAAGCAAACGAACCAACTACCGAGTTTTCAAAGAAGAAATCGTTACAGGCTTCCTTGTCAGGCGAATCATAGTAAAGTCGCATGCTTCCTTTTTCGATAAATCCGATTGAATTACATACTTCCCCTTCGCGAAGAAAGAATTCGTTTTTGTGAAAACGTTTAATAATGGCTGCTTTCTGAATTGCTTTCTGCTCTTCTGTTGTTGTTGTGAATGTTTTTTGAATATTAAAATAAATACGTTTCATCAAAGAGAGAGAGATTATTAAATTAATCTAACTAAGTTTTTCTTCTATCCAGTTTAAAAAAGTCGTATCGAATATCTTAGGTTCTTCAAACATAGGATAATGAGCACTTTCTTCAAATGTTTTGATTTCCAGATTGGTAAATTCATTTTTAAAATCTAACCACAATTCCGGTGGTCCTGTAACGTAGTCGTTTTTGCCAAGCAGCAAGCAAATTGGCCCTTGAAAATTGCTCCAATTCTTTTTGAGATCAATATCTCTGAAAACTTCGCCCCATACATAGTCAATCATTTGCATATTGGTATATACTCCTTCCCAAAGCAAAGACGCATCGAAATCAAATTGGTACCAGTTTTTTGCCCCGCTGCACAAACAAAAATTCACAAATCTTTTTTCAGTGTTAACCTCAATTAAACCGGGCAGTAAGCTCATTGAATTGTTGTATTGCGTCTTTCTTTCGATACTGGCAGTTTTTTCAAAAAATGCTTCTGTTTGTAAATGTACTTCTTTGCTATAATTAGGGCTTACGCCAATCATAACAACACCCAGCACATTATTCGGATATTTTTTTGCATATTCCAGTGCAAGAAAAGCATGGCCGGAATGACCTATTACCAAAATCTTTTCTACTTTCAAATGAATTCGGATTGCCTCAATATCATCTACTAAATTGTCAAGACTGAATTCATTCAAACTGATTTCACGGTTTGGTGGTTTTACAAATCCACGATGATCTATAAATATAAATCGCAATTTCTTTCTTAATTGTTGAGAGAACACTCGTGGATAAAATATGCTACTGCCAATTACAATTGCAGGAATTCCACTCCCTTCAATTGTATAACCAAGTTTAAAACCGTCAACGATAAATTTATCTTTCAGCATTGTATTGTTTAAAGAAACTAATTTAAATTACTTACAACTTGTGTCATGGGAACTTCAAAATAACTACCGATTTAACAAATATTTTAATGATTTGCTCAATATTTAGGGAGTGTCTTTTTTTACTATTGAATAATTATTAATGAATTTTCAAAACCATTATCGTTTACCGTAAGCGGATTTTCAGGGTCTGTAATCCATCGGCCATCCACAACAAATTTATAGGTTATTTCACCTAATTCACATTCAGCCCTGCCAATCCAGTAGTCATTTTCTCTCTTTAACCGAATGTCTTTTGCTGACCATGAATTGAATGAACCTGCAACAAAAATATTGGAGGCGTTTTCATAACCTTTTAATTTAAACTCGATGATTCTGAATTCCGGTTTCCTGGACTCCACTTCCTGTAATACCTTTTTCAACCTGGAACGACTATATTCGTTGGTTTCAGCGTTATTAAGATAATTAAGTGCCTCAACATGTGCAGTGTACAAAGCAATATTTGATTTTACTGCAATATCGGGTTCAACCCCGGAGTGTTCCCAATTGGTTTTAGTAACCGGATTTATCGATCTCATGTAGGGGACGGATGCCGAGTAGTAGCGATTTAATCTTACATAGTCGGTTGGATTTGCACCTCCCTTGGTTGATTCACCGACAATTTTAGCCCTTTCCAGATATTTTAAATCGTAAGCCAGTTCTTCGCCGCCGGAGAATGTCCTGCCACTGGTTAAAATGTAAATTGGTTTATTGGTATATTTTTCTCCCGGGACCCACGCATAAGTCCAGAATTGTTTCGTTAAGCTGGTTTCGCGGGTATAAAAATCAAATAAATGGGTTGGCTCATCGAAAAAATAACTGCATAAAAAAGGGATTGTATTTTCATCGAGGCTACCGCGGCAGGAACGAAGATCAAGAATTAATGCATCTGTATTTTTTATAAAATGGATTGCCGATCGTATTGAATCAGCGACCAGGTTAAGTGGCCCGAAAAGCGGCATTTCAAGATATCCGATATTTCCATCAAGTATCTTTTTCGATTTAATTCCATAATTATTCTCTACCATTAACGATTTTGCCCATTTATCCCCAGGAGTATTTTCATCCTCAGCTTTGTCCGCTTCCTTTTGTAATTGTTCATCAAACTGTACTTTTAGATGAAGATCTTTTGAGATAAATTGAAGATCGCTTGTTAACTGGAAAGCAAACTCTGCTCCAGTTGAAATAGTGTCGTATTTGCCCGATTGTGCTTTTTGTTTAATATAACTTGTCATACTATCGGCGATTTCAGGGAAAATATACCGGGCTTCAAGAACTTCCAGAACATTTGCAATGGTTTCTTTTTTATCTATGCTTGAAACCTGACTACTGCAAAAAAATGGTAAGCCAGCCAATAAAAAGGTGATTAACTTTTTCATGTTTTCTGTTCTTAATAGAAAGCAGTTTATCAGGAACAGCTTCCATATTATTTAACTGTTTTCATTTGTATGATAACTGTAATTTTAAAATCGATCCATTTTACAGTTAATCATAACTAATATTTATTGTTTCTGAATAATAGGATGCATTCACAATGCAATTCGTTACATGAAGCATGACATTAAATTCATCATAGTAATCAGATTTTTAAACATGGTTCTTATTATCAGGTTTTTATGTGTAGCCTAAAATCCAATGAAATTTCGATTTTGCAGATATGCTATCCGAAGTATTCCGGAACTGCACACAAAAGTTTGTACTGTTTTTGCATCAGAATTGTGAATATTCAAATATGGGCACAGGTTCTTCAACAGACATACAATCGGGAGTTACCGTATTCATCGTTACACGCCCGGCCTGCTAATATCAAAGTTGTTATAATAAACTTTTCTATTGTCGGAATTATACGTTTAACCAACTTCGGCCATTGTTTTATTCAAAATTCGGGAAGCAGATTCACGGCCTTTTTCAAGTAGTTCCTGTAGTTTAGGATACACCAGTTTGCCATGACGTTTTAGTATTTTACCAGCGACTAACACAGTGTCAACATGATTTTCCTTTGCATATAAAACTATTGACGAAATCGGGCTTGCCGAAGGAGACAGAGAAATATTTCTTGTATCAATTAGGATGATATCAGCTTGTTTGCCTGTTTCCATTGCACCAGTTCGGTCTGAGAATCCAATTGTTTTTGCACCCTCTGAAGTTGCCATTTTCAAAATATCAGCGTCTGAAATGGTTAATCTTTCCGGCATTTCTCCATTTTTATAAAGAATTTCATTTTGAATGGCTCTTTCTGCCTGCAATGCCATTTTCATTTGGTCGAACATATTACCTGAAGTAGCAGTAACTACATCAACTCCGAGTCCGCACGTTATCCCATTTCGAATTGCTTTGTCCGTAACAGGCAATCCAAGTCCCATCTGAAGTTCAACTTCAGGTGTAATTGACACACTACAGTTATGCTCCGCAAGCAACCTGAAATCATTTTCAGTAATTGTGTTTGCATGAGCAAAATTCAGGTCAGGTTGTAACAAATCTGATTCATGTAATTTTTGAATACCATTGTATTTTGGACCGAAAGTACCGCCTCCAATGTGCATCGAAATCTGTAATCCCAATTCACGTCCCATTAGAATATCATGTTTGGTAACCTCAAGTGTAGAATATTCAGGACCACGAATGGCCAGTGCCATTGTTACAAGCTCATCATCGGATGGCAGAATTTTTTTGCGAATAGTTTTAGCATCCAACGGATGTTTTAGTTGACTTTCATAAAACCATTCCCAAACCGAAGTTCCGGGTGTTCCGTATCCAAATTTTGCGCGAATCCCAGAATCCCGAAGCGCCTGAATTGCGGCTTCAGCGTGTTCAAAGGAATTCATGACATGCGACCAGTCGAAAATTGAGGTTATCCCTGAATTAATGGCTTCCAATGCTCCCAGCAGGTTGCCGGTATAAACATCATCGGGTTTAAATAGAGGAGCAATTCCACCCAAAACACCATTTAAGTATTGCATTAATGACCAGTTTCCCGCAATTCCTTTAAAAGCTGTTTCCCATAAATGACGGTGAGTGTCAACAAAACCGGGCATGACTATCATTCCCTTTGCATCAATTATTTCATCAACGCCAGAGTGCTGAATATTCTCTTCGATTTTAAAGATTTTACTGTTCTTTACCAGCACATCGGTTACTTCAGGAACAAAAGATCCTTGTTTTTGTCTTAGTACCGTTCCCTGTTTGATTAAAATTGTTTTCATGTTTCTGTTTTTATATTGTTTGAAACAAAGAAACACAAGTGTCCGGAAATCCGGGTTGATTCAGATCAAGAAAGGAAAAATCATTTTTAGTCTTCTATCTGAATTACAAATTCTTCAATATTCTCAAGATTGATTTGAGCTTATTCGGTATTTGAATTGTTTGAAAACTTCTGTTTTATTAATTATTAGAATTAACGTTTTGATGGATTACTCTAATATTAGTTTTGAAATATGTCAAAAAGGTCATTGAAATGTTTTATATTTAAAGAAGCCAAAAACAAACGAAACTGGATTTATGAGATTTTCTCTGAAGACAGTTAATTAAGTCAAATAATTTGGTCAGTTTTCATTTTAAAATTCTCAGGTAAAATGAAACATGTTATTTCAGAATTTCTTCTTTCAATCCTTGTAACGGCATTTGCCTTTACTACTTGTTCACAGAATTCCATATCTGATAAATTATTCGAATCTATAGTATTTACTGCTCCTGGTTTGTTCACTTCCGGAATTGAAGGACCTGCTGTCGATAAATCAGGAATTATTTATGCCGTAAATTTCGATCATCAGGGAACAATTGGGCAGGTTTCTCCCAAGGGGGAGGCAAGTTTATTTGTTGAGTTACCGGAAGGAAGCATTGGAAACGGGATTCGGTTCGATAGTGATGGAAATATGTTCATTGCTGATTATACTCGGCATAATGTTTTGAAGGTTGTTATGTCAACCCAAAAAATTACAGTCTTTGCCCATGAATCTGATATGACGCAACCCAATGATATTGCTATTGACGACAAGGATCGCATTTATGCAAGCGACCCAAATTTTAAGGAAAAAAAAGGTCGCATCTGGCGTATTGAAAAGAACAAGGTAGTTTTATTGGATTCGCTGGAGGGGGCAACAAATGGGATTGAAGTTAGCCCGGACAATAAAATACTCTATGTTAATGCATCGCCTAAAGTATGGGCTTATGATTTGTCGTCGCATGGTGAAATTTCAAACAAACGCTTACTTATTGAATTTTCTGATTTTGTGATGGATGGAATGCGGTGTGATGTAAACGGTAATTTATATATCGCCCGATTTGGAAAAGGAACGGTGGTAAAAGTTTCACCGGAAGGCAAGGTTTTGGAAGAAATTAAACTGGAGGGGGAAAAACCTACTAATGTGGCTTTCGGTGGTAATGACGGATGTACTGTTTATGTGACCCTTCAGGATAAGGGAAACATCGAATATTTTCGGGTTGAAACGCCAGGCAGGGGATGGAAAATGCAAAGAAATTGATTTGTACGGTATCCCGAGCAAAAGAAATTTGAAAATTACTTTACAATAATAAACTAAAAACAAATGTAGATTTTATCATTTCAAAATTAAATCCAGTGCAAAATGAAACGCCGCGAGCTTATTCGGAATTTATCGGTATTGCCGATAGCAGGAGTGGCAATCGGAACAGCATTTCCGACTGAATCACTGAAAGCTGAACCTAATCTTGCCCCAGCCACTGAAAAAGATATATTCAAGGAACTGGGAATACGTACTTTTATTAATGCAGCCGGAACTTATACCGCAATGTCGGGCTGTATAATGCATGATGAAGTGGTTGCTACAATCCGTTATTCTTCGCAGGAATTTGCCATGATTGATGAAGTGCAGGAAAAAGTAGGAGCTAAAATAGCAGCTATTTGTCATAGTGAAGATGCAACGGTTACAGCTGGCTGTTGGTCAGCTTTGGTACTGGGTACGGCTGGCGTACTTACCGGACAGGATCAGCAAAAAGTGTCTCAATTGCCAAATTTAGAGGGTATGAAATCGGAGGTGATTGTACAGAAAACCCACAATCATGCTTATGTTCATGCACTCACAAACACAGGGGTTAAGATTGTTGAAATTGAGACACAGGATGAACTGGAAGCTGCTGTTAATGATAAAACTGCGATGATGTGGTTTTTGAATTATGCCGGGCCAAGTGGTAAAATATCGGATAAAGAGTGGGTTGCACTTGGCAAAAAGCACAATATTCCTACTATGATTGATATGGCGGCAGATTTACCACCTGTAGAAAACCTCTGGAAATTTAATGACATGGGTTTTGACCTGGTATGCGTATCGGGAGGGAAAGGCCTTCGCGGACCGCAAAGTGCAGGGATATTGATGGGTAAAAAAGATCTGATTGCTGCGGCAAGATTAAATGCTCCACCACGCGGTGGCAACATCGGCCGTGGAATGAAAGTGAATAAAGAGGAAATACTGGGCATGTATATAGCGCTCGAAAAATTTCTCAGCATTGACCATAATAAGGAATGGAAAATGTGGGAAGACCGGGTAACCACTATTGAAAATTCAGCTAAAAAAGTGAATGGGGTTATTACAAAAGTTACCGTACCACCTGTTGCCAATGTTACTCCAACGCTTAATATTTCCTGGGATAATAATATTAAACTAACGCGGGACGAATTTATGGATAAGTTGCGAAGCGGTGATCCGTCCATTTCTGTAGTTAGCGGTGGCGAAAACAGTATCAATATTACTGTTTGGATGTTAAAACCAGGTCAGGAAAAAATCGTAGCGAAGCGTGTTCATGAAGTACTTCGTGAAGCGTCGGTTTAAATACTTTTTACAACAACTAAAATACTTATGAAAACAAAATTACTGATAATCTTACTATTCATCTTTGCTATGGCATGGGATGCAATGTCACAGCAATATGACATAGTTATAAAAGGAGGGCATGTTATTGATCCGAAGAATAATATCGATGGTAATATGGATATTGCCATTGCTAGCGGGAAGATTGCACACGTTTCGGATAATATAAATGCAAATGAGGGGAAAAAGACTATTGATGCCAGAAATTTGTATGTGACTCCCGGAATAATTGATATCCACGTTCATGTGTTTCACGGAACTCAGGCAGGTCAGGATTACATGAATGGGCCACTTGCTGTTTCTCCGGATGGATTTACGTTCAGGGCTGGCGTTACAACAGTGGTTGACGCAGGAAGTTCCGGCTGGCGTACCTTTCCTCTGTTTAAAAAGCAAACCATTGATGTGGCAAAAACAAGGGTACTCGCATTTTTAAATATAGTAGGAGAGGGCATGCGGGGAGGCCCGTTTGAGCAGAATATCAAGGATATGGATCCGCAAAAAACAGCGGAATTGGCAAAAAGTTATCCGGATTTAATTGTGGGAATTAAACTGGCCCACTATAACGGTCATGAATGGGCACCGACTGATAGCGCTTCCCGTGCGGGCAGGTTGACCAATCTTCCTGTTATGATTGATTTTGGAGGAAGTAATCCCCCTCTTCCCATCGAAGAGCTATTTATGGATCATTTAAAACCCGGTGATATTTTTACCCACTGTTATGCATCTTTAAACAGCCGGGAGGCAATTGTTGATGACAACGGAATTGTTAAACCTTTTGTATTCAAAGCAAGAGATAAAGGTATTGTATTTGATGTAGGGCATGGTGGAGGTTCTTTTCGTTGGAGCCAGGCTGTACCAGCCATTGAACAAGGTATGATTGCAAACACAATCAGTTCTGACCTACATATTGGAAGTATGAACGGTGGAATGAAAGATATGGCAAATCTGATGTCAAAATTCCTAAACTTGGGATTACCTGTTCAGGATGTTATTCTTCGTTCAACCTGGAATCCGGCGCAGGTGATAAATCATCCCGAACTAGGCAATTTAAGTGTGGGGTCTGAAGCCGACATCGCTATTTTCAGTTTAAAGAAAGGAGATTTTGGATTTCTGGATATTGGTTCAGATAAGTTAAAAGGAACACAGAAACTTGAAGCAGAATTGACCATAAGGGCAGGTAAAATAGTGTGGGATTTAAATGGAATGGGAGCTACTGAAATAAAATTTTAATAAAGGAATCATAAAAGTTAAGATCAAACTAATATTCATTAAAGTAAAACAAAAAATTATGAAGACACCAAGAAGAATTGCATTAAAGAGAATGTTTGCATCCCTGTTGGGAGTAACAGGAGTGGCAATTGCTGCTAACGCTAAAACTGAATTTTCAGTTGAAAAGGAAGTCGCAAATGTTACCGATTTTCAGGATGTTCCTCTGTTTTCCGGATCTACCAAGTTGGGTAATATGGTATTTATAGCCGGAAAAGGAGCCCATGTTGAACCATTTACTATTAAGAATCATACGGAAATTGTTCTGAATGAGCTTGAAAAAGAGCTTATAAAAGCCGGTTCATCGATGGAAAAGGTACTAAAAGTGTCTGTTTTCTTAAATGATATTGCCGATTATAAAGGCATGAATGAAGTTTATAAAGGCCGTTTTGGAAAGAATCCTCCGGTTCGTACAACTGTTGCTGTAGCAAAAGGTGGTGTGCCCGGGGATTCGCTGGTTGAAATGGATTGCATAGCCTATATTTAAAACACACACTTAATGAAACGAAGGGAGCTTATTCGGAATTTATCGGTATTACCGGTAGCTGGGGTAGCTATTGGGGCAGTTTATCCACTGGAACCACTGGTTGCTCCGGCAGAGGCTCTACCTGCAAAACGAAACTTTTTTGAAGAACTGGGAGTTACTCCAAAAATAAATGCGGGTGGTACAATGACCTACCTGTCAGGTTCACTGATGTTGCCTGAAGTAATGGAAGCGATTAATTCAACTGCCCATGATTTTGCAAATATGTATGAATTGCAGGATAAAGTAGGGACTAAAATTGCAGAAATGCTGCATTGCGAAGCAGCAATGGTCACTTCAGGTGCTGCCGGCGCCTTGGTTTTGGGTACGGCTGCCACATTAACAGGAATGGACCCTGAAAAAATAAAACAACTTCCCAATTTACCGGGGCCACAAAAAGAAGTTATTATTCAGAAAGGTCACCGGTATGTTTTTGATCAGGCTGTGCGAAATACCGGGATAAAATTTGTTGAAGTAGAGGGACTGGAAGAAATGGAAAAAGCCATAAATGAAAACACCGTTATGGCGCTCTTTTTTAACGGGGCAGTTTCCTGGTTTGGAACACCTGACAGTATCAGTCATGAAGAGTTTATAACTATAGCCAAAAGGCATAATATCCCGACATTTATTGATGCTGCCGCCGATGTTCCTCCCGTGGAAAATTTATTTAAATATCAAAAAATGGGATTTGATATGGTTACTTTCTCTGGTGGTAAAATGATTCGGGGGCCGCAAAGTGCCGGGTTGTTGTTTGGCCGAAAAGATTTGATTGAAGCTGCCAAACTCAATAGTAGTCCTTATGAATGCCCCATTGGAAGGCCGATGAAAGTAAACAAGGAAGAAATTTTTGGTATGTATGCAGCTTTAAAAGCTTATCTCGAAAGGGACCATGAAGCTGAATGGCAGGAATGGCTTGACAGAATTAAAAGGATTTCTGAAATTTTGAGTAAGGTGCCTACCGTTTCTTGCGAAACCAAAATAAATCCCGGACCGGCAAATGCATTTCCTGGTATGCGTGTGAGCTGGAATCAAACCAAAATAAAAATTTCACCCAAAGATGTTGTTAAGGAACTGGATGAAGGAACTCCGAGTATTATTGCAGGTGGAAGTAAGGATGCACTTAATGTGGGAGTAGTTTTACTTCAACCCAAACAAGTGGATATTGTAGCTAAGCGTATTAAAGAAATTTTAGAGCAATACATTTAAACAACAAAACAGAAGTTAATTCTATGTAAATATTACCATTTCCCTTTCGGCATCCCAGCCCATGCCTTTAACATACATGCTGTACATGCCGGGTTGCGAAAATCCATCCCATACAACCTGATGTTTCCCTGGTTCCAGATCAGGGGCAAGCATCCGCCAAACCACATCCCCGTGTCGGTTCAAAATATCAACATAGACATCACTTTTTTCTGGAACAGAAACTTCCATTACAACGTGGTTATCTGAATCTGTCCCAATAGCACGGATAGCAGGCGATGCAACGTTCTGTGATGTTCTTCCTGTTTTCCAGGAGCTGTAGTCAAATGGTTCATCACATATATGATACAAATCTTCATTAAATCCATCGTAATTTTTCCTCAGATACATTGAAAGTAACGGAGTTCGTTTTAAGGAATCCAGTTGAACCAGTTTTGCCTTTCCGTCTTCCCAAAGATAGACAGGTATGTCTCGTGGATCGAGTACATCCGAAAGTCCTCGTTCAATACCGATATGAAACAAACCGAAATTGCCAGGCTCGTGCCCTGCAAGCCAATGGGTTATAATATCAACTCTGAAGGCATCTTTCCCGAAAATAATGTTGTTGCTCATGTAATCCATTCCCTTCCCGTTGTGAGGACCATTGGAGAACCCGTCTCCATCGCGACCGTAAATTCCTTCCACAATGTTTATTCCGGTAGGCGTAACGCTGTATGAATCAAGCATTCGTTGTGTCCATTGTTCCATAAAGATACCACCGCCCTGGGGTGGTTTATCCATTTTGCTTTGCCATCGGGGGATACCTTGCTTGACATGTTTTTCGTGTAAATCTGCTACTTTCGCTAAATAATCAGAATGGAAAAATTCGTGGTAGCGCTTGTCATACGTTTTAAAAATATCATAATTTCCTCCGCAGAAGTTATGAAATTTTCTCGCGGTAATTCCCTGGAGGTTTTTAATGGAAGCCGTAATTCCCATCTGGTGGGCTTTAAATTTGGCAATATTGATTAAAAAAGTATCAGGGGCAGTCATGGGCGCCATAAATGCCACTTCTTTAAAAACAACGCCATTTTCTACTTTTCTGAAAATAATATCCTCCGGATCCAGATTCCAGAAATCTTTTGAAGTAAGATCGCGGAGATCAAAATTATTCCGGGCGGCCATTGCCGTGAAACCGTTCGCTTCCCATCTGTTTGAGCAGGCACATTCTCTTAAATAAAACGCTTGCGGCCCTATTTCTTTTAGTGATTGCAAAAATCCTTCAACAAAATTAACATCAGTAGTTACACCCATCTGTGATTCTTTGTCTTCTTCTTTATAATAATTACATGTCCAGTTGGGTTTACATGTTATTTTTGTATTGTTTGAAATACCCTCTCCTTTTGTTTTAACAAACATCTGGCTGCCCAGTTTGAAAGCCGCATCATGTATTCCTTTAGTATCGGTTTTATCCATCACCGAGGTGAGATGAATAAAAACAGCTTCAGGATGTTCTTTTATAAACGGGTGTAAATCGAATCCATCCTGTTGAAACGGATTTGCCATAGCTTCAAATCCCTGTCCTGCCAATGCCATGGCTCCTGCTGCTGATGAAACTTTAATAAAATCGCGTCTTTTCATAGTATTAAGAATCTTGATTTCAAAATATCAATTCAGTTTCGGCCAATGTCCAAAAACTAATCAAAGAGTTGATGTAGGCCGGGATATTTGGACCTTGTCTGATTATCAGTATAATATAGTGACTTTTCTTCAGTTTTTTTATGTGTTTTCAGCATGAATTCAATTTTTCCATGTCTTTTTTTATTTGTATTTATTCTTTAATAGATTGAAAGAGTTTTTTCCAAAAATTAATATTTATTTCTTTGGAGAATAACATAAATAATTAAAGACAGATCATTCGTAATTCCTTAAAAATCATTACATTTATTAGCGTGTATATTGGATGTGTTCAATTGTTTTGAAATAACTTTAAATCGATATAATATGAGTAAAAATTCATTTTTATATTTCCTCTATACATCTGTCATAGTATCTTCTTCCTTAATCTTTGGTGTAATCGGTTTTAGTACAGTTGAAAAAAGAGATTTGTGTGCAAGTTTGCCTGATTCCAAAAGAATTGAAAATGAATTTTTCGAGTTCACAGCAAAAACGGGCCTCAATTTTCTTCAAAATAGTAATCATTTATTTAGCAAAAGCAATACTGAAAAACTGGAGGTTTGGGCGGTTGAAAATCAAAAAGTTAGATCCATAAATGTTGGTGTTCCCGTTAAAGTATTTAAAAAAGTTTTGGTAGATAAAGACAATACCAAATGGTTCTTAACTGATGCAGGAATTGTCAGCTTTAACGGAAATAAATGGTCGCTACACAATAAAAATAGTGAATTAAAATCTCTTTATCTGTATGGGTTTGCACTCGAAACAAACGATAAAGGAGAGGAGTTATGGACGGCTACTAATGGAGGAGTTGCTGTTGTGAAACTTCCGTTTGAAGCAGAGGAGCAGATTCCCGTTTTCACCAGGGAAAATGCAGCGATTAAAAGTGATACTATTGTGGCAGTGGCTGCGGGTAATGGTCCAATTTGTTGGTTGGGATCAAATAGAGGTATCTCAGCAATAAAGGCAGATAAATGGCTTACTCCTTCTTATGAAGACCAGTATCCGGACGGTATTTTTGAATTCTTTCCAATATTATCGATGGCTACTGATAATGATGGCGATACACTTTATGTGGGTACAAAAGGAGCAGGTGTTGCCAGGGTATTCAATAATGATGTGGATGGAATTACAAGTGCGTCGGTTTATGCTCAGTGGGGGCCTATTCTTTTGCCTTCGGATACGATTTACAGTATTTGTATCCAACCCAATAATGTTAAGTGGTTTGGTACAGATATGGGAGTTGCGAGACATACTGGACAAAACACCATGGACAACTGGACCGTTTTCACTATAAATGATGGGCTGATAAATAACATTGTACAGGCAATTGCAGTGGATAATGATGGTAAAATCTGGTTTGGTACCCAGGGTGGAATATCTGTTTTTGATGGTGAAAACTGGAAGTCGTATTCAAAAAATGATGGTCTGATTAGTAATAATGTACTTTGCATTACTGTCGATAAATCAAATATTGTATGGATTGGAACCGACAATGGCGTTTCGAGCCTTGACGGTTCCGAATTCGTAAATTATCAGTAAAAAGAATTCAATTCGGATTATTAAATAAGTTAAAGTAATTGGGTAGGTGCACGATATTAGTTGGTGTGATTAAAAATTGCCAGTTGAATAATTTAACCCAAAAGTGGAATTCATGAAACGACGTAATTTTATTTCTAAAAGTATAACACTTGGAACTTTTTTCCCGGTTGCATATCAGTCATTAGGGGAATCATTTAGAGATGTTGTATTGCCTTCCGATTCAGTAAATCCTGAAAATGAAGTTGTAATCGAAAGACCTGTTGACGGCAAGCCAAATGCAGGAAAAGTATTGGCTGTAATCCAACCTCATAATGATGATATTCCGATTTTTGCAGGAGGTACCGTTGCCAAATTGATTGATGAAGGATACACCGGATATTTAATCAGAACGACCAATGATGAGGCTGCCGGCAAGGGAAACAGCATGGGCGAAAGAATATTAAATAATGAAAAGGATAATGAAGCCCTCGTAAAGGTTTTCGGGCTCAAAAAGGCTTACAGTCTTGACTATCGCAATCACAGGATGGACGAGTATAATATACAGGAAATTAAGGGACGGTTAATTTTTTTGTTTCGTTTGTTAAAAGTCGATACTCTGATATGTTATGATCCCTGGGGACAATACGAAGAGAATCCTGACCATTATATTACTGCAAAAGCCGTTGAAGCCGCACGTTGGATGTCTGGAATGTCAACCGATTATCCGGAGCAACTGGAGGTGGTTGAACCTCATACAGTAAAGGAAATGTATTATTTTGCTCGGGGACCACAAATTGTAAATCGAGTTGTCGATATCGGCAGATATATTGATAAAAAAGTGGAAAGTATTGTAACCTGCCAAACTCAGGGACCGGGAGGAGATCACGGAGCCAACCTGAAAAAACGATTGGAAGAAGAGGGCAAAAAGCTTGCTTTATTGGGTGATAACGATTCAACAGCAAATTTCAATTACGTAAAGGAATTTGTTCTTGACATCGATTCTGAGTATATGAGAGGAGTTCCTTCAGATAAAGAAACTGGTGAAAAATACGGACTGAAATGGGCAGAGCAATTTCATTATATCGGGTCTTCGAAATCAGAGATAGAAGGTTATATTCAGAAGAATGCGATGTCTAATAAATAATTTACGAAATCACTCAAGTTGAAAAACAAATTCTTCAATTTTTTTTCGCGTTTGATGCTGTTGGATTCTGTCTCTTGTATCTTCTGAAAATGGTTCAGTTTCATCCGGAAATCCAACTGCCAACATAATAACCGGTTCAAAGTTTTCTGTATCGAGTTTTAAGTACTTGGCAGTTTTCTCTTTATCAAAGCCGCCCATGGGATGTACCTGCAAACTCATTTCTGTAGCTTGTATGGCAAGTGAAACATTGGCGGCGCCGATATCATGCAGCGCTTTATCGTTTGGCCGGCTTTTATAATCAAAATGCTTTTTCATTACCGAAACGATAAGAAGCTGTGCATCTTTTGCCCAAAATGGATTGTTTCCGGTTAAAAGTTCAACCAGGTCATTAAAAGTTTTTTCGTTTTCTCTACGAACATAAAAGTAATTCCATGGTTGCTCGTTTCTCGATGAAGGTGCCCTTCGTGCAGCCTCAAATAAAAACATTATCATTTCTTCGGTAACCGCTTGGTTTGTAAATACACGAGGACTCCAACGGTTCTTTATTGCAGAATTTAATTGCATATCAAATGGCTTTATCGCTTTGCTTATAAGAAACCAAATGCAACAGGTTTTGTTTACGATAGTACTACTGCCCCGACCAATACGGTTGATATCGGTTTCTTATTGTATCCTGGTTTTTGGTTACCAAAGTTTCGCCATCAAATTTTCTTCCATCGGTTTTGAGCTGCAGTAATTCCAAAGTAAAGTTGTGACTTAGTTTCTGTTTTGTTTTCGTCTTTTCTTATAATTATGAAATATCAAAGATTTCTTTCCCTTTCCTCATTTATGGTTATTTTTTTATTGAAAACGTATCAACTGTGAGGAACAAAAAAGCCGGATAAACCGGCTTTTCAATATTGCATTTTTAATTAACAATCTTTCTTTTGTCCATGTGCTTGTTCATAAAACCAGCTTAACGGATGTGAGGTGGGTCTTTCGATAGGCATTCCGTAAATGCGGTCGTTTACCAATGACGCTAATACCCCAAGTGCTCTTGATACACCGAACAATACGGTATAAAATGTATATTCCTTAATTCCGTAATGATACAAAAGTGAACCACTAAAAGCATCTACATTTGGCCATGGATTTTTGATTTTTCCAATGTCACCAAGAATTGGTGGAACAATACGATATAGCTGATTTACCAGGTCAACAAGATAATCATCTTTAATATATTTGCTTGCAAAATCTTGTTGTGCAGTGAAACGTGGATCGGTTTTTCGTAAAACAGCGTGACCATATCCCGGAATAACCCGTCCCTGTTGAAGGGTCTGGTGACAATAATCTGATACCTGTTTGTCAGTCGGGTGTTCGGTTCCCAAAGCTTCCAGCATTTCAAACATCCAAAAAATAACATCCTGGTTGGCGAAACCATGTAATGGACCCGCCAAACCTGTCATAGCCGCAGCATAGGCATAGTAAGGGTTACTTAAAGCAGAGCCAACTAAATGTGCAGTATGTGCTGAAACATTTCCTCCTTCGTGGTCTGCGTGGATTACCATGTATAAACGGAATAATCTGCGAATATCTTCCGAATCAAAACCCATCATGTGAGCCAGGTTTCCTGCCCAATCCAATCTGGGATTTGGGGCAATATGATTATCGTTATGAAAATTTCTGCGATAAATGTATGCAGCAATATGTGGAAGACGCGCAATAAGATTCATCACATCTTCATATGTAGCATCCCAGTAAAATTTCTTGTTTACACCCGCACGATAAGCTTTCTGAAAGATCGATTCAGTTGCCATCGCCAGAATTGCTGCACTAAATTGAGTCATTGGCCGCGAATTTTTTGGCATGGCATCAAGAACGTCAAATACGTGTTGAGGCACGTGTGCTCGTGTTGCAAAATCTTGTGAAAGATTAGTAACATCTTCTTCCGAAGGTATTTCACCAATCAGCATCAAGTAAAACAAACCTTCAGGGAGCGGTTCTCCTTCAGGATTAATTCTGGGAAGCTTTTGTTGCAGTTCCGGGATAGAATATCCTTTAAAACGGATACCCTCTTCGGGATCAAGCTTGGAGGTGTCTGTTACTAACAAAGGAATTCCTTTCATTCCGCTAAGAACCTGTCCAAGTGTTACTTGTGCAATTACTTTGTCGGAATATTCATTTTTTAGCTTTTGAAATTCCTGTGAGCATTTGCTGGCTTTTTGAAAAAATCTGTACTTAATGTATTCCATTTTATTTATTGGTTTAATTCTCTATTAATGCATATTTTTTATAATCTCTTCTGCAAATTCTGATGTTGTAAGTAAGGTGGCTCCTTCCATTTGTGCAAATAAATCTGAAGTAACTCTTCTTTTTGCAAAAGTGTGCTCCATAGCATCGTAAACGTGTTCTGCTGCTTCATTCCAGCCCATAAATTCCAACATCATAACACCTGATAAAATCAATGAACTTGGATTGGCTTTTCCTGTTCCGGCAATTGCCGGTGCAGTTCCGTGCGTAGCTTCAAAAATAGCATATCCGTTTAAATAATTGATATTTGCACCAGGCGAAATTCCAATTCCTCCAACCATTGCTGCGAGTTGATCCGAAATATAATCTCCGTTTAAGTTCATGGTTGCAATTACAGAGTGCTCATAAGGATGCAACAATGACTCTTGCAAAAATGCATCGGTAATTACATCTTTTATAATTACTTTTCCTTCCTTTTTCGCTTCATTTAAGGCTTTTTCAGCATCAAGCTGTCCTTTTTCATTTTTAATTTTTTCAAACTGCCGCCACGTAAAAGTATTCGCACTAAATTCACTTTCTGCTAAATCGTATCCCCAGTTTTTAAAAGCACCTTCTGTGAATTTCATAATGTTTCCTTTGTGAACAAGAGTTACAGAAGGAAGTTTCCTCTCGATAGCATATCGTATTGCTGCTTTTATTAAACGTTCAGAACCTTGTTTTGAAACCGGCTTAATACCGAATGAAGAAGTTTCAGGATAACGGATTTTATCGACTCCCATTTCGTTAATCAGGAAATCCCTGAATTTTTTGGCACTTTCACTTCCCGTCATATATTCAATCCCGGCATAAATATCCTCTGTATTTTCACGGAAGATGTGCATGTCAACCAAAGAGGGGTAACGAATTGGAGAGGGAACACCCTTAAACCATCTTACCGGGCGTAAGCAAACAAAAAGGTCAAGTGTTTGCCGGAGCGCCACGTTCAATGACCGAATCCCTTCTCCAACCGGAGTTTGCAATGGGCCTTTTATGCCAATTAGGTATTCTTTGAAAGCATCAAGTGTTTCATCAGGTAAATAATTGCCTGTTAATTTGAAAGCCTTTTCACCAGCCAAAACTTCTTTCCAGATAATTTTTTTTGAATTGCCGTAAGCTTTTGCCACTGCAGCATCCATTACCTTTTGAGAAGGCAGGGTAATGTCCTTCCCAATACCATCGCCTTCAATAAAAGGTATGATTGGATGATCCGGCACCTGCAATTGGCCATTTACTATTTTTGTTTTATTTGTCATTCGAAGTTATGTATAAACTGTCTGTTATATTATCCATATAAACAGGTACTGCTAATTTAATTTTTTTTGTAGATTTTCGTCCAAAGCTTGAAGAAAACCTTCCGTTGTGAGATAGTCTTTTTCTGTTAAACTGTTTCCGTAGATAATTAACGCCAAGTCTTTTGTCATTTGCCCGTTTTCAACAGTTTCTACACAAACTTCTTCCAACTTATGTGCAAAATTAATTAGTTCCTTGTTGTTGTCCAGCTTGCCTCGGAAAGCCAATCCACGTGTCCATGCAAAAATAGAGGCAATTGGATTTGTTGAAGTTGGGTTTCCTTTCTGATGCTGGCGATAATGGCGGGTAACTGTTCCGTGTGCAGCTTCTGCTTCCATAATTTTTCCATCAGGAGTTACCAAAGTAGAAGTCATTAACCCAAGAGAACCAAAGCCCTGAGCTACTGTGTCACTTTGAACATCACCGTCATAGTTTTTACAAGCCCAAACATAACCACCTTCCCATTTCATTGCCGCTGCAACCATGTCGTCAATCAAACGGTGTTCGTAAGTAATTCCGGTTTCGTCAAATTTATCTTTAAATTCAGTTTCAAAAATTTCCTGGAACAAATCCTTGAACCGGCCATCATACGCTTTCAGAATTGTATTTTTAGTCGACATGTATAGCGGCCATTTTTTCTCCAAAGCCATGTTCATACATGAGCGGGCAAAACCGCGAATAGACTCATCGGTGTTGTACATTGCCATTGCCAACCCGTCTCCCTGAAAATCAAAAACCTCATGCGAAATAGGTTCACTGCCGTCTTCCGGTGTGAAAGTTATTGTGAGCTTTCCTTTTCCTTTGGTTAAGAAATCGGTTGCACGGTATTGGTCTCCAAAAGCATGACGGCCAATACAAATTGGCTTAGTCCAGCCCGGAACCAAACGTGGTACATTCTGACAAATTATAGGTTCACGAAAAACAGTTCCTCCTAAAATATTACGGATTGTGCCATTGGGCGATTTCCACATTTTTTTTAGTCCAAATTCCTCAACACGAGCTTCATCGGGGGTAATGGTTGCACATTTTACACCCACACCATATTTTTGAATGGCATGTGCTGCATCAATTGTAATTTGATCGTTGGTAGCATCCCGACTTTCAATTCCCAAATCATAATATTTTAAATCGATTTCGAGATAGGGGAGAATTAATTTCTGTTTGATGAAATCCCAGATGACTCTGGTCATTTCGTCTCCGTCAAGTTCCACTACCGGATTTTGAACTTTGATTTTCTGCATAGTTATATTAATTTTTTTTTTGATGAATTACTATTCCACAAATAGTTTTGTGAATATTAACTGATAGTCTAAAAGCCTTTAAATATTAGTAGTTAATGGTTTGTTTTTTTTATTAAGTTCAATGCTGACCCGGCCTTGAACCACTCAATCTGTTGATTATTGTATGTGTGATTTAATTCAATCATATCTTTGCTTCCATCTGCATGAACCACTTCCACATTTAATGTTTTTCCGGGTTCAAACTCTACCAAGTCGATAAAATTGAATGTGTCATTTTCCTGAATCAAATCATAATCGTTTTCTTTCACAAAAGTCAATGCCAGCATTCCCTGCTTTTTCAGATTGGTTTCATGGATACGGGCAAATGATTTCACGATTACAGCTCTTACACCCAAATGACGTGGTTCCATAGCTGCATGTTCACGAGAAGAACCCTCACCATAGTTTTGATCGCCAATTACAACTGTTGAAATTCCTTTTGCCTTATATTCCCGCTGAACTTTTGGAACAGCATCATATTCTCCTGTCAATTGATTTTTAACTTTATTGGTTTCTCCATTAAAAGCATTAACAGCACCAATTAACATATTGTTGGAAATATTGTCGAGATGACCACGGAATCTTAACCAGGGACCAGCCATTGAAATGTGGTCGGTTGTACATTTTCCTAGCGCTTTAATCAGAAGTTTTGCTCCCGTGATATTTTTACCGTTCCAGGCATTAAATGGAGATAATAATTGTAGCCGGTTTGAATCGGGTGAAACATTAACTTTTACGCCGGAACCATCTTCTGCCGGTGCCTGGTATCCTGCATCTTTTACATCGAAACCGTTTGGTGGCAATTCAAATCCGGTTGGTGCATCGAGTTTTACTTTTTCGCCTTTTTCGTTTACCAGCGTATCGGTTATCGGGTTGAAATCAAGTGTTCCGGCAATTGCCAAGGCTGTTACCAGTTCCGGCGAAGTTACAAATGCATGGGTATTCGGATTACCATCGGCACGTTTTGAGAAGTTTCTGTTAAACGAATGAACAATGGTATTTTTTTCCTGTTTGTCAGCACCTGGCCGAGCCCACTGACCAATGCAAGGGCCGCAGGCGTTGGCGAATACTTTTCCACCCATCTCTTCAAAGGTATCAATGAACCCATCTCTTTCTATTGTAAAACGAACCTGCTCTGAGCCTGGTGTAATGGTAAATTCAGATTTTACTTTCAATCCTTTTTTTACCGCCTGTTCAGCAATGGAAGAGGCACGCGAAATGTCTTCGTATGATGAGTTGGTACAACTTCCGATTAAGCCAACTGAAATATCAAGTGGCCAGCCATTTTCTTTTGCTACTTTCCCAATCATTGATATTGGAGTAGCACGGTCAGGTGTAAACGGCCCGTTTACATGTGGCTCTAATTCTGAAAGATTGATTTCAATCACCTGGTCATAATAAACATCCGGGTTTTCATAAACTTCCGAATCTGAATCCAGATATTTTTTAATATCATTTGCAGCTTCAGCAACATCTGCACGGCCGGTTGCTTTCAGATAACGCTCCATGCTTTCATCGTATGCGAAAATACTTGTGGTTGCGCCAATTTCAGCACCCATGTTACAAATGGTTCCTTTTCCTGTTGCCGAAAGTGATTTGGCACCTTCACCAAAATATTCAACGATATACCCTGTTCCTCCTTTAACCGTAAGAATGCCCGCTACTTTTAATATCACATCTTTTGGAGCAGACCATCCGCTTAATTTTCCGGTAAGTTTAACACCAATTAATTTAGGCATTTTTAGTTCCCATGCCATTCCTGCCATCACATCAACGGCGTCGGCACCGCCAACTCCGATGGCAACCATACCAAGACCGCCGGCATTTGGTGTGTGCGAGTCAGTTCCAATCATCATTCCGCCGGGGAAAGCATAGTTCTCTAAAACAACCTGATGAATGATGCCTGCACCGGGTTTCCAAAAACCAATTCCATATTTATTTGAAACCGATTCCAGAAAATCATAAACTTCTTTATTAGCATTAACAGCAACACCAAGGTCGGTTTTTCCTTCAACTTGTGCCTGAATTAAATGATCGCAGTGAACGGTTGAAGGCACAGCAGTTGTGCTTTTCCCTGAATTCATAAACTGGAGTAATGCCATTTGAGCAGTTGCATCCTGCATGGCTACTCTATCCGGAGCAAAATCAACATAATCTGCTCCTCTTTTGAACTTTTCAAGTTCCTGTGTTTCATATAAATGGGCATACAGAATTTTTTCTGCATAAGTCATCGGACGGTTGATTAACTTTTTTGCTTTTTCTACCTTTTCAGGTAATTCTGAATATACCTTTTTAATGAGTTCTAAATCAAACATGTGATATCTATTTATTAATTGATTTTTTCATCGATTAGTCAAGAAAACAAACAACAAAAGTCGTTAAAAGTTGAACATTTTACAACATTTTTCAATTTTTTGGGATGATAAATATATAGATAAATGAATATGTAAAAATAAATTGAGGCTAATATAGAATGAATTTAAAGAATAGGTTTTTGTTTAAGGAGTATGCTTGTAAAGTTAAACTCTAATTTGATGTTGTTTTATCCCATATTTACAAGAATAAGTGAATTGTTTTGTTGTATTTTTATCGTATTATTTTGTCATTTTTATTCAGGCTTTAACCAGTTCTGAATGGATTTTCTATTTTTATGTCGATTAGGAAAAGAAATTTGGGATTTGGATTTTGTAGTAAAAATAATACTTAAATGAAAAGGACTTTGTTTGTAAAGAATGCTTTTGGAAATGTAATCTTGTTATTGCTACTTGTTTCAAGACTTGCTGCCCAAAATAACGAATCCGTAACTTTTATACATGTTTCGGATATTCACTTAATTTTTAATATTGAATTATACCAGCGTGATTTAGCCAGTAGCAGAAACCATTATGCAAATGGTGTAGAGCCCTTCGAGTTGTTTCTGGATAAAAAACCTGCGGAAACCGACGCTTCATTTGTAGTGGCAACTGGCGACATGATTGACTTTTATCAAGGAGAGAGTGGAAAACGGAAAATGTTGAATGTTCAGGTTGAACAATTTGCTCAAAAGATAAATAAAAGTGAAGTGCCTGTTTATTGTGTGCTTGGAAATCATGATATTGCTGCGTATTCATGGGATGGTAACACCCGAAATTCGACACAAAACGTGGCCGGAATTGCACGCAGTGCCTGGATAAGAAATGCTTCCTGCTTTTATGAGGGAACTTATTACAGCAAAATGATGAAGGTGGGCAGAACCAACTATCGTTTGATTTTCTTAGACGATAGTTACAATGATAACCGGGAAAATGAAAATATGATAATTCCATATATGTCGATAGAGCAGCTTCACTGGTTAAAAGATCAGTTTGATGAACGCGATGATGACGTCGAAATTGTAATGATGCACATCCCTTTGGATTCAGAAAAAATAGGTTCAATCGAAGAAGAGAATATTTATTCGGTTTTGAAAAGGCAATCCTCTCTGAAACTTTTGCTGGTTGGGCATAATCATGAAAATGAAATTAAAGAAATTGCAGGTTTGGGTGGAAAATTCTATCAAGTAATGACCGGAGCCTTTGCCAGAGATCCGGAAAACTGGAGAGTAATAGAATTAACCGAAAATACAATTTCAGTTTCTTTACCCGGGAAAACCGGACAGGAAATTAAGATTCCGATAAAGTGAAATTAAATTAAAAAAAATGATGCAAAAATTATTGTTACTTCTCCTAATAACCGGCTTTTTCCCTGTTTCAGTTTTTGGCAAAAACGGGCTGAAAATCGACCGATATGAAATAAAAATGCCTGAAAGAGGTTTGTGTGCACATCGCGGTGCAATGACAACACAACCTGAAAATACAATTCCTGCTTTTCGCGCGGCGGTTGAAGCAGGTGCTCAAATGATAGAATTTGATGTGTGGCTCACCAAAGATAACCAAATGGTTGTGCTTCACGATGAAACTGTTGACCGAACTACAAACGGAACAGGAAATGTTTCAGAACTTACGCTGGATGAAATAAAAAAACTGGATGCGGGAAGCTGGAAATCAGCAGAATTTAAAGGGACCCAAATTCCTACTTTTAGCGAAGTTTTAAACGAAATGCCATTTAATATCTGGCTTAATGTCCATGTGAAAGGAAAGGGGGAATTACCGGAAATGGTTGCCAGGGAACTTGAAAAATATGATCGTTTGCACCAAGCTTTTATGGCTTGCAGTTCGAGTGCTGCAAAAACAGCTAAACATGCTGTGCCCGGAATTATGGTTTGTAATATGGAACGAAAAAAATCACCTGAAACTTATGTCGAAGAAACTATAAGTGCAAAATGTGAATTTATTCAGTTATTGGAAAAGGCCGAATATGTCGATTTTAAAACGAGTGTTCGGCAGTTGAAAGAAAACGGGGTAAAAGTAAATTACTTTGGTACTGATTCACCCGAAGAAATAAAAGCACTCTTCAATGTTGGTGTCGATTTTCCACTGGTGAACGATATTGTACATACCATGGAAATAGCTAAGGAGCTGGGTGTTCAACCGGTACAACCAATATTTTCGAAATAAATTTAGCCTGAATAAACCACACCATATTTAATTAATACGGACAAGCAACTGTATAATAATACAAACTGTTGTGATTACAAAAATGGCTAAGAATATTATCATTATTGTGTTTTCACCTTTTTGACCGTAATTTCCCGCAGCATTTAAAACGGAATAAATAACCATTCCAAGTCCAAATAAATTCAGACTAATTGCTTTGTTCCCTTTTTTTAATAGTCTGTGGCCACTGATAATGCAAATGATAGCCATTATAAGTTCAGAAAGGAGATGGAAAAATACTTCAGTAAAACCTTCAGGGATTTTATTTTTAAGCAGTATAATCGCCCATATACCCAACACGGCCACACCCAGAAAAATGGAGTAAACTCCAATGATTTTCGTTCTCATGACTTTACGCTTAAATATTTCTTTATAAGTTACGGAAATATTTTAGTAAAAAAATGCAGGTGCTAAAAACTAATAAATACCAGAAGATTAATGCCACAAGATCAGGCATTGAAAATAAGTGATTCATGTCCGCTGAAGTAATAATAACTGAACCAAGATTTTCTATTTTGGTTATCAGAAAAGAGATACAAGGTGTTTGGCCAAATGTTTTTTGTCGAAGTAAATACTATGAAAAACGAGAGCTGATTCCGTCCCGGTTCATACATTTCGAATACCCAGGAATGTGAGCATGAATTTCCATAAAAAAGTACACGATTCTCTTTTACAGCGTATTCGAAGTGTTGTAGTCCGAAAATTACTTCCAGTATTTTCTCTTATTCTTTAGTTTTTTTGATTGTAATGCTTATTCTCCACTCAAAGTATAAAACTTTTGTACACGAGGCGTTAGGCATAAAATTATGATTAAGATTCCGGTTGCCAGAATTATTGATTGAAGAATGAAATATTCTGCCATTACTTGCTGAACAGTAATCCAGATAATTGTTATAATTCCAGTGTAAAGTGTAAAAGTCCAGCCCCAACATTTTTCAGCGAAAATGTTGAATGCATTGAAAGCTTTGATATTCTTTTTGTAAAACAAACCGTACAGCGAAATCAACGGAAAAATACCAAGCATGAATAGAAGAATGATTCCAGGAATCAAATAATTGGGGAAAGGAATTAGGTTGAGCCAGTCAGGATCCATTTTTAACAGGGTGCCATCGGGCGAAAATATTAGATTGAGACCTCCATAAATAGCTCCTGATGATAGGAAAAGTGTTAAAAGGCAAATAATATATACTTCCCAAGGTGTTTTCATCTGTTTTTCAAGGAATTGATTTTAACATTTCGCCGGTTAAAACATAATGGTTGATCTGATTTTCGAGCCTTTTTATGCTTGCAGCGAATTTTTTGTCATCGAAATTATCCACATATAAATTTCCTTCTTCATTAAGTGCAGTAATGGTTTGCTCCCAAAAAGCACAAGTCGTTCCATTGCAATTATCAGTTAGGTTAATAGAATAGCGGATGACCCTGGTTTTTGAGGTTCTGATAAATTGAATTTTCCGGTTCATTTCAAATTTGGCAACTACCCATATTTCTTCACCTTCACTCGGAAGATTAGTCGTAAAAATACAGTCAGGTTCGGCATAGCCGGTTTCAGAGTAAATAATTTTACATTTCCAATCAGGTATCCAGCTAAATTCCCGTTTAGGACAGAGAAGGGGGAAAATGTCTTCTGGCGCTGCTTTTAAAAGCTGACCTTCCAAAACATTGTGGCGTTTTGCTTTAAAACTGTTCATATCAATTTTGTATTTAGTTTATTGAAATTAATTTCTGATTTATTCTTCCATCTACCCATTTTAGGAAGTCAACAACTTTGTAGAGGTTTACAAAAACTCTATTATGGATGCAAGGGGTAAGTTCCTGCTTCAATCGGCTTTTAGGATAAGCACGGATACCTGCATTGGATGTTAAATCAGCCAAACACAGGCGGTTTACCCTAAAGAATTGTTTAGGGTCAGGTTCATCCTTTAAATTATCAAGACTTTGATCCACTGAATACTGACCTTTTGAATTCATTTCTACAAAGGTTATACCACAGTTTGAGAAAAAGTAGGCAATGTTTTTTACTCCAATACTTTTCATGTTTTGCCCAACCGTAACGGAGAAATGTTCATGGTATGATTTTTCTCTTGCAGACACGAGTTTGTACAGTTCAGTAAAATTTATCATTTGCTGCTTTTCTCCCCACTCAATGTATTGTTTTATTACTTTTTTAAGATTGTTCTTAATATTTGGTGAATTCACCTTTACATGGCCGAATATGGAGAGAATCAGTCCACCTTCAGGTTGAATGTCCGGGAAAATTAAATCGGGAGGTTTGTTGGCTTTAAACCATTCGATTGAATCCTCAACCAACCTTAATTTGGCTGTAGTTTCGATAGAGGGATCAATAGTCTTTACCATCATTTCCAGTCGACAAGCAGCTAACTGTTCGTCTTCAATGATAATGGTTCTCATCGTCGGTAGTTGAATTGTTTTTTATTTTACCTCAACCGTTATCTGAAAGTATTTATCAACTGACTTTTACCCGATTAAGGCTAAAATTCAAAGTTATTCTTTATTCTCTAAAATAGTGCTGAAAAAGCCTGCTACTATTGATTTTTTTGTAATTTCTTCAGATTGAATTACAGAAAAGAAAATAGGAACTGTAACGATTTGGAAATAAAAAAAGACACCGGAACTTTCCGGTGTCTTTAGCTCTTTATATTGACGAGAGGCTTTACTTCATTTCCAATACTAAAATTGTATCAGTATTATCTTGTTTTTCTTTTGGAATATTTAGCAATATTCCGAATTCAGTTTCTTTAAACGTAACCTTTTCACCACCATCGAAATAAACTGCTGATTTAATTTTTCCGGGTAGAGACGGAATTAACAGATTTACATCTTTTATTTCCAAAAGATGGACGTAAATTTTTCCATTTTTCCCCAATGTTGTAGCTCCCCAATCCTGCGGACGAATTGGGCCTTTCCTGCTTTCATAAATGGTTTCGCCGTATTTGTCGAGCCATTTTCCCATTACCATTAACGTGTCGATGTTTTCAGGTTGAATTTTCCCGTTGGGCATCGGGCCTGTATTTAGCAGAAAATTAGCTCCAAAACCTGCCGCTTTTACCATCGTTTGAATTAACTGTTTCGAAGATTTGTAATGTTGATCGCGAATATTAAATCCCCATGACCCATTCATGGTTTCGCACATTTCAAGCGGCAATTCCGAAATAGTTCCGGTTTGATTAAATCCCATCGAATTTTCTCCGGGCAGATCGCGTTCAAACATCTGAAAATCCTCGCCTGAAATAGGTGCAATATGGTGATTACTTCCAATCAGTGCTCCTGGTTGCAGTTTATGAATGAGAGCGTAAGTTTCATCCAAACGCCAGTTTTCATCCGGTTTATCCCACATGCCATCAAACCAGATACCGCCAACTTCTCCGTAATTAGTCAGCAATTCCGAAAGTTGAGTATTCATGTAGTCAATGTATTTGTCCCAGTCTCCGCTTTTCGGCCTGCCGGTATAACCTTGCCCGGTGTTTCCCCGCGGAAAATAATCCGTATTATGCCAGTCTAACTGCGAATGATAAAAGAAAAGTTTAATTCCCTGTTTGTCGCATTCTTCTTTTAGCATTTTTAATACGTCTTTTCCATACGGAGTTCGGTCAACAATATCATAATCGCTTATTTTTGAGTCGAACATGGCAAACCCGTCATGATGTTTGCTGGTGATGGTGATGTATTTCATACCGGCTTTTTTTACCATTGCAACCCATTCTGTGGGATTAAACTGGGTCGGATTGAAAAAGGCGGGTAGTTTTTCATACTGATGAATTGGGATTTGTTGCTGGTTCATTACCCATTCCCCATCGCCAAGAATGCTGTAAACTCCCCAGTGTACAAACAATCCAAATTTGGCATCCCTGAACCATTCCCTATTTTCAAGGTTTTTTCCGCTTGGTTCGTAACCGGATTGTGCAAATACGACAGAGGTGAGAAGTATTGAAAGTAACAAAATGAGACTATTTTTCTTCATTTTTATTGCTATTTAAGTTATTGAATAAATTAGTTGCAAAATACAAATAAGTGCAGAGTTGAAAAACATGTTGTTTGACAATAATATATTCAGAACAAAAAAGATAGGCCATTAAACTTTTGTTCTTGTTGCAATTGAATTTATATTTGATATAATAAAAATGAATTCAGACAGAAAAATATGGAATGATTTCAGGTGTGGTGAGAATTATGCTCTCTCGTATATTTATTATCAGTATGTTCAATTTTTGTTTCGGTATGGGAAAAAAATTACCGATAATGAGAATTTGGTAAAGGATACCATTCAGGATCTGTTTGTAAATTTAATCAGAACAAGAGAGAACCTCGGTGAAACGGATAATATCAGGTTTTATCTTTTGCGTTCTTTTCGTCGGATGTTGTTAAAAAATATCAGAAATCAAAATTCTATTTTCAGTAGCTTGTCAGAAGAGGATTTATTGCCTGAAATTATATATTCGGCCGAGCAGGACTTTATTGAAAAGGAACAGGAGAACCATCAAAACGAAGTAATCAAAAAAGCTCTTCAGCAAATAAGCCCCAAACAACGCGAGATATTATTTTACAGGTTTACCTGCGAATTTGAATATGACCAGATTTGCGAACTTATGTCATTAAAATATGATTCAGCCCGAAAGCAGGTATTCAGGGCAATAAAGGCCTTAAAAGGTGTAATGACAGACGTGAATATTATATTGTTTCTTTTTCCTGTTATGTCTTCTTCAAAAAAATCACAAAAAAATAATTGAAATTTTAGTTAATAAAAACGAGTCCTCTTCTAATTTATAAATAGTTCGATTAATGCGGGGTGGAGTAGTTTAGTTTGGAAAAAGAAGGCGCTTTTCAATAATGGCAAAGCATCTTTTTTATAAAATAGATTTTATATGTCCACAAAATTTAAATAATAGTCTTTATTATAATAAAGAACAGAATCAGCAAAAAGCAGCTATTGGAATGGTATCAAAATATCCTGAATATACTATTGAAGAATTATTTGAAGATAAATCGTTTATTTCCTGGGCTCTTCATCACAAAAATAAATCTACATGGGAAAACCTTTTTGAAAAGCATCCTGAATTTAGAAAAAAAGCTTATAAAGCACGTGAGATTATTCAATTGTTAGAAGATTCATATGAACTTCTTGATGAAGAATCCGTCGTTGAAATGTGGCAAAATATAAATCGTTTTGAACTATCGTATAAGCAAAAAATCAAAAAAATAAAACAGCGCAGATTAATTGGTTGGGCAGCAACAATTCTGATTATTGTTACTATAGGAATGACTTTCTATTTTAACCGCAATAGTAACAGAAGTAGTTATACGTTCGTCTCGGAATCTGTTGTAAGTCAAAGTGATAATGCTCGTTTAATACTAAGTGGTGGTAACGAAATTATTTTGCAAAAGGATAATTCCTGCATTACAATTGACCAGCATAATAAACTTATTATTGATAGCGACAGTATTATCAACTTGGCTAATGCAGAAACGGAACCCATGCATAATGTTGAAATGAATGAAGTAATTATTCCGTTTGGTAAACGTTCTGAACTTTTGTTGGTTGATGGCACCAAAGTATGGTTAAATGCCGGTAGTAAATTTGCCTTTCCCACCCATTTTGTTTCTGATAAAAGGGAAGTTTTTTTAGAAGGCGAGGCCTGCTTTAGAGTAGCCGAAAATAAGAACAAGCCCTTTGTTGTAAAAGCCGGACAACTGGATATTACCGTGCTCGGAACCTATTTCGATGTTTCTGCTTATCCTTCAGATAATTCAATTCAAACTGTTTTGGTGGAGGGAAGTGTGGCTGTTAAAAAAAATACTCTGCTTGGCCTAAGTAAAAGTGAGATTGTTATGCATCCTTATCAAAAAGTGAATTTTGACAAACAGCTCAACGAAATGAATGTGTTTGAGGTGCCTGATGCAAAAGTTTATATGGCTTGGACTGAGGGATGGCTGCAATTTTCAAAAGAAAGCTTATTTTCTGTATTAAATAAACTGGAGAGATATTACAACATTAAAATTAAAATCCCTAAAAGTTTTTCATCCCACGAATTGATAACCGGTAAGCTGGATTTGAAAGAATCCTTAGAGGAAGTGATGATGGCGTTGGCTGATGTAGCTCAGATTGATTATATAATTAATGAAAAAGTGATATATATTGAAAATAAAATGAAAGAATAACGTAGAAAGATAAAAAAAGAGAAAACCGTTGAGCGGGCAGGCTCTCCGGTTTTCGGATAAATTAAAAGTGTTTAATCTAAACGTTGCGAAATTATGAAAAAAAAACGTATGCTGCACTGCTTCCTTTTTGGGAGTAAGTCAAAAATCTTGTTGAAAATGAAGCTACTGACCTTATTCTTGTTCGCAGTATTGGCTGTCTCTGCAGCTGATAGAAGCTACTCGCAAGCTACAAAATTCAGTTTTAAACTAAGCAATGCAACCGTAGGGGAAGTATTTCACGAAATTGAGCAAAACAGTGAATTTATACTGTTGTACAACGAAAAGTCTGTTGATGTAAATCGCCGGGTTGATGTAACTGTTGAAAATGAAACAGTAGAACCTGTTTTAAATCAATTGTTTGCCGGAACAAAAAATGCTTATCGTATTTACGATCGACAGATTGTAATTCTTGAAAATGAAGATTTGGAACTGCCTGCTGTTGTAAATGGGAAATTGATTAAGCAACAGGCACAGCAAAAACAGATTACCGGTAAAGTTGTTGATACAGCAGGGCAACCTTTGCCCGGAGTTAGTGTTTTGGTCAAAGGAACTACCATTGGTGCTGTTACAAATACTGATGGAACTTTTTCTCTTATTATTCCGGTTGATGCTGAAACTTTGTTGTTTTCTTTTGTGGGAATGAAAACACAGGAAGTGCCAATTGCCAGAAATACCACATTTACAGTTACTCTTGAGGAAGAAACATTTGGAGTAGATGAAATTGTAGTTGTTGGATATGGCACCCAGAAAAAAATAAATCTTACTGGAGCCGTGGAGCAGGTAAACTCCGAAGTTTTGGAAAACCGGCCGGTTAACAATGTTACTCAGGCATTACAAGGTGTTGTTCCTAATTTAACGATTACATTGGCAGATGGAAAACCAATCCGCAGTGCCTCTTACGAAGTTCGTGGATCATCATCTATCGGACAAGGTGGTTCAGCTCTGGTTTTAATTGATGGTGTAGAAGGTGACCCAAGCTTATTAAATCCAAATGATATCGAAAGTATTTCCGTTTTAAAAGATGCGGCGTCGGCTGCAATTTATGGTGCCAGAGGAACTTTTGGCGTTATTCTTATTACAACAAAGAATCCCCAGGCCGGCAAAATTACAGTGAACTATACAATGAATTACGGAATAAAATCGCCTACTGTTGTACCCGACTTTGTAACTGATGGATATACTTATGCAAAATGGTTTAGTGAAGCATACAACGCATGGAATGATTACAGCCGTATTCCTTCTTCAATGAATAAAACTCAGGCGTTTTCCCTTGCTTATCTTGAAGAGTTGAAAAGGCGTTCAGAGAATCCTGATCTTCCAAGAGTTGAGGTTGATAACAACGGAAATTACGTTTATTACACAAGTACCGATTGGTATAAATTATTATATAAGGACAATCTTACGTCAATAGATCAGAATTTATCTGTCTCGGGAAGTAATGATAAAGTAAGCTATTACATTTCAGGAAGGTATAACGATCAACAAGGGCTATTCAGATATAACTCCGACGATTACTCGATTTATAACTTCAGAGCAAAAGGAGATATAGAAATTACCAAATGGCTAACCATTGAGAATAATACAGAATATTCACAACAAAAATATCATCAACCACTAAACGTAGGTGAGGGTGGAGGTATTTGGCGAAATATTGCTGACGAAGGACATCCAACCTCCCCCATGCTTAATCCCGATGGTACCATGACACATTCGGCAGCCTATACTGTCGGTGATATGTGGTACAATAAAAACGGAATAGATACGCGCCGCACCTATGTTAAAAATACTACAGGTATTAATGCCAACCTATTCGATAATAAACTTCGGATTAGAGGCGATTTTACTTTTTCTTCAAACAATGAATCAAGTTTTAGAAGAAGAATTCAAATACCTTACAGCCGGCAGGAAGGCGTTGTGAATTATGTGGGAACTACAACGAATGATATTACCCGGATTAGCTCTGAGACAAAGTACCTCGCTACCAATATATATGGTGAATACGAAAATACGTTTAACGAAAATCACTACCTGAAAGTGATGACCGGGTTCAATTACGAGGAAAGTACATTTGAGTCATTTCAGGCTCAACGTAACGGTATTTTATTTGAAGATGCTGAAAGCATTGCTTTAACAATAGGAGAAAATATTTCGACAGATGGCAGTTACAATAAATGGAGGATAGCTGGCCAGTTTTATCGGGTAAATTACAGTTTTAAAGACAAATATTTAATAGAATTGAATGGGCGGCTCGATGCATCTTCTAAATTTCCATCAGACCAGCAAACTGCATTCTTTCCATCAATTTCAGTGGGTTACAGATTATCCAATGAGTCATTTTGGAATATGGATGAAAGTAAGATTTCCAATTTAAAGATAAGAGCTTCTTATGGTTCGCTTGGAAACGGGAATGTGTCGCCATATTCATACATCGAATTATTTAATATTTCTCAGTCAAGTCGCGTTATTAACGGAACACGGCCCGCAGTAACATCGCAGCCTAACGTAATTCCGGAGGGACTTACCTGGGAAACAGCAACAACAAAAAATCTTGGATTGGATTTGGGTTTTTTATCTAATAGATTGAATTTTACGGGTGATATTTACCAGCGGTTGACCACGGATATGTACACCAATGGGTTACCTGTTCCTGCGGTATTTGGAGCAAGTGTTCCAAAAGGGAATTATGCCGATATGAAAACCAACGGTTGGGAAATATCGGTTAGCTGGCGCAACCAATTCAAACTTGCTTCAAAGCCATTTAATTATGATGTTCGGGTTATTTTGGCCGACAATAAATCGGTAATTACAAAATTCAATAATCCTGAAAAGTTATTATCTGACTACTACGAAGGAATGGAACTTGGAGAAATTTGGGGATTTGTTACTGAAGGATTGTTTCAAACTCCGGAGGAAATCGAAGCCCATGCCGATCAGTCTTATATTCAAAATTCTTCGAATAAGATTCTTTTACCGGGAGATATAAAATTCAAAGATTTGAATAATGATGAAAAAATTAATATTGGCCAAAATCGAATAAGTGATCCGGGAGATCTTCAGATTGTTGGAAACTCAAGCCCAAGATATACTTATGGAATTAACATTGGAGCTAACTGGAATAATTTCTTTTTCTCCAGCTTTTTCCAGGGAATAGGAAAACAGGATTGGTTTCCGGATCGAGAAGCCAGTCATTTCTGGGGGCAGTATAACAGGCCGTACAACAACATGCCCAAATGGCAATTGGATAATATTTGGTCGGAGAGTAACCCTGATGCTTTTTTGCCACGTTATAGAGGGTATATTGCACAGGGAGCAGGCAGGGAACTGTCAGTCGTACAATCACGTTATATCATGAGCGTTGGATATATCAGGCTCAAGAATATTCAACTTGGTTACACTATTCCACAAACTGTAATGCAAAAGGTTTCCTTCCTTTCTAACTTAAAGGTTTACCTTTCCGGGGAGAACCTTTGGGCCTGGTCTCCATTGTACAAAACTACAAAAGACTTTGATGTTGAAAACATTGGAGGTTCTGATCCTGAATTGACCTCGGGGTCTGGCCGGAGAAGCGGAAATGTACTTAATTATCCTATTTTGAAAACCATCTCATTTGGGATTTCAGCAACATTTTAGAAACTCAAAAAGTAAAAGAATCATGAAATATTTCAATATATATTTAATATTATTTGTATTGGTGCTGGTATCATGTGAAATGCAGGAACTTCCGAAGTCTGAAGTTTCTAAGGATCCGGTATTTAATACGGAGGCAGGTCTTGAACTATATTCATACTCATTTTATAATATCCTTCCTTCAGCTGAGAATATCTATCTTGGCGACGATATGTCGGATTATATAGCAAGAAACTCAATGGCTGATTTTCTTACAAATGGTTATGGTGCTAACCAGGGATCCGGATGGGATTGGTCTGATTTAAGAAATATCAACTTTTTTATAGAAAATTGTAATAACGAAAATGTTTCCCTGGAAGTAAGACAAAACTACATTGGTATAGCACGTTTTTTTAGGGCATTTTTCTATTTTGAAAAGGTTGTAAGATTTGGCGATGTTCCCTGGATTAATAAAGTTCCCGATGTAAACGACGATGAACTGCTTTACGCCGGAAGGGATTCCAGAACACTTGTAATGGATTCGGTTTTGGCCGATATAAATTACGCATGTAACCACATAACACAAGGAAGTGATGCAACCGGAAGCATGGTTACCAAATGGGTGGCTTATGCATTGAAATCGAGAATCTGTATATTCGAAGGAACCTTCAGAAAGTATCATACAGAGTTTGGATTAGAATCATCAGCAAATAAATGGCTTGATGATGCAGCGTCAGCCGCCAAAACGGTAATGGAAAATTCCGGATATACTTTAAACCAGTCGGGAGGCCTTGATTTGGCTTATCGTAATTTGTTTATCAGCAATAACCCCATAAATTCAGAAGTTATGCTTGCGGTCGTTATGAATCAGGGGTTAGGTGTTCTGCACGCAGCGAACTGGAAATATACCAGTCCAACTTATGGCGTTAAATCGAGTTTAACGCGAACATTTGTAAATACATACCTCAACCTCGACGGTACTCCATTTACTTCATCTGCTGGTTATGAAACATTAACTTTTCCTGAAGAAGTTAAAAACCGGGATTTAAGGTTAAAACAAACGATACGTCTCGGCGATTATAAACGAATACATGGAGGAACGCCAATACCAGCACCACCCGATTTTGGTTATGTTCTTACCGGCTACCAGCCCATAAAATGGTGTTTGGATGATACATATTACGATTTAAGGGACTATAACGATAATTCAGTTTCAATATTTCGTTATGCCGAAGTGTTGTTAAATTATGCCGAAGCAAAAGCTGAGTTAGGGACGATAACAAATTCGGATTGGGCACTGACTATTGGCGCATTAAGAGCCCGTGCTGGAATTACCGGAGGTTTGGATCAATTACCAACAGTTGTCGACGAATATCTGCAATCGAATTATTTCCCGAATATAAGTGATCCTGTAATACTGGAAGTAAGAAGGGAACGCAGTATTGAACTCGTAATGGAAGGATTTCGTTTTCAGGATTTAATTCGCTGGAAAAAGGGTGAATTGATGAAAATGAACTGGAGAGGTTTTTATGTCCCTGCAATTAATGTTCCAATGGATTTGAATGGCGATGGAATTGATGATGTTATATTTGTTGAACAGGTTCCAAGCCCGTTGCCAAATGTAACGTACCAGTTTGTACAAATAAGTGCTACAATAAACGGGGAACCAAACCCGCAGCGGCTTACAAATGGTACAAGCGGAGAATTAACCTGGTTAGATAATATTCCAAGGCTTTGGGATGATAAACGTTATTTTTACCCTATTCCCGAAGAGGATGTACTTATGAATCCGGCCCTGGGGCAAAATACAGGATGGGAATGATGATACCTGAAGTGCCTGATTGGATATTTTTCAAATAGAATCTTAAAAAATTGAGAACGAGTATTTTTTATTCGTTCTCAATTTTAAGTTATTTAACCCAACTAAAATCTTTATTATGAAATTAAATACAGGATTCACAAAAATTAATTTCCGGCTTTTTATGCTTTTTGCTTCCATTGTTTTTGGATTACCGGCTTTTAATCAAACTTTTGCACAAAAAACAGAAAACAGCATCAATATTGCTACTTATAATCTTCGGTATAATAATCCAGGCGATGGTGAAAATGCTTGGGAAAATCGAAAGGAACATGTAAAAGCGCTAATCCGGTTTCACGAGTTTGATATATTCGGGACTCAGGAAGGACTGATTGATCAGCTTAATGATTTGGCGACGATGAAAGAATATTCCTTTGTTGGAGTAGGCAGGGACGATGGAAAAACCGAAGGCGAACATTCGGCAATTTTTTATCGGAATGCCCGATTTGAGTTACTTGATAAAGGTGATTTTTGGTTAAGCGAAACGCCTGGGGAACCATCGTACGGATGGGAAGCACAAATTAAACGAATTTGTTCCTGGGGTAAATTCAGAGATAAAATGACCGATAAAACATTTTTTGTTTTTGATGCACACTTTGATCATCGGGCAGTAGAAGCGCGTCGTCAGTCGGGAGTTTTGATGATTAAACAAATCAAAGAAATTGCAGGCGAAAATTCTGTTTTCTTTCTTGGTGATTTAAACTCAACTCCGGATACAGAACAGGTTAAAATGTTAAGTTCATTTTTAGATGATTCTTATAAAGTCAGCCAAATGCCTCCTTACGGGCCGGAAGGCACTTCTAATGGTTTTAATTTTAATGCTCCGCTGAAACGCAGAATTGACTATATTTTTGTGAGTAAGAACATAAAAGTTTTGAAATATGGCGTTTTAACTGATAATTATGAACAGAAATATCCTTCGGATCATCTGCCTGTTATTATAAAAGCATTAATTGAATAAAAGTAATTTTAAACGGTAAAGTTCAATTTTGATCACATTTCAGTTGTATCACATTCTATTACGGAACTTCATGTTAAATCTATTTCAGCACTTTTCTATTGAGTCAGATTCTGAATACATCAGCTGGTGCACGGAGCAACGAACAGACAAATTAAAATTGATATAATATTTGGTATCTCTTCATTTTCTTAAAAAATAAATCAGGCTGCTTAAAATACAAACCTGATGCTGGTTAACCATGAAAATAATTTCATAACGATTGTAAATAAATTCCTTTAAATTTAGCAGTTCGTTAATATCGATATTGTTATAATTGATTTTTTATTGAAATATCTAAACCAGAAAATAATGAGAACAGGTTTATTCTTCATCGTCGTATTTATTTCCTCAGTTTTATCTGCTTCAGCGCAAGGTAAAAGTGGAATAATTGCAAAAAATGCTGTAGTAGAAAAAGCAGGTGATGGCTTTGCATTTACAGAAGGACCGGCAGTTGCCCCTGACGGAAAAGTGTATTTTACCGATCAACCCAACGATAAGATTTTTATATGGGACGAGAAAAATGGAATTTCGCTTTATCTGGAAGGAACCGGGCGTTCTAACGGAATGTATTTTAGTAAAAAAGGAGTTCTGGTGACTTGCGCCGATGAAAAAAATCAATTGGGATATTTTGATAAAGATGATAAGTTGGTGGTTTTGCACGAGGGTTACCAAGGGAAAAACCTGAACGGACCAAATGATTTATGGATTTCACCAAACGGCGGAACTTATTTTACTGACCCTTATTATCATCGTCCGTGGTGGACAGAAGGTCATAAAGAAGATCAGGATGTTCGCGGAGTTTATTATTTGAGCCAAAGTGGAGAAATAACAAGAGTTATCGACGATTATAAAACACCCAATGGAATTATTGGGACTCCCGATGGTAAAACTTTATATGTTGCCGATATTCAGGCTGGAGAAACCTGGAAATATGATATTCAGCCAGATGGTACTTTGGGCAATAAAACTTTTTTTGCACCCAAAGGAAGCGATGGAATGACTATTGATAATGAAGGAAATGTGTATCTGACCTCTGGAAAAGTATGGGTTTACAATCCTGCCGGAGAATTAATTGAAGAGATTGATGTTCCTGAAAGTCCGGCTAATGTTTGTCTGGGTGGAAAGAAAAGAAACATATTATTCATTACCGCAAGAAAAGGAGTATATACTTTAACAATGAATGTGAAGGGAGTACAGTAGAGTCCAAAGTTCAAAGAAGATCAATCAACTTTGAACTTTTAACTTTGAACTTTTAACCTGACACTTTAAACTACTTGATTTCCCAATCGTCTGTTCTGAAAGAAGATGCAGGCAACCCCTCGATATTAAATAATTCGCCAACAACAAAATCATCGAATGCATAACGAACGGCAACCGGTTTTTCCACCAGTGGTGAGGATACTGTAATTCCTTCACGGGTAATTGCAGCGTTTGCCGGAACAAACCGTTTATTTTCTCCAGCTATGGTGAAATGTTCTAATGGCGCTCCAAAAGTAGTAAGCCCGTTTTTTGCATGGTCAAATGAAAGTTTTACCATACTTCCATCAATTTTCATATCTTTTAAAACGGGGCCTGAATATTCGATTCCTTCCTGACCATACGTTTTTGCCAGCGCCAGATATGCCAGGCGTTCACCTGCAGCTTTTTTATGTGCCGGATGGATACAAAACTCTTCACCGGTATCCATAATACAGGCCATCCCAAAGTTGGTGGTTTCATCAGCAGCCTTTAGTTGAGCCTCGCGCAAATATGCTGAATTCAGCCCGCTTGTACCGTAGTTGAAAGGAGCAATCTGTACATAGTAAAATGAAAAATCGCCAACTCCCCATTCGGCTCTCCAGTTGTCGGCAAGGCCAGGCATCAATTTAAAATATTCTTTAGGTTCGTTACGGTTCGATTCTCCCTGATACCAGATAGCGCCACGAATTCCGTAACCCACCATTGGCGAAATCATTGCATTGAAAAGAACAGTTGGTGTTTGCTGGCTATATTCACCAGTCATATTTTTATCAGGTTGTTTTACCCAGTCAAAATTTTTAATTCCGCTTTCGCTCATCCATGGCTCAATTCGTGTACCTCCCCAACTTGAGCAAATTAGACCTACAGGAACATCCAGAACTTGCTGAAGCATTCTTCCGAAAAAATATCCTGTTGCACTAAAGTCAACAACGTTACCTGGTTCACATTCAAGCCAGCTACCTTCAAAATCATCTTTTTCAGTCAGATTTTTATCTTTTTTTACTGTAAAAAGACGAATAGATTCATTTTTTGAAGTCACAATTGCTTCATGACCACCAAGTATGGGTTGGTTGTAAAATCCTTTCATGGGCATTTCCATATTTGACTGACCTGAGCAAACCCACACTTCGCCAATTAAAACATTGTTGAGTTTTAGTGTTTTTCCATCTGAAATTGAAATGGAATACGGGCCACCTGCAACCGGAGTCTGCACTTTTACTTTCCAGTTTCCGTCCGCATCAGCTTTTGCTGAATAACTTTTGTTATTCCACGATGTTGTTACTTTAACTCCTTTGTTTGCTGATGCTTTTCCCCATATCGCAGCATCGGTTTGTTGCTGTAAAACCATATCGTCGCCAAAAATGGCCGGAAGTTTAATTTCTGCCTTTAATCCTGTTGAAAATAGGAATAAGATTAAAATCGTCAGAAGTGAAAATTTTTGAGTCATGATTTAGTATTTTTATTAATATTCAAACGAATCAAATATATTAAAATCAGCTGTCAATAGCGATTTTACATAACTTTTAATTTTAAAAATTTAGGGAATTAATATTATTCAACAAGGTAAATTTTGAAATACTGCTTTTGTTTTTATATGAAATAGTTAGCAGGATGTTTGCCTGAAAACTTTTTATCGCCTATCATTTATCGGCCATCTTTAGGTTTCTTTTGTTTAAATCAAATGATTTTTGAGTAGAAAAGGCTATAATTTTCTTCGGAATGATGGTTAATCCATAATGTGAAATCCTATCTGTTCAATACCCGTGTGTGGGTTTTTAGTGACTGATTTAAACATATTTAAGTCAATCTTTGTTTTAAGTGCACGTTTCCGGTATTTCAAATTTTATTTCCATAAAATGACCGATATAATTAATACCATTAAAACAGTTTCAGATAAGCTTAAACCTTTTTTTAAAGAAGATAAACAAAACATGGAAACCACAGAACAGCATGAACTAAATCAGCAATCTCCGGATATTGGACAAATTCAGGATGAGCAATCATCACAAAAGGAAAACACAAAACCAACAAATCTTGAAATTATCGTTTCGCTCTTAAATGGCCTGGGAGTTGGATTACTTCTGGGTTTATTACTTGGTTTGGCTGTTTCCCCGGTGGTTAGCAGTATCATCGGTACTTTGTCATCCTTACTTGTGATTTTACTGGGGTTGAACGACAAATACATGAGTGTTATTAAAAGCCTCCGCATTGGCTCTTTTGGCATATTTGCAGTTGTCGGTATTTTACTGGGGATGTATATACGAACTCAAAATGCACTTTCGCCAACTACTTCTGATTTGATGCGGGAATATACTGAAACAGGCTTTGAAAAAAATGAAGCATTGTATTATGTTGCACGTCAGACCTTCGATTTTGTGCCCATAGGATGGTTTGGCACAAGTGCTGCCGATACGGGTAAATTTAAAGGTGGAAACAATGCAATGCAAAGTGTACTTTTTTCGACCGAAGTAGATTTAGGGCAATGTTATGTATTGAATTCAGCAAAAACAAGTTTTCCCAAAAGCGAAATTATCCGATCGTTTAAACGGGCCGGAGGAATTTGGGAAGAACTGGCCATAAATCTTGAGCCTCTTTTACCTGACCAGGTTTTTATTAATGCCATGATCGCACTTCGCGATAGCTTTTGTGGATTGGGAACAGAGGGTAAGATCGAAATAAAAAGCTCTCCCGCACTTTTAAGTCTCTCGGCGAACAGTGAACTTGACGAAATAAAAAAATCAATGAGCGATTTGGGAGGAAACTGGAAAATTGTGTTAGAAAATACTGAAAAAACCATTCCTGTCGAAAACCAAAAAACGTTGTATCTGGAATTAATTAAAATCTTTAATGATGAAAAAAATAATTAGCCTGGTTGTTATATCGGTTTTGGTCATACAAACGGGATTTGCAGAGATGGATCCAAAGGAAACCGCAAAATCATTGGTTAAGGTGATGGTTTCGGGTTCGGGTAAAGCAAATATTTGCAGTGGATTTATTTGGAAGCAGGATGACTGGGTGGTTACTTCGCTGCACGCGATGAAAAAGGGTGGTAGAATTGAGGTTCAATATCTTAATCAGTATTGGCGTGACGCTGTTGTCGCTAAAGTTCTGACAAAAGGCGATCTGGTCCTGCTAAAAGTTGATTTAAGTGGTGATAATAAGCTTCCTGAACCAGTGAAGTCGATAACAAGCATTGAAAAAAACGGTGTGCATTTTGATGAACCGCTTTACGCTCAGGGGTATCATGGCGGGGCTGATGGACATCGGACTCAAAAAATGTCGAAAGGTGATGCCAACCCTGAAACGCTCGAATATGTTGTGGTAAAAAAGGAGACTAAAGATAAACTTTTTGCACTTGGATTTCCTAAAATCGACCTGCCAATTTATTATCTGAATGGTAGTTTGCTACCCGGATATTCGGGCTCTCCGATTTACAATAAACAAGGGAATTTGGTTGGAATAGGTGATGGTGGTTTGGAAGGAGGTCAAATCAACGTAAGTTGGGCTATACCGGCAATTTTCCTGACAGAACTGGAAAATTCGCAAACAGCTTCCTTGCCATCATCAATCGATAATGCAGGCATTCTTTTTTCGGCTGTTGTTCAGGTTGATATGGTAGAAGACGACACCAAAAGTGCTGAATGGTATGATGATGAAATCAGTAGTCAATTGGATAAAATGTATAGCTCCTACAGCGATGGCGAATTTGAGTTTTATCAAACCAAAAACCGTTCTTTTATCGAAATGGCTGCAACATCGGTTGACCCGGATAACCTGGTCTCGTTTGCAGAAGAATTTGAAGCGAACAATATTAATGTTGACTATGATGAGTTGGCTTATGATATATACGAGGATGTCAATCATGGAATGGTTATCGCAGTCCCTGAAGGGTGTGATTTGAACTACGATCCTGAAGATGGTTCTTTTGCTGCCGATTTAAGTTCTTATGGCGAAGTAGGAAGTTATTTTTTTGAACTTGTCTATGGCGGATATCTTGATGATGAAGCCTATTACGATGATATTGACATGGCTACTGACGAACTTCTTGCTGTGTTAGATGAAACTTTTGGTGCGGCAGTAAATGGTTTTATTGAGGATGAAGATTATTCATATGTTATGGACCTGGATGAAAATCAATCTATTGCATATATATTGTACAAAGGCGTGAATAATTTCCTTGACGAGGATGAAAATGAGTTAGCTCTTCAATTTTATCTTACGGTATTGTTTGAAGACCATAAAATATTTTTCACATTGGCTTCCATAACAATGCCGGTATATCAGTTAAACGAAGCAATTCAGACAGGAATCGATTGTGTAGATAATTATAATGAAAACACGCAGGATTATTGCGATTATTTTGAAATGATGATGAGAGTGGTTGGCGCCTCACATTTAACCACATTTGCAAATACTCAAATTGCAGGAAAAAGAAAGTAGATTTCAAAAAGACTTTCCTGTTTTTTCTTTTTTACTATTTTTAAAAATAAAATCTAAACCAAATTAATTATGGAAAGAAGAGCTTTTATCCAAAAGTCTTCAGCGGTAACTGCAGGTCTTATCACTGTTTTTAATATTCCCGCTTTTGCACAGGAACAAAAACTGAAAGTAGGTTTAATTGGCTGTGGCTGGTATGGAATGGTTATTTCTACGGCTGCGTTGAAGGTTGGCGGAGTGGAGATTGTTGCAGTTTGTGATGTAGATACCGAACATTTGAAAAACAGTGCTGATGAACTGGAAAAATTGCAGGGAAGCCGTCCGAAGGAATATAAGGATTACAAAGAACTTTTGGAACAAAAAGGATTGCAGGCAATTTTTATTGGAACTCCGTCGCACTGGCATGCCTTGCAATTTATAGCGGCTTGCGAAAAAGGTTACGATATTTATTGTGAGAAACCACTTGCCTACGATGTGGAAGAAGGAAAAGCCATGGTGAAAGCGGCTGAAAAAGCAGGAAATATTGTTCAAATTGGATTTCAGCGCAGACAAAGCCAGGCATTCAAAAAAGCAAAATCGTTAATCGAAGAAGGAAAAATTGGCAAAGTTCATCAGATTGGAGCGCAAATTCATTACAATCCGGCAATTGGTGATGTTACTATCCAGGAACCACCTGCATCGTTGGATTGGGAAGCTTGGTGTGGGCCTGCTCCGAAACTTCCTTATCGACCAAATATTGGTCATAAAGCCTGGCGGTTGGAAAAAGAATATGGAAACGGACATCTTGTAGATTGGGGGATTCATCATATCGATATTATTCGAACTATTATGGGATTTGATATGCCGGTTTCATTTGAAACGACCGGAGGTTTAAATGTTCTGGCCGGAAAAATAACTACTCCCGATACATTAAATGCCACTTTAAATTTTGAAGGATGTCCTGTTATTTGGCAACACCGGCTATGGGGATCAGGCGACTTAAACACTCAGTTTAATAATGGTATTTTCTTTTATGGCGAAGACGGAACAATTTTCGCATCCGATAACAAACTGATAATTATGCCGGTTGGAAAAAATAAAGAGCAGGATATTCTGGAAATTTCCAATCCTGAAATGCAGGAAAACCATGTGGCAAATTTCCTGAATGCAGTAAAAGCTAAAAATAAAAAGCTAATCGATTGTACACCTGCTGATGCCTTTAAATCTACTGCTACCGTTCAGTTGGCCATGGCAGCATTTTACACCAATTCAAAAGTAAATTGGAACGAATCCGGCGGAAAAATTATTGGGAACGAAGAAGCTGCAAAATTACTGGCCCGTCCGTATCGGGGAAATTACAAAAGGCCAACGGTTTAAGTGACTTTAAAACATGGCGCTCCGTTAGATAGCGAAAGGGGTGAATTTCCTGTTATCTTGAACCATCGGCTGGCAGAGAGAGGGCCGACTATTTGAAGGGATTTCTCCTCGCGAACTCGTCGAAATGACAACTTTTTTAGTTGGGGGCTGAATAAATTTGGATGTGTTTCTGAAGTAAACAAAAAATAATAATTATGAACTTCAATATCCTTAAAAGAAAAATTGCTGTAGTCGTTATTCTTTCGATTTTATTTTCGCTAAAAATAGATGCACAACCCAATATTCTTTTAATTGTTTCCGATGATTTAAATACACGGATCGGTCCATATATGGAAATTAATAAACATACCCCGAATCTTGATCGATTGGCTGGAGAGGGAGTGATGTTTACCCGTACTTATTGTCAATATCCGCTTTGTGGTCCTTCAAGGGCTTCGTTTATGAGCGGTTTGTTTCCGGAGACTAATGGCGTTTTAGGAAATAATGACCAACCGGGAAGTTATCGGAAAGAAACTCCTGCGTTGGCAAATCATCCGTCAATGGCTGGATTCTTTAAAGAGAACGGATATTTTACAGCCCGAGTTTCAAAGATTTATCACATGGGAATTCCCGGTGGAATTGAACGAGGCGAGCCCGGTGGCGACGATCCAGATTCATGGGATTATGCCTACAACGTAATGGGGCCCGAAACCAACAGTGCCGGTTACCTGGAGCTCCTTTCTCCCGGAAACCTGCATTACGGCAGCAATTTTGCCCGAATGGTTCTTCCTAACGAAAGGGCAAATACGCAAACCGATTATTTGGCGGTTAGTCAGGCCATTGCTATTCTTGAAAACAGGGTGGGAAAACTACCTGAAGGTGGAAGCAATAAACAAAAGATAAAACCCGAAGCACCGTTTTTTCTTGCTGTGGGGTTGGTTCGTCCTCATGTACCATTAATTGCACCTGAAAACTGTTATGAAAATTATCCTGACGATGAAATGAAAGTACCGGAAGTTGTTGTCGGCGATAATGTTCCGAAAGTGGCAATGAAACGGAGCAATCCTTTAATTTGGAAAATGGATGAGGAGCAGAAAAAGAAAACCATAGCAGGTTATATGGCCAGTGTTAGGTTTATGGATCAGCAGGTAGGCAGATTGCTGGAAACACTCGATCGCCTGAAAATAAGGGAAAATACGATAGTGATTTTTATTTCGGATCATGGGTATAATTTAGGTGAACACGATTGCTGGTCGAAAGTAAGTTTATGGGAAGGAAGTGTTCGTATTCCGATGATTATTTCGTATCCGGGTTATAAGTTGAATTATGGTTCATCCAATCCATCCATCACAAGGTTAATCGACTTGTACCCAACCTTAGCTGAACTTTGCGGAATGTCGGACAAACAACCTGAAATTTTACAGGGGAAAAGTCTGGCGCCAATAATTGAAGGAAAAACTTCAGAATCGGGCGAAGAACTAGCTTATACAATTACCGGAGGAAACGGGGCATCCATTCGGACCGACCGTTGGAGATACACCCGCTGGGGCGAAAATGTGGAAAACGGGAACGAAGAATTATATGATCACCAAAACGACCCGGAAGAAAATATTAACCTTGCAACCGAAACAAATGCTCAACCCATTTTGAAGGAAATGCGGCAAAAGTTTGAGGAAGCAAGAAAAGAAGCCCGAAGTGGTCTTACCCAAAGATAAAAGCAGGAGAAATTAAATTTTTTTGTTGTACAACTAACAAGGCTCTATTTTTTTGCAATCGTTGTAGATCTTATTATTTGAATAATAATGTAGTTTGAAAGCAGTTTCTTTATCTTCTTTTCTCTTCATTTTTATTTCGAAATAAAAAATAAAAAAATGAGTTCTGTGTAATGGTTTTTTAATTGGGTTTCGTCATTACCATATAACCTGATCGGTATTTTTATGGATGACAATTTAAATCGATTAATTGCCAGGTATTTAGCCGGAGAAACCTCAGCTTCTGAAAATAAGGAGTTACTGGCTTTCATTCGGGCAAGTGACGAGAATAAAAAACTTTTTCAGCAAATTAAAGATAACTATCTGTTATCAGGGGTCTTAAATAAAACCGGATATAATAAGCATGATAGCTGGTTTCGTTTACAGCAAAAAATCTACTCTTCTTCAAAGCAAAAAGAAAAAACACGCACAATTCATGTATTCCTGAAAATTGCAGCCGTAATTGTTTTGGCTTTTGTTTCCGGGTTTTTGGTAAACTATTTTTTGCAGCCTGCAAATGTAGTTACCACTGGTGCTGTGTGCGAAATAACTGCCGCAAAAGGAGCCAGAACATACGTGGTTTTGAACGACAGTACAAAAGTTTGGTTAAACGGCGGTAGTAAGCTCCGGCTTGATAAAGATTTTAATCAGAAGTCAAGAGATGTTTATCTGGATGGTGAGGCTTTTTTTGATGTAGCCAAAAGCAAAGATAAATACTTTAATGTTTACGCATCAAATATTTTTATCAGGGTACTGGGAACTCAGTTCAACGTAAAGTCATATGATGCGGACAATGTTATTGAAACCACATTAAAAGAAGGTAAAATTAATATCTACGAAATTGGAGAGGAAGAAAACCGCCAGATAGTTACTCTTGCGCCAAATCAAAAAGTTACATATGTAAAAGGAACAGGGCAGGTCACTTCTGAAAACTTAAAACGTGAGTATCAGAAAACGGTAGAGAAAGATGAAGAAGTTCGTTATCAGGAGTCTAATTATTTAATAGCCAGAAAGGTAAATGTTGCTAATTACGATTCATGGAAAGATGGAAAGCTGATATTCCGAAAGGAACGATTAGAGGATATTGCATTAAGTCTGGAGCGGCATTTTAATGTTGAAATCAGTTTTGATGATGAAAAAGCGAAAGATGTATTAATCAATGCAAACTTTAAAAATGAAACCATTGAGCAGGTACTTTATGCAATAAGTTTAGCTTCTTCCATCGATTACAATATTAATTTAAATAGAATTTCAATTCGGTATCAATCAAAAAAAGAGCAGTCTAAGTAAACAAAATGCCGGGAAACGCCACATTTCCCGGCATAATCAATAATGCCTTAAAAGGCAAATTAATAACTATTTAGTACGATAAAAATATGAAAAAAAAACGAATTGACGAACGTTGGGTATGGCCTGGCGGGAGTTTTAAAAAAAGCTTTTTGATTATGAGGTTAAGTTTAATCTTGATTTTATTTTCAGTACTAACCACAAGTGCTTCGGTTTATTCTCAAAGCACCAGAATTAGCCTGAATCTAACAAATGCAACTGTTGACGAAGTGTTTGATGTAATTGAGAGTCAAACCAATTTTCGCTTTGTCTATGCAGATAATTTATTCAACCACGAAAAAGTGGTTAGTTTAAATGTTGCCGATGAGAAAATAGAAGACATTCTTAACCAGGTTTTTCCGGACAAAGAAGTCTCGTATAAGATTTTGGATGATAATCTTATTGTTTTTCTTCCGGGGAAACAAACAACTAAAACAATAACAGGTAAAGTAACTGATGGAAACGGAGAGCCAATTCCGGGAGCTACAGTGTTACTGAAGGGTACTTCACAGGGAACCGTTACCAATGTTGACGGTGTTTTTAGCCTGGGGATAAAAGATACCTCTTCTGTTATTGTATTTTCTTTTGTGGGTTTCGAAAACCAGGAGATTAAAGTTGGAACGCAGGCTGTAATTAATGTGCAATTGCAACAATCTGTTGTAGGGCTGGGTGAAGTTATTGCCATTGGCTATGGAACTCAGAAAAAACGTGACGTTATTGGATCAATTTCAACGATTACCAGCGACGAGATTCTCAAAGCTTCCAACGCATCTTCGTTTGATGCTGCCTTACAGGGAATGGCTCCGGGCTTAATGGTAACAAGTGAATCGGGCGTTCCGGGCGCTCCTGTTCAAATAAAAATCCGTGGAGTTAGTTCTATTTCATCAGGAACCGATCCTTTGTGGATTGTGGATGGAATCCCGATTGTTAGTGGTACTACCGGACGCGATTACGATGGAGAAACTTCTCAAAACGTGATGTCTCTTATCAATCCTGCCGATATCGAATCAATTCAGGTTTTGAAAGATGCCGCTGCAACGTCTATTTATGGTTCCCGTGGTTCTAATGGGGTTATTTTAGTTACAACCAAATCGGGTGAAAAAGGCAGAATGACTTTTAATGTGGATTTAAAGTCGGGGGTTAGCAACTGGGCAAATAGGGATATTGGCCTGGCTTCGGGAGCTGAATATATTAAAATAATGGATCTTGCTTATGCAAATAGTGGCCTTTCCGGTGTGTTTAATCCTCAAACCTCGCTTAACCAGTTAGACGGAATGGTGGCTGGCATGACAAGAGAAGAGGCGTTGGCAACAAATACAGATTGGGGAGATTTGGTGAGTCGTACAGGTTCGTTTGTTGAAGCTAATGTTTCTGCAACTCAGGGAACAGAAAAGGGAAACTCATACTTGTCTTTGCGATACAGAAAAGATAACAGCATCATAAAATACAGTGATTTAGAAACAATCTCTGTTAATGCCAATTTAAATTATAACCTTTTTGAATCATTTAAACTGAATTATCGGGGATTTGTATCATTTACTGATAATAATCGTGTAAAATCTGATGATGGAAAGGGAGGAGCCGGTGGATGGGCGCAGGTAAATGCCTATTCTTTGCCTTGGATGAAAGTATATGATGATACCGATACTGGTGTGAATGGTTTCTGGAATCCTTTATCCGGAGCAAATGCTCTGGCTGGAATCTCTCCATTAAACAGTGAAAGTAACCTTCAAACTTTGAATGTATTACAGGGATTGAATGGGACACTCCAAATAATGGAAGGTTTAACATTGAAAGGAGAACTTGGCGCCAACCTTGTATATGATCAGGGAAGGTCATGGAGAGGCAAAGGTATTCGCATTGACGGGCCAATTGCCAAGGAGAGTAAAGACAGGGCAACAGTGTTAAACTATAATGCATTTTTTAATTATGATAAAACCTTTGGGGAAGATCATTGGATAAATGTTGTTGCCGGGGTTGAGAATACGCGTTCATATCATCATCTTACCTATTTAGAGAGCGAAGCGCTGGTTGGAAATTTTCACGAAGTGGGAACGCCAGAATCAATTAAAGGTTACAGCTACTTAACCGCTGAGAGCTATTTAAGAGGGTATTTTGGCCGTGTAAACTACAAATTTAAAGATAAATACATTATTGGAGGAAGTATTCGTCGCGATGGAATTTCCAAATTTACACCCGAAAACCGATGGGCTACCTTTGCTTCAGGTTCAGCCGGTTGGATTATCTCTGAAGAAGATTTCTTTAAATCAGAAACAATCAGCATGTTGAAACTTCGCGGAAGTTATGGCCAGACCGGTAATACCAACATCCCAAGTGGAATTACATCCGACTATTATTCGGTGCGCACCAGCAGCACATTAGGAATACCAAGTACAGAGTTTATTAGTGTAGGAAACTCTGATATAAAATGGGAAACAACCAGTACGCTTGATTTTGGTGTGGACTATGGACTGTTTAACAACCGCATCAACGGATCGCTGGCCTATTATGTACAATCTGTGAAAGATATGCTTTTGGCTGTTGCTCTTCCTTATTCCGCCGGGATTTCGGGTGGAAATATTATTTGGCAGAATGTGGGAGATATGGAAAACCGTGGAGTTGAATTCAATGTGGATGCCAACATCCTGAATGGCGATTTTAAATGGGATCTGGGTTTTAATGTTTCGTACAACAAAAACAAAATTAAAGCGCTTGATCCGGATTCAGATGCTAATAATGTGGGTATTACACAAATGGAAGCTGATGAAGACCAGGTGATAACTATTTTCAAAACCGGACTTCCACTTGGAAACTGGTATATGGCCGAATCGGCAGGGGTTGACACTGAAAGGGGAATTCCGATGATTTACGAAGTTCAGGTAAATGACGACGGAACTACTTCGCACACTGGAAATATTATTCCGGCAACAAGCGATAATCTGGCGAATAACCGTATGATTCTGGATGGAAAAACATCACTGCCGAAATTTGTAGGCGGTTTTAACAGCAGTTTTGCTTACAAGAACTTCGATGTGGCAATGAATTTTAGTTTTGCCGCCGGAAATTACATTTACAACCGTTTGCTGCAAAGTACGCTTACTCCCAATCGCGGGGTACGTGCACTTTCCAATAAATTGCTTACCGAAGCATGGCAAAATCCGGGCGATAATGCAAAATGGCCGCGCGTTGTTATGAATGTTCAACATTATTATGACGACGAAGGAAATGCAACAGAGGATCCGGTAACATATGGTACCGAAGAAAAATTTATTTCTTCCATGTATCTTGAAAAAGGAGATTATTTGAAACTGAAAAATTTGACGGTAGGTTATACGTTGCCTGTAAGAATTGCTACGAAAATGAAAATGCAATCCATGCGGGTGGCTCTGAGTGCAACCAATTTGTTTACACTGACCAAATTCTCCGGTTACGATCCGGAAGTCGGTGTAAATCAAACCACAGGTGCAAGTCTGGTAAGCTATTCTTCAATACCGCAGGCCAGAACCTATAGCCTGGGATTAAATATTAATTTTTAAATCATACAAAGAACTATTACAATGAATAATATAAAGAAATATTTAATACTGGTATTTATTACTCTGACAGGAATTTCCTGCGATCAGGATTCTTTCTTCGAGTTGGAAAGGCCCAATCAATTTCCGTGGTCAAATGTAAGTGAGTTTGAACTTGGTGTCAGAGAACCATATTATTTGCAAAATAAAGATCCCTGGTATCATCCATTTGGAACAATTGCATTAAAAAATTTCACTGAATCGGATATAGCCGTTTTTATCCCTCAATTTGTGGGAGCCAGTAGTTCGGCAGATTACTACAACCGGAAATTTAGTAACGCCGCCTGTATAAATGAAATGGAGGGGGCTTTTTCTCAACTCTATCTAATGATAACAGCTTGTAATGGGCCTTTGCAACTGCTGGCCGATGCCGAAGAAGCCGGAGAGGATCCTTTCCCCAGTATGACTTCCTTGGAAAAAGATAAAATCGACCAGTTTAAAGGGGAACTTCTTTTTATGAGGGGGCTATCTTACTGGTATTTAGTAAGAATGTATGCACCTCCATACAATCCTAATGGCACTAACGATGGCCGGTATTTTACATTACGGCGTGAATTTGTAAATTCTTCCGAGGAGTTAAAAAATACAACATTAGGAAGTGTAGCTGAAGTATATGATGCAATTGAAGAAGATTGGACAGAAGCCAAACAATTATTGTTTGAAGACAATACCAGCGTGGTGAACGAATTAAATGTAAGGGCAAGGGCCAATAAATTTGCCGCTTCGGCCATGTTGATGCGTCTCTATTTTATAAAAGGCGAGTACTCAAAGGCAGAAGCAGAATGCGATTACATCATCAATAGCGGAAGTAGTATGTACGACCTAACTGAAGATCCGATTGAAGCGTTTAACAAAAACGGAGCCGATGGTTGGGGAAAAGAAGTAATATGGCAAACTGCCTGTGATGAAGTTTCTGGTGCATACGGAAGGATGGAGTCTATATTTTCGCGAAATCATTATGCCAGAGACGCTCAGTCTTCATGGTCGAGCCAGGCAATGTCCTACAGTTCTATGATTCAGGTAGGATGGATGGATGAAAATCATGCCGAAACAGAAGAAGCACGCAACGATAAAAGGTACACCCAATTGTATTACCGGTACGAGGTGGATCCACGGTCTGATTTGGTTCCGCCGTTGGTTTGGAGTTATAAGTATTTTCGTGCTGCTGATGCACGTCGTTCAAACAGGCCATTAATTCGTTTGGCCGAGGTTTATTTAACACGTGCCATTATCCGGTACAATAATAATGACAAAAGCGGGGCTGCCAGCGATCTAAATAAAGTGAGAGGCCGCGCCGGATTAAATGATATTTCAGCCGAAGATATTACGGCCGAAGATATTCACAATGAACGGATAAAAGAATTGGCAACAGAAAATGGAGACCGGACTTATTATCTGATAGGATTACAATTGCCTATTGGAATCGGTGATCGGGATGCCACAAAGTTTTCTGCCATTCAACCTCCGTATTCAGAATATTACTGGCAGGTTCCTCAATCCGAACGGGATCAGAACCAGGCATATAACAATTAATTAGTGCTTTCAGACCAATCCTTAAATTTAAGGATTGGTCTTTTTATATTTTATATTTGCTTTTGTAATTGAAAGTTCAATTCTTTGTCTGATGAGCGAAATGTATATATAGATAATAAAATGAGGCTTTCCGAAAGTATAATTCATAATGAAGGTCACAGTGATCTTTCCGACCCTATCAATCTGAAAGATCTTTTTTATTTCTATTTTGATACATTATGTCTTTATTCCGATTCAATTATAAAAGATAAGAATTATGCTGAAGATATTGTTATTGAGTGTTTTGAACGCCTTTGGGAAGACAAGGACAAAATAACAATCCAGGGAAATATCCGGAATTACCTTTTTCGCGCTGTTCGGAACAAATCGATTGATTATTTAAGAAAGAAAAAACGATTTTTAGAAATTGAAATTGAAAAGGCAACCGAATTGGAAACGTTAAAAGCAAGTTCTGCTTTTTTTGAAACGACTAATCCTCTTGAATTAAAAGAGCTGGAACAAAAAATTGAAAGCGCCATTGAAGGGCTGCCGGACTCCTGCAAAGCAATTTTTGTGCTGAACCGAAAAGAAGGGCTTAAATATAAAGAGATTGCAGAAAAGCTTAATCTTTCGGTTAATACTGTTGAGGTACAAATGGGCAGAGCGCTGAAAAAACTTAAAGTGTCACTGTCTGGTCAGATGTATATTTTATTTTTACTGAATTACTGAAATTCATCTTTTTTCGGTTATGTCTATGTTCTTTTTCCTGTACTTAATCAGGTGTTCAGTTGATGTTTACTGCTTTCTTTTATGAAGTAGAAATGCAGGACGACCATATTAAAATAAAGAATTCAGCAGAAGTAAACGGGTAAAACCGCTTTTTGTACAGAAAGTTCTTTTAGTTTTGGGATTTGGTAAATTTAACGTACAAAGTAACCTTTTTTTAAACCCTGTTTTTATGAATAGAAATTATTTTATCCTGTTAATTGTTTTCATTTTTACTTCATGTAATTCATTTCAACCCGCTACTAATCTCAATAAATATGTCGATCCGTTTATTTGTACGGCGGGCGATCATGGTCAAACTGATCCTTCCGCCAACGTTCCGTTTGGAATGATAAAAGCCGGGCCGGATACCGATCCGGGCAATCACGGCGGGTACAACTTCGATGCTTCCCGTTTTCTGGGTTTTTCGCAAAACCGCGCCTCTGGAGTTGGCTGTAGCGGAACAGGGGGAAACTTAAGGATATTCCCCTTTACCGAAAATGAAAAAAACGGGGCAGAAATGGATAAAAGCAAGGAAATAGCTTCACCCGGTTATTATTCGGTAGCATTAAAAAACGGTATTGTGGCAGAAGCAACGGCATTAAGAACTTCGGCAGTGTATCGTTTTTCTTTTCCCTCGGAGAAAAATGCAGGAATACGTGTCAATTTTAGAACTTCGTACTCCGGGTTTATCGATGAAAATCATATCTTTTTTAATGAGCGTTTTCTGAAAGGATGGATTCAATGTAAAGGAAATTGCGGATTAGGAAGCTACAAGTTTTACTATGTTCTGGAATTGGAGCAGGCTCCGGAAAGAATGGAAGAGTCTGATGGCTTACTCGATATCTATTTTAAAGGTCAGGAGAAAGGTGCTTATTTGGTAAAAGTTGGGCTGTCATCGGTGGGTACGGCAGAGGCTGAAGATAACCTGAACCAAGAAATCGGAAATAAGGGTTTTAACGAAGTAAAAACAGAAGCTGAAAAACTTTGGGAAAGCTATCTCGATAAAATACTGGTGAAATCGGATAACGATACGTTAAAGACTTTGTTTTATACGCACCTGTATCATGCATCTCAAACTCCCTACAGCATTGCCGATTTATCGGGTTTTTATGGTGGAAGCGATGGAAAAGTATATCAATCGAAAAGCGGGAATTATTATTCGGGTTGGTCGCTTTGGGATACCTTTCGTACCAAAATGCCGCTTCTTTCTGTTTTGTATCCCGGGCTTTATAAGGAGATGATGAATTCGATGTACCAGTTGTATTTGCAGGGAAAATCAGATAACCCAACCAATACGGAATCTTTTATTTTAATTCGGAATGAGCACACGATTCCGGTTTTGCTCGACGCTTACCGGAAGAATTTGCTGGATGAGCCGCTGGATGCGATTTTGCCACTCATGCAACAAGAGGCTGAAAATCTTTCAATGGACTCGCCGGATAAAGTTCTGGAAGCTTGTTACGACTGGTGGGCGCTTTCGGAAATTGCAGCTGAAACCGGGCACGACGATCTTCAACAGGAATTTCTTCAGAAGGCAATGAGTTATCGTACCGTTTGGGAGGAAAAGTTCAAAATTATGGGCGAAACCGCTGATGTTATGCATGGCGATGGTTTGTACGAAGGAACATTGTGGCAATATCGCTGGTTTGTTCCTTACGATTTTAAATGGATTGAAAACGAAATGGGTGGGAGAGAAGAAACGATTGCCCAACTGGATTATTTCTTTGGCAATAACTTGTTTAATGTAGGTAACCAACCCGATATTCACGTTCCCTTTTTATACTATGAACTGGGCGAGCCATCGAAATCGCAAAAACTGGTGCGCGATATTTTACTCAACCCCACCGTAAATCCTTACGGAACCCATAAAAAATGGGATGAACCCTACATCGGAAAGGTTTTTAAAGACGATCCTACCGGTTATATTCCGGAAATGGATGACGATGCCGGAACCATGTCGGCCTGGTTTGTACTGTCTTCTATGGGGCTTTATCCCCGAAATATTGGCGAAACTTCATTCTGGATTCTGCCACCTGTTTTTGATGAGGTAAGTATTCAGCTTTCAGAAAATAAATCATTCAGGATTGTTAACATTAAAAATTCGGATGATGAAATTTATATTCAGAAAGCCGTATTAAATGGCAAAGCGCTGAATCGTTCGTATCTTGACTATACCGAAATCCGAAATGGTGGAACACTGGAACTAACACTGGGAAAGAATCCTTCAACAGATTGGGGCAAAATGTAAAATAGGCTAAACATTAGTTTCGGTTAACCATTATCTTTTTTACCAGCCACTGATGTTCAACATTTAATTTCAGGAAAGCAATTCCGGTAAAATTTTCCGGCACAGGTATTTTTGTGGAAACCGGTTCCAGACTTCCCGATTTTAAAACTTGTCCGCTAACATTGTAGAGCACAAAAGTTGCTTCGTTACTCATCGTTTTCGAAAACGAAACGGTAATAAAATCGTTTGCCGGATTCGGAAAGATGGTTATAAAATTTCCGTTAACGTTTTCAGAAATGGAAGTTGTTTCGGGCGCTATTTCTATAATTTTATCATCGTTGGGGAGTGGAGTACCGCGGCTGTCGCGATTGCTGGTGGCAACATAAACTTTGCCATCGGGAGAAATGCACATATCGCGTAAACGCCCGAATTCTCCGGTGAAAAAATCAGTTGATTTCAGCACTGAGGTGCCGCTTTCGTTTAGCAACAGTTGCGTAATCCGGCTCGCTTTTAGCGATGTTACCAAAAGACTGTTTTTCCATTCGGGAATGAAGTCGGAATTGTAAAATACAAGCCCTGCAACCGCCAACGTTGGTGTCCAGGCAAAAATAGGCTCAACCACGTTATTGTCGTTGCAAAATGTGGTTTCCGAACTAAGATCACAAAAACCACGAACATTGGGCCAACCATAATTTCCGTCTTTGGTAATCATGTTAATCTCGTCGTTATCGCTTGGGCCGTGTTCGCTGCTGTATAAAATGGTGCTGTCGGGCGAAAATGTCAATCCCTGTGGATTCCGGTGCCCCCAGGTCCATACCGGATTGTCGGGAAAAGGATTATCTTCAGGAATGGTTCCATCCAGGTTTATTCTTAATGTTTTTCCGTTCAAACTATTTATGTTTTGCGCGTTGCTGGTGGCCTGGGCATCGCCGGTGGTAAAAATCAGTTTTCGGCCGGGAGTTATTACCAGGCGGCAACCATTATGATTACGTGCTCCATAGATATTTTCAAATAACGTAAACGGACTGTCCGCTTTTCCGGTTTCGGGATGGTAGGTAAACCTGACTATTTTTTCGCGGTAATTGTTTTCGTCAGCGTAATAGTTGTAAGCCACATAAAAATAGCTGCTATCCGGAAAACCGGGATCGAGTGTCATGCCCAGCAATCCGCCTTCGCCAACTTCACTGACTTCCGAAATGGAAATAACTTCGAAAACTTCGCTGGTTGCGGGGTTAACCCGGCCTACTTTTCCCTGGCGTTCGGTAAACCAAATGTAATTATCGGGCCCCCACAGAATTTCCCAGGGCGTATCGAGGTTGGTAGCAATATTTTTTGTGGTAAGATTGGTCTGGGCTTTTGCATAGGTAAAGCCGCTAAATAAAATCAATAACAGGAAAACAGCTTTCTTCATGGCTTTATTCTTTACACTATTAAAATAAAACCGGGAAAACCTGTATTTGTTTTCGCCTGAATTAAAAACCGTAGTTCTGCGAAAAGATTAAGGGGAAATAATTATTAATGGACAAAGGGCTGCTGCCTGAACTTTGCGCTTTGCCTCTTTCTTCCCGGCGGAATTATCGGAATGCTTTATGGAACGGTTTTGCTTTCACTATCGCGTGTTGGTAGCGAAAGGGGGCTGTTGGGCATTTGCAGTTTCCGCTCAGGTGCGATTGCGTTCCGTTTTTACCGGACTAAAATTACCGGTATTCCTATTTAAACGGCAATGGTGCAGAATCAGGAATGAAGAAGGGCTACTTTTCATTCGCACCGGGGCAAATCCAATAGGTATAGCCGGTTTTCGATTTAAACGAAGGATCGCGGATACCCCGGGTTTCGGCAATGTGTTTTTTTGTATGTTCCAGCTGCATGTGTGCGTTATGCGCACCTTTTGTTGCCCACGCTTCTGTGAGGCAAAATAAAGTACTGTCGTTGTACGACTGAAACAACGAATAGTCGAGGCAACCGGGTTCCTGTGCCATTACTTTTGCTTTGCATTCGTCAAACGATTGCTTTAAGAAAGAAACATATTCGGGTTTTACTTTAATCTCAAACCGCATTACCACATTCATCGAATCTTTGTTGAACCCGCATTCGTGTTGCGAAGCTTTGTTATTTGTGCTACTGCTAAAGAAACCGATGGCGATGAGCCCCAAAATGCCTAAAATCAGATTTTTCATACGATTAAAATTTAGTTGGTTATTTTAAACACGAATATATCCTGTTTTTTTTACAAAACAACTGTTTAATGAAGTTCAATTGGAGTTGCTCTGGCCTGATGCCGTCGACCAGAACCAGGATGATAAGCAAGACGATCGTTCCGGAAATTAATGGGCTATTCCAATTCTAAACTTTTCTGCAAAATATTTCAGGATCAGATTTTCGTCATTAATAAAAAGTTTGTCGCCATAAGCAGAGAAATAACCTGTTTTATCTTCGGCTTCGTTTTTATTGGCGACCAACACCGGGCAACTCTGGTTTTCTTCACCTATTTCGGCGATAACCAACGGTCTGGGCCGTTTAAAATCGATGTATATAATTTCGATTTCCTTTTCCAGTTGTGGATAGTATTTAAGCACGCCTTCAACGATGGCGTTATGAGGGCAATAATACAATGTTCCTTCACGGTCTCTGTCGGGGTCGGTGAAATCGGGTTTTAAAAGAAAAAGTTTCATCATGGCAATCTGTTTAAAGTGTAAAAGTTTCCTTATAAAACCATCGAACGGGGAATAGGTTTAGCATTGAAAAGGATGCCATCCCTCGAAGGGATGGCATCCTTCGTTAGATACCAGCCACTAAAAGGTTACCCTTATAATATCGCCGTATACCCGCAGCTTGGGGTGTTGTGCAAATGCCCTTACCTGGTAGGTTTTACCTTTTTTAAGAGATGGCAGTTTTAAACTAAACTCTCCTTTGGTAATTGCAACCGTTTCGGTTTCGTTCCAGTCATCGGAATAGAGTTCTTCAACAAATCCGGCATATTCGCGAAATTCGAATCCGACCTTTATTTTATCCGAATCGCCGGTGTCAACCAGTTCACCCGATAGCATTAATTTATCGGAATTATTTATGCTTACAGCTTTTGCATCTTTGGTAACCACAACCGGAGGTTTTAAAGCCGGTTCGGCGTTGGTTATTTTCAGAACGACAGGATTGGGCCATTTGCTGTTGTTATAGATTCGCTGCGCACGAACCACGGACACATGCAAGCCATCCTGCTTTTGTTCAAAATAAGGAGTTGCATCTTTTTCTGGTTGATATTCTACTAATTCTCCTGCATGACCCAGTACACTTAATTCGGTTTTCGCGGTTGATTGTGCAGAATGAATAACAAATTCTTTTCGATCGCCGCGTGTCCAGTCCGGAATTTGGGTTAAAAACGCGTACAAAGTTTTTTCTTCAGGTTTCCAGGTAAACCAAATGTTTTGTTCGTTCGGTAAAATCCAGGGATGCACTTTTTCCACCGATTCATAATTCACAAAGTTCCATGCAGCCATTTCGCGTAGATTGGCTTCCTGGGGTTCGGGGATTTGTCCGTTGGGTTTTGGCCCAACGTTTAGCAGCAGGTTTCCGCCTTTTGAGCGCGTTTCAATCAGAATTTCAATTAGCCGGCCCCCCGTTTTATATTCTTCGTTGGTAGGTTTGTAGGCCCACTGCGTTCCCATGGTAATGCAGGATTCCCATGGTTCGTCTGACGAAATTCCCAGAAGGGTTTGTTCCGGCGTTTTCATTGCCCCGCGTGTAACAACAATTTCGGGTTGAAGGCCCCAAACCACTTCTTTACATTTTTCCTGGAGTGGCCCTTCGCCGCCATCGAAAAATATGATGTCAATGTCGCCATATTTTGCCATTAGTTCGGTGCATTGCAGTTCCACCAATTCAACATACTTTTTCATTATGTTGCCGGGAATTGGGTCAACAAACCGGCGGCGTACCTGTAACCCGTTTTCATGAAGGAAATTAAAGTCCTCCGGTGAATAATAAAATCCAACGGCAAGTCCGGCTTTTCGTGTTGCTTCTACATATTCTTCAAGCAGATCTTTTTGGTAAGCCGAATTCATAATATTAAAACCGGTGGTTTGCGTGTCCCACATGCAAAAGCCCGAATGATGTTTCGTCGTGAAAACAATATATTTCATTCCGGCTAACTTGGCAAGGTTGGCAATTTCTTCCGGCGCGTAATCTTTGGGATTAAACGTTTTGGGCAGTTCGTGAATAAAGCGGTTCAAATAGTCGTCGGAAGCTCCGGCCATCGAATGGCTGATGACAACGCCCAGCTGGCTGTCGAGGCTAAAATGGATAAACATTCCAAATCCTAAATCGCGAAACCATTCCAAACGTTCGGGTTTGTTCAGGTTGAGCTGTCCTGCTTCAGTGCTTTCCTGTAGTTGAGCAAATGAGGAATGAATTGTAAAAATAAGAGCCAAAAGAACGAATATCTTTTTCATAAGAATGATGTTGAAGTTGAGATACATCTTCAAAGATAAGAATTGATACTCATTTCAGGCGTTTATAGCAAAGGTATTCTTCACAAATCGGGGATGTACCTCCATATCGATAAGTTATTTTGACAGGAATTCATTTTGTTATTCAGTCAAATCAACAGAAAATTAAAGTTGGAGAGTTTTTTGACAAGTAGATAGTTTTCGCCTAATTTTGAAGTAAGGAGAGTAAAATGACTGAAAAAGAACTCAAAATAAAATACAACGATATATGCCGCAACCTGGCGGAGCGAAAGTTAAAACCGGCTTTCGATAAAATGAAAAAGTTGATTCAGGAAAGTGGTGTACCCATTTTTCTTGATGAGTGGCGAACTCTGGAAGAAACCTATCAGTACATGTTGCAATATACGGTTGAAGGAATAAAAGATCCGGAGCGGCAAAAGGTGTACAGAAAACTGATAATCTCTGTTTTTGAACTGGCAGATTCCATTTACGATGCAATTCGGCTAAAGCAATCATCTTCGGTTGAGTTTGAGAAAAAAAGAGCTTTTGGAGATAAACCTGCCCCCGATTTTAATAATTATTTGAGTGAACTGGAGGATTTTTATTTGCAGGAAGAGTTGAAAAAGCTTGTCGATGAGTCGGAGGTAAAGAGTTCAGCAAAGGTTGCCGATGCAAAAAGTCATCAGCAAAAAATGGAATACCTGTTTTACTATTTGTGGTTTAAAAACAAATACACGACCGATGACAGAGAGTTTTTGAAACAATTTTTTGCCAGTGAACTAATTGCTGTCCCGTATAAGGCATTTTTGGTTTCAGCCATTGTTTTAAGCCTGAAACGTTATTTTGACGATGATAAATTTTCTGTCCTGTTCGATGTTTACGAATTGGATAATCCCGAGTTAAATCAAAGGGCGTTTGTTGGTTTACTAATAAATTTATACAAATACGATTTACGACTTCCTTTTTACACTGAAATTACCGGCCGATTACAAATTCTGAATGAAGATCCGGGGTTTAAGCAGAACTTGGAACGGGTTGTCATTCAGTTGATCAGAACAAAAGAAACGGAAAAAATTCAGCAGAAAATCAAGGATGAAATTATCCCTGAAATGATAAAGATTAGTCCGAATCTGAAAGACAAAATCAATTTGGAGGGACTGATGGAAGAAAATATGGGAGACGACAAGAATCCGGATTGGGAGGAAATATTCAAAGATTCACCGGGTTTGATGGATAAAATGGAGGAATTCTCCGAATTGCAAATGGAAGGCGCCGATGTATTTATGAGTTCGTTTTCCATGTTGAAAAGCTTTCCGTTTTTTATGGACATTCATAACTGGTTTATTCCTTTCTTTCCCGAGAATCCCGACGTTCAGCCTTTTGTCGATAAAGAAGATCAAAGCAATGAAACTTTTATAAAGGTGCTGGAAATGGCGCCAATTTTATGTAACTCCGATAAGTATTCGTTTTGCTTTAGTATTCAGAATTTGCCAAAAGAAAACCGCGAATTTATGGCTGAAGGAATGAATGCCGAAATCAGTCAGTTTAATGAGTTGCAGAACGATGAGGAACTTACAGAACCGGGAAAAAAAGCAGGTTTTATTTCCAATCAGTATATTCAGGATTTGTATCGCTTTTATAAGCTACACCCACGAAAAAATGATTTTGAGGATATTTTTAACTGGCGTTTCGATTTTCATAACAAAAATATTTTGGGAGATATTTTAAAGGAAGACTACAAAATATTACGGAATATAGCTGAGTACTATTTCAAAAAGAACTGGTACGGTGAGGCGGTGGAGATTTTTAATTATTTACTTTCCATTGAAAAAAATGGCGAATTATATCAGAAATCAGGTTTTTGCTATCAGCAGTCAGGTGATTTCGAGAAAGCTCTTGAATCATACAAAAAAGCAGAGTTGTATGATTTAAATCAGCTCTGGAATTATAAGAAAATTGCACTATGTTACCGAAACCTGAAGCAACCACAAAAAGCACTCGAATATTACATTTTAGCTGAAAATCTGGATGAAGAGAACCTGAATATCGAGATGAATATAGGTCATTGTTACCTTGAACTGGAACAGTTTGAGGAAGCGCTGAGATATTATTTTAAAGTAGAATATCTGGCGCCTGAAAATACAAAAGTTTGGCGTCCGATAGGATGGTGTTCATTTGTAACCGGCAAAAAGGAACAGGCTGAAAAGTATTTTAAAAAATTGATTGATAACGAACCCAATAAGCACGACTTAATGAATATGGGACATGTTCAGTGGAGTTTGGGAAAGCGGAAAATTGCATTGGAATATTACAAAAAATCAATTGGGCAGACCGATTTTACGGAAACGGAATTCTTTGAAGTTTTTGAAGAGGATTTGCATCATCTGCTAAGTCAGGGAGTTGAAAAGGAAGATGTGCCAATTATGCTGGACCAGTTGCGTTATTTTGTTGAAGAATAGTTTCTTACGAATATTCAGGTTTTATTTAAAAGTCATTTTCGTTTGGTTTAACGGACTTCAACTTCGCTCAGTCTGACTGTCACCTTGAGCGGAGTCGAAGGGCAATTATTCTTATTTCGACTTAAATTTATAAGCAACTCCCCATTCAATCCAGTCGGCAATTCCTCCGTTGCGGGTTTTTAACGCAATTTGAACATCGAGATTATCCGTAATTCCAATTCGTCCACCGGCACGGAAGAAATAGTTACCTCTTTGCTCAAATGGTTTGTAAATGTGACGTCCGTAGTTGGCAATAAAAGCAAAACGCTCAATCAGGTAATGAAATCCAATATGGTATCCGTAAAATATTTTTTGTTGTGCAGTTACATCCTGTGGCGGAACGCTGTAGTTTTGTTCCAGCGAGCCATCGTAAAACATATCCAAACCACCAACTGCCTTTAGTTTTCGTGCAAATTGATAGGTATATTCAACCACAAAACTGTTCGTCATATAACGTGGACCCTCTGCTCCGGTGGTGTCAATTACACCAAATTCATCTTTGAATTCGCCGGGTTCAGATTGCACTGTTCCAACGGCTTCCATAAAAATTAACTCATGATGACCTTTAAACGGTGATTTCTCTTTTACAATAAACTCTGGTCGAATTGGTGGCTGGTAACTCGGATCGACATGTTTTGTGTAATTCTTTATCGGGTTAAAATGATATGCTGTATTCAGGTTTAGCCCAACCAGATTAATTCCTCTTTGCGGAGTAAACGAACGCCCGTTGCTAAAATGCCAGAGTCCTAAACCCAACCCAACATCCATTCGTTGCGAAACTTCCCAGTAGAGTTGAAATGAAAGGTTGAAATGCAGGTTGTTAGAGGCACCAATTAAATATTGCAAATTATTATCTTCTGCATCGTAAGGCTTAAAATCATGGGAAATTCCCAATTCTATATCGGTGTTTAATCTGAAATCACCAAAACGCTTAATTGGAGCACCAAAGAAGAAATAGAGCGATCCCGGCTTGCCCAGAAGCGAGTCAATAAGTGTGTTTCCCAAATCAAAAAAGCTAACTCCAATTCCATATTGGGGATAATTGTGTAGACGTTGCCATTCTTTTCTTCCCGTAGATTGAGTGCCAAACCGGAAACTTACTCCGTAAAATCCATCTTCAAAATATTGTTGCAGACTTTCCTGAATCATATGTTGCCCCTGATAAACATTCATCTGAATATAATTCTGGAATCCGTAATTTTTATCTTTGTCAACATCATCCGGTGTTAATCTGGTTATTTCCTGTGCATTTGAAGTCATTATTCCAAGCAGGAAAATAATTAGGTATAAATATCTCATTCGTACTGGTTTTGCTAATTCTGTTTTTTTAATTCATATTCGAAAGTTCTCGGGTTTGGTCTGTAAATATTCCCCGTAGAATAGTCAACTGCAAGTGGTATTCCACCAATAAGAATGTCAACTACTGAATAAGCTGCATTTTGCTTCCGAATCAGCTTGTATTCCTGGTCTTCATAACCTTCTGCTTTAATCACTAAAATACTGCCATGCTGAATCTTTTCTTTTGGAATTTTTATTTTGCCGGGTGCTTCGCCAATTAATTTTCCGTCAATATAAATTTCGGCTTTTGGAAGGCTTTTTTTAGAAAAAATAAGTGTGTTGGTTTTACCTCCGAAAACGGTTGCGCACCCCTGTGAGAAAAGCAGAACAACAAATAATGCAACAAGAATTTTTAACGGTTTCATACGAGAGAGTTTATTCAGTGAGCCGGTTTATAAAGTATAAAGTTTTGTTCTAATTTAAGAAAAAAGATAATAACTGTTATCATGAAAATTGTTTTGTGTTAACCAATGTATTTTGTGTAATATCCAATACCCGCAAGTAATTATCATTTTTATTTATAAATTTAGCCTGCTAAAAAAATTATTTAAAAATTAAATTATGAGAATAATAACTTCATTTTTAATTATCAGTTTACTGGCTTTTTCCAGTGTTTTTGCCCAGGAACAGAACCGACCGGGCACACAGCCTCCACCTGAAACCGGAGAAACTTTTAAACTGGGAATGGCAGGTTACACTTTCGTGAAATTCGATTTGGACAAAACGTTGGAAACGCTCGAAAGATGCGAAGTACATTATTTGTGTATTAAAGATTTTCATTTACCGCTAAACAGTACTGACGAAGAGATTGCAGCTTTTCATGCAAAACTCAAAGAACATGGGGTTACGGGTTATGCTGTTGGCCCTTTGTACATGAAAACCGAGGAAGACGTTGATAAGTGCTTCGAATATGCAAAAAGGGTAGGGGTGAAAACCATTGTGGGAGTTCCAAATTATGAACTCTTACCGTATGTCGATAAAAAAGTGAAGGAATATGATATGAAATATGCAATTCACTTACATGGACCTGATATTGCAATATACCCTGATGCCGAGGATGTTTGGGAACACACAAAAGATTTGGATCCACGTATTGGAATGTGTTTGGATATTGGTCATGATACCCGTAATGGAAAAGACCCGGTTGCCGACTTGAAAAAATACCACACCCGCGTTTTTGATATGCACCTGAAAGACGTTACCGGTTCAACCAAATTAGGATATTCCGTTGAAGTTGGCCGTGGGATAATTGATTTTCCTGCACTGGTTAATATGATGCGTGAAGTAAAATATAGTGGCGTTATCAGTTTGGAGCATGAACGCAACATGGATAATCCATTTATGGGAATTGCAGAATCAATTGGTTATTTCCGTGGAGTGGTAAGAACAACAAAAGAAAAGTAGAAATATTTTTACATAGAACAGAAACCGGTGGCGAATTAAACTACCGGTTTTTTATATCCTGAATTTTGAGAATTTTCACTTTTTATCTTAATTTACCATCCAACCAATTTTCCTGAAAATGAATCAAAATTTAAAATCGTTATTACCGATATTCTTGGTTTTTCTGCTTGCCTGTTCTTCGGAAAATCAGAAAGTAACAAAACTTCGTTTATGGTATGATAAACCTGCCACCGACTGGATGACAGAGGCGCTGCCCGTTGGAAACAGTTACGTTGGTGCTATGTTTTTTGGAGGAATAGAACAGGAACAAATTCAGTTTACAGAAGGAACACTTTGGAGTGGTGGCCCGGGCTCCTCACCCGATTACAATTTTGGAACCCGCAAAGATGCATGGAAGAATCTGGCTCCGGTTCGAAAGTTGTTAAATGAAAACAAGTTTGATGAGGCTCATCGTCTGGCGCAACAGGAGCTCACCGGAGATGGAAATAACTATGGTGCCCAACAAACCATGGGCGATTTATTTATTGCAGTTGAAACCAGTGGCGAGCCTGTAAATTATCAACGCGAAATTGATTTAAATAGCGGCGAAGCGAGCGTTTCGTATGAAATTAATGGCGCGAAATTTAAAAGAACCTACTTTGGAAACTATCCGGATAATGTTATGGTTTATCGGTTTGAAAGCAGTCAGCCAATTTCGTATAAAATTCGTTTTCAATCGCCACATATAAAAACAGAGGAAACTTTTGCAAATAACGTTTATTCGTTTCTGGGGAAAGTTGCCGATAATCAACAGGAATTTGAAACCTGCCTGAAAATTGAATCAGATGGAAAAAGTGAGTTTAAAGACGGTGAACTTCAGGTTTCTAATACCAAAGATTTGATTCTTTACCATGTGGCGGCAACCGATTATTTAGCGGATTATCCAAAATATAAAGGGAACGATTATGCTGCTGCAAATAAGAAGTCGTTGAATGGAATTGCGGGGAAAAGTTATAACGAAATCAGAAAACAGCATGTAGCCGATTACCAAAATCTGTTTCAACGGGTTGAACTTGAACTGGATGATAATAGCAGTGACTCTATTCCAACAGACCGAAGGTTGGTGGCGCTTTCCGAAGGGACTGAAGATTTAGGCTTGGAACAGATTTATTTTCAGTATAGCCGGTATATGATGATTTCTGCTTCCCGCTCAGGAACTTTACCAATGAATTTGCAGGGGAAATGGAATAATAGTACCAATCCTCCATGGACCTGCGACTACCATACCAACATCAACCAACAAATGCTTTACTGGCCGGCAGAAGTAACAAATTTGGGGGAATGTCAGCTTCCGTTAATCGATTACATGGAAAGCCTTGTAGAGCCAGGAAAAGTATCGGCAAAAGAATTTTTTAATTCCAATGGATGGATTGTAAATACCATGAATAATGCGTATGGTTATACGGCTCCCGGATGGTCATTCCCGTGGGGATTTTTCCCCGGAGGTGCAGCCTGGTTGTGTCAGCACGCATGGGAGCATTTCGATTTTACACCGGATACAACCTTTTTAAGAGAACAAGCTTACCCGCTAATGAAAGAGGCAGCTTTGTTCTGGATGGATTATTTAACTGAAGATGAAAATGGTTTCCTGGTTTCCTGTCCTTCGTATTCGCCTGAACAAGGTGGAATCTCTAAAGGTGCTTCAATGGATCACCAAATTGCATGGGATGTATTGAATAATTGTGTTCGGGCTTGCGAAGTTTTAAATACCGATGCTGAATTTAAGCAGAAAGCAGCCAAAATAAGAGACAAAATATTTCCACCAACTATTGGTAAATGGGGACAGTTACAGGAATGGAAAGAAGATGTGGATGATCCGGAGAATCATCATCGCCATGTTTCGCATTTATTTGCACTGCACCCCGGAAAACAAATTACTGTTGAAACAACACCAAAACTGGCTGAAGCCGCAAAGGTTAGTTTAAATGCCCGTGGTGATGACGGAACAGGTTGGTCGCTGGCCTGGAAAGTTAATTTCTGGAGCCGTTTGAAAGATGGTGACCGTGCCTATAAACTATTCAGAACGCTGCTGAGACCAACAGGTTTTGAAGGGACAAATTATATGAATGGCGGTGGTACATACCCCAACCTTTTTTGTGCTCATCCTCCTTTTCAATTGGATGGAAATATGGGCGGTTGCGCCGGAGTTGCAGAAATGTTACTGCAGTCGCATTCCGGAAAAATTGAATTGCTACCTGCCTTGCCTTCTGCCTGGAAAAACGGAAAAGTTAAAGGTTTGAAAGCCCGTGGTAATTTTGAGGTTAGTATGGAATGGGCCGATGGCCTATTAACCAAAGCTGAAATTAAAGGAACACCAGGAACTTCAGGCGTGTATTTATACAACGGGCAATCTACTGATTTTACAATTCCAGTTAGTGGAATTGTAACACTTGTTTTGTAATTCATATGATAAATGAGATGTGAGATTTTTCGAATTCTGGTCTTAATTCTGCCATTGAGTTTTGCCCTTTGGAATGAACCAGTTTTTGCGCAACAGGAAAAAACAACTTTTACAAATCCTGTTTGGGATGGTGCAGATCCATGGCTGGTGAAGTATGGAAATGAATACATATACTGTTTTTCAAAAAATAATTCCATAGTTGTGTCCCGATCGAAGATAATGACACAAAAAGGAGAAGAGAAGACGATCTGGAAAGCTCCTTCTACTGACTGGAACAGTAACTGTGTCTGGGCGCCCGAAATACATTTTATCGATGGGCATTGGTATGTTTATTATGCCGCAGGAATTTCGGGGCCTCCGTTTATTCATCAGCGAACAGGAGTTTTGCGTTCCGAAACCAGTGATGTGTTTAGTAATTACAAAGACAAGGGAATGCTAAATACAGGCGACGATCCCGATGATACTTCAAAAAATATCTGGGCTATCGATATGACGGTTTTTGAGCATCTGGGAAAATTGTACGCGGTTTGGTCGGGCTGGAGAAAGCAAATGGATACCGACAAAACATCTCAGCATTTGTACATTCAGGAAATGGAAAATCCATATACCTTAAAAGGAAACCGTGTTTTGTTTTCATCGCCTGAAGAAAGCTGGGAAACCGGCGGGCCGCTTGATTTAAATGAGGGGCCTGAAGTTTTGAAACATAATGGCCAGGTTTTTATCGTTTATTCGTGCCGTGAATCCTGGCTAAAAGAATACTGCCAGGGAATGCTTCAAATCATCAATCCCGATGGAAATGTACTTGACCCGAAAAACTGGAAAAAGAGCGGACCCGTTTTTCAGGGCAATGAAAAGGTTTTTGGAGTTGGACATGTTTCGTTTGTAAAATCGCCCGACGAAACAGAAGACTGGATCATTTATCATTCAAAAAAAGATACTGTTCCCGGCTGGACACGCAATGTGCGAATGCAGCCTTTTTCATGGAATGCCGACGGAACACCCAATTTTGGTGAAGCAATTCCGGCAGGAGTGAAAATTAAACGTCCGTCGGGAGAAGTAAATAATCATTAGTAGGGCCTCGTGTTGCGCAAAAATCTTTATTGAAATTTGATGACACTTTTATTCCTGTTCGATGTAATGAAAAGAATTCACCGGAATGAACACAAGGCTGACAATAATTTTAGTGCTTTTAATCGCATTCGCTTCGTGCAAAGACAAGGAAAACGATCTTAAAACATTCGAAAGCGTACCATCTCAAATCTGTTCGGAAGTTACCGGAATAACCGGAATGTACTGGGATTTGTCCAACGGAATTCCGAGATCGGATATTCCCGGAGGAGTTCCGACGCTTGAAACATCGGGTGGAACATTTTCGCATTCGCTATTACCATTGCTGGGGTTTGAATATCCAGCAGGTTATAGCACAATTGAATTAAAAAATACATCGACTCAATTGGTCGGAGTCAACGTTTTAAGAAACGATAATAAAGTGCTTTGGCGGTATTACAGTAATACTTTTAGCGGGCAAATCAATGCTGAACAGGTTAGCCAGTCAGAGTTAAATGCTTTTTTAAACGGGTTGGAGTTTAGTTCTGGTCAAGTGCAGATTTTATGTTCGAATTCGCCTGCTCCAACCGGAATTTCTTTGCTAATAACAACCTTTTCTACTTTGTTGGTTGAGGTGGGAGATATGACTGCCCAATTTGTGGCAACCGTAAATTATGCGTCAGATTTGAATGTGTCATTTTACAATGCTTCTGTTTGTTTTGCGCCGTCAACTGAATACGAAACAGTTGTAATGAAAACCTTTTTACCAATACAATGGCAACTACTTTATTCCGGAGAAGGTTATCAGGATTCCGATGGAGACGGGATTGCCGACCAAAATGATAATTTTCCGTTCGATCCGAACCGACAATAAAATAGAATCAATAATATCAAAATTAGGTACAATGAATAAATTTTTATTAAACAAATAGTAGTGAGAACAATCTGTAGAAACATTTGGAACAACTTATTTGTTAGGATTTTTTGTTAACATAAAGTTGCTCTAAATGTCTTCTCAGAAAATTATTGAATGTTTTAGAAATAATGATTCTGGCTTTTTAGGCATTCTTTACCAAAGTCAGTTTCCAAAATTAAGGCGCTTTGTACTTGCAAACAATGGTAATGAAGATCAGGCAAAGGATGTATTCCAGGAAGCTTTTATAATTACTTGGGAAAATATTAGAAAGGGAATGTTTATACCTAATAGTAATTCTGACGTTAATGCATATCTTTTTCGTGTGGGAAAAAATAAATGGCTCGATTATGTCCGTTCATTAGGTTTTAAAAAAAATATTTCGCTGGAAATTCAGCACGATAGGTTTGGAGAGGAAGCTGAAGACAAGGAAAGCGCGCTGCAATGGGTAGAAAAAGGGTTGAAGACGCTTGGAGAAAAATGCAGGGATCTTTTAAAGAGGTTTTATTATCGAAAAGAAAGTATGTCGATGATTGCAAATAATTTTGGATGGACGGAGCAAACTGCCAGAAATAATAAATACAGATGTATACAGCAATTGCGGGATGAATTGAACAAGATGAAGGATTAATAAAATGAACCTTAAGCAAGACATATCACAGGCTGATTTTGAACGGATTGAAAAGTACCTCTCCGACAAAATGGGTGAGAATGAGAAATTATTTTTTGAAAAAGAGTTAAAAGAAACTCCTGCTTTAAATGCAAAGCTCGACGAACTGAAGTTGATTTTTGAAGGAATTGAGAAGGCTGAATTTAAAGAAAAACTTAATCAATTTCACCGGGAAATGGGAAAAGACAGTAATCTGAGAATAGTTAAAACAACAAGTTTTAACTGGAAATCACTTGCTGTTGCTGCATCAATAATTTTTATTGCAGTTATTTCTGTTATTTTTTATAACCGCCCCAATGCAAATGAACGATTATTTGCCGCTTATTATAAAACGGATCCCGGCCTCGTGACAGCGATGTCATCTAAGGAAATGGATTATGAATTTGAACGCGGAATGGTCGATTTTAAATCAGGGGAATTTCAATCTGCAGTTAACCGCTGGGAACCATTGCTGGCTGGAAATCCGAATAGTGACACATTAAATTACTTTCTTGGAACAGCTTACCTGGAACTGAGATATTCAACTCAGGCAATTCAGAATTTACATAAAGTGTCAGAAAATTCGCAAAGCAAGTTCGTGGATGATGCAAATTGGTATCTGGCGCTGGCTTATATTCTTGAAGATAAAAAAGATGAAGCACGCCAAGCATTAATCCGAACAAATCATCCGTTAAAGGCTCAGTTATTAAATCGACTTGAGGAAAAATGAAACTCTTTTTTGTAATATACCTTGTATTATTTTGCACCGCTTCATATGCAAGTGTAGATGATACGTTGGCTGAGTTACAGAAAGCAATTTCTAATGAGGACTATGCCACAGCACGTAAACTATTTACCCGCGATACAAGTGAACTGATTAATCAGCATAACTATCTCGATTTGAGTTATTTTATTCCTTATGCCGGATATATTGCAGAGCGTTTTAATGAAGACGGCACAAAAGCAGTTGCGGATTTCCGTGACTTTATTTTAAGACGTTCGCATAATTTGAACGATCAGAGACAATCTTATCTTGAAACTCATACCTATTACCGGGCTATTGGAAAATACCAGTTGGCTTATGATATGAATGCAAAAGCGTTGGAAATTACACATCAGATTCCGAGCATTGAACCGCGCTTTTGGGCAATAATTGAACGTAACCTGGGGGTTATAGCAGGTGATTTAAATAAACCCGAACTGGCAAAAGCACATGCTCTTCGTGCAAACAAGGGTTTTGAACTTGATCCTAAAACTCACGAATCTGATAAGTTTAACACCTTAAATAGTCTTGGTGTAATCTATTGGTATGAATCGAAATACGATTCAGTGGAGTATTTCTGGTTAGAAGCTTTAAATTTTACTGATAGTATGGAGTCGAATGTTGTGAACCAGTACTACTACAAATCCATGATTGAAGGGAACCTTTCAGCAGTGTATGATGTAACCGGGAGACCAGCCGAAAGCATTAAGTTTGCACAGCTTGCCATCGCTCATATTCAACATTTCATTCAAAAAGGTAAAGATGATTCACGATGGAATCGGGCTTTTTCTTCAATGTTGAGTTCGGCAAATAACCTGGCATCGGTTTATCAGGGAATGGGAAATTATTCGCAGGCGTTAAAATTATTCGAATTTATTCTGAAAGAAAAGCTGAATTATTATACCAATGATCATCCTGAAATTCATTTTACTGAAATTCAGATCGGGCGTACAAATTATGATCTGAAAAACTTTGAAGAAGCTAAAAAATGGTTGCGAAAGGCGATTGAAGGTTTCAATAAATTAGACGATAGTTCGGATAAAAACCTTGCTGATGCTTATAGTACTTTGGCATTTATTGCTGAAGAAGAAGGTAACATTGCTGAAGCTGCAGTATATTATGAAATAGCGGAAAAAAATTATTCGAAATCGTTACATGAGAATTTCTATTTTGAATATCTCGACTTTCTGACACATGTTTCTGAATTTTATTCCTTAAACAATAACGCGGAAAAGGCCATTAATCTCTCACAAAAAGGGCTTGATTATGTTTCAAAATCATATAGTAAAAACTCGTTGGTGGGATTACGTCAGAGTTTAAATGTCGGGAATATATATTTTAATCTGCAGGACTTTAAAAAGGCAGAACAAATTGCCGATGATTGTTTGCAAATTTTGGATAATATGATTGCAAAAACCGGTTCGGGCCTCGATTCTATAAAAGTAAATTCCGACAGGCCTTCAGCAATATTATTAAAGGAAAAATCTTCGTATTACCTTCAAAAAGATAAGTCGCAGGAGTATCTGCAAAAAATGCTCAAAGAGTTAAAGGACGCACTGGCAGTTATTGATAAACGAAAAAACTTCTTAACAAATCATGAAGACCAACAGGCATTAATGGTACATTTTGGCGAACTGGTTGATTTTATAAAAAAAATACAGCTTGAATTATACGAAAAAAGCGGTAAAACAGAATATATTGATGCTCTTTTAAAACTTCAGGAAGATGTGGTTTACACAAAAATCAAAAATCAATTAAACCTGCTTGAAAACATCGGTTTTTATAATCTTCCAAAAGATGTTCTGAAACAGGAACATGAACTGAAATCAGATTTACAGAACCTGGTTGATGAAGATGGAAATTTGACTGAATATGTTCAAAAGATGAAGGAATGGGAAGCATTTCTTGTTGAACTTCAGCACAATTATCCCGAATATTACAAACTCCGGTATACCGGATTGTCGGTTGATTCAATAAAGGCAACTTCTACAACGCAGATTGTAAGATATATTTTTGTGGATTCGGATTTGTTGGCGGTGGTTTTTACCCAAGCAGGAAAAAAAGCTTTTAAACTGAATTTCAATCCGGAGTTAATGAAACAAATCCCAAAAGTTTGGGATGATCCACAAAATCTGGGAATAGTTACTTCGGAATTATACCACCAATTGTGGGAGCCTTTTGATTCGTTGTTAAACGAACCTCGTGTAATGATTATTCCGGATGGAGAATTATTTAACCTAAGTTTCGAAATTCTTACGCCCGCAAGGATTTCCAGCTTTAAAGAATTTCGGGAAAACAGTTTACTGGCGAAATACGATTTATCGTACCACTATAGTTTCTGGTTATCGCAAAACTATGGTTCTAAAGATATAAAATCGAGGTACGTGGGTTTTGTGCCGGGATTTTCTGACCAAATGAAAGAAAAATATGTTAGTTCTGTTTCAGATTCTTTGTCAATTGACAAAACTTATCTTCGGTTATTGCCTCAACCTTTCACAGTGAAGCTGGTAAATAAGATCAGCAAGATTTTCAGGGGAAAAGATTTTGTTTACGAAGAATCGACAGCTTCCTCATTCAGGGAAAACGCATCCGGAAATAAAATCATTCATATTGGAACACATGCCGAATCGGATAATGTAAGTCCGGCGTATTCCCGTTTGATATTTGCAAAATCCGGAATGCCGGACGATGAAAATAATTCGTTGTATGCTTATCAAATTTATGGAACCAACATGACTTCCAATCTTACCATGTTAACAGCTTGCGAAACGGGTAACCCTGTTTATCAGCCAGGGGAAGGAATGATTTCATTTACTCATGCATTTCAATATGCAGGTTCCGAAAGTATTCTTACCAGTTTGTGGAACCAGGATGAAAAGGCTGGAATGGAAATCTCGGAGTACTTTCTGCATTTTCTTTCCAAAAAAATAGCAAAAGACAAAGCATTAAAAAATGCCAAACTCAAATATCTATCGAATAATGATGGACGGGCACTTTCTCCCCAGTACTGGGCCGGTTTAATTCTGGTAGGAAATCCTGAACCTTTAAATGGGTTGCATTCGTTGTTAACCTGGTATTGGATTGCCGGAGGCTTATTTCTGTTCGTGCTGGTTGTATTTGTTATCCATAAACGCAGGAACAAAAATCTCATTTAATTTAAAAATTTCTCAACGTTTTTTGATGACATTTTTATCTGTACCCGATGTATAGATAAATAATAATTCGGATGTTTTTGTCTGAAATATGTTGGGTGTAATTTATTTGTTAATAACAAGTTGAAAATCAAATGTTATGAGAAAAATTCCTTTCCTGTTTATACTAATCGCAGTTTTAGGTTTTAGCAATATTCAATCCAACGCGGCAGATTATTATCGTTTGTATTACCATGGAATATTCTCTGGCCAGCCAACCAGTGCGCGTGCTGCCGGAATGGGGCTGACAACCATAACCCTGGGGGGAATTGAAAATGTAGTTTATAATCCGGCTTCAATCGGCCTTGAGAGTCAAAAGATAAATGTTTATATGAATTATGCGACAGGCAGCCAGGTTAATATAGGTTCAAAATATGGCTTTTTCGGGGCTTCATATCGCGTGAATGAAAAGCTGATTTTAGGGTTAAGCAGGCAGAGTTGGCGGGTTAAAGATTCACCGTGGACTGTAATAATTGGTTCATTTGAAGAGAATGTAGAGAAAAGCTCTCAATTGTTATATACGGTAAGCGGCGCTTACGAAGTGCTCCCAAACCTTCGGGTGGGGTTCTCTGGCAACTATATCCTTGATAAAGCTGTGCCGGCTACCATTACCAATTCAGAGTTCATTGCATCATTAGGTGCAATTTATGATATGGATGTTGATTGGATAAAAATCAATAATATGGAGAACCAAAGAATTAGGTTTTCCGGAAGTTTTATCAATCTTTTAATGAATAATGATATTGTTGTAACATATGATGAATATAAGCATTATCGTGGACTGCCGTCTATTTTATATCTGGGAACAGCTTACACAGGTACTTTACCTTTTAATCCCGGATTTTTAGGCAACAGCCGTTTTTTTAATAATACTCCCCAAAAGGTTGATTTAAGTTTACATCTTCAGTGCGGCGATCACTTAAAAGACGAGTATAATACTTCTTTTGGAATTGGCGCGGAAGCACTTTTCATGAAAATGATTGCTTTTCGTCTGGGGTATTATTTTGAGAAAAGGCCTCAGCAAGAAAAGGAAGATGGTGGTTTTTGGGGAACAACAAATAAGGCAGGATTAACATTTGGCTATGGTGTAAAAGTACCTGTGAATGAGTTAACAGGTGATAAAGTTCCCTTTGATGTTGATATAGATATGGTCACTTTTAAAGTATTGAACGAACTCAATACTAAAAATTATACCCAACCTGCATACTTTCAAGGAAACAACTTCTTGTTTGCCTTTGGTTTAAAACTGCGTTGGATTCGGGATTAATACACATAGCTTAGAAATAAACATCACGAGAATTTAACTCTAATAACAATCTTAAAATTTTACAAATGAAAAAGAAAATGGTTTTGGCATTATTTGTTTTATTGGCCTTTGCAACTTTTATCAGTTGTAGTAAAGACGATACACCTGATAATTCGATGGACAATAATTACAGTTTACAGGCAAAAGTAGATGGGAACATCGTAACTGTAAACGAAGGTATTTTAACAGCCATTATTGTAAATAATGCAGGAAATGCAGGGAGTTACCTGGAAATAGCGGGTTGGGCCGGATATGGAGATTCACAATTATTGGTCAGGCTGCGTTCTATGAGTGCAGGGGCATTGGATAAATCAGCTCTGAAAACCGGGAAAGTGACCAATTTTATGCTTGAGGTGGCCGATTCCAAAGACCATTGGAAAAACCAGAAGTATGATTTAACCAGTGTGCATGTAATCAATCCCAACGGAGTACCTGACGGGCAATTTACAATAACGGAAATCACAGATACAAATGTGATGGGAACCTTTTCCTTTACAGGCTATAATGAAAACGACGGTTCAAAAAAGAATGTTACCGAAGGAAAGTTTAACGCCACTTTTGTTGAGGCAAAAAACTGATGGTGATTTTAATTTTGTTTCTTCATCTTTTTGATTAATAGTTAAATAATGTTGTATGAAAGATAAAATAATTTTGATTTTCTGCTTTTTATGGAGTTTTGTAGTACTAACCGGATGTTCAAAAGACGATGTTACTGAGGTGCCGGAAGAATCGAAAAGTGATGTTCAGGCGGATATTCCACAGGTTGATAATGCCATAACTGATTTTATGAATGCTTATTCGGTGCCAGGTGTTTCGGTTGCCATTGCAAAAAACGACAAGCTGGTTTATGTGAAATCCTATGGACTGGCTGATAAAGAAGAAAATAAGGCGGTTACCAATAAAAGTTTGTTTCGGCTGGCCAGTATTTCAAAAACCATTACATCGGTAGCAGTTATGAAACTGCTTGAAGACGGAAAACTATCTCTTAAACAGACGGTTTTTGGCGAAAATGGCATACTGGGGACGACTTATGGTACGCTACCTTATGGCCAGTATATTAAGGAAATTACGGTGGAGCAACTGTTGCACCATACTTGTGGCGGATGGGGAAACAATTCTAATGATCCCATGTTTATGTATCCATCCATGAGTCAGGCCGAATTAATTTCCTGGACGCTTGGTAATCTTCCGCTTGCGTATAAACCGGGTACTCATTACGATTATTCAAATTTTGGGTACTGTGTACTGGGAAGAGTTATTGAGAAACTAAGCGGCCAAGCCTATGAACAGTACGTTCAAAAAAATATACTTGAACCTATTGGCATTTCAGATATGCAGATTGCCGGTAACACACTGGCAGAACGCAAATCAAATGAAGTGGTTTATTACGGACAGGGAGGAGAGAATCCATACAATTACAATGTTGCGCGAATGGATTCGCATGGTGGCTGGATTTCCTCTGCAACCGACTTGGCCCGTCTTGTTGTGTATATTGATGGCTTTAATGGAAAGCCGGATATTCTTTCTTCATCTACCATTAAAACATTAACCACCCCCTCGGTAGTATATGCCAATTATGCCTGCGGCATAGCCGTTAACAGCAATAACAACTGGTGGCACAGTGGTAGTATTCCCGGTACTTTCACCGAATTTGTGAGAGCAAGCAACGGATTTTGCTGGGTTATTCTTTGCAATACGCGAAATACTGCTGCGTCTTTTGGAAATGCTTTTGATGCAGTAATCTGGAAGGCGGTGAACGATAACACAACGGTCTGGCAAAATATTGATCAGTTTTGACGGTGTTGTTTGTTGGCTGTTTTTTTCGAAAAATCAGAAAAATTACTCTCAATTTTCAAATTCAATGGGGTTTTGCCGATGACATTTCTTAATCTTTTCGATGGATGATCAAATATTAAATGAATTTCATAATGAAAAAAGCTGCCTTGTTCCTTTTTCCAATACTTGCTTTCTGTTTCGCATGTGGGAACCAGAATAAAAAAAACGGCAATATTTCGGACTATAATGAATATGTTGAATACATGGAAGATAATGAACCGGAAGCGCCTTTGGCGAATGAAGAAGATGAATTGAATGCTGATCTTGTTGACAAAGGTATTAACCAACCCAATATGGATAAAAAAAGTGCTTTTTTTTCGGATGTATTTAGACAAAAAGGTCTGAAAACCCACGAATTCAAGGATGCGCATACCGGGTTAATTGTAAACTCTGCTGAATATCCGGCGGATTGGCAGGTTATTTCAAAACCTTCTTACACAATTGACCAGAAACTTCCTATGTTTTTGGTGCAAATTCAGGGGCCACATCATTTAAAAACGTTTAATACACCGCTAACGGTTTATGTTTCGTACCAGAATCCACAAACTTACCAGTTTATGGCGCAATATGGGATTCCGTCAGTGATGCAACGCCCTATGATTTCCAATCAGCAAATCATCGAAACAGAAGTTAAGGAAAGAATGGAAAAAAGTGGTTTCCATTTTAACGGAATAATGCAGATGCCAAAAACCGTAGATTACCTCCACCGAAAATTCAAAGAAGGTGGCAGTGATGTAAATTCAGAAATTACTTTCAGTATTTGGGAAAACAACGAAGGGCAAAAAGCCATGGCGATGGTTACAAAGGCATTTATGCAGCAACCCCTCAGTTTCATCGATGTAATGACATTGTGGTTGTATACCATCGATTACACCTTTGTTGATTTATCGTATTTTGATGAAACCATTAACCATCTTGAAAATGCACTTGTCAACACGAAAGAAAATCCACAGTGGCAGCAATATTACCAACAGCTAATTCAGCAACGTGCACTAATCGCACAACAACAATGCGAACAAAACAGGAGAAGTAAAGAGGCAGCCTTTAATGCGCATCAGCAAAAAATGAGAGGAATATGGGCTGCCCAGGATGCCAATCATGCCGCGTTTATGAACCGAAATTTTGGAAGTGGAAGCAGCAATTCTCAACAGCAAGTTATTAATATGATTAATGAACAGGAAACGGTATATAATCCGTTAACCGGACAAAACTATCAGGTGGATGCAGGTTCTGCTGAGTATTGGATGGACAGTAACGGTAATTACATTAAAAACAACGACCTGTTTTATACCCCCAACGGCGATATCAATCTTAACAACAGGGAATGGGTAAAAGTAAATAGTGGCTTTTAACAATCGCTGAATAATTCATCGGGAAAGACAAATTATTAACTCTTATTTTAAAAATTATGAAAATGGTATTAAAGCACACACTTTGGATTGTTATTCTCTCAATTTTTGTATTTAGTTGTAAAGATGATGATACAGACACCCCTGGAAATCCATCATTAGGAGAAAGTACAGTTGATGTAAAGGTTGTTTTGCCTGAGGGGGCCACCGCAGATCTTTCGGGAACAACTCTTTTTAGTTTGGGAACCAGTAGCGATTTGACCAGCCAAACTGGAAAGATCCCCTTTAATAAGGGAACAATAGAGCTTTCATATCTTCTTGATAAAGACAATAATGTTTGGCTTGCCGGCTTTTTGGATGACACCCGGAAAGAAGTCTCAATAGAAACAACAACCGAAGTTATGTTATATTATCTACTCGACTATTATCTGTTACCCGAAAGTGGCAAAAAAGCTTTTCTTGCCGATGTTAAAAAGATGGCTGGTTTTTCCGATTTGGTTGATGTGATGAGCGGCCTGTTTAAGTCTGATCCACTGATGTACTCAAAGGGAACTTATCTTCCAAAACTCACGGAGAAAGTAAGCCAGATCTCAGCCATTAATACTTCTGCGCAATTAAAGCGGCTCTTTATTAACGGAGAAAATACAAAAAGCGGCATCACAGTCTCTAAAATCGATTCAGTCCATATACAGCTTAAGAATTCATTTCCACGAAGAACCAAAGTGATGATTTATAAAAAGCTGACTTATGATCGGAACAAAAATTTGAACAACATTCCCGGATATCAGAATTACCCGGTAACCAGTTTCGATTTTGAGCCCGGAAAAAAAATGCAAATTGATGCATTTGAGGTAGGAGCTTCATTATCGCAGATAAGCACGCAATCGGCTATGGCAGAAAATACTTCAACATCGGAGCCAGTAGAATTACCTCTGAATAAATCGACTGAGTTTGTTGCCGAATACGAAGTTGTTGTTATCGGTTCGGGCGAACTAAATTCGATCGAACGCAATTTGACCGAACTCGAAAAAGAAGCCAACGAACAGCTTAACATTAAATCGTATGCGTTGGATTATTTGTTGCCAACACTACTGGATATTGGTGGAAATAAAGATCTACTCCCCTCGTATGGGAGCGACAAAGAAACGGCCCTGTTTAATGCGGTGTCACCAGTGCTTGAAGCAAATCCACAGGTGCTGAGCGCGATAAAAAGCAACGATTTTAAAACCGCTTCAGAAACTTTGCTTCCTGAACTTTATGGCGATATCAGGCTTACTGATGGGCTTCGTACACTATTGAGCGGTGTTTATGGTATTGTTTCCGATAATGGAACCTTGCCCAATACTTTTGTACAAAGCCATGAGTTGACAGAGACTGGCTATCAACGTACAAAGAAAGTAATGGAAGCAATGTATAAAAACATGAATTTCAAATCGAAACACAGTATAACTATGCTCCCAACAGACGCAAAAACAGTGGAAAGCTGGATTATTGATGCGATTGATGCTGAGGTGGAACTTGTTCCAAAAGAAGCTGAAGTGTGCTTGGGCGATGCAATAAGTATAAGGGTTTCATACCTGACTTTTTATGAGCCTTCAGAAGAAGATATTGAATATCATTGGAATACCAGTAACAAATTTGGCGGAAAAATACAGGACATTAACGGCGATCCAAATCGTTTCGGGGCTACATTGGTTACAACAAGTAATGAAGTGTCGTACATTAGCACGGCAACAGCATCGCAACTGGGTGAAAGCGATAATATAGAAACGGTAACAGTTGTTATTTACACCAGGAACAAAAAAAGCGGGGAACTCTCGGAAGTTGGCCGCGATGCAATGAAAGTAAACAATAAAAAAACGTGTACTTCATTTTTTGTTCCATTTGATAAAGAAGTAGAGATTGCAGAAGTAAAAGAAACATTAGTCTGTAATATGGGCACCATGTACAGCTTAAGTGTGTCCTACTTTGTTGCAAAATTTACTGCGGTTGACGGCGCAAAATCATATCGTGGAAGAATTATGAAAAAAGACGGTACATATGCCGATGAATTTGCAATAACAAACCTTTCTGATTTAGGTAATGATGTTTTAGAATACAAATTGGCTGTGGGAGGTATTCGGATTTTACAAACCTGTAGCGAGAGCGAAGCACTGAATGAGCAGCAGAAAAGATTGAATAATTTGGATGAAGTTGGTCATAAAGGAATTGAGATTACACCTCAATTTTGATTTTGCAGAACTCACTTTTTTTAGAATAATAGAAAAGAACTTTGCCGTAATTCTCCATACCTTTTATAGGTTATGGAGAATTTTCTGTTTTATATTATTGTCGAGGCTTTTTACATCCCTCGTTACACTGGGAATAAATCATGGTTAAATGAATCAGGAACACATAAACATGATAAATGGATAAAGATTTCTCAAATCACCGCCTTTGTCATGATCCCAAAAACAGATTTCTTATATTTTTGAGATTTTCTTTTGAAATACTGAATTAAATAAATATGAGAAAATTAATAAGCTTTATTTTACTGGTTTTAATAACAGGTTTAGTTATGGCCCAAAATCAAGTTTCGTGTTCTGATTGGAGAATTTCAAATCCGATTGTATTACCATTACCGCTTTTTGCCGAGAAACCTTCGGTTGACGGAAAAATATATGACAAAGCAGCTCTGCTTAAAAGCGTAGAAACCGATGCTTCTGAGTTTAAAAATTGGACTGCATTGCAGTTCGGAAATGACAGCCTTATTCCGGTTGTTAATGAACCGGATATGCTTTTGCAGATGGTTGGCTTTTTGAAAAGCGACCGTTGGACAAAAGCTACAATTTCGGTTACAACCAATGCCCTTTTCGAGATCTACCTGGATGGAAATAAAGTAAAAACACAGGAAAATATTTCTGAAAAACCGGTTGAAACTGAAATTACAGTTGGAACCGGAGTTCATGAAGTATTGGTAAAATTGCTCAGTACAAGCAATTCGTTACATTTTGCAGCCGAGGTGAAAGCCTTGACCGATTCGGCCAACTTAATTTGGGGCACAAATCAAAAAAGGCAGGTTACTATTCATGATATTTTGGATGGGGAAAATGTTTCCGGTGCAAAACTTTCAGCTTCCGGAAAATATCTGCTTATTCAGATAAGCGGAGTTTTGGCAGGCTCGGGTAAAACACAAAGTTCGTTTCGTTTGTATGACATGGAACTTAAACGAAACATGTTTGCCCTTCGTAACGAAACTTTTCAGTCCAACTGGATGCCAAAATCGGATCGGTTGAGTTACACCGTAAGTAAAGACGATGTAGCGGATATTTATATTTTCGACGTAAAAACGGGAGAAGAAACGATGGTTGCATCCGGTTTGAACTCTCCTGAAAATATGAAGTGGTCTCCTAATGAAGATTATTTCCTGTTCTCGAAAAAAGTAGAAGCTGAAAAACCGGGCGATTTAAAACGCATTTTTGGAAATGATGATCGTATGCCTAATACCCGCGATCGTTTCAACTTGTACTTTTTCGATTTAAAAACAAAACTGGCGCGCCAATTAACCGCAGGCTCTGAATCTGCTTACCTGCAAGACATAAAACCCGACGGTTCACGAATCCTGTTTTCAACTTCACGCATGGATTACACTGTCGTGCCCTTTTCGAAACAAACGCTTTTCGAACTCGATCCGTTCACCATGAAAGTTGATACAATTTGGAAAGACAAACTTTATGACGGTTCCTGTCAATATTCACCCGACGGGAAACGATTGTTGGTTTCGGGCGGACCGGAAACATTTGGTGAGCTTGGCGTTAAGGTAAGCGGTGATAGAATCCCCAACAGTTATGATACACAACTTTTTCTTTACGACCTGAAAAGCCAAAAGGCAGAGGCGTTAACCCGTGATTTTGATCCGGCAGTTTCAAATGCTTTCTGGGCAAAAGACGGCTCGATTTATATAACTGCAGAAGAACGCGATTATGTTTGCCTGTATCATTTCGATTTGAAAAAACGGGATTTTATCAAAATAAATGTTCCGGTAGAAGTAATTACTTCGATGGATTATGCGGCAAATCAACCAACAGCCGTTCTCCAGGGAAGTAGCATAAGCACGCCTCCGAAATTATATGCGCTCAATTTAACAAGTGGAAAATCGGAGTTGTTGATGGCGCCGAAAGAACAACAATTGGAAGATGTGGAGTTTGGCAAATCAGAAGAATGGAACTTTGTAAACGAATCGGGAACTACCATTTACGGCAGAATATATTATCCTGTAGGTTATGAGCCAACAAAAAAATATCCGCTTATTGTTTATTATTATGGCGGGACTTCACCCACGGGCAGGGATTTTGGCGGACGTTATCCAAAAAACATCTGGGCTGCCGAAGGGTATATGATTTACGTTCTGCAACCCAGTGGGGCTACCGGTTTTGGGCAGGATTTTTCCGCACTGCATGTAAATGGCTGGGGCCGCGATGCCATTGATGATATCATTGACGGAACCAAAAAATTCCTTGCTTCCCATCCTTCTGCCGATGCTGATAATGTAGGTTGTATTGGTGCTTCGTACGGGGGGTTTACCACCATGATGCTGCAAACCCGCACCGATATTTTTAAAACGGCCATTGCCCATGCCGGAATCAGCGATATTAGCAGCTACTGGGGCGAAGGTTATTGGGGGTACTCTTACAGTGCAGGAGCTACAAAAAACAGCTACCCGTGGAACCGCCGCGATGTATATGTGGATAACAGTCCCTTGTTTCGTGCCGATAAGTTTAAGAATTCGATTTTACTGCTACATGGAACTGCCGATACCAATGTGCCGGTGGGCGAAAGTTTACAGTTTTATGCTGCCCTGAAAATTTTGGGGAAGGATGTGGAAATGGTTTTGGTTGATGGTGAAAATCACCATATTCTCGATTATAAAAAGCGAATTAAATGGCACGATACCATTATGGCCTGGTTCGATAAAAAACTAAAAAACCAACCCGAACATTGGAATGACATGTATCCGGATAAGAACTTATAAAACGACAGAAGGCTGTCTGAATAAGGCGGCCTTTTTTGTTTAAAAACTAAGCAATTGAGTTATCTTTAAATTGGCTTAATTAATCAAATCGAAAATTTAGAACAAAACATTTTAGTGAATTTTTGAAAAAATTAAATAGAAAAATGAGAATTAATGAGATTATAGGCCTAGAGGATGGTGAGATTTCAAGCTTAATCAAATATGATGACAAAAAATTCGTACAAACAACGCAATGATATTGAAAAATAAATCCAACTGACTAAGACTAATGGTTTATTAAAAAGAGAAGAATGGTCCATGTCCATTATTCGAGCGTCACTACTGTCGAACTAGCAGCGAACTATGCAATCAAAAAGAGTTATGAAAATCGAAATCTTGAATTAGATTTGTAAATCATCTTCTAATATGGGCAAATGGAATCTTTGGAAGTTTGACAAACTTTACGCAATTTTTAAAAATAATTCTTTCAAGTGATTAAAGAAATTAAAACAAATATCTGAAATAAATAAAGATAGAAATAGTGTTGTTACAGTGGGCAATATAAAACTGAGACAACTGCGATAAAATTATTGACGAGTGTAAGACTATAATTGAAACTATAATTCAACATTATGACGTTGATTTCGAATTAAAAGCACTAAGGACAAAAAAGAACTTAAAAAAGAATCAATCGAAGTAAAAATTTTAATACTGTCTACAGGTCTCCGGTCTTTTATATCTGATTTTGATATCGGATTACAATTTTTTGATTGAATATTTATAAAACTAGAAATTTTAAATTGAACTCAACAAACATAAAAGATGAAAAAATAATTCAAATATTAGCTGCAATAGCATTGCTCATTTTTATTATTATTTTTACCCAGTTAATTGAAAATTAGAGAACTAAAATCTAAAGATCCAATGAACAGGGAGCATGACAAGGGTCTGAAAATATAAAAAAACATGATGCTGTTGTCAAAGACTTAATAAATAATTGGGAGGAATTGGTATCAATTGATTCCATGGAAAAGAACGTCTTTAACCGAGCAAAAGAAATGAGGATAAAGCCATGATAGATTACAGGATATCCGTAAAGTGATGTTTGAATTTAAAAATATTTACGGTACTATACTACCAATTGGGATTATTAATATCTGTTGTTTCAAAAAACTTTCGTTTGTAGAAAAGATTTTAGTGATTATGATCAAGATATATTCGTTAGGAAAAATAGAATTCAGCATAGTCACGGCAGTTATTCCATCCCAAAATGATAGTTTTTGGTTAGAGCACACAATATGTAATTCTACGTTTTGACCAAACGATTATTAATCTGAATGACCAACTTAGAACCAGTGAAAATATCCGGACTAAAATAGGCTCATGAGAGTGACAACGGGGAAAGGGTAACTGGGAGTAGTTGTTTTGATTAAATTAGAAATAACGTTACCATTGATGATAAAGCAATGAAAACTCTTCTCGCAATCTGCCTGATTTCATTCTGTTACGATGCAAAAATCCCGCTTGTGGTCAGACTGTCAAATCAAATGAAAACTGAAAGGGCGGAAACACTTTTGAACCGATTTACTGGCTTTACGATGCAGGCTATGAAACTGTTAAACAAACCTATCCGTATAACGAAGAAAACAAAGCAACTTATTTGGCAGGTGAAGATCATTTGAAGGGAAAACGGGTGGCATATTTATGGCCTACTTCCGGTGTGTTTTCGGGAGTAAATGCACTACTGAAATCAACGGGCAATTCAAAATACAGTACCATGTTGGTAGAAAAAGTACTACCCGGACTTCAACATTATTTCGATGATACACGGAAGCCGGTTTGTTACCAGTCGTACATTGCAGAGGCTGGCGAAAGCGACTGTTTTTACGATGACAATGTTTGGTTGGCCATCGATTTTTGTGAGGCGTTTCAAATCACAAAAGAGCAAAAGTATCTTGAACAATCTATTCAACTTTGGCAATTTATTATTTCGGGATGGGATGATAAACTGGGTGGTGGAATTTACTGGTGCGAGCAAAAAAAGCAGTCGAAAAACACTTGTTCAAATGCGCCTGCATCAGTGCTGGCTTTTCAATTATTTGAGGCAACCAACGACAGCACTTATTTCAATTGGGGACTGAAGATTTATGAATGGACCAAACAAAATCTGCAGGATTCGACCGATTATTTGTACTTCGACAATAAAAATCTGGAAGGAAAAGTCGATAAACGAAAATACACATATAACAGCGGTCAGATGCTCCAGTCGGCTGCATTACTTTATAAACTGACCGGGAAAAAGAATACCTGGAAGAGGCCTGGAAGATTGCCGATTCAGCAATTGAATATTTTACAGAAGATTTTAAAACGCCAGAAGGAAGTACGATTCAACGATTTAAAAACACCGGAAACTGGTTTAATACCATTCTGTTTCGGGGGTATGAAGAATTGTATTTCCTGGATAAAAATCCAAAATATATTCTGATTTTTAAAGATAATCTTGAATATTTGTGGAACTATTTAAGAGACAACCATGGTTTGTTTGGCAAAGACTGGAAAGGAGAGAATAAAGAAGAGTATAAATGGTTGCTCGACCAGGCGAGCCTTGTTGAATTGTATGCACGTTTAAATGAATTGAATCAATGATGAAAATGAACAGCAGAAGAGACTTTATCAAAAAAGGAACATTAACGGTAGCCGGATTAACCGTTGCCGGAACAGGAGGAATATTTGCCTCCGTTTCGAGAAAAGAATTTGTTACGAACCGTCCTGAAATTGGGAAGCGGCATTTTACATCGAAAGCCGTTGAAAAAACAATAGCGGGTGCCAAAGCGAAAATTAAAGATCCGAAACTGGCATGGATGTTTGAAAATTGTTTTCCGAATACACTAGATACAACAGTAGAATTTGGAACAAAAAACGGTAAGCCTGACACGTTTGTAATTACCGGCGATATTCACGCCATGTGGTTACGCGATTCATCGGCACAGGTTTGGCCTTATTTGCCACTTGCCAAAGAAGATAAGGAACTGCAGACTTTGCTTGCGGGCGTAATTAACCGGCAAACACAGTGCGTATTGCTTGATCCGTATGCAAATGCATTTAATAAGGAATTGGTTCCCGGAGAATGGAAAAACGATCGTACCGATATGAAAGATGGTTTGCACGAAAGGAAATGGGAAATCGATTCGCTTTGTTATACGGTTCGTTTGGCCTACAATTATTGGAAAACTACAGGAGACACCACTGTTTTTGATGCCGACTGGCAAAAAGCTGCTGCTGCAATTGTGGAAACATTAACGGTTCAGCAACGCAAAAGCGGTCCAGGTCCTTATAAATTTGAACGTGAAACTACTCGCCAGTTAGATACTTTATCAAACAATGGTTATGGTCGCCCGTTAAAGCCGGTTGGTTTGATTAACTCATCTTTCCGTCCTTCGGATGACGCTGCAACGTATGGATTTCTAATTCCTTCCAACTTGTTTGCGGTTGTTTCTTTAAAGCAATTGGCCGAAATCAGTAACAAGGTAACCGGTGATAAAGCTTTTGCGAAGAAATGCGAAACACTTGCCAATGAAGTAGAAGCTGCCATTAATAAATATGCAGTGGTGGAACATCCAAATCATGGTAAAGTTTATGCATTTGAGGTGGATGGTTTTGGTAACTTTACCTATATGGACGATGCAAATGTGCCAAGTTTGCTCGCATTACCTTATCTCGATAGTGTTGACAGAAACGACAAAATTTACCAGAACACCCGTAAACTGGTTTGGGGTGAAGACAATCCGTATTTCTTTAAAGGAAAAGCTGCCGAAGGAATTGGCGGCCCGCATATTGGGTATGACATGGTTTGGCCGATGAGTATAATTATGCGCGCCATGACCAGTACCGATGATAAAGAAATTGCATGGTGTGTTAAAACACTTCGAAATACCGATGCTGATACCGGTTTTATGCACGAATCATTTCATAAAGACGATCCTGCCAATTTTACCCGTAAATGGTTTGCCTGGGCAAATACGCTGTTTGGCGAACTTATTCTTAAATTGATTAATGAAGGAAAAGAAGAATTGCTCAACGTTTAATTTTAATAAAAGCAGACCGACGTTATAAAAATTTGAAAATATTTTTAATCGAACCTGAGTTATAATGAATTCATCTTCAACAAAAACCGGATATTTTAAAAAAGTTGTTTTAATTATTTCGGCTGTAATTTTTTTCGCTGGAATCCAGGCACAGGATTTTACAAAGTATGTAGATCCGTGGATGGGGGTATCCGGTAAAGGAAATTGCGTAATTGGGCCACAGTTGCCTTTTGGTTCAGTAAATCCAAGTCCGGATACGCCGGAAGGAGGAACTGATGGATACAACCCGGCAAGTAAAATAAGAGGTTTCAGCCAGCTTCATCTCACCGGTGCAGGTGGTCCGGGTAAATATGGGCAGTTTTTGTTGTCGCCACAAGTAGGGCTAAACGTCTTAAAAGAAGGACATGATTCTGGCAAGGCCGATGAAGAAGCAAAACTCGAATCATACAAAGTCCGGTTAACTGATGATAACATTCTTTGTGAATTTAGCCCGGCAGAGCATTCTGTTCTTTATAATTTTACGTTCCCAAAATCCGATAGTTCTTTTGTGCTTATCGACATGGCGCATAATATCCCTGGAGATATAACCCATTTAAGTAATGGTGAAAACAGGGGTGGATATGCCGAAAGTGGCTCGGTTACAATTGATGCGTCGGCAAAAAAGATTTCCGGTTGGGGAAGCTACTGGGGAGGATGGTCGGCCGAACCGTTTATTGTTTTCTTTACGCTTGAATTCAATAAACCGTTTGAAGCTTTTGGTACATGGAAAGATGCAAAAGTGAATTTCAGTAGCAGTTCTGAATTGATTGACAAAAAAGCACAACGAATTGGCGCTTTTGCAGGTTTTAAAACCAATGACGGTGATTTGGTCCAGGCCAAGATATCCGTATCATTTAAAAGCCTTGCAAATGCCAATGCTTTTCTTGAAAAAGAAATTTCGGGCTGGGATCTGGAATGGGTAAAAGAACAGGCCCGCCGGAAATGGAACGAACGTTTAAGCAGGATTAAAATTAGTGGCGTTGATGAGGAGCAAATGACCATGTTTTATTCCAGTTTGTATCAGACTATGCGAATGCCGCGTGACAGAACAGGAGATAACCCGCACTGGAATTCGGATTTGCCTTACTGGGATGACCATAATTGTATTTGGGATACATGGAAAACTGTTTTTCCGCTTCATACCTTAATTAACGAAGGTGTGGTTCGAGATAATGTTTTGGCGTTTATCGACAGGTACGAACATAACGGGCAGGTTTTCGATGCTTTTCTTGCAGGAAACGACAGAGTTTACCAGTGGATGGTAACGGAACTGCCATATTATTTTCATAACCAGGGAGGCGATAATGTGGATAATGTAATTGCCGATGCCTTTGTGAAAAAGGTAAAAGGTGTGGATTGGAATAAGGCGTATGAAGTGGTAAAATTTCAGGCTGAGAAAATGCGGACAAATGCATACCTGGTTAACGACAGAGGATGGATGCCTTTTCGGACTTATGAATATGCATTTGATTGCTCACGGACTATGGAATTTGCTTACAACGATTTTTGTGCGGCCCAAATGGCTAAAGGGTTAAATGAAGCGGATGATTACGAACGGTTCTTAACCCGTTCCGGGAAATGGACGATTCTGTGGAACGATACCCTGGAAAGCAAAGAATATTACGGGTTCTTAAATCCAAAACGTATGGATGGAAGCTGGGTGGCTTACACTCCTACATCAGACAGGGTTGAGAATAGTCCGGGCAGTTTCGACAGGAGTTTTTATGAAGGCAATTCGTGGGTTTACAGTTATAATGCACCGCACGACATGCCCCGCGTTATTGAATTAATGGGAGGAAAGGAAAAATATGTTGAACGGCTTCAGTTTGCCATGAAAAACGATTTAATTGAAATGGAAAACGAGCCTTCCTTTTATATTCCGTTTAGCTTTATTTATGCCGGAAGGCCTGACCTGTCAACATATTGGGTGCGACAAAATTGTAAAAAATATTCTGTTAAAGGTTTTCCTGGCGATGAGGATAGTGGTGCAATGGGCTCGTGGTATGTTTTTGCAAATCTCGGATTCTTCCCAATCGCTGGTCAGGATATTTATATTATCAGTGGTCCTTTAAGTCCGTCTTATACCTTAATTCAGGAAAATGGCAAAAAGCTGGTAGTTGAAGCCGAAAACTTTTCCACAGAAAATATGTATGTGCAATCGGCCACTCTTAATGGAAAACCACTTAAACGGGCATGGCTCAAACACAGCGAAATAGAAGATGGTGCCAACTTAAAATTTGTTATGGGCGCAAAACCTTCTGAATGGGGAAAAGAAATATTACCAAATTAACCCGGAAATGATAAATGAAAGAGAGAGGGTTTATTGAACTTTAAGAATTTATTGACACAGATACAAAAAAGCTCTTGTTTGTTTTTATTAACAAGAGTTTTTTTATTTCGGAGTGCTTTTATTTCCGTCTTGCGGAACGTTTCTTTTTCTTTTTTGATTGCATGATTACCCGATAAACAATAAAGGCAATTAAAATAACAATAAAGCCTGCTATTGTATAAATCATGTTTCCACCCAGATTATCACCTTTTGCACGACTCCACATGGCAAGCACCGCATCGTTTTTATCAAGATAATCGTTAATAATAGCACAACGTTCAACCACGCTTTCGTCAGGATACTGAACCGGGTTAACCTGCAGACTGTCGTTGCCCGGGCCAAAGAAATAACTTAAATTAACCGTACTTTCAAGCGAAGAGTCAATTGCCGATTCAAGAATTTCAGGAGATGCAACTGCACTGCAATAACCGCTAATATCCATATTCCGAAGGGCTACTTCAGGCAGACAAAGATAATTCAGGAAATAGCTGGCGGCTTTTGTATTTTTGGCGTATTTCGGAATTACCCAGCAATCGAACCAAACATTGCTGCCTTCTTCAGGAACAACAAAATCGAGCGGAACGCCAACATCGTTTGCTTCTTCAATGGCCCATACCGCATCGCCGTTCCACGCATAGCAAAACCAGGTTTCGCCTTTAGTCATCATGTCCTTTCCAAAATCGGCTTCCCAGCCTGCCAGGTTGGGTTTCATTGCTTTTAATTGTTCTTCAACCATGGCGATATCTGCATCTGTATGATCATTGGTAACACTGTAAACAGAGCGTTCCCCTGACGCAATTTCGTTGCGGTAACCGTAAACAGCTGCGGTTGCATATGCGTCCCAGTAGCTGTCTTTCATCAGCATTTTTCCTTTGTTTTTTGGATCCCAAAAACAACCCCAGCTTTTTACTTCATCGGTAGAAATTTTATCTTTATTGTACAGGATTCCTGAAACTCCCCACATGTATGGCAAAGCGTAGTCAGCCGCATTTTTCCCTTTAATACTGTAATCATTCAGTCTGTCAACAATAAATGGCGACATGTTATTCATATAGTCGGGTGTTGACCCAAAATCGTGACTGATAGGCACCAGTAGATCGTTGTTTATCATACGTTGCATAATGGCCTGTGTAGGGCAAGCCAAATCGAAGTCTTCATGACCAAGATCAACCTTTGTGTACATTACTTCCACCATATCAAAAACCTGGTAAACAATTTTTACATCTTCACCGGTTTGTTCTTTGTACCATTCTGGAAATTCAGTCAACAGATCTTCATCAATATAATCGGCCCAGTTGTAAATTTTAAGCACGTGTTGACGTTCATCATCACTGGCTTTACAAGGATTTGTGAGAAGGTTTGCCGCAAGCAGCATAACCAGCAGAAATAAGTTCTGCAAACGAAACAAGTTGATTTTTTTCATACTACTAACGTTTTTTAGCTGCCCTGTGATTTATAATTAATAACAGGATCAGCACGGTGATAAATATAATTGCCGAAAGCGGACGCAACTCGGGAGTTAACCCTCCTTTGCGTGCATCTGCATAAATATAGGTTGACAGGGTTTCGAGCCCTTCATTTCCAATCGTGAAAAGAGTTACAACAAAGTCATCAATAGACAGTGTAAACGCAAGAATAAACCCGCTTATCATTCCCGGGCGCAATTCGGGCAAAAGCACTTTTCGCAGTGCATAAAAGGGCGTTGCACCTAAATCGAGTGCTGCTTCGTAAAGATTATCGTTCATTTGCCTGAGGCGGGGATAGACACTAAGTACCACATAAGGTGTACAAAACGAAATATGTGCCAGGATAACTGTGGTATAACCTTGTGTGATTCCAAGACTGACAAAAAGCAGAAATAGTGAAATGGCTGTTATAATATCCGGATTAAGAATTGGAATACTGTTAACCAGTTGCACCGACTTGCGTGCGCGCGGTTTAAGATTGTAGATTCCTATTGCTGCTATGGTGCCCAATAACATGGAAACAAAGGCTGAAATTGTTCCTATTATCAATGTATTCCAAAGTGCGCTGGTTAATGAATGATGGACGCCTCCTGCAAGTAAGGAAGAATAAAGCTTAAATGAAAAACCTGTCCAGTTTCCCAGTACTTTAGCTTCTGTAAACGAAAAAATAACAATAATCAGAATTGGAGAATACAGCATTAGGAGCAGCAGGCCAATGTACGAGTTTGAAATTACTTTTCTTATCATAACAAGCCTCCTTCCTCGGCGGCTTTTGCATTTCCTTCGCCATTAAGTAATGAGGTCAATCCAACAAGCAGGAGCATAATCAGGGAAAGTGCGGCTCCATAATTCCATAAACCGTTGTAAATATTCTCCTGGAGTGTTGTCCCGAAGAGTTTAATGTTATTGAGTGTCAAAAGCTCTGCAATTGCAAAGGTGGAAATTACAGGCATAAAAACCATCATAATTCCGCTCGATATTCCAGGAATGGTTAGCGGAAGCGTAGTTTTAAAAAATACCTGAATGGGAGTCGCCCCAAGATCCTGTGCAGCTTCAATTAAACTTTTGTCGGTCTTTTGCAGCGTATTGTAAATAGGGTACATCATAAACGGCAAAAAGTTATAAACCATACCAAAGTAAAGTGAACCCTGTCCGAGAGGAATTTTCAGAAAATCAAAAAGTGCAACGGTTGCAAGAGTGCGAATCAAAAAATTAATCCACATCGGAAGAATAAACAAAAGAACCAGAATTCTGGATGTTTTAAGTTCCATCCGGCTTAAAATATATGCTGCCGGGTAGCCAACCAGTAAACAAATAATGGTTGTAATTAACGCAACCCCGATAGAGAAAATGAAGGTGTGCATCGCTTCCCGCTGTCTCCAGAAGTGTTGAAAGTGCTCTAGCGTAAGTTTCCCGGAAGAATTTGTGAACGCATAATACAGAATGAGCAGAAGAGGCACCAGCACGAAAAAGGCGAGAAACAAAATATAAGGAATTGACCAGTTCCTTCTTTTTCCGGCGAATGTCTTAAGATTTATTTTCACTTTCGCCTGATTTAAAGGTTCGTAACCCGGATAATGTCGGGTGGAATAGTAATTCCTACACGATCGCCGTCATCCCAAATATCATTGGTGTCAACAAAAATGTTTTCACCTTCATCGGTTAAAACGGTAAGGTGATAATGGTTTCCTTTGTATAAGATGAAACTAACTTCGCCACTAAGCATTCCGTCTTCCTCGTTATCCTGAAGTATTATTTTATCGAAATCGATATTAACTTCAATTTCACTGCCGGGCTCGAACACCTGATTGGTAGTGTATTCAAAAGTTTGCCCCAGGAATTTAACTTGTCCTTTATCTATAATAGTAGCTTCAAATGTATTGCAAAGCCTTTCTTTTTTCATTACATGAATGTCGTTGGGTTTTACCAGAAGGCCAACTGTTTCACCAACATCGAAATTATGATAATCCTGAATCACAAATTCGAAACCTTCGGGAGTTGTAACCATCATTTCATAATGAACACCTTTAAATATACACGATGTTACTTTCCCGTTAAACTGGGCGGCTTCCGACATTTCAAAAATGTAAATATCTTCCGGCCTTACAACCACGTCTACCGGCTCATTATTTCCAAAGCCTTTATCAACGCACTCAAACTCGTGTCTGGCAAACTCAACTAAACTATCGTGAATCATTGTCCCGTTTAAAATATTGCTTTCCCCGATAAAGTCGGCTACAAAAGCATTGGCTGGTTCGTTGTAAATAGTTGTTGGCGGGCCAATCTGCTGAATTTTTCCTTCACTCATTACCACAATGGTGTCACTAAGTGTTAACGCTTCCTCCTGATCGTGGGTAACATAAACAAACGAAATTCCCAGCTTCTTATGCATGGCTTTTATTTCCATTTGCATATCCTTTCGCATTTTCAGGTCGAGTGCGGCAAGTGGTTCGTCGAGCAGAAGTACTTCGGGTTCATTAACAATGGCCCTGGCAATGGCTACGCGCTGCTGCTGGCCACCGGAAAGCGAATCTACATCGCGTTCTTCATAATCCGTCATGGCAACCATTTTTAGTACTTTTTTCACTTTCTCTTTAATGGTTGGAACCGGGAGTTTTTTTAGGTTCAACCCAAAGGCAACATTGTTGTAAACATTGAGGTGCGGAAATAGTGCATATTTCTGAAAAACAGTATTTACAGGACGAAGATGGGGTGGGGTATTTGTCATTTCTTTCCCTGAAATGGAAACTTTCCCCTCCGTTGTTTTCTGAAATCCTGCAATAATTCGAAGCAGCGTTGTTTTTCCACAACCCGATGGACCAAGAATGGTCACAAATTCACCTTTTTTTACATAAAGATTTACATCTTCAAGAACTTGCTTTTCGCCAAAAGAGTGCGATACATGTTCAATACTAATAATATTTTCGGTCTCTTGCATTAACCTTTTCACCAATGGATTGAAACAACATAACCAGTTTGTTAACGGAAGGCAAATATAGATAATGAAATGGAATGAAAGATGGGTTGTAGGCTACATAATGGTATTGAAATGCAGAAGAATTTACAAATGGTTTAAATATGAAATATACGTAGAAAAAATATGGATTACCCCGGCGTTTTTAGTTGACGTTTTTTGTTCATTATCGTCATATTTTTTTATTATCCGGCATGTATTTTTCATAAAAAATAAAATCCTTAAGAGGGGATTTTAATCTTTTAAGTATCCTTTTTACCATTGCATAGCCGGAAATAATTTCCACGATTGAATATTTTCAATTTTAATTGGCGCATCTTCCGTAAATGGCCTCACGTATATTGCATCTTTCAGCGTTGGATATATTACCTGAGTTATACATTGACGGTTATTCGCAAAAACTTCCATTATCGATTTGTCGAGAAATATTCTTAAGTGTAATTTTTCTCCTTCTTGCAATACAAATGGCGCTTCTTGAGTTGTAACCACCGGATTTGGAGATCGCATGACATATTTGAAATAATCAGGTCTGCTTAAACTTGATGATTCCATATCTATCTCTATGGTATTCCTGTTGAGGTCAATAATTATTGGTGTTTCTTCTCTTCCATCTTTCGAACAAAAAACTTTTATCCCAAAACGTTTCGCCTGTCCTGGATTTATAGTCATATCTATTTCAAGAATGTTTCCTTTCGTTTTTTCTAAAGTAACAATTTGTCCTTTTGAAACCTCAAATGGTTTTTCCTCTTTTGCATTATATCTTAAAAGTTCTATTTCTTTTGGCGGTTCTATATTCAATGATAGCTTGTCTTTGGCAAGAGTTATTACCCGTGGCATTGACATCGTTCCACTTGAAGTTCCTTTTTTTCGATCTAAAATCCATGCCCAGAAAATACGCCTTCCTTTATTGTCGATTAGAGATTCAGGGGCAAAGAAAGTTCCTCCGGGCCAGTTCATCCGATGATGTGATTCGGGTGTAAATTGTTTTCCATCCCAATTTCCAATGTAATATCTTGCACCATGGGTATGGCTTATACATAAAAGCACCCATTTATCTTTCATTTTGAAGAAATCAGCACAAGAAATATCCGTATCATCTTCGGCGTCGGGCATATCGTGACTCATGAAATAGCCAACTTTTTCAAGTGGCTTGTCATACGACGTTCCTTTAAAAAGCAGAGGAGGATTATTTCTGGGTAAATTTCTTGCAATTTGATAATAGGTGTCTCCTTCAAGCCACATATGAGGATCCCCTTGCGATTCTGTTACAATAGGATTGGCTTCCAATTTTTTCCACAAATTTAAATCTTCATCATAATTAACAGCAATACAATTACCCTTGGTTCCAAGTCCATAATAAGCAATAACAATATTGCTGTCTTTATCAAAAAATGCGTTACCGCTATAAATGCCATTTTCCGGGGCATTTGGAGTGGGTTGTAAATCATTTGAATGCCATCTCCAATGAAACAAATCGATACTTGAAACATGTTGCCAGCGATGTTCTCCGTTAGCTTGATAAATGTACCAAAGGTGATAAACCCCGTCTTTGAAAATTGCACCGTTAGGATCGAACGGATGTGCTTTGCCTTCGGGAATTGTAAGATGCCAGGTTGGACGAATAGGGTCTTCAAGTTCAATTTTCCTAATTTTTCTTGCTGCTTCTATATCAGTATTAGCAATGGAATCTTTCCGGGCAGAAACAGCTAAATGTATTTGAAAAAGGAATAAGCATATCAGGAACAATTTTTCTTTCAACATAATATTATAATATTTCAATCAAGAATTACATGAGGAATTTGCAAAGTAAACATAATTATTTTTTTAAATATTGAAAATTACCATCCGAACTTGAGTGGAAAATAAAAAGACCCGAATTGGAAGGTTCAGTTCCTTACATCTCCACTTTTTCCACAACATTTTGATTCTAAACCCACCGACATCACCGTTCTTCGGGGGTTCAGAATCATGTTCCAACCGATTGTTAAATCTTTATAATGTACTGTAATTTAGGTTCTTGTATCATCAATGGTGATGTCTTACAACTAAATTACTATCAGATAAGGTAAAGATTCAACCCCAAATCGGTTAGGTAGTGGGAGAGTGTTTATTTAAACGGGAATCCAATTTCTTCATCTGTTCACTTACTTGTTTGTCTTCTACATGGGTGTAGTACATCATTGTAGTATTTAGTGATTTATGAGAAAGGACTTTCTGAAGTATTTCAAGTGGTACTCCCATTTTCATCATCAATGACGAAGTTGACCTTCGGGCTGAGTGCCATGTAACCTGTTCAGGATTTTTAATTCCCGATAATGAACATACCTGTTTAACCTCTGCATTTAACCGAACATTGGTTTTTACAGGCAACAACCTTCCATCCCGAATGGTAAACTGACCATTTCGTAGAACATTCAAAGAACTAACCGCATTGGAAATCAAAGGGACGGATACCCTTGATTTACTTTTTTGTCGATATGTTCTTATCCATAACATTCCATCATCATCCGATATTAAATCTGATTCTTTCAAATTAACAAGGTCTATAAAAGAAAGTCCTGTATATATACAAAACAAGAAAAGGTGTTTAACTTGTAATAACCTTGGAATATCAACTTCAAGGTTTTCAAGTTTTTTAATATCCTCAAAGGTCAGGTAATGACCCTGTTTTTGCTGCATCCTGATTTTGTAATCAGTAAATGGATATTTTTTCAAATTTCCTTGTGAAATTTCATACCTGATGAAACGAGTAAACCTTTGATAATTCTTATAGATGGTGTTGTGTTGTACTTGATATGTTTTGGCAAGAAAACTCTCGAAATCTTCTAAAAATTCATCATTCAATTCATATAGGAATATGTCATTGCGTTGGGTTCTTTTTTTTATAAATTCCTGAATCCTGTTTTTTGTATTGGTATATTTCACGAGTGTCGCTCGGGTGTATTTCGATGGGATTTGTTGTTCCATCCTAAGTAGAAAATTTTCAAATCGGTTGATAACCCCTAAATTGGATGTAAACCCATTTTTCATTTTATCCTTTATCGTTTTACTGTTAAAGGGTTTCCCTGACATGATTAATTCGTTGGTGACCTGACGACCCAATGATTGTAAACTCAGTAGGGTATCATTCATGGTGATGGATTCTTGGTCTCTCCCCTTGATTTTGTTCGTTTTTTCGTTCCATTTACTTTTTTTAATCCAAATCCCTGTGAAGTATTGGGTACGGTCATATCCCAATACAATCGACATGACAATTGGGTGTTCATTTTTTGAATTACTCCTTGATTTTAAAAAAAATCCAAATTTTACCTGTTTACTCATGACGTTAAAAGTTTTTTAGTGAATAATAAATTGTAATACAGGTAATTACAGAGGTCTTGTTGGACTTTTGTTGGACTTTTTGGTGTTTTGTAAAAAAGTGGTCGCAAATAGTCCAACAGAATCGGTAAAAAATGGTCTTTTTTCCACCTAACCGATTTGGGGTTGAATCTTTACCTTATCTGATAGTAATTTAGTTGTAAGACATCACCATTGATGATACAAGAACTTAAATTACAGTACATTATAAAGATTTAACAATCGGTTGGAACATGATTCTGAACCCCCGAAGAACGGTGATGTCGGTGGGTTTAGAATCAAAATGTTGTGGAAAAAGTGGAGCTGGCGGGATTCGAACCCGCGTCCAAACGAGGAAGCCATAAGCTTTCTACATGCTTATCCCCAGACTTGGTTTTCGAATAAACACCGGATCAGGGCCACCAATGTTTACCTTAGCTCTTGTTATCTTACAGAAACGCCAGAGCTTCGTTTCTGCCAGCCTCGATTTGCTTGCACCGCCTGCTCGGACCGCTTCGTGGCAACAGCATCCGGGCGATGTCTTGTTCCAATGCCTGGCATCGGAATTAAGCGATTAACCTACTGTAATTCGGTTACGCAGCAAGAGCGTAATTATTTTCGCCAATTATGGTTTGATCATTATTTTAAAGGGTCAATAACCAAAACCCTGCATGCTTACCTATCTCTTCTACCCGCTGTCAAAACCAATCAGCCCCGGTAAAAAGGATTACAAAATTATAAAAAATAACCTTGCGATTTAAATAAATAATCTTAATTCAAATTCCGTTACGAAAAAGGGAAGTTAATTAAAGCTCTTTTGAAAACTCCTTTAACCATTCCCGCAGTGGTTCGCCAATTTCTTCGTGCATTAAACCATAAATTACATTGGTTTTAATAAAATCCAATTTGTTGCCAATATCATAACGTGTGCCATTAAATTGCAGACCATACATGGCGTGTTTTTTTACCATTGCACGCATGGCATCGGTCAACTGAATCTCGTTATTTTTGCCTGGTTTTGTCGTTTCCAGAAAATCAAATATTTCATGTGTGAAAATATACCGGCTGGCTATGGCCAGATTTGAAGGCGCCTCTTCAATCGATGGCTTTTCGATAAAGTCTTCAGCAATTAAAACATTTCCTTCCAGCGTTTTTCCTTTAATAACGCCGTACCGATGTACTTTACTTCTCGGAACTTCTTCTAAAGCAACTACCGAGTTTTTATATTTTTCGTAAACATCAATGAGCTGTTTTGTTATTGGCTCACCTTCACCACTAATCAGCGTGTCACCCAATAACACGGCAAAAGGTTCCTTGCCAACATGGTATTTTGCATAGCGGATTGCGTCGCCTAAACCATTCATTTCTTTTTGCCAAACAAAATGAATATTAGCCAGTTTGGAAATATTTTTGATTTTTTCCAGAATTTCAAATTGTTTTTTTGCTATTAAAGATTCTTCCAATTCGGGGCTGCGGTCAAAATGTTCTTCGATAGCCCGTTTCCCTTTTCCGATTATCATTAGGATATCGGTAATTCCGCTTGCAACGGCTTCTTCAACAACATATTGAATAACAGGTGTATCAACAATCGGAATCATTTCTTTGGGCTGCGATTTGGTAATGGGTAAAAAGCGTGTTCCCCATCCTGCAGCCGGAATTACTGCTTTTTTTATCATTTCTAACGGTTTACTATATTGGGTTTGATAACTTCTATATCTTTCTTTGCGAGAACTTTTATTAATTCTTGAAACATATCCTCATTTTCATAACTGCCAATGATTGCACCTCCTGAACCGGTGAATTTTGCCGATGCACCAACAGAGCGGGCCGTTTCAACCATTTCGACATTTCCTTTTGAAACCTGGATTAAGCTGCGACGAAGATCGAAATTGGCATTGATTAACCCGTGCACCGCCTTAAAATCTTTGTTTTGTAACGCTTCTTTAAACTTGAGCGTGTAATCTGCCCAAGTTTCCATGGCATCCAAAACTACTTTTTCTCCGATATTATATCTGGCCCTTAGATTGTTGTGAATGACTTCGGTGCCTTCCGAAAGATTTTTTCGAAATGCGATATACATAGGTGGAAAGTTATTTACATCTAAATCTTCATATAATCCGAACCCTTGTTTTTGCATGATATCTTTTCTGAAATCCATGAAAACAGGTTTTTCATATGCTTGTGCAACCCTGTCTTGTAATCCTGCCGCGATTCCCAGTTCTTTGTTTTCAACGCTTAAAACGAGGTTGGCAAGTATGGGTTTCGGAATAGATACTCCATAGAACGAAATCAAAGCTTTCATACAGGCAGTGATTATCGCACTTGAGCCGGCAAGGCCTAAACGCAATGGAATATTGGAATGATAACGTAAAGTAAAGTTTTTCTGATCGAGCAGAATATTACACTCATTGCAATATTCGAAAAATACCTTAATGGTTGCCTTTAAAAGTCGAAGTCCACCGTAATAGCCTGAGCTGTTTACATTTTCAACCAGTTCTTTCATGCTTCCAAACCGGGTAATGTCAAGTCCCTGCGGAATAATTTCCAATTCAGGTGTATGATAGAGCTGAACTTTTGCGCTAAAGTTGGAAAAAAGGAATGCAATTGTTTTCCCAAAATAACCATCGGACGGATTTCCTATTACCGCTGCCCGGGGGTAAGAATATGTTTCAATAATCATAGTTTCTCTGTTACAGCGACAAAGTTAAGAAATCCATTTCTTAATTGCTTCAATATTCATAGGGTTTTCGATGTTTTTTGCCTGTGGAGTATATAAAAATTCAAGTTCTTTTTCGTAACGTTCATTTATTTTTCCACGAACCATTTTTAACATGGCGTTGAGTTGTTTGTTTTCTGCCGTAAATGCCTCAGGAAGCACTGCAACTGCGGTTGGTAACCATCTTTCCGGAAATAATCCCTCGTGTTTTCCTCCTTTTTTCAGCTGGTTAATATCATTCTGAATGATTTTTAACGTTTCAGAAATTCCTGCGTCGCTTCCTTTTTCAATTCCCCGTTGTTTTAGCTCACGATTAATTGCATCGATATCAGGAACTACCAACCCAACTGTATAAGGGTTTTGGTTATTGTGAAGCATTACTTGTTGAATGTGAGGAGAATTAATAAGAATGGCATCTTCAATACCTTCCGGACTGTATTTTTCTCCATCGTTCCCGATTAGCAGGCTTTTAAAGCGGCCAAGTACGTATAGAAAACCGTCTTTATCTACATAACCCATGTCACCTGTATGAAGCCATCCGTTTTTTAGTGTTTCTGCTGTTGCTACGGGATTATTCCAATAACCTAGCATAACATTATCTCCCTTTATACAAATTTCTCCTTTTTCGCCAACAGGGAGCTGAACTCCATCTGAATCAACAATTTTAAGTTCCATATCTTTTACCGGTTTTCCGGAGGAACCAAATTTTACGCAATTAGGAACATTGGAAGAAATTACAGGTGAAGCTTCTGTTAATCCGTATCCCTGGCATATTGGCAAACCAATGGCGTAAAAAAACTGCTGCATCTCGGTATCGAGAATAGCTCCGCCACCAATAAAAAACAATAGGTTGCCACCAAATCCAGCCTGGATCTTTTTGAAAAGAATTACGTTAAACAGTGAAAGCAATGGCTTTAGAAGGAACCGGAATCCCTTTCCTTTATCATATCCGATTCCATTGTATTTGTAAGCGACTTTTAAAGCAAACTGAAAAACTTTATAGAGAAATTCGCCTTTGGCCCTGATTCCGGCTTCAATATTTTTTCGGAATGTTTTTGAATAAGCCGGTACGCTCATCATAATATGTGGCTGAACTTCTTTAATATTCTTTGGAATATTTTTCAATGTTTCCATCGGACTGTTCCCAATTTCAACCGAAGCAATGCTCGCGCCTTTGTACATAAATACATATAAGCAGGTTGTATGGGCAAATGCATGATCCCATGGTAAAATTGCAAGGGTTTTCCAATGCGTTTCTAAATCAAGCAAACTGTTAGACTGTACTACATTTGCAGCATAGTTTAACTGGGAAAGCATGATTCCTTTCGGATCGGCTGTCGTACCCGATGTATATGAAATATTTGCAATATCATTGGGTTGAACGCTTTTCCATACTGCATCATAAATATCTGGATTTTTGCTTCTGAGTTCTTTCCCTTTGACTAATAAATCACTGTAATTGATATCGTTTTTGCCCGGATTTTCTTTTCCATCGATATAAATCACTTTCTCCAGGTTGGGAAGTTCATTTCTGATTTCCTCAATTTTGGGAGCCTGAAGTTTGGAAACAAAAATAATTTTTGTTCCACTGTGTTTTAGCCTGAAAGCAAGTTCGGTTACTTCCAGTCGGATAGAAAGCGGAACATTTATTCCGCCGGCATAGAGCATACCCAGTTCACTTATAATCCAATCATTTCGCCCATCGGCCACCAATGCGGCACGCTCTCCTTTTTTATAACCAATATCGATTAAACCCGCAGCCAGGTTAAGAACTATTTCACGTGTTTCGTAATAAGTTGTACCTTGATATTCTCCATTCTTTTTTTCCCACAAATAAATATTATCCGGAAAATTGGCAACTGCAGTTTCAAAAAGTTCGATTATGGTTTTCATTCAATACATGTTTTAGTTTAACCAAATGTAACAAATATGGCAAAAATAGAGAAATTCGGAAATAGCCAAAGAAAAAGCCCGATTATCGGGCTTTTTCTATTCTGTTATAAATTTGTAAACTGTTTTTTGGTCGTAAACTTCTTCGGGCTTCAAAAGCACGGAAGGAAAGTTTGCATGGTGAACAGAATCAGGATAATGTTGAGTTTCTAAAGCAATGCCTGAAAATTTACCAAATTTTGTACTTCCGTTAATAACAAGTTCCGGATTCCAGTAGCCCGTGTAAACCTGCATCCCGGGTTGAGTGGTAAATACTTCTACTTTCCTACCACTATTCGCTTCTTTTAGATACCCAAGATATTTTAGACTACCGGATTCATTGTCGAACACAAAATTATCATCGTATCCCATTGGCATCGTTTTCATATCGTGGTTTATTTTTTTGCAAGAGGTAAAATCAAAAGGAGTACCTTCAACTGAAATAATTTTACCCGTTGGAATTTGTTCAACCATTTCAGTCATTTTGGTTGCTGTCAATTCAAGTTCGTGATTTAAAATGTTTTCTTTTCCACCGGTTAAATTGAAATACGTGTGATTTGTTAAATTTATCACCGTTGTCTGGTCGGTTTCAGCATAATATTGAATACCCAGCTCGTTGTCATTATTTAATGAATAAATGCAGGTAACTTTTAAATTGCCTGGATAATTCTCTTCTCCTCCCGGGCTTAAATAGGATAATTTAACACCTATTTCATTTTCTTTTTTGAAGGTTTCAAAATCAAATAATCGGCGGTCGAAACCTATTTTGCCACCATGTAAATGGTTGGGGCCATTGTTGATAGCCATTTTGTAAGTTTTTCCTTCAATTTCCAGATGCCCTTTTGCAATGCGGTTTCCAAATCTTCCGATGATTGCCCCGAAATACGGATAACTATTTAAATATTCATTGCTTAAATAAGTTTCAAGGTTCTCAAATCCACATACAATGTTTTCAGGATCTCCTTCCTTGTCGGGCATTTCTATGCTTGTAATGATTGCTCCGTAATTGGTAAGTTTGATTTTTATGTTATTGTTATTTAACAGCGTAAAAATGGTTACTTCCCTTCCGTCTGGTAAATGTCCGAAACGATTTGATATTAATTCCATGATTTGATTTTTATGTTGAGAATATACAAATGTGCAAATTTGAGATTTTTAACTGGTAGGTACTGGTAGTGTTTTATAACATATTCAATAATTCTGCCATCTTCTTATTTTTGTTCAAACCAAATCGGAGAATGATTAAGCGTTTAATCCATATCGACAGTAATTCTTTTCAACCAAAATATCGGCAAATAATTCGCTCGGTTTACGATGCTATTGAAAAAAAAGTATTGAAGAAAGGAGATAAAATTCCGTCTATCAATCAAATATGTGCTGATTTTAATTTGAGTCGGGATACGGTTATGGCTGCTTTTAATGAGTTGAAAGCAAAAGGCGTTATTATCAGTCAGCCGGGTAAAGGATATTATGTCGCTTCTACCGATATACATTTTGAAGAAAAAGTTTTTGTTCTTTTTGATGAATTAAATGCCTTTAAAGAGGATTTGTATAACTCGTTGATGGCTACCTTTAAAGGAAAGGCAAATGTTGAGGTGTATTTCCATCATTTTAATTTTAAGGTTTTTAGAAACCTGATTACTGAAAGCATCGGAAATTATACATCGTATATTATTATGCCGGCGGCATTTGACAATACGGGGCATTTGATGTCGAAATTGCCAAAAGACAAAGTTTTTATCTTAGATCGGTTTAAGCCTGAATTGAAAAATTATCCGGTTGTTTACCAGGATTTTGAGCAAGATTTTTATGATGCTCTTGAAGAAGGATATCAGCTAATAAAAAAGTATAGAAAACTGGTATTTATTCATCCGGGAGGGAAAGAGCCGGCAGAAAGAGTAAAAGGATTTGAACGTTTTTGCATTGAGAAGAACATAAATTACCAGGTACTTAAATCATTAGAAGGTGTTCGCCCTGGACTTTATGAAGCGTTTTTCCTGACTTCGGATCGTGATTTAGTTCAAATGGTGAAAATGAACAAAGAATATAAATATAAGTTAGGAAAGAAATTTGGAATTGTTTCTTTTAATAATACAACATTAAAGGAAGTTGTAGCGGGTGGAATTACCACAATTTCAACCGATTTTACTGAAATGGGAAAAACTCTTGCCAATATGGTTTTAACCCGGAAAATTGAACACTTAAGAAACCCATCAAAACTAATTATAAGAAACAGTCTTTAATAGCTGTTGGAAACAGGTGATAAAAGAAAAATAAGATAAAATCGAAATGAAAATTTGAAAGTTATGACAAAGATTAACAGCTTAATAGAGAAAATTAATAACGGGAACAATCCTTTGTTTCATGAGTTGTATGGAACTGACATCGTAATATTAAAAGAACAGGCCGAAAGATATGCGAACCTTATGGCCGATTTTGAAAAAACATATGGCGCAAACGATGTTCTGCTGTTTAGTTCGCCGGGTCGCACAGAAATTGGTGGGAACCATACCGACCATAATTATGGGCGTGTTTTGGCTGGTGCCGTTAATCTCGACAATATTGCTGTAGCTGCTGAAAATGGAACAGATGTAATACGGATCAAATCTTTGGGTTATCCTGAATTTCAGGTTGATATTTCCGACTTAAGTATCGATGAATCCAAGTTTTATACTTCCAGTGCACTTGTAAAAGGTATTTGTGCAAAAATGAAGGACAATGGTTATACAATTGGTGGTTTTGATGCCTGTATTGAAGGACGGGTTCCAAAAGGTTCGGGTTTGAGTTCTTCAGCGTCTTTTGAAGTTCTCATCGGAGCCATTATGAATGAACTTTTCAATAATGGCAAAATGTCGGCAGTTGAAAATGCAATTGTTGGGCAGTGGTCAGAAAATAATTTCTTTGGGAAACCCTGTGGTTTAATGGACCAAACTGCTTGTTCTGTAGGTGGATTAATTACGATTGATTTTAAAGATCCGGCAAATCCAATAGTAAAAGAAGTTGATTTTGATTTTGTGTCAACAGGTTTTTCATTGGTTATTACCGACGTTGGGGGTGGTCATGATGATGCAGCTTCTCAGGCTGAATATGCTTCGTTACCTACTGAAATGAAAGCTGTTGCACTAGAATTAGGAGCAAAAGTATTGAGAGAAGTTACCCTTGAACAAATTGTAGATAAAATTCCGGAAATTCGCAAAAAGACTGGAGATCGTGCAATTTTGAGGGCCTATCATTTTCAGGGAGACAATCAACGCGTTGTCGATCAGGTAGCAGCACTCGAAAACAATGATTTTCAGTCTTTCCTGAAAATGGTGATTGAATCTGGATATAGTTCCTACATGTATAATCAAAATATATTTGATGTAGTTCACAAAGACGAACAAGTTGTTTCTCTCGCACTGGCACTTAGCGAAATGATTCTGAAGGGGAGTGGTGCATGGCGTGTACATGGAGGAGGATTTGGTGGAACCATTCAGGCTTTTGTTCCTCAAAATAAATTGGATGAATATGTAAAAACGCTGGAGCATGTATATGGAAAAGGTTCCTGTCATAAATTGTTTATTCGTTCAAAAGGAGCAATAAAACTAAATTTGTAAAAGAATAGAATCTTTGTTTGTAACTGTAGATGGTATAAAGACGTGAATGATAAAAGGTTTTCAGAATAAATTCCCGATTTTGTTTACTGGGAGTGATCGAATGATGAAAATTTCTTTTTTAAAATCATTTATTTTATACATTTACGTTCAACTTTAATTAAAATACCGATTAAATAAATTTATAATTCGTAATAAAGAATCTGAATTAACAAACTATTAAAAATCACACTATTATGAGTAAAAACAAAAATTATGCGTTGCCAATTTTTATGATGATCCTGCTATTTGGTATGATCTCTTTTGTTACAAATCTGGCAGCACCTATGGGAATTGTCCTAAAAGGTCAGTTCGGTGTTTCAAATTTCGAAGGACTTCTTGGTAATGCTGCTAACTTTATTGCCTACGCAGTTATGGGTATTCCCAGTGGAATATTATTACAAAGAATAGGTTACAAGAAAACCGCTTTGATTGCTATTGCTGTAGGTTTTGTTGGTGTTGGGATACAATATATTTCCGGTTATGCAGGACAAGATTCTGCTTTTGCCGTTTACCTTATTGGAGCCTTTGTTGCAGGTTTTTCAATGTGTTTGTTAAATACGGTTGTAAATCCAATGCTAAATACACTTGGTGGTGGTGGAAATAAAGGTAACCAGCTAATTCAGGTTGGAGGATCTTTTAATTCTGTAATGGCAACTCTTACTCCTATGATAGTAGGTATTTTAATTGGGGATGCTGCTAAAGCCAGAATTACTGACATTTTCCCGTTTATGTATGCTGCAATGGCAGTATTTGCTGTTGTATTTGTAATTATGTATATGGTTAGCATTCCTGAACCTCATGCAGAACAGTCATCTGAACCGCTTGGACAATTGATGTCAGGTGCATTGAAATTCAGGCATTTTATTTTGGGAGCCATCGGTATTTTTGTATATGTTGGGGTTGAAGTAGGAACTCCAGGGGTTTTAAATCTTTTTTTAGTCGACCCTCATATTCCTAATCCGTTAAATACTACAACTGCGGGTTTCGTGGCAGGAACATATTGGTTCCTTATGTTGATTGGACGTTTGGTGGGCGCTTCAATCGGGGGGAAAGTATCGAGTAGAATAATGCTTACTGTAACTTCCGGAGTTGGTGCAGTATTGGTTCTTTTGGCCATTCTTTCGCCAACTAGCACAGAAGTATCTTTACCAGTATTAAAAAGTGTTAATGGTGTTACTTCATTCGGATTATTGGATGTTCCGATTAATGCTGCCTTTCTCGTATTGGTGGGACTTTGTACTTCTATTATGTGGGGAGGTATTTTTAACCTCGCGGTAGAAGGATTAGGTAAATACCTTGCAGCTGCCTCGGGTATATTTATGGTATTGGTTTGTGGCGGGGGTATTCTTCCCGCAATACAAGGAAAAGTAGCTGATGTTGCGGGTTACATGCCAAGTTATTGGGTGATTTTCGCAGGACTTGCTTATTTGCTGTATTATGCATTAATTGGAAGTAAAGTAACCAAAAGAGCAGACGATTTAGTAATTTAAAAAATGTGATAAGTGATATTGTGCTTAATGTGTTTTAAGTAAAGCTAAGCATCAATATCCCTTCAATTCGGTTTATTAAGAAAGCCATTCGTTTAGCAGCGGATGGTTTTTTTTTGCCAAACTTGAAGAAAAAGAAACCTTGGTTAATTGGAAAAATAAAATAGTTAAAAGTAAAAACGTTTAATAGACATGATTTGATGCATTTTAAAAAATAAAATGTATTTTCAACACTTGAAATAAACTTGATTTAAACCAAAAAAAATCTTATGAGTACTTTAGACTGGATTGTATTAGGGTTATTCGCACTGGCTTTAATCGGAATTGTTATATGGGTAATCAGTAAAAAAGATAAAGATACAACTGATTATTTTCTGGCTGGCCGCGATGCTACCTGGATTGCTATCGGAGCTTCAATTTTTGCATCAAATATTGGTTCAGAGCATTTAGTCGGTCTTGCAGGGGCTGGTGCTGAAAGCGGTATGGCAATGGCACATTGGGAAATGCATGGTTGGATGATTTTAATGCTGGGCTGGTTGTTTGTTCCTTTTTATTCGAGAAGTAGGGTTTTTACCATGCCCGAATTTCTGGAACGTCGTTATAACAGAAGTGCGCGTTCTTTTCTGTCCATTATTTCGCTGGTCAGTTATATTCTAACAAAAGTTGCTGTTACCGTTTATGCCGGCGGTGTGGTTTTTAAAGATGTTTTTAATATCGAGTACATTTCATTTTTTGGATACCAAATTGATTTCTTTTGGATTAGCGCAATTGGTCTGGTTGTTTTAACCGGCATTTATACCACGTTTGGCGGGATGAAAGCAGTGCTTTACACCTCGGTTTTACAAACTCCGATTCTGCTTTTAGGCTCAATTGCCATTCTTATTATTGGCCTGATTAAGGTTGGTGGCTGGAATGAGATGATTCAAATCTGCAGCCGTACCGATGTAAATGGATTTGGAGATTCAATGGTAAACTTAATGCGCTCTCCGCGTGATCCAAAGTTTCCTTGGACTGGTGTAATTCTTGGTTCGGCAATTATTGGTTTTTGGTATTGGTGTACCGATCAGTTTATTGTGCAACGTGTACTTTCCGGTCGCGATATGAAACAAGCAAGACGAGGTACCATTTTTGGTGCATATCTGAAATTGACACCGGTTTTTATTTTCTTAATTCCGGGTATGATTGCTTATGCACTGACAAAAAAAATTGACCCTGCTACCGGCCTGCCAATGTTAAACCTGGCAAGCAATGATGCAGCGTTTTCAACATTAGTGAAAGTCCTGCTTCCAAAAGGGTTTACTGGTATTGTTGTTGGAGGTATTCTTGCTGCTTTAATGAGTTCGTTGGCATCTTTATTTAACTCATCGGCGATGCTGTTTACTGTCGATTTTTATCAGAAATACAGACCTAACCTGGCTGAAAGACACTATGTACTTGTTGGCCGTATTGCAACTGTAGTTATTGTAATACTAGGAATAGCATGGATTCCTGTTATGCAGAAAATTGGTAAAGTGCTTTATGAATACCTTCAGGACGTACAATCCTTGCTTGCACCAGGAATTGCAGCCGTTTTCCTTCTTGGCATTGTTTCTAAGAAAACTACACCAAAAGCAGGTATTTGGGGCTTGGTTATTGGCTTTACTCTCGGGATGCTTCGTTTGGGGCTTAATATCTTTAAAGGCTCAATTGCTGAAGATTCATTTATTTATTCTTTGATTTTATCGCATAACTGGTTACACTACGAAATTTACCTGTTTGTTATTGTAATTATTTCAATGATTGTTATCAGTTATTTCACCCCGAAGAAAGATCCTGAATCGATTGTTGGACTTACAATGGGCTCGGCAACTGCCGCGCAGCGTGCAGAAACAAGGGAATCTTATAACTACTGGGATATTATTAATTCGGTAATAATTATTACTATTATATTGGTTTTCTACGCCTATTTCTGGTAGAGGTCAATTTAATTTGAAAAGAGAGCTGGTCATTCTATAATGTTCAGCTCTTTTTTTATAGAGAATTGAAAAGCTAAAAATCGAATTTGTCTTAACCTTTTTTTATTTTTGACTTCTATAGAAAATGAAGAATAAATGATTTCGCATATAAACCCGTCTTCATCATTTCAAATGTACGATATTATAGGAGATGTTCATGGCTATGCTTCATTGTTGAAGAAGCTGTTAATTCAAATGGGGTATTCAAAAAATGAAAACGGATACTCACATCCAACTAGAAAGGCAATCTTTGTAGGCGACTTTGTGAACCGAGGCCCGGAAATAAGAAAAACGATAAGGTTGGTTCGTAAGATGGTTGAAAATGGAAGCGCTCTTGCAATTATTGGTAATCACGAAATAAACTCGATTATCTATTATTTGAAAGATAAAGATGGTTCTCCTTTGGTTCGGGCTTCTCAAAAGAATTTTCTTTCCGTATTTAAAACAATAAATCAATTTTCAGGTAGAATGGATGAGTGGAACAGTCATCGAAAATGGATGGGCGATTTACCACTTTTTCTTGATTTGGGCGACATTCGGATTGTTCATGCCTGTTGGTCAGAAGAGGCGATTGAAACAATTCGGCAGGCAGAGTTGGAAGGAAAATCGAGGAAAAGTATTTTCAGGAATGTATATAAAAAGCCAAAATCAAAAGTCAGTAAAAGTGTAATCAGGTTAACAAAAGGAATAGATTTTAAAATGCCTCACGATTTAAAAATAATTAGTAATAAAGGTATTTCTCCCAGAACTTTTCGGATGCGATGGTGGGAAAATCCTGCAGGCAAAACATTTGAAGGTGTATCATTTGAAAGTAAATTTTCTTTGCCTGATTATCTGATTCCCCCAAAATTATTAAGTGCAACCGAAATTTATCCTGACGATGCACCGATCGTCTTTTTCGGACACTATTGTCGAGGGAAAGGTCCGCATATAATTAAACCTAATATTTGTTGCGTTGATTCGTGTGTTACCGGAACAAAAACACTCACTGCTTACCGTTGGAGTGGTGAAAAAGAATTAGTGCCCGGGAATTTAGTTCAAATTAGTTCTGGAAAGGATCGTAATTAGTTGTTTCTTAGTAGTTTATGGTTATTTTTAAAAAAAATACTTTTTGCATTGTAGGAAAAAAAAGAAAGTATATATTTGCAACACCTTTCAAAAAGGTAGTTTTTTGAAGTAGTTCATTAAAAATGGTGCGGTAGTTCAGTTTGGTTAGAATATCGGCCTGTCACGCCGAGGGTCGCGGGTTCGAGTCCCGTCCGCACCGCAAAAAAAGAACGGTTCTCTTAAGAAGAACCGTTCTTTTTTTGTGTTAACCTCACAACTATTTTCTTTGTAAGGGCCCGATGAAGATTTATTTTCTACGGTAAAACACTCTTCCGGTAGCCAGAAGACCTGCAAATACAAAAACTGCAAAAACAAGACTACTTATTGCCACTTGCATTCCACCCGAAATTACGTGTCCGCTGGTGCAACCGCCTGCCATTCTCGCTCCGAAAATCAAAATAAACCCACCAATAAATGCCCAAATTGCCCGGTTAACCTTTGAATTGCCTTTGTATTTTTCCCAACCCGAATGAACCATTGTAAGTTTAAAATCTTTTCGGATTAATGATATAATAATTCCGGCAAGAAATGCACCGCCAAGAAAAATCAATTCCCAGTGTCCCGGAGTTTCAATTTTAGTGTAATATTCGTTTGCCGTTAACCCTGACATCAAATCTGCCAGGTAAGGATAAGTTGTTGAAGCACCTATTGGGCGGTTGGTTACACTGGTTAAAAATACAATTGAGTTTAATATGGCCAAAACGATACCAGTTACCAGCCACTTGTAATTTTTTTCTTTCTCTATTTTATGCAAAATAAAAGCTGCTGCAATAAAAATACCGCCGATAATAAAAATCAAAATATAAAACAGGGAGTTATTGCCCACCAAAGAATTCAGTGAAATAGTACCGAGATTTGGGCCCAGGAGTGGTTGAATTGACGGAAGCACTATCGTGTAGACTAATCCTCCCAATAATCCGCCGATAATTCCAACTAAAGCATCCAGGGAACCTTCTCCGAGTGAAATTGCCAGTGTTCCAGGACAGTAACCTAAAATAGCCATCCCGATACCAAAAATAATTCCACCCAACATAATTCCTCCAAGAATGAACGGTTTAACGTGATAGGAGGCTAACCCTAAGCCAATTTCGATGTTAAGCAAAATTATACCAACACCAATAGCCATTGCAATTGCTTTGGCAACGGCCAGGTTTTCAAGAGTAGCCATGCCACTAATAGTGTTGTATTTGTTTAAACTTGCATATTGTAAAGTTGCTCCAAAAAGGAACCCAAGTAATAATATTAAAAGTGTCATTTTTTAGTTTTTTGAAATTAATGGTTTCTGTGGTTTACTTATGGCATTAAAATTAGCCTTTAATTTTGGTTTTCATTGAAATGAGTAATATAATTAACTTTCTTTTACAGAATAGAATCTGAATCATTAACCTAAAGTTGCTACCATTACTGCTTTTATGGTGTGTAACCGGTTTTCGGCCTGAGCAAAAACGACAGAAGCCTCACTTTCAAAAACTTCTTCGGTAACTTCCATTGACTCAATTCCAAATTTCCTGTAAATCTCGTTGCCAACTTTTGTTTCTTTGTTATGAAATGCGGGCAGGCAGTGCAGAAATTTCACATTCGGATTTTTTGTTAATTCCAGCACTTTTTTATTTACCTGATAGGGGAGAAGTAGTTGTATTCTTTCGGCCCAAACATTGTCCGGTTCACCCATCGATACCCAAACATCGGTATAAAGAAAATCACAATCTTTAACAGCTTCTTCAATATTCTCCGATATGGTGATTTTAGCTCCGGTTTGCCTGGCAATTTCTCTGCACTGGCTTTGTAATTCGGAAGAAGGCTGGTAATCTTTTGGCGCCGCTGCCCTGAAATCCATTCCAAGTTTTGCAGCTCCAACCATTAACGAATTTCCCATGTTATTGCGGGCATCGCCGAGATAACAGAATTTTATTTTTGAGAGTGGTTTATCGGAGTGTTCTTTCATTGTCAGAAAGTCGGCCAGAATCTGTGTCGGATGAAATTCATTTGTTAGTCCGTTCCAAACCGGAACGCCGGAGTATTTGCCCAATTCTTCAACAATGTTTTGTCCAAAACCACGGTATTCAATTCCGTCGTACATTCTTCCCAGAACCCTTGCCGTATCTTTCATCGATTCTTTTTGCCCGATTTGCGAACCGGATGGGCCGAGATAAGTAACATTTGCCCCCTGATCGAATGCAGCAACTTCAAATGCGCAGCGCGTTCTTGTTGAAGATTTTTCAAAAATCAGTGCAATGTTTTTTCCTTTCAACTTCTTTTTTTCGACACCGTTTTTCTTTGCTCTTTTTAATTCTGCCGATAAATCAAGAAGATAACCTATTTCTTCAGGTGTAAAATCGAGAAGTTTTAAAAAGTTTCGATTTTTTAATTGAATTGTCATAACTCCAGTATTATAAAAGTTTGTTTGTTTTTTCTTTCTTGTTATACATTTAAACTAGTTTTCATATTCCATGGTAATTTTCGAACCATACGATTTGTCTTCCAGCTTTTTTGCTTCAGTAATAATACTTTTTTTGCCACCATTCTCAATGAACCGAAGGCAAGCCATAATTTTCGGTTTCATGCTCCCTTCTTCAAAGGTTCCCGATTCAAGGTATTTTATAGTATCTCTGTAATCGAGGAATTCAAGTTTTTCCTGTGTTGGCTTTCCGTAATCTTTGTAAATAAAGGAAACATCTGTAAGAACATAAAGCTCATCGGCTCCAATATTGGTTGCCAGCAAGCCGGATGCCATATCTTTATCAATTACTGCATCAATAGTACGAAGATTTTTTTCTTCATCATAAAAAACCGGAATGCCACCGCCGCCGGCAGCAATCACAATATTTCCGTTTTGCACCAGCAGCTGAATTGTTTCTTTATTAATAATTTCAAGTGGTTCAGGTGAAGATACCACCCTGCGAAATCCTCCTTCTGATTTTGAAGATGATTTAAAAATCCAGTTCTTTTCTTTGGCAAGTTTGTCTGCTTCCTCTTTGCTGTAGCTTTTCCCGATTCGTTTTGCCGGATTTTGAAATGCGGGATCATTTTCATTTACTTCAACAAGAGTTACCAATGTTATTACATTCTTTTTTATTCCGTGTTTGTTAAGGACGTTACGCATCATTCGCTCAATCATATAACCTATTCCACCCTGCGAGTCGGCAACACAAATATCAAGTGGCATTGCCGGAATATTATACATTTGTTCCCCTGCTTCGTTGCGCATCAGAATATTACCAACCTGCGGTCCGTTTCCATGGGTTATTACCAATTCATAACCATCATTTATTAAATAAACCAGGTTTTCCAATGTTTCTGTTGCATTCTTCTCCTGCTGTTCAATCGTGCCTTTTTCGTCATCTCTTAAAATGGCATTTCCTCCAAATGCAACTACGGCAAGTTTCTTCATAAGATTAAATTTGTGTTACCAGCAAACTTATACATTGAATAGCACACGAAAAATGTGAATTTGTCAGTTTTCGGTTTTCTCAGGCTGTTCTAAAACAGTGATTTATATAATGCTTTAAAATATAAAACCAAGGTAAAACGTTATAGTTCGAACAAAATACGTTGAGCTGTTTTATAAACATATTCGTTTTAATATATTTATTTTTTCCGTTGAATATATTCGTGAATAACCAGCGTTTTTTATCTAAATTTGCAGTTCATTTGAATTAAAAGCTACATGGCAATCAAAAGAAAAAAGCCCACAGAATCAAGCCGGAAGAAAAAAAAGAGCCGTGTTTCATTCCTTAAAAATGAAAGATTTAAATTCGTATTAGGAGCTCTTGTTTTGCTTCTTTCCGTTTATTTATTGATTGCATTTATCTCGTTTCTTTTTTATGGCGGAACAGACCAAAGCATTCTCGACCTAAGCTGGAAAGAATTATTTAGCCGTTCCAGGGAAATAAAAGTGCAAAACTGGGCAGGGAAGCCTGGCGCCTATTTTTCTGAGTTGGTCATTAATAAAGGCTTTGGTATTAGTTCTTTTGCATTGCCTTATTTGTTGTTTTTGGCCGGGTTGCGCTTTTGGGGAATGAAACCGCTGAAATTTGGAAAGAACCTGGTTTATAGTTTGTTTCTCATGGTCTGGTTGTCGCTAACTTTGGGATTGATTTTTGGTGCTCCGGAACCAGGTGAATTTCTTTACTGGGGTGGGCAATACGGGTTTTTTCTCTCGTCGTGGCTTGCATCGTTTATCGGTACAATTGGCTTAATATTTATTATTTTATTTAGTGGATTGACATTACTGGTTGTTCGTTTTGAAAATTCACACCTGTTCTTCAAAAAACTTCTCACCTTGAAAAAAAGGGAAAAAAGTGATGAAATTGATGAAGAAGAAGAAGAGGAGGAGGACGAAGAAGATCTAATTGTTGATAGTTCAATTTCGAAAGTTATTGAAGATGACGATGTGGTAAAAGCAATTTTCGAACCTGATGAAAAAGAAACTGAAAATGATGATCTCGATTTTGAGTTTGAAAAAGATAATGGTGATGAAAATGAAGAACAGCCAGAAGAAGTAGAAACAGACGAGAACTTAAAACTGACTGTTAAGCCCAAAACAGAGGAGGAAGAGGTCGACGAGCAGAATGAAGAAGGAATGGAAGATTATGATCCAACGTTGGACCTATCAGATTACAAATTTCCAACTCTGGATTTGCTGGAAGATCATAAGTCGGGAAATGCAGAGGTTACCAATGAAGAGTTGATTAGCAACAAGAATAAAATTGTTGAAACCCTTCGTCATTATAAGATTGAGATCACAAAAATAAGGGCAACAATTGGCCCTACAATTACTTTGTACGAAATTGTTCCGGCGCCTGGAATTCGTATTGCAAAAATTAAAAATCTGGAGGATGATATTGCCCTGAGCCTGGCAGCGCTTGGAATTCGTATTATTGCTCCGATTCCCGGAAGAGGAACTATTGGGATTGAGGTACCGAACCAACAGCCAGAGGTCGTTTCAATGCGATCAATCATCGGTTCCAAAAAATTTCAGGAAACAACGGCTGATTTGCCTATTGCGATAGGCAAAACCATTTCGAATGAAACTTACATGTTCGATTTGGCTAAAATGCCTCACATTCTGGTAGCCGGAGCAACTGGTCAGGGAAAATCGGTTGGAGTGAATGTTATAATTACTTCACTATTGTATAAAAAGCACCCGTCGCAATTGAAGTTTGTTTTTATAGACCCCAAAAAGGTTGAGCTAAACTTGTATTCCATTATAGAAAAACATTATCTCGCAAAGCTTCCTGACGAAGCTGAACCTGTAATTACAGACATTCAAAAAGTAAAAAACACACTGAATTCCATTAACGTTGAAATGGATAGCAGGTATGATTTACTGAAAAAAGCACATGCGCGAAATATTAAGGAGTATAATAAAAAGTTTATCAGCAGAAGATTAAATCCGATGAAGGGGCATAAGTACATGCCTTATATTGTTGTGATTATCGATGAATTTGCTGACTTGATTATGACGGCAGGTAAGGAAATAGAACTTCCGATTGCACGAATTGCGCAGTTGGCGCGTGCCGTTGGTATTCATATGATTATTGCAACGCAGCGACCTTCTGTTACCATTATTACAGGGGTAATTAAAGCAAACTTCCCGGCAAGGATTGCTTTTAAAGTGGCATCAATGATTGACTCCAGAACTATTTTGGATCAACCTGGAGCTAACCAGTTAATCGGAAAGGGAGATATGTTAATTTCGGTTGGCAGTGAAGTAGAGCGGGTTCAGTGTGCTTTTGTTGATACTCCTGAAGTGGAAAAAATATGTTCGTTTATTTCAGATCAAAGAGGATATCCAACTGCATTTTTGCTTCCTGAGTATTCATCTGATGAAGAAGCAGGACCTGGACAGGTAGATTTGAATAATAAGGATGAAATGTTTGAAGATGCTGCCCGTGTTGTTGTAAATAATCAAATGGGTTCAACTTCAATGATTCAGCGGAAATTTTCGATTGGCTATAACCGGGCAGGAAGAATTATGGATCAACTGGAAGCAGCAGGAATTGTTGGGCCGAGTGAAGGTAGTAAGGCACGTCAGGTTTTAATTCAGGACGAATATAGTTTGGAACAATTATTGAATAATCTCAATTGAAATAAAAAAAATCAGGAATGAAGGTAGTATTGTTAGCAATTTCGTTTTTATGCGTTTCCTTGTTGGGAAAGGCTCAGCAGGATACAAAAGCAAAAGAGATTCTAGAAAAGGTAAGTGAAAATACACGCACATTTAAGTCTGTTTCGGCTGATTTTACTTTTGCTATGGAAAATAAGGAAATGGACATCCACGAAAAAAATGATGGGTCGATAAAGATAAAGGGACAAAAGTATGCTGTAAGCCTTCCGGATGTCGGCATAAAAGTATTTTCGGATGGTTCAACCATTTGGAGTTATATGAAAGATGGTAACCAGGTAACAGTTTCGAATATTGATGATGAAAGTAATGAATTGATGGATCCAGCTTCGATTTTCAGCATCTATGAGAAAGGTTTTCAATCAAAGTTTATTGCTGAAAAGAATGTTGGCGGTAAAACGGTTTATGAGATTGAGTTATATCCGGATACCAATGAATATGACGTCTCAAAAATAAGTGTTGAGATCAATAAATCCAATATGATGATTCAGTCAGCCAAATTATATGGAAACGACGGAAATATATATGGGATTGACGTAAAAAAGATGGAAACAAATAATGAGTTTAAAGACTCAGAATTTGTTTTTAATCCATCTGGTTTTCCTGATGTTGAGATAATTGATTTGCGTTAACCTTTCTGTGAACCATCAATTTTAGGATCTATCAAAAGTTTACTCACTCGTGATATCTCAATAAAAGAAGCACCTGCATCTTCTCCAAATCTCCCTCCTATATAAATAATGAAATCATCGGGCTTCAGCAGTTTTTCTTTTACAAGAGACTGTACTGCTGATCGCTGGATTTTCATTTTATTCTTCTTCATTTCAAGGAATAGTGGAAGAACGCCAAACGAAAGTGCCAATTCTCGCACAACCCGTTTTGAATGACAATTGGCAAGCACCGGTTTGTTCGAACGAAAAGCCGATAAATAGCGTGCTGTTTTTCCGGTGGTTGTTGATGTTACAATTGCATAAGGATTTAGTTCACGTGCTGCTTTCAATGCCGATTGTGCAAGGTATGCCGCAATTTCATTGTTCACAGGCGGCATAATAACGTCGTAGCGTTTGTCAATCTCGGGTTCAACTTCGTTTGCAATTTTAGTCATCATTTCAACAGCTTCAATCGGGTATTTCCCGTAAGCTGTTTCGCCGCTAAGCATAATTGCATCGGCACGCGAGTATATTGCACTGGCAACATCACTTACCTCTGCGCGTGTTGGGCGAGGGTGCTCAATCATGCTATGCAGCATTTGTGTAGCTATAATTACAGGTTTTTTATGAATGATTGCCTTACGGATTAATACTCGTTGTACCGTAGGAATTTTTTCAGCCGGAAGTTCTATTCCAAGATCTCCGCGGGCGACCATAATTCCATAGGCTTCATCCAATATCTCATCAATATTATTTACTCCGTCTAGATTTTCAATCTTGGCAATAATTTTAATTTTGCTGTCTCCTTCATCCAGTAGTTTCTGAACTTCCTGGATATCATGTTTATTTCTTACAAATGAATGTGCGATAAAATCCAAATCCTGCTCAATGGCGAATTTGATGAACTCCTTGTCTTTTCCTGAAAGCGAAGGAAGTTTAATTTCTACTCCCGGAACATTAAGGCTTTTATTATTTTTTATAGTTCCGCTATTCTCAATCCGGCATATCAGGTGAGCCCGTTTTTTTTCAACTACAGTTATTTCAATATCGCCATCATCTATTAATATCTTGTTTCCTGCGTTAATATCGGCCACAAAATGATCGTAATTAACACAAATGTGAGGCATTGGCCCTAAAACCTTTTTGTGTGAGAGTGTTACAGTTTCTCCCTTGGTTACTACTAGTTCGTTTTGTGTTGTACAAGTTCGTATTTCTGGGCCTTTTGTGTCAATAAGGATTGCTATTTTATCGGAAACTTTTCGGATATTATCCACCATTTCTTTACCGCTTTCAACAGATATGTGAGCAGTATTTATTCGGGCTACATTCATTCCTGCATTGAACAGCGACTGAATAAATTCCTTTTCACAGCGTTTATCCGAAATGGTTGCTACAATTTTTGTTTGTCTCATGGAATAAAAATTTAACGAGACAAAGTTAAGACATTAATGTACAAGATTTGTTTTTAAGCAGTCAATGTAAAATTAACTTAAAAATATAAACACAAATTATACTTTAACTATTAATGAATAAAACTTTGAACAGCAAGCCGATAGGAGTCTAATCCGAAGCCCATAATACAACCTTTGCAAACGGGGCCGATAATCGATTTGTGCCTGAAATCTTCTCTTGTGAGTGTGTTTGATATATGTACCTCAACTACTGTGGTTTTTACGCCTGCAATGGCATCTCTGATAGCAACAGAAGTATGCGTATAGGCACCTGCGTTAATAATTATTCCGTCGAAACTAAAACCAAATTCATGAATTTTGTTAACAATTTCCCCCTCAATATTCGATTGAAAATAATGTAATTCAATATCCGAAAACATTTTTTTTAACGTTTCAAGAAAAGTATCAAAGTTCTGTGAACCGTATATGCTTTGCTCTCGGATTCCCAGCAAATTCAGGTTTGGACCGTTAATAATCAATATATTCATTCCTCTAAGTTAATTTTGATTAATTCACCTTTTTTTATCAAATATTGTAAATAAAATTTATCGGACAGAAATTATTAAACCTTTTCTTTTAATTGATAATATAATATTTCAAAAATACAGTATAATATTATTCCAATGTTATATTTTACTTTGTACACTAAATAAATTTTTTGTTCAAAGAAAAACAAAGTTATTATGTTGTTGTTGTCTCATTAATAGACTGTTAATTATTATTTCCAAATTCATTTTTTTTGTAGTAACTTTATATAAGTCTTCGTGTAATGAAACAATAGAAATTTTAAGTTAACAAAAATGCCAGACTTTTTTCAATAACGGAGAGTACGCTTTTAGATATAAATATAAAAATTTGAGCTATGAATTGGGAGGAAGGTAAAAAGGGTTATGAAAACTATTTGAAGCTTGAGAAATCATTGTCGCAGAATTCGATAGCTGCTTATGTTAATGATATAAATAAACTTATTGCTTTTTTGGATGAAAATTATAAAAAAACCACCCCGTTAAAGGTTAGGCTTGAAAATCTGAAAAGTTTTGTAGCATGGTTGAATGAAAAAGATGTAAGTCCGAGAACACAAGCCAGGACTATTTCTGGAATAAAATCATTTTATAAATATTTACTAGTGGAGGGAATTATCACTTCAGATCCAACAGCTTTGCTTGAATCGCCTAAGATTGGCAGAAAGCTGCCAGATGTGCTGTCGATGGAGGAAATTGATTCATTAATCGATTCGGTTGATTTAAGTAAATCGGAGGGGCAAAGAAATAAGGCTATGCTCGAAACACTTTACAGTTGCGGACTTCGGGTGTCGGAATTGGTTAATTTAAAAATAACCAACTTGTTTTTTGAGCAAGGATTTATTAAAGTTGAAGGAAAAGCAGGAAAAGAAAGGCTTGTGCCGGTGAGTGGCAGAGCAATTGATGAAATTAAAAAATATTTGGCTAGCTATCGGAAAACTTTAAATGTGGCCAAAGACAGTGAAAATATTCTGTTTCTCAACAGAAGAGGAAAAAAATTGAGCCGGGTAATGATTTTTACGATTATAAAAAACCTGGCTGATAAAGTTGGATTAAAAAAGAAAATCAGTCCCCATACATTTCGTCACTCCTTTGCAACTCATTTAATTAATGGAGGTGCTGATTTGAGAGCTGTTCAGGAAATGCTTGGACATGAGTCTATTTTAACAACAGAAATTTATACTCATCTAGATAGTGATTACTTGAAAAGTACAATACAACAGTTCCATCCTCGATCTTGAATATATTTTATCCAGTTTCATTTTTCATAAAATAAAAGGGTCGGAAATTTCATTTAGGCAAATAACAAAAACTATTGTTAAGATAATGTTTATTCGACCATTTAATTCTGTCATTTCAAAAGTTTAAAACTAAGCGGTAGAAAAAAATGGCTATTTTTGGTTGCCTTAAATTAAATTAGAAATCTTTAAAGTTAATTATCAACTAGTTATGAAGAATTTGGAATTGTCAAAGTACGGAATTGAAGACGTACAGGAAATAGTCTATAACCCATCTTACGAACAACTCTTTGAAGAAGAGATGAAACCTGGTTTGGAAGGTTTCGAAAAAGGACAGCTTACTGAATTGGATGCTGTAAACGTGATGACGGGAATTTTTACCGGTCGTTCCCCAAAGGATAAATTTATAGTTAAAAACAGTGCATCTGAAGATACTATTTGGTGGAACTCTCCCGGCTCTCCTAATGATAATAAGCCAGTAACTGAAGAAGCATGGGCATATCTTAAAGAAATTACTGCAAAGCAACTTTCAGGAAAGAAATTGTATGTAATGGATACCTTCCTTGGTGCAAATGAAAACTCTCGTCTGAAAATTCGTTTCATTATGGAAGTGGCATGGCAGGCACATTTTGTGAAAAATATGTTTATCCGTCCAACGGAAGAAGAACTGGAAAATTATGGTGAACCCGATTTTGTTGCAATGAATGCTTCAAAAACTTCGAATGATCGTTGGAAAGAATTTGGTATGAATTCTGAAGTTTATACTGTATTTAATTTGAAAGAAAAAATGCAGGTTATTGGTGGCACTTGGTATGGTGGCGAAATGAAAAAAGGTATGTTCGCCATGATGAATTACTACCTGCCATTAAACGGAATGGCTTCGATGCACTGTTCTGCAAACGTTGGTAAAGATGGTGACGTTGCAATTTTCTTCGGACTTTCAGGAACAGGTAAAACTACATTGTCAACAGACCCAAATCGCCAGTTAATTGGAGATGACGAACATGGTTGGGACGATGATGGTATTTTTAATTTTGAAGGAGGATGCTATGCAAAAACAATCAACCTGGATAAAGATGCAGAACCTGAAATTTACGGTGCCATTAAACGTGATGCATTATTAGAAAACGTTACTGTTGATGAAAATGGTAAAATTGATTTTAACGATGGTTCTGTAACTCAGAATACCCGTGTTTCTTATCCGATTTACCACATCGAAAATATTGTTAAACCGGTTTCTAAAGCGGGACATGCTAAAAAAGTAATTTTCCTTACCGCTGATGCATTTGGTGTACTTCCTCCGGTTGCAAAATTAACTCCGGAACAAACAAAATACCATTTCTTGTCTGGGTTTACTGCAAAATTAGCAGGTACCGAGCGTGGTGTAACAACTCCACAACCTACCTTTTCTGCATGTTTTGGCGCTGCTTTCCTTTCTCTTCACCCAACTAAATATGGTGAAGAATTAGTGAAAAAGATGGAAGAGCATGGAGCCGAAGCTTACCTGGTAAACACTGGTTGGAACGGAACAGGAAAACGTATCTCTATTAAAGATACTCGCGGAATTATTACTGCAATCCTTGATGGTTCTATTGAAGTCGCTCCAACTAAGAATTTACCAATCTTTAACCTTGAAATTCCAACAGAATTAAAAGGTGTAGCTACTGAAGTTCTTGATCCGCGCGACACTTATGCAAATGCTGCCGACTGGGATGAAAAAGCAAAAGATTTAGCTGGACGTTTTATCAAAAACTTCGTTAAGTATACTGATAACGAAGAAGGTAAGGCTCTAGTTGCCGCCGGTCCTCAAATTGGATAATCAATTATTTGCCAAATAAATTAAACCTTCCGTTTTAGCAGCGGAAGGTTTTTTTTGTTAATTATATAATTAAAGGCAACCTTTTTGTTCTTTAAAACATCTGTACGTTAAAGGTCCTTTAATTAAGAGAAATGTCTGAGCAGAATCAAAAGATAGTAAAGAAAATTCTAAATGGAATTTTTTATCTAAGTAGTATTGGAATATTAATTTTTATTGGATATTCGAAAGATAAAAAGAAAAAACCCACATTCGAACCAAACATTGAAATATGGAGAAGACATATTCCAAACAGTAGTTTGCATAATGCTGATTCCCTATATTTAGCATGGGGAAAAACGCTTGAAATTCCTTCTAAATAATTATTAACTGTTTTTGTTTACGATTTCATGAAGAGTGGCAGCAATATCCTGATACTGAAAATTGAAACCTGCCTTTTGTATTTTGTCTGACAAAACCTCAGGAGATTGGGTTATTAATTCTGAAGCCTTTCCAAAAATTAATTTCAACAGAAACTCAGGTAGAGTAAAGAATACTGGGCGATGAAGTTGTTTCGCCAGCTGAAAAGTGAATTCTCTATTTGTGATTTTTTGCGGAGCTACAAGGTTAAAAGTATCATTCCCTGAATATTCTTCAATTGCCCAAATAAATGCATTTACCAAATCTTTTTCATGAATAAATGGGAATGGTTGTTTCCCGCTTCCTATTGTAGCACCCAACCCCAATTTGAATGGTAAAAGCAAGTTATTTATGGTCTTTGATTTTTTTCCCAGTACCGGACCAATTCTGTAAATTATTCTTTGAGTATTTTTATGTAAAAGCGTGGATTGCTTTTCCCATTCAGTCACTACCTCTCCTAAAAATTCTTCATCAAAATTATTACTGCTTTCATCGTGTGAATAACCAGATTTATAAATTCCAATTGCAGATGCAGCTATAAATTTTTTAGGTCTCGAGGTTTCAGGTAGCTCATTAATTGCCCTGACCAGATTCTGTGTAGTGATGATTCTGCTATCGTATATTAATTTTCGGTTCTTTTTTGTCCAACGTTGAAAAATTGGAGCACCAGCCAGGTTTATGATTACGTCGGCTCCACTGATTTCATTTTTCAGTTTTTCCGTTAAACCATACAAAAAACTTCTTTTGATTGGCGAAACATTGTATCCTTTTAGTGCCAATTCATCTGAAATCAGCTTTCCCAGATATCCTGAAACTCCTATGACTTTTACTTTCAATGGTTAATTTTATGTTTGAATTTAATCCCAATATTAATGGTTTTTAAGAACTTAAACCTTTATTTTTAGAATAACAATAAATTAATAGATTAAGTTGATTGATTTCAACATGATAGTACATGTTTTGTTAATTTTGTGCTCCGAATGAATAAGGTGAACAATATTGTAGTAAGGTTTCACAGGTGGCGATTGAAAAACATGAGTGAACGTGGATTTATAACTGCACTCAGTATTATTATTGGCCTTCTTGCCGGTATAGCCGCAGTAATTATAAAAAATGCTGTTCGGCTTACTCAGCAGTTAGTTAATAAAATGGTTTCAAACGAAGTTCATAATTATATTTACTTTGCCATTCCAATTCTTGGATTATTTTTAACAGTTATTGTTGTTAAGTACGTAATTCGGAGAGAAGTTCGTCATGGAATTCCAAATGTATTGTACAGTATATCGAAACAGCGTGGTAAAATCAGAAACCATAATCTTTATTCATCAGTAATTGCCAGTTCTTTAACTGTTGGATTTGGTGGCTCTGTTGGTTTGGAAGGGCCAACTGTTGCAACAGGAACTGCCTGGGGCTCTTGGTTAGCCCGGTTTTTCAGACTGAATTATAAAAATACCATTTTAGTGTTGGGGTGTGCTTCATCGGGAGCGATGGCCGCAATTTTTAAAGCTCCGATTGCTGCTATTGTTTTTTCGGTTGAAGTTATTATGATTGACCTTACTGTTTTTTCATTGGTGCCATTATTGCTTTCTTCCGCAACTGCCGTGGTTACTTCTTATTTTTTTCTGGGGCAGGATGTTTTATATCCGTTTAATGTAACATCTGCTTTTGAGCTTGCCGATTTACCCTACTATATTGCACTTGGCATAATTGCCGGTTTTGTTTCCGTATATTTTATCCGAATGTATTTGTTTGTAGGTGATATCTTCGATAAAATTGAAAATAAATGGAAACGACTGTTTATTGGTGGAAGTAGTTTGGGGGTTTTGATTTTTCTTTTTCCATCGCTTTATGGCGAAGGTTACGAATCCATAAACGAGTGTATGGCAGGTAATCTGGATTACCTTTTCAATAACAGTTTATTCTATGATTTGAAAGAGGAACTTTGGGTTGCCTTGATTTTAATAGCTTTAATTATTTTTTCGAAAGCAATTGCAACATCGCTAACGTTTGGTGCAGGTGGTGTGGGAGGGATTTTTGCTCCTACTCTTTTTACCGGTGTAAATACAGGCATGTTATTTGCTCAGTTGGTAAATTTTATCGGAATTCGTCCTATTAATTCCAACAACTTTGCTTTAATTGGAATGGCGGGTTTAATTGCCGGGGTTTTACATGCTCCGCTAACCGGTATTTTCCTTATTGCTGATATTTCAGGAGGTTATAAACTGTTTGTTCCATTGATGATAACAGCTACTTTTGCTTATATTATTGTTCGGACTTTTACTCCCAATTCAGTATATCATATTCAGCTGGCACGACGAAAAGAACTGCTTACGCACGACAAAGATGCCAATGTACTTCAAATGATGAAAATAAGGAAACTCATCGAAAGCGATTTTGAAAAACTTTCTCCCGATGCAACTTTACGCGATGTAACTGTAGCTATTTCCCGCAATCATCGTAATCTCTTTCCTGTGGTCGATTCAGAAGGGAAAATGGTAGGAATGTTGAAAATGGATGATGTACGAAATATGATTTTCAAACATGAATTGTATGACAAGGTGAAAGTTAAAGACCTGATGTATATGCCTGAATATTTTATTGATCCGAACGACAGTATGGAAATAGTTGCAAATAAATTCGAGTCATCTGGAAGATATAACCTTGCAGTGCTTGAAGATGGCAAGTATCTTGGATTTATTTCCAGGGCACGTGTTTTTACCAATTACAGAAAACAGATTATCGATGTATCGCACGTTTAAATACTGGTGGCTAAAATATTCAAAAAAGAATTTGAATAAGTTAATAGCATGGAGGATTGCACATATCTCAGAGCGCAATTTTCTTTATATTCTTAGTTTGATTATTGGTGTTTTTAGCGGATTGGCGGCTTTAATTCTGAAGAATTTAATCCATCTTGTAGCTGAGAAATTAACACATTTATTTACAGTGGATGGAATTAGCTATTTGTATCTAATTTATCCACTTATTGGTATATTTCTTACCGTTCTTTTCGTAAAGTTTATTGTAAAGGACGATATCGGCCATGGGGTTACAAAAATTTTATACGCGATTTCACAAAAAAGTAGCCGGATAAAATCACACAATACCTATTCCTCAATGATTGCCAGTTCATTGACTATCGGGCTAGGAGGTTCTGTTGGAGCTGAGGCTCCAATTGTGCTGACAGGTGCAGCAATTGGTTCCAACCTTGCCCAAACATTCAAACTCAATTACAAGTACATAACTTTGATGATAGGGTGCGGAACTGCTGGAGGAATTGCAGGAATTTTTAACGCACCGGTTGCAGGTATTGTTTTTACACTAGAGGTTATCATGATTGATTTAACCATGGCCTACCTGGTACCCTTAATGATTTCGGCTATTTCGGCAACAGTGCTTTCCTATTTTTTCATGGGGGAAGGCGTATTATTGCGTTTCTCGAATGTTACTCCTTTTCAGATTAATAATATTTGGTTCTATATTATTTTGGGGATTTTTGTTGGTTTAATGGGCTTGTTTTTCACCAGGGCAACAATGTATATTGAAAAGCAATTTTCGCACATAAAGAATTGGGGTATAAAATTGCTGATTGGCGGTGTAATTCTCGGAATATTAGTGTTTCTATTTCCCCCGCTTCGTGGTGAAGGTTACACTAGTATAATTTCAATTTTTAACGGGCATGGAGTCGATTTGCTCAACGATTCCTTGTTGGCAGAATTTAAGGACAATAATTATATTGTTTTATTAGTTCTTGGCGGAATCCTGTTGTTTAAAGTTTTGGCGATGACATCAACAACTGCTTCAGGAGGTATTGGAGGTATTTTTGCCCCAACTCTTTTTATGGGGGCAGTGGCAGGCTACTTTATGGCAAAGCTCACCAATTCGTTTTATAATTTTGGTTTGCCGGAGGATAATTTTGCATTGGCCGGAATGGCTGGTATGATGGCAGCTGTTATGCATGCTCCTTTAACAGGCATTTTCCTTACAGCCGAAATAACCCGCGGATATGATTTAATTGTTCCGTTACTCATTACCTCAACTGTGGCGTATGTAACCATTATGCGTTTTGAACCACATTCGGTTTATACGAAGCGTTTAGCGCAACGGGGAGAACTAATTACGCATCATAAAGACAAGGCCGTACTCCGATATATGGATGTGAAACAGTTGATAGAAACTGACTTCGAAGTTTTGGCACCTGATGCATTGTTGAAGGATTTGGTCAGAGCAATTTCAAAGTCTAGCCGTAATTTGTTTCCTGTTGTAGATGCAGAAGGATATTTGAAAGGCATGGTAAAATTGTCGGAAGTAAAGAACCTGATTTTTGAACGCGAACTTTATGAAAAGGTAAAAGTTAAAGATTTGATGTATATGCCGGAATATTTTATTTCTCCGTCAGACAGTATGGAAAAAGTTGCGGAGAAATTTGAAACATCAAATCGGTATAATCTTGCGGTTATTGAAGACGGAAAATACCTCGGGTTTATTTCAAGGGCAGTTGCTTTTTCCAAGTACCGTAAGACTTTACAATATTTTTCAAATGATTGATAATTTAAGGTGATGGTTTCAAGGCGTTTATTTATTGCAAAAAGCTCGCTGGTGGTTGCCGGTTTGTCTGTTTCAAAATATTCTTCCTCTTTTCAGCCGGAGGGTAATTTCCCTATTGTAATTTCAACATGGAATCATGGATTGCCAGCAAATGAAAAAGCCTGGGAAATTCTGAAAAATGGAGGTTATTCTTTGGATGCTGTAGAACAAGGTGTTCGTGTACCAGAAGGGGATCCGAAAGTAATAACTGTTGGATATGGTGGCATTCCTGATGCAAAAGGAAAGGTTACTCTCGATGCCTGTATAATGGATGAAAAAGGGAGAGCAGGTAGTGTTGCTTATTTGCAACATATTAAACATCCGATTTCTGTAGCACGGTTGGTGATGGAAAAAACACCGCATGTAATGTTAACTGGTAAAGGTGCACTGGACTTTGCACTCGATAATGATTTTGAAAAAGAAAAACTGTTAACTCCCGAAAGAAAGGCAGAATGGAAAAAATGGAAAAGAGAAAAAAGGGAATTCAGTAATAAAATAAATATTGAGAATCAACTGGAAGAAAATCACGACACCATTGGTATGCTGGCTATAGATAGTGAAGGTAGAATTTCGGGGGCATGTACTACAAGCGGAATGGGATATAAATTACCGGGTAGAGTAGGAGATTCACCAATAGTTGGAGCAGGTTTATTTGTAGATGGCGAAGTTGGCGGAGCAACTGCAACCGGAACAGGAGAGTTAGTGATGAAAACATTAGGTTCTTTCCTTGTCGTTGAGTTGATGCGGAATGGAAAAAGTCCTTCTGAAGCCTGTGAGGAAGCTGTTAAGCGAATAGCCCGAAAAATTCCTGATTATGAAAGTCATCAGGTTGGTTTTATTGCGTTAAATGTTAAAGGCGAATACGGCTCATTTTGTATTCAGCCCGGATTTAATTTTGCCTTAAAAACGAAAGACAGAACCGAACTTGTTGATGCTGAATCCTGGTTAAAAAAATTATAAAAAAAGCTGCCCAAACTGAGCAGCTTACTTTTAAAATCTTCTTTTTACCATCTTTCATTTTGGTCGTAGCCACCGCTACCACCTCCACGACTACGGTTGTCAAATCTTCTTTGACCACCACCGCCTGAACCGCCTCTGCGGTCGTCACGGCGATTGTCACGACGCTGGAAACCACCGCCGCCTCTGTTTTGGAAACCACCGCCGCCTCTTGAATCTCTTCTTGGGCGTTCTTCGCGAGCGTTGGCTTCTTTAACTACAATTTGTTTTCCGTCCAGTTCACTTTCGTTCAGCGCAGCAATTGCTCTTTTTGCATCTTCATCGTCAGGCATTTCTACAAAGCCATAACCTTTTGAGTTTTGTGTTTCCTTGTCAATAATAACTTTGGCCGAGGTCACTTCTCCGTAAGCAGAGAAAATTTCATTTAAGTCATCTCCGGTTGTTGATGAGCTTAACTTTGCAACAAATAAATTCATAAAAAATAAAACAATAAAAAATTAAATTTTGAAATTAAATAAATGAAGAGCTTTCTTATAAGTTGATCTTGTTCAGGCTAATTAAGTTCAAAAAAAATATAAAAACATAATAGCGAGAGTTAAATCCCTAACAGTAAAACTTTTAAACTTCTATATGCAAATTAAAACACTATTTTGCAGATTAACTATACTTTAAGATTCTTTTTTAATTAATATTTTATTGAATGTGTTTAACTGTCTTATTATCTGTTATTTGTTCGACGTGTGCCGAATTTTTGGAAATGTTAAATTTAACAATTGAATATCAATTTCAGTGGAAATAAAAAAAGGTCTTCTAAAAAAGAAGACCTTGTAAGGTGAGATTATTCTTAAACTTTATAAAATAAAATCAAATTTAACAAATGTATTTTATTAATCAAACCCGGTTCAATAACCAAATTGCCGGGCAATTATATTTTTGTTTCTTAATATATTAATAACTGCATCAACAATTTCATCGTCTTCCAACGATGCATAATTGAAAATTACATCGAAGTCATTATTCTGTGCTTTTCTGCCAATAATTTTTTCAATGAACGAATCTCTCTTTGTATCCATATCATTAATATAGGCTACTGCTTTTGCCTGGCTAAATTCTTTAATTTGCATTATTCGGTTAATTCGCCACTCAGTAGGAGCTTCCAGCCTTATATTTAATTTGTTAGGTACATTCTTTAAAATTACTCCAGCCGAACGACCTACAATAATCTTCCTCCCTTTGTAAGCTAAGCGGCAAATTACCCCTTTCAGTATCTGAATCAATTTTTCGTCTAAAATTTCATAAATAGTTTCATTTGAAAAGGCAATTGCAACTTCATTGAGCATTTTTATGGCATCCTTTTCATCTTCATATTTACCATTTTCAATTTCATTAATAATTTCCTTTACTTCTCTTGAGAATACTCTTTTGTCAACCCATTCCCATATCATATCCTTTTTTGTATCAGACATGTAGCTGTAGCCGGTTAGAATTTTAGATAACTTAATGGCGATTCGTTGAGCAGAACATCCAGCCTGTCGAGAGATGGTAACAATCGGACCAGGAAAATCTCCGGTTTCAAGATTGTAGCACGAAAATGTGTTTAGATAGTTATTAACAAGTTTTTCCATCTTTTGGGTTTTTGGCTTATTCGTATTGCAATATCGAAGTTACAATCTATTATTATTTTATTGAATATGAAAAGTTACAGTTTTTTTTTTTTAGATGTTATTCAACAACTTTCTTCATTTTTATACAAATTGGTTAATTTTAAACGAAAAAAATGAACGATTCAATAAATACTGCAATTCTATCTTATGGCATGTCAGGACTTGTTTTTCATGGTCCATTATTAAAAGTAAATAAGAAATTCAATGTTCTCCAGATTTGGGAAAGATCGAAGCAGGTTTCCAAAAAGCATTTTCCTGATGTACAGATTGTTAAGTCTTACGATGAAATCTTGAATAATGAAAATATTGAACTTATTATTGTTAATACACCAGACAAATTTCATTATAAGATGGCCAGGTTGGCTTTGGAAGCCGGAAAACATGTAGTTATAGAAAAGCCCATTACACAAAAAAGCGATCAAGCCGAAGAGCTGATTAAAATTGCAAAAGTGAAAAATGTTGTCTTAACGGTTTTTCAAAACAGGAGGTGGGACGGCGATTTCCGGACTGTTCAGAAAATTTTAAAAGAGAAAAAACTTGGCCGTTTAGTTGAATTTGAATCCCATTACGATAGATACCGAACTGCAATTACCCCGGACACATGGAAAGAAGAAGCCGATGAGTTTGGTGGTGTTTTGTACAATTTAGGATCGCACATGATTGATCAGGTTTATGTTCTTTTTGGCAAGCCTGAATCGGTAATGGCAAACATAAAAATTGTACGTGCGGGAGGAACAGTTCCCGATTATTATGATATTCGATTGGAATATAATGGTTTTACTGCCATTTTAAAGTGCTCATATTTGGTGAAAAACCCGGGGCCACGTTATTCTCTTTATGGTGAATATGGAACTTTTCATAAATATGGAATCGACCCTCAGGAGGAATTGCTAAAAGCCGGCAAACTTCCTGTTGGCGAAGATTGGGGAACAGAACCAATTGATGATTGGGGGACTTTGGTTTACGAAGAAAATGGCGAAGATATTGAAGCATTAATTGAAACGATTCCGGGTAATTACAACATTTTTTATGATAATGTTTTTGATGCAATTAGGAAAGGCAAAAAGCTTTTTGTGCAGCCGGAGCAATCGTTGGAGGTATTAAAAATTATTGAGGCCTGCGTGGAGAGTAACAAACTTAAAAAAACAGTTTTTTTGTAAACGGCGGCAACCGAAAAATCTCTTTTTTATATAAAAAGCTAATCTGATGAAACTTATAACTTCCTCCTTACTCTTGTTTGTATTTCTTTTCCCATGTTTCGCCCTTGCTCCAATGGAGGCAGTAGTTTGGCCAATTGGTTCAGGAAAACAACTTAATTTTCAGTCGGGTGATTTTGAATAGAAACTCAAGTATATGAGGTCAAATCACAAGGTTGATGCTGCACATATTTTTACTTTGGCTGGAGTTTTAATACGATGTAACCAATAAGTTTTATTCGGTTATTGGTATTATGTCATGCAATTTTATTGAGAAAAGTAATGGTGTATAGGCCGGAATGACACCATATCCATAAGGGCCATATGCAAGTTTTGAAGGTATAATAAAATCAGCTTCTGTTCCTTTGTTCATCAATCCCAGGCTTTCATAAAAACCGGTAATGGTTGAGTCTTTTTGATATTTCATTTTCCAGATTGCATCGGTATAATGCATGGCTGATGCATCCAGTAATGTTCCATCAATAAAATATGTTGCGTATTCTACATAGCAAGAGTCTTCTTCCTGAGGAAAAGCTCCAGACCCCTGTGTGTGAATTATATAATATAATCCGCTTGCAGTTGTATCAATATTGTAGCCTTTATCTTCCAACTTTTGAAGTATTTGTGCTAATTCCTCTATTTCTGTTTCTGGGGTACGTACTTCCGGCTCGTCTGTTGACAAGCAGGATTGTATTAAAAAAATTAATGCTGTGACTGATAGAAAAGCAATTGTTTTTACAGATTTATTCATGGCTTATATTTTCAAAACGGCTGCAATATATAAATTTTGAATAAAAGAAATACACGTATAAGAGTGATTTTTAGTTTTTTAAAAAATCAGTTTTAACTGATAAAAAACTTTCGAACATTGGCAGTGTTAATGATTGAAATGAAACAGAAACTTTTGCTAATAATTTTTATTCTGGTCATGCTAAATTGTAAAAATCAAAACACGAAATCAATGAAATATGTTTATACAAATAATCTGATACATTCAACATCGCCTTATCTGCTTCAACATGCTCACAATCCGGTGAATTGGCAACCGTGGAGCGATAACGTTATCGAACAGGCAAAAAGGGAAAATAAACTAATTCTTATAAGTGTCGGTTATGCAGCCTGTCACTGGTGTCATGTGATGGAACATGAATGCTTCGAGAATGAAGATGTTGCGAAAGTGATGAATGAAAATTTTATTTGTGTGAAAGTTGACCGGGAGGAACGACCCGATGTAGATCATTATTACATGACAGCAGTTCAGTTAATGAATATGCAGGGAGGTTGGCCTTTAAATGTGATTGCACTCCCCGATGGCAGGCCGATTTGGGGAGGAACATATTTTCCCAAAGAATCGTGGATGAAAAATCTGAACGGCGTTGCTGATTTTTACCGAGATAATCAGGCAAAAACGGAAGAATATGCAGAAAGCCTGCAACAGGGAATTGAACAAAATCTTTTGGTTGATCCGATTAATTCTGATACCGATTTTGATGCACATATTTTGGAGACTGCTGTTGAAAACTGGAGCAAACGTTTCGATATGGAAAATGGAGGCAGGGTTGGGGCTCCAAAATTCCCGATGCCGACCAATCTCGAATTTCTGCTTTACTATGGTTTTGTCAAAAAAGATAAACTTGCTTTAGATTTTGTTGAAACAACTTTAGTTAAAATGGCGAGAGGTGGAATCTATGATCAGATTGGGGGAGGCTTTGCGCGTTATTCCGTAGATGGTGTTTGGAAAGTGCCGCATTTCGAAAAGATGCTTTATGATAACGGACAATTGTTGAGTATTTATTCAAAAGGTTTTCAGCAGTTTAGAAATAATGAATTAAGACAGGTGGTTTATGAAACTACCGATTTTATTGAGCGGGAATTGATGGATAAATCGGGTGCTTTTTATTCTTCGCTTGATGCTGACAGTGAAGGTGAAGAAGGAAAGTTTTATGTCTGGAGTTCAACCAAGTTAGAACAATTAATAGGAGAAGATTACCCGCTTTTTGCTGAGTATTATAATGTTAATGGGAAAGGACTTTGGGAAGAAGGAAATAACATTTTATTAAAAGATATTTCAGATCAGGAATTTGCCCAAAAACACGGTTTGTCTGAAAACGAATTGAATAAATTAGTTTCAGTATGGAAAAGAAAACTGATGAACGCAAGAGCCGAGCGAATAAGACCAGGTTTAGACGACAAAACATTAACATCGTGGAATGCACTTGTTATTCAGGGGTTGACTGATGCATATAAAACTTTTCATGATGAAAAATTCCTTGATTTGGCACTGAAAAATGCGGTGTTTATAAAACAAAATATATTTCAACCAGATGGAAAGCTATTTCATAGCTGGAAAAATGGTGTGCCTTCTATTCATGGATTTCTCGAAGATTATGCACTGGTAGTGCAGTCATTTATTTCGTTGTTTGAAGCTACGGGTGATGAAGAATGGCTGTTTATTGCAAAGAAGTTGACGGAGTATACGATCAACCATTTTCATTCAATGGAAACAGGTTTGTTTTATTTTTCAGAAAGGAATGAAAATGAAGTTTTGACTAATCATTTCCAGAAGGAGGATAATGTTGTTCCGGCAGCTAATTCTGTGATGGCGAATAATCTTCATAAGTTGTACCTGATTTTTGGAAATACTGAATATCGCGATATCATGAATAAAATGCCTGGACATGTCATCACTCAGTTTTCAAAATATCCCATGGCCTATTCCAATTGGGGAATCCTGATGCTAAAACTAACTTTTCCTTATTATGAGGTTGCGGTTTGCGGTGATGATTCAAAACAAATTATTGAGCGGGTACAAAACCAATTTCAACCACAAATACTGTGGGCCTTTTCAGAAAATAAAAGTGAAGTGCCAATTTTTAAAGACAGATTGTTTCCGGGTAAAAACTTGATTTATGTTTGTCAGGAAGGAGTTTGTAAATTACCGGTGCAAACGGCAGAAGAAGCGCTCGGTTTACTTTATCTGGATTAAATGAAAAAAGTCGATTATTTTATTATTGGACAAGGATTGGCAGGTACAATGCTTGCCTTTGAAATGTTGGAACACAATGTCAGTTTTAAGATTTTAACGTCAGTTGAAAAAAGTAAGGCTTCGAATGTTGCTGCCGGAATGGTAAATCCGTTGGTGTTTAAGCGGCTGACAAAAAGTTGGATGGTAGACGAATTGCTTCCGGTAATGAAAACGAAATATACCAGACTGGAAAATCTCCTGGGTTTGAAGTTCTATTTCGAAAAGGATATTTTAAAGCCACTTTCGGCACAGGAAATGTTGCTTTGGAGTGAGCGGAAAACGCAACCGGAATTTTCGAAATATATCTCTAAAGTTGAAATTACCAGCCCGGTTGCTAATATTCGAAATACTGCCGGGTATGGATTTGTAACCGGTTCCGGTTATCTGGATACTAAATTATTTTTAGATACTGCGGAAAAGTTCTTCCGTAAACAAAATTTGATTGTTGATTCTGTTGTTTCTCCGGAGAAAATTAATCTGAAAAAGGAGAATTTTGAGATCGCTGGATTTCATTCACGGAAAATTGTATTCTGCGAAGGTTATCATATTATTTCGAACCCGATTTTTCAGTTTGTTCAGCTTAAGCCGGTGAAAGGAGAGGTGTTGTCTATTTATGCACCCAATTTATCCGAAAAATTTACATTAAACAAAAAGGTGTTTGTTTTACCGATTGGTGATCATCGGTTTAAAGTTGGTTCTACTTATGATTGGAATGATATTACTGAGCAAACAACTCAACAGGGAAAAGCATCCATAATTGAAAGGCTTGATAATTTGATTGATACGGAATATTCAATCGAAAATCATTGGGCAGGAATTCGACCGACTATGGCAGACCGAAGGCCGGTGTTGGGATTTCACCCTGAAAACAAAAATATTGCGGTTTTTAACGGATTAGGAACAAAAGGAGTGATGTTGGCTCCATATTTTGCCAGTGTGATGCTAAATGTTTTAACTGTCCCGCGTTATAAACTTATCCCTGAAATTTCTATTGAAAGGTTTTATTAAGGGCAAAAAAATAATCCTGGCGTCCACTCCAGGATTACTTTGTAATTCTCGATTAAATTTTCTTATTACACTTTAAAGGCTAGGGTTTGTATTTTTTCCCGATAGTAAAGATAGATGGACTAAATGGGAACTGAAAAATATCAATCCTTAATTAACAGGTTAAAAAAGACGATAATCAATTTCAAAATTTCTGATTGGATTGTTGCAGCTATTGGGCACCATTAAGAAAGATCATTTTGCTATTAAAATATCAGTCCAGAAAAATAGAGGAGCAGAATAGTCAGAAAAAAGATCAAAAAAATAATCCCGGCGTCTATTCCAGGATTATTTTAACTAAATCTTCAGTTAGAATTTCTTTGTACTTTAAAGGCTAGGGTTTGTGTATCTTTTACAGTTACAAATATAGAGTTGATAATTAATATTACAAGAACTCAAATCCTGAAAGAAATGGTAAGAAATTCTGATTGTTTATTTCCAAAATTCTGACTGAACATAAAGTTATGACATGCTAAGTATAAGGTTATTATATTTACTTGGATCAAGAAGAGTATGGTTGTGGTTTGTTTTTCAGTCAATGCAATTCCTTGCCATAATCTTTCATTGGTTCTATGAAAACGTTATTTTACTTGAAACTCGGGGTGTCCGGTTTGCCACAAAGAAAAACTCAGAGCATCGGCAGTAGATTCAAATTGTTTTGTTTTGGTATCGCCAATTCCATGACCAGCACTAAAATCAGTTAGGAACAGGTCTGGCTTGTCAGAAGCATTATACTCCAGCATTCTGGCCGCAAATTTAGCCGGTTCCCATGCAATCACCCTCGGATCATTCATTCCGGCAGTTATTAACATTGCCGGGTACTTTTCATCTTTCTTTAAATGCAGGTAAGAATCCATTTCGATAAGGGCCATACATTCAACTGAGTCTTTTACGGTTCCAAATTCCGGTACATTAACCGGTCCGTTTGGCGATTGTTCCATTCTCAAGGGATTCATGGAACCAACTTCAGGTATTGCAGCTGCAAATAAGTCGGGTCGTTCTGTAATTGCCCTTCCAATCAGGATTCCACCGGCGCTACCACTCCAAATGGCCATTTTTTTTGGATTCGTATAATTCTCTTTATTCAGATATTCTGCACAGGCAATTAAATCTTTCCAAGTATTTTGTTTGGTTGTTTTAAATCCGCCTTTATGCCAGGCTTCACCCAATTCTCCACCTCCGCGTACATGAGCTACTGCCAAGATTCCACCTTTTGTTGTAAAAAGGAGCTGTGTTGGTGAAAATGAAGGATTCATAGAAATTCCGTAGGCGCCATATCCCCACATGAATACAGGATTATTACCGTCTTTCTTTAAATCTTTATTATAAATTAGCGACAAAGGTACCATGGCACCATCATGCGATGGAATCATTAACTCTTCAACAACAATATTTTCAAATTCAGGATATTCGGCAACATCAGAAAGTGTTTCCATTTTAAAATCGTTTGTTGCATTGTTATACCGGTATCTTTTTGAATTGCTTGACCAGCCTGAAATATTGATCCAAAAATCACTGTATTTATAACCTTTATTACTGATGTAAGCAGTCCCTGCTTTAAATGGAAGTTCCAATTCTGTTACAACTCCGTTGCTGTTTGATCTTTTATACACCTTCTCCTGAATACCATTCTGAGACATGGTATAATAAAGCGCATCACTGGTCAAAACAAATCCTGTCAAAATTTTCGATTTATCTTCGGGTATTACTACTTCTGCATTTTGTAAGTTTGGGTTGACCAATGTTGTTTTTATAATCTGGAAATTGGGGGCATTTTTCGGTGTATAAATATAGAGATCTTTATCCGTAGCATTAAAATTGTAAACCTCATCGTCTTTATCAAATAAAAGTTTCCAGTTTATTTTATCGTTCTCAAGTTCGCTAACAGGTGCATAATATACAAATTGGCGATTGTCGACAGATAGAATCATACCGTACAAGTATTTACTGTCTTTATCATATAATACGGCAGGTATATCTTCTGGTTTAATCCCCAGGTTCGGATATTTCTCGCGAGAAAATATTTCTTTGTCTTTCGTAAAGTCTTCATTCATTTTATGTAAATGGGCTTTTGTATTTATTTGTCGGTTAACATTATGCACGTCAGCCGATATGCCCCGATTGTACAAAAAACCGGAACCGTCGGGAAGCCAGGAAGCAATTGGGAATAATAGATTTTCGAGTTTGTCTGGTAAAAAGGTTTTATTTTTTACATCCAGAACCAACAAATCTGTAGCTTCTGAACCGTCCGCTGCTACACCTATAATAATTTTATCTCCTGAATCGGTTGATGAAAGTGTGGAGATTACATATTTTTTATCAGATAAAGTATCATATTTTGTTGGGTCAAACAGAAAAATTTCATCTCCTTCAAATCCATTTCTGTAATACAATTTTCCCGTTTCGTCTTGGGGAGTCATTTTTAGATAAAAATAGATATCGTTTTCAGTAATGTGCAAACTACTTACTTTTGATGATACACGAGCATCAAATTCCACCATTTTGTTGATTAATTCCTGTCGGCCGGGAATGTCATCGATAATGGCGCGGGCATAATCTGCCTCAGCTTTTATCCAGTTAACTACATTACTGTCTTTTAAGTTCTCGATATTTCTGTAAGGATCTGTAATTTCTTTCCCAAAATAATTCTCGGTAACCGGTTGAGGTTGAATTAGAGCAGGTTTTTCAGGAAGTGTTTGTTTTTTACTGCAACTTGCGAGGAGGAGAATCAATAAAGATGTTATCAATGTGAAGGGAAATAGTTTTTTCATGACAGTTTAATTTTTTGTTTATAGTAAGAAAATGGTTATTAAATGTATGATTAAATTAAGTTTGGCTAACAGTTAATAATTTAAAAAGTTACGAAATATATTCAACAACAAAACAATATTTTGAAGGTTGTTTTTGCTTCTTATATGTAAAAAAATGATTTTGAATTCTAGAAATGTTCAGCATCTGTTAAATAGAGAACGGAAGCTTAATTCCGGAAACAAAAAGAGCAGGCTTTGAATTTCAGCCTGCTCTTTTCTTTGTTATTTATGAATTACCGTTTTTCATAAGGTTCATGTTCCGGCCATTTTACAGGGTTTTTCTGAAGTTCGCTGTTAATCCATTCGATAGCTTTCTCCAACTGGTTGTCAATTTCTTTTGCTAATTGCTGATGATCCTCAGCAACTGGTATGTCTGGATCTACTCCATGGCCTTCTTTAAACCATTTTCCATCCGGATCATACATTCTGAAAGTTGGTGCAGTAACCGAACCTCCGTCAATCAGGGCAGGTAACCCACTTATTCCAATTAAACCTCCCCAGGTTCTGGAGCCCAATAACGGACCTAAATTTGACTTCCTGAAATAGTCGGGGAATGCATCTCCTCCTGAACCACTCCACCCATTAATCAGCATGATTTCGGGGCCAAAATGTGCCACAGGTGGCCATTGCCAGTCATGACCGTCGCGTACTGCATAATATGAAAGAACTTTCCGGTTGAGTAATTCCACAAACCTATCCGGAATTTGTCCTCCGCTATTAAAACGTTCGTCAATAATCAACCCTTCTTTGTTCCATTGGCCATAAAATTGCCTTACAAGTTCATTCTGCCCATCAATACCGGTACTTCTAACATAAATATATCCGACTTTTCCACCGGTTGCTTCCTCAACTCTTTTCCGTTTCGATTCAATCCATGCAAGGTGCCGTAATCGTGATTCGTCATCCAGGAGCTTAACTGTAACCTTTTTGATATTGTCTTTTGTTCCGGTTTTGCTAATGGTTAATTCCACTGTTTTGCCACCCAAACCCTGAAAAGCAGCTGCGGGTTCAAGATTGGTTGAAAGTGTCACCCCATTTACTGCAAGAATATAGTCTCCTTCATTTACATCAATCCCCGGCTCTTTTAACGGCGATCGAACCTCTGCATCCCAAACTGCACCATCAATAATATGTTCGATTTGATATGCTCCGTTATTTAATTTCCAATCAATGCCAAGATAACCCGTGTTTAGTTTTTTTGTTTTTTCAAGATCTCCTCCGCTTTTGTAAGTATGTGAGGCATTCATCTCTCCAATTAACTCTCCAAGTATGTAGTTAACATCTTCACGGCTGGCAGCCTGTTCCAATAATTTTTCGTATTGTTCTTTTATCGCATTCCAATCTACACCATGCATGTTTTTATCGTAAAAGAAATCACGTTCAAACCGCCATGCATCATTGAAAATCTGATTCCATTCTTCTTTAGGCTGAATCATGACTTCCATTTCCTGCAGTGGAACCGATTTCTCTGCTTTTTGGTTTTCAGAGATATCAATAACTGAAAAATTTCCTTTACTGACAATTAACATTTTTTCTCCATTAGCTGCAAGAACATAATCATCAGCATTATCGATTATGGTTTTTTGTTTCCGATCTTTTAAATCCCAAAATACAATTGGGCTTTGAGTATTTTCTCCATTGGCATTAGTAAAATCGTGATAAATAATTTTGCCTTTTGAAGCTGTGAGATTCTTGTAATTTCCTGCTTCAACAGGCAAAATAACAAGCCGGTTTTCAAGGCCGTCAAAATCAATTTCTACTTTGTTTTGAGCAGACTTATCTTCTTTTTCTCCTTCCTTATCTTTACTCTTGTTTTTTCCTTTCTCTTTTTCATCATTCTCTTTTTTTGCTTCGTCCTTTTGTTTGTCTTTTAGTTCAACTTTGTTGTTTTCCGGTTCAATAAGAGAAGGAATATCTTTTTTCAGGCTAATAGCAGCTATTTGTGTAGAGTTGGTATAAATAAAAGTATTGTCAAAATCACTATAATCCGGACTCATTGATCGATTGGTCAAAACATAAAGGTATTTACCCTCGGGATCGAATGCAGGTGAAGTGTTATTGTAAAAATTAGAGGTAATCTGATGCTTTTCACCATTGTCCGCATCGTAAATAAAAACTACATTACTTCTGTTCTCGCTTCCGCGGCTCCAGGTAACAAACCTGCTGTCAGACGACCAACTCACGGAGAAATTGTCGAGTGCATCCTGATACATCCACAAACCTTTATCGATGGATTTTACTTCCCCTGTTTCAATATTGCAAATATTGATGCTCATTGTTTGATCGGCAAAGACAATCTTTTTTGAGTCGGGAGACCAATAAACCTGGTAACGAAATCCGGCCCCCAGTTTGGTAATTGTTTTTGTTGTTTCTTTTTCAACATCGTAAAGGGTTAATTCATATTCTCCGGTTTTGTCGCTCCAAAATGCAATGGTTTTGCCATCGGGAGACCAGGCCGGAAAACGTTCTGCCGACCCTGAACTTTGTGTGAGATTAAGAATAAAGCCCTTTTCAGAAGGTAGTGAAAAAATTTCGCCTCGTGCTTCTGCAAGTACCCTATTCCCATCAGGAGAAACATTAGCGCTTATTAAATATTCCTGCGCTTTGATCGTTTTAGGCATCGCTGCCAGTTGATCGGTTACAACTTGTATGGAAACTTTATTGGAATTACCTGTGGAAAGATTTAAAAGATATAAATCACCTCCGGCTTCGTAAACTAAATCATCAGGGCCAATGGATGGGAAGTGAACATCGAAATTCTCAAAATTGGTAAGTTGCTGATGCGATTTGCTTCCTGTATCATACACCCAAATGTTGTACCGTTTTTCAGTGCCATTATCCGAAAGGTAGTAAATTTTATTTCCATGCCACATGGGTAATTCATCGCTTGCAGCATTATTTGTGATATTTACAGTTGAGAAATCTCCGAGATTCATAACAAAAATATCGGGAGCCATTCCACCACGATATCTTTTCCATGTCCTGCTTAATCTCGACTTATCGGTAAAGGCCAGTTGTTTTCCATCTGGTGACAAACTTCCGTTTTCTGCATAAGCAGGTGGTAAAACTTCCGGAAGCCCTCCATGCCTGTCAACCGTAAACAAACGGTTAAATCGTTGCCTTCCACTTTCCTTTAGGGTAGCAAAAATTATTTTTTCTCCGTCAGGTGTCCAGTCATTAATCACACAACCCCTGTAGGTAATTCTGCTTGGGACTCCACCCATAAAAGGTACTGTGTAAACATCAAGAGAACCATCATAATTTGCTGAAAATGCGAGTGTTTGTCCATCGGGAGAAAATTTCGGACGAACTTCTTCTCCGGAAGGTGAACTAAGACGGGAAGCCGTACCTCCATTTTTTGAAACAATCCAAATATCACCTGCATAAACAAATGCTATATGAGTTTTTGAAACATCGGCATAGCGGAATAACCGAGCATCAACTTGTGCACGAAGTGATAAAGTGGTTAGAAGTACCATCGAGAATAAAATCAGAATTTTTTTCATATCTGTTCTTTTAAAAATTGTTTTCGAATGTTTTTTAGCAATCTGCTTAGATACAATGTTTCATGTATATGTATTCGTTAGGGGCAAATAATTATAGCATTTTACAAAAAAAATCAAAGTATAATTTAATCGTATCCGGAATAATGAATTTTTTCCTTCAATAAAGTTTTATATCAGGGGATGTCGGATTCTAAGAAAGAAGTTTAGGACAATTACAGAAACTTCATCTTTTAAGTTTGTTCATCTGAATTAGAAAGTGCTGAAAAAACGTAACCGTTTGTAAAATCTGTTTTGAAACATGTGAACATAATTTTGAGTTTTGTTTGTTTTCTTTTCAAATTTTCTTAATTTGTTTAGCGTTAATGTAAAATAGTGAAACACATAATTTTCGGCAAAAATAAGCGGAGTTATATAAGAACTAAATCACCGGAACATTATTTAAGGATGTTCGGCTGAGTTTTTTGGGAGTTACTCTTGTGTGGGGTGGATGTGATGTCCACCCTATTTTTTTGAATACTCTCAAAAATCTTTCTGCACAAGGATTTGGTTATTGGTTAATGATGAAAAAAATCAGTATTTTTGGATTGCTTTTACAAACCATATACAAGCCAATTACTAATGGAAAAGTTTCGGGATATAGTTCACCACCATCTCAAAATTAATCATGAAATAATATCCGGAGACATTACTTTGAAAGAACTTATTGAACATCGTTGGAAATTTATGGTGCAAGAAGGTTTCAAGGATTATTATAAGATTTTGGTGGACATAAGAGATGCTAATTTTATTGATTTTATGGATGAGTTTCCTGTTTTTATCAATTATGCAAAAAAAGCTTCTGCCTGCTTTAATTTAAGAAGAAAATGTGCCTTTTTAACATCAAAACCTGAACATGTAGCTTATACTGAAATAATGAAGTCGGGACTTGTGGATATAGAGAACAGTTACATTATTGAAGTGTTTTCTACTGAAACTGCAGCAATAAATTGGTTGTTAAAATAAATAATAGAATAGTGCAATTAATAGATGCATAGAAAAAGCCGGTCAAAAAACCTGCTCTTTCTATAATTTACAATTACTTCTTTTTTTCATTTAAATTTTAATGGAAGTCGCATTAAATATATATATTACATTTTTAAGTTTCCTCCATCTACCAGTGTTTTGCCATCAAGTTTTACAGTGCATCCCGGAACAAAGAAGCTGAGTCCATTTCTTGCATCATTTGTGCCCCCAGCCCAAAGATTATTACCAATTCCAACCGTAATCATACCGGCAGGTACCCAGGAAAGAAATTTACTTTCTTTAGGAATTTCAACATTCGGATTAATACCAAAATCAACAGCGCTAAATTCATCCATCCCTTTTTCGCTTGTGTCATAATATTTCTTTATCACATCCAAATTGGTTTTTGCATCCATCGAAACTAATTTTCCGTTTTTAAACTCCAAAATCAATCCTTCAATTGATTTCCCCACCATGTTAAAATTATCAACTACAATTTTACCATTTGCTGAACCGGAAACAGGCGCAAGATAAACTTCTCCTGCTGGCAAATATACCGCATAACCGGCAGCCCCTTTTTTCATATCTTCTTCACCGATAATGCCATCGCTGCAAAATGTCGGACAATTTTTGATTTTCACTTTAAGGTTTGTGCCATTTGGGTTCGTTATTTCCAACTCATTCCCGTTGGCAAGAATTGCTTCCAGTTTTTTTCCTTCAGACGAAAGTTTTGAATAATCAATATTAATTCCTTTCCAGAAAATATTGGCTAACTCATCCAATGAAATTCCAAATTCATCAGCATTTGCTTGTGTCGGGTACATTCCATTTCCCAGTGCAACTGATTTGAATGGATTTTTTTCCATATAATCGCGAAGAGGTTTACTGGCATCACTTCTGGTTTTAAATCTTTCCGGTGGAATGTCAGCCAGCAAATCCGGTGTCTCTTCAGAAGGTATGCTAATTTGTGCATCAATAAACTTCACCAAGTGCATACCAAGTTCTGGTTCCTGCGAATCGTATTTTTCAGGAACTTCGGTAAACATTTTTCTTGTCATTCGATCACTGCTAATGGTTAAAAAAGGGAATCCTCCTTTTTTGCGGACATCAACAGCAATGTTTTCAAGCAATTCCAGATCTTTAATTCCTCCCGAAATCATAACAATATCTCCTTCAGAGATTTCGGCACAATTATTTACCAATTGAGAGGCTATTTTTTCAAGGTCAACATTTACATTTGATTGAGCGTTCGCTGTGTAGCCAAGTACGAACAAAAAAATAGTTAAATAGAATCTCGACTTCATAACATTTTGATTTAAGATTAATATATAAAAATCATATTTGTAAATTTTTGAATTTTAGAAATTTGATTATAAATAAGTTACGAAGTTTGAGTGATAATCACAATAGAGAAATAGAGATATTATTGTTGTTTATGGTGTGATGTGAACGTTATTTCAATATTTTCGTTTAAAAATTTATCTGAAAAATTTTATGGGTACACTGTTGTTCTTTTTTGTTGTTTCAATTTTGTTTTCGTTCCTGTGCTCTATTTGGGAGGCTGTAATTTTAAGTGTTACTCCATCCTATGTAAGTCGTTTAATTGATGAAAAGCCCGGGGTTGGAAAGAAACTAAGTCATTTAAAAAACGATATCGATCGGCCGCTTTCGGCTGTTCTAACGTTAAACACAATTGCTCATACCGTAGGGGCAATGGGAGTTGGTATTCAGGCAGGTAAAATCTTTGGTGCCCACGAATTAGACCTATATTTCTTTGGAATTACCTACGAATCGCTGGTAGCAGGGCTGATGACACTCGCAATACTTGTTTTATCGGAGATTATTCCTAAAACACTGGGAGCCAATTACTGGAAAAAGTTAACTCCCTTTACTGTTCATTCCTTAACGGTTTTGCTCTTTATTCTTGCACCTTTTGTTTGGATGAGCAATTTGTTAACCAGGTTAATAAAAAGCGAAAAAAATAAAAGTGTGTTAAGCAGAGCAGATTTTGCTGCCATGGCTGATGCCGGGCTGCAAAGTGGGGCGATTGACAGTGAGGAAAAATTGATAATACAGAATCTACTTCGGCTGGAGAATATTAAGGTTCACGATATTATGACACCGCGGTCGGTTATATTAACAGTTAGTGAGAACCTTACAATGAGCGAAATTTACAAGGAAATCAGGCCGCTTCAATTCTCCCGGATTCCTGTATTTAAAAATGAAGTAGATAATATATCCGGAATTATTCTAAAGGATAATATTTTGGAAAACCTTGCAGAAGATAATCATTCCAAATTAGCGTCCGATATCAAGAGAGAAGTTCTGTTTGTGGAAGATTTTAGTACGGTTGCTAAACTGATGGATACCCTTATATTGCAACGTCAGCATTTGGCAATCGTAGTCGATAAATTTGGAACGGTGGTCGGGTTGGTTACGATGGAGGATGTATTTGAAACACTTTTAGGGTTGGAAATTATTGATGAAACGGATAAAGTTGAAGATCTTCAGGTATTGGCTCGAGAGAAATGGACAACCCGTTTAAAAAGGAAGAACTAGCTCTTTTGAACAACAAATTTTTGATAGATAGTATTCATTTTCTGTATAAAACTTGGCTCTGATTTTACATTAGGCTAAACCAATGCAACTTATTTTTGTTAAAAAGTATTGGCTGAAAGGAAAAAATTTTGGCTCTAATCTTAAAATGCTTTATGTCATGAAAAAAATACTGTTTATTATTATTCTCTTTCCGTTTGTGTTACAGGCTCAAAACCAAGCAGATACTATTAAATATTGGAAGAAAGGTGGTATTTTTACTGCTAACTTTTCACAGGTATCATTAACAAACTGGGCAGCTGGAGGTAAAAGCTCCATGTCGGGTGTGTTTTTGTTTAATACTTTTGCCAATTATAAAAAAGATAGTTTAGCCTGGGACAATTCGGTTGATTTAACCTATGGTTTTTTAAAAGAAGATGGCGCTGATTTGACCAAATCAAGCGATAAAATTGATTTTAACTCGAAGCTGGGGTACGGAGCAGGAAAGCACTGGTACTATTCAGCTCTTTTTAATTTTAAATCGCAGTTTACGCCCGGTTATAATTATCCCCGAACCACTGGAGATCAACCCATATCAAAATTTCTGGCACCTGCTTATATTACAATTGGTTTAGGTATGGATTATAAAAGAGACCTCTTTTCGATGTATCTTTCCCCTGCAACCGGAAAATTTACCATTGTAAACGACGACGAACTTTCGGCAGCAGGTGAATTTGGTGTTGATCCGGGAAAAAAGTTCAGAAGTGAATTTGGTGGACTGGCAAAATTTACAGTCAATAAGGAGGTTGTTAAAAATGTAACTTTTCAAAGTAAGCTTGATTTGTTTTCCAATTATTTCCACAATCCGCAGAATATTGATGTTGACTGGAGTGTTTTGCTGAACCTGAAGGTAAACGAATATTTGTCTGCTAATTTGGTTACCCAGCTAATTTATGACGATGATGTAAAAATACTTGACCCTGATACAAACACGAGTGCTCCGCGTGTTCAGTTTATGGAAATGTTTGGAGTTGGACTAACCGCCAAGTTTTAAATAGATAGTTTCAAAATGAAAAATTCCTTTCATTATTAATGAAAGGAATTTTTTTTGCAATATAACTTATACAAACCGATGACGAAAGTTATTTGATAACAGGAATGACCAAAAATGAAGATACAGAAAAACTTATTTTAGTTAAAACCAATGAATCGGGTATTGAACAATAGCGAAAAATATTTGATGATTTTTTTTATTGGCTTATGCCAATTAGCCCGAAGGTAGAAGTATTAAGCGAAATGTTGATCAAAATGCATTTTAATCCAGATCTGGCAATAAAAGTTATAAATTGTTTGGGTGGCGGCTTTATTGTAATGGGCCCGGGAATTAAGGATGAACAATATTCCAGATGCAACGGCTGGAGCATGAAATTTGCCGCTTTGTAGTTTAAGTTGTACAAACAAAACAGATTTTCAAAATTCGGGTAATAAATTTGTACCTGGTTAAAACGTTAATTAAGAAACTTCTATGGTTTGAATTTTAGTCGTTTCTACATTAGTCGTAATCTCAATTGTAATAATATTCTTACTTTGTTTTATTGGCAAATCAATTTGTAAGAGATCACCGGTTCGTTTGAATTTTAATCGCTCACCTTTTAAAACTTTACACGATTTAATTTCGACATTTGATGGGAATGGAATATGAAGTGTATTTCTACTATAGTTCAGTAAATGCAAATAAACTTTGTTTCCCTTTCTCGTTGAAGCCAGCCATTCTGTAGGTTTATAGGGGCCGCCTTTTGTTTCGTAAACAGACTCGCCATACTTTTTGAGCCAGTCGCCAATTTCTTTGAGGCGCTCAACCTGACGAGGCTCAATTCTTCCATCAGGCATCGGGCCAACATTAAGCAATAGGTTTCCACCACCTCCCACGGTTTTTAATAAAGTGAACAGGCATTCTTCCAAACTCTTCATTTCATCGTTGGGCTTCCATGCCCATTGTTGGCAGATTGTAATACATGATTCCCACGGATGGTCGATATCATAGGTTCCAACGCGCTGTTCCGGTGTGGCAAAATCTCCCGCAAATTCATTTGAAATGGTAATTCCTTCCATTTCTTTGCGTCCTTTGTCAACCCGGTTGTTAATCAGAACATGTTCATCCAATCCTTTGAGGTACTGATAGAAACTGAGTCCCATTTCATGTGTCCATGGAGCTTCCCATTCGCCATCGAACCAAAGTATTTTGGTATGATAGTTTTCAATCAGTTCTTTGGTTTGACGTTGAATAAGAGGGATAAATTTTTCCATGTCGCCGGTTTCTTTTTTCGTTTTTCCACCCGGGCTTCCAAGAGGGTATAACGGATGTTTCCAGTCGCAAATAGAATAGTAAGTACCAAACATGATCCCGTATTTATCGCAGGCTTTTTTCATTTCCATTAAAAGATCCTTTTGGTAAGGAGTTGCTGAAATGTTGTAATCGGAATAAGCAGTTGGCCACAAACTAAAACCATCGTGATGCCGGGTGGTAATTACAAAATACTTCATTCCGGCATCTTTTAATGTTTTTATCCATGCATCGGCATCGAAGTTTACCGGGTTAAATTCTTTATACAGGTTGTCGTATTCTTCAATCGGAACTTCGCGTCCGCGTGACCAGCCAATTTCTGTGCCTTTCAAACTAACCGGTCCCCAGTGTACAAACATCCCGAACTTCATGTCCTGAAATTCCTTTAAAAGAGTCGTATCTGCGGAATATTGATTTTCACTTTTGGGTACTTTGGATTCTGAACTTTTTGATTTATGGTTAAAGTTTATATATGGTATCAGGAAAAGCAGGAAAAGGAATATAGCTTTCATTGTTGAGTTTTTAGATTTAGTTTTCTCGAAACAGGTTTGTTAAAGTTTATGTAAAGGTGCAAATTATATTATTGATGCAGAAGCAAAAGAAGGTCTCACTTTTAATAAATGCGCTTCATGTTGTAAAAATCGAGAAAAAGCGATCTGCCATTGAAATGAATTGTAATTATTGAATCTTTCTTTTCCGCTTTGCAGTAAGGCGAATCGAACCGGGAATAATTGGGTATCACAGTTTGCTTGTTTACATTGAAATCTCCATCGAATTTTAACTGATAATCTGTTTCTTTCGAACGGTAATTCATAACCAGTTGTGTGGTATCAAATGTGATTTTATTGGACTGAATTCGTTCGCAAAATTGTTCAAACGAACCATCTTCATTTTTCGATCCGGCTTCGGTAATCCAGAAAACCTTTTTGCCTTGTTGAATGATATCGTCGGTTGTGTTTTTCCTGAAACTTAAAGGATTTCGCGTAATAAACGCAGCGTATGTATTTCCTTTTCTCCCAAAAGCATAATTTTCGGAAACAGTAACCGTATCAAACAATTCTGCGGGAAAATAAGCATGTGTGAAGTTAAGAAGTGCCATTTCCATCATTCCCTTTTTCGAGGGGATGTTATAAATAGCCAGGCCGACATTTTTATGCTGTGCCACATGAGGAAGATGTCCGTAGCCCACCCAGTAATTTGGCGAATGGTGTTCTTTTTCCGCATCAAGAGCCGGGTGTGTATGAAAAATGCTAAATGAATTTCCAACATTCATTCCTGCCACATGTTGCTGATCTGCATACCTTCCGGGATGATAATTCTGCACCGAGTACAGCGAGTAATCTTTTGTTTTGTAGGTGTATGTGTTTGCTTTTTGAATAGCAACACCGTTACTCTGAGGATTTAATAAACGAACAAGCATGGGTTCCAAATGAAGCCATTTAAACAAAGTAAAATCAAGCGACTTAAATCCTGCTACAAATTCATTGGAAAACATATTGCAGTTTCTTATATGCTTCAGCGAATTTCGCACAACTTCATCGTTGCTAAATGCTTCCATTCCCCATTGCATCATCATACTCCGGTTATCTGTTCCCAAATATCCTTCTCGTTTAAGTTCATCAATATTTAGCCCATTACTTTGTTTTATTACCATGGTTGAAGTATCGTGTGCAATCTCATTTAGAACAGGTGGTATGCAATATTTTTGTGATTGTGTGATGCCAAATAATAATTGTGGCTTTACAGGGCTGCCAGTTCCCCAGAAATAATTTGTTAGCCCGCCAAGTGTTGAACCAGGGCCCCCTTTCCTGTATTTTTCATAAGCACGTCCACTAACAGAGAGAAAATACAGTTTGTTACTTTGTGTGGCAACATCATAAAAGAGAAGATCTAAAATAATTTCAGCTTTTTTTACCAGTTCTTCATCGATCGCAAAATCAATAATATTGATTATTGCTCCAATGTCTTCTTTGTAATAAACACCTGAATAAAATTCTGTAAATCCGTATTTCCAACGCATTTCCAGCCAGTCAATCATTCGTTGACGGGCTTTTTCCATGTGTTCTTTTCCGGTCAGTTCGCTGTTTGGAAAAATTGTTTCAGGATTTTTCTGGCCGATTAAATATTCCGCTGAGGCAAACAGGATTTGATGGTTTTCACTCCAATAACACATTGAGTTTTCGCCCGACTCATCCCACCAATACCTGAAGTTAAACAAAATGTTTTGTATTTTAGATTGGTAACTTTCTGGTATTTGGTCGCCAAATTCATACAATATCCGGATTAAATTTACCAGTCTGAAATCAGAACAGTCGTATTCTTTTGAGATGAATTCAAGCGTTCCGTCAAGTCGATTCCAGTCAATATCTGTCGAATCATTCACCAGTTCGAAATAAATCTGATTCTGCTGGCAATCGATTTCTTCTGCCGGTTTCATTGGCAAAACTTCATAATTTGAAATCCGCATAAGATCGAGTATGACGGTAACCACAATTCCGGCCAAAAGAAGAAACACTAAGTGCTTTATTTTGAATTTTTGCTTCATTCGTTGCATGCCAATATGAAATCAAAATTAAAAGTTCTTCTGCAATTTAACGCGAACTGAATAGGATAGGGAGCAATTGTCAGTATTTGGGATTAACAGATAAAAAAAGATGCCACCCGATTAAGATGACATCTTCTGAATAATAGATTATGAGATTCTTTTTATTTCTGAAATTCATTAATTCTGGATTTGTGCCAACGCATATTCTGCCATTTCGCTGCAGTTTTTGTTATCTTTCAGCTTTTCGAGAGCGGGTACACATTTATCTGTTCCCCATAAACAAAGTTCCCGACAGATATATTTTTTTGCATCGTCAGTTGCATTTGAGTTCAGGATATCAATCATAATATCTTCAAACTTTTCAAGCGTTTTTGGCGATTGGTCCGATTTCCGGATTCGAAGCGTTAAAGCCGTTAAATTCTCTTCACTGTCGCCAAGCTCATATTTTTTTATTTTATCGACCAGCTCTTCCATCGAAAGTGGCTCATAGTTTTCCCAGATTGTATATCCGCTAAAATTTGGAAATTCAGGTGGAACTGGTTGCAAAACTTCACCGGTCGCAGCCCATTCAGCACCTCGTTGAAGCGTAACGATAAACCCTGCGCACTGAATTTGTTCATGTGGCCCGTTCCCGTTTACATGCCCAAAAACGGTGTGAAAAACACGACCTTCACCGTAACTAATGGTAAACAAGGCTGGTTCATTTTTACCGGTTCCATTCGTTTTCGGATCACTGTAAGCGGTGGCAAGAATATCCATATTTAGTCCCGGCCCTCTTAAGTTTCCATACAATTCATCGGGAGCGTGCATCCAACTGGTTGGTAGTCCCTTCATAACCGGATGTTCCAAATTACGTGTTTCAACCAAAACCGGTACCTGCTGGCCGTGGTGACCACCATTTCCTATCGTATCATTTCTTACAATCTCGCCGTTTTCCCAGTAAACATAAGGACCATCTTTTTCGTTACGTCCGTTCCAGCCACCTAGGCCAATCATTTCATTGTATTCCTTCCAGTTCGGAAAAGCATTATCGGAAGAATGAACGGTTACAAAACCGCCGCCATTTTTCACATAGTCGACAAAAGCAGTTTTGGTTTCCTCCGACCATTCATCGCCGTCATAATCCAGAACGATGACATCGTAATCAGAAAACTGTGGTTTAAATGTGCTCATGTCACCTCCTTTTTCAGGAGTTGTTGCCACATCAACTTTAAAAACACCCGAAACTTCAAGTATCTTTTTCAGAGCCGGTGTCATTTCTTTAAAATCATGGGAAGCATTCATCTGTCCATTAATAATCAATGCTTTTAACCGTGCATTTTTATTAACAGAACTATTTTCTGTATTTGGGCTACACGAAGAAAATGCCAAAACGACGATAAAGGCAAAAATTGTCGGTGCAATTCTTTGAATCATATTTTTTTGTTTCATTTTTTACTTTTTTCGAGTTGATACTCATTCTTACTTATGCAATTTTCCATGGTTTACGGTAAGGTCTTTTTAATAACCGTGCAGCATGATCATCATTCAAAATCTCCATTTTGTCCGGATCCCACTGAATTTTTCTTTCTGTTAACATGGCAATTTCTCCAAGTAAAGCAACACTTATAGCACGTAATCCGGTATTTGCCGGAACTATTGTTTTTTCTCTTGTTCGTGTACAATCGATATAGTTTTGATAATGATTTGTGCTGTGATAAGGTTTATACCCGTTTTCTCCTATTTCGGCAGTAAGAAGCTTTTCGTCGCTGGCAACAAGTTTTCCCCTATCAACATTAATCCAACCTTCGGTGCCAATAAAAGTAGCGCCCCCCCCGGTTTTGATTTTTCGGTTGTTGGCAACCCTCATTTTCAGGCCATTTTTAAAAGTACACATAAAGTCATATTCCGAAGGAGTGTTGTAAATCCCTTTTCTCGGGTAATCCGCTTTCCCTTCAATTTCAACAGGACCGGTGTGTTCCAGGTCGGTTCCCCAAAGAGCAATATCGATATGATGCCCGGCCCAGTCGGTCAGTTGTCCGCCGGAGTAATCCATAATCCAACGCCAGTTCCAGTGATAAACACCACGGAAAGGCACTTTTGGAGCTGGCCCCAGCCAGAAGTCCCAGTCAAGGCCTTCCGGAATTTCTGCCGAAGCCGGTGCCGGTTTTTCCATTCCACCGGTTGGTAGTCCAACTTCAACATAATTTACATCGCCAATAACTCCGTTTCTAACCAGTTCAACGGCTCTGTAAAACTCGTTTGACGAACGTTGCATACTTCCGGTTTGCCAAACAATATTATTCTTCTCAACTGCTTTAACGATTTCGATACCATCATCAATGGTTCTGCAAAGTGGCTTTTCTGCATACGAATCCAATCCTGCATTGGCTACTGCCGAGTAAATAATTCCGTGCCAGTGGTCGGGAAGCGCAATGCCAACGCCGTCAATTTTTTCCTTCGCCAAAAATTCTCTGAAATCGAGATATTCTTTACAGTCTTTGTTTTTGTAGAATTCATTAACCATGTTCGCCGCTTTGTCGCGGTTGGTTTTATCTACATCGCAAACGGAAACAATTTGTACTTCCGGTAACTTCATGAAATTTCTCATGTTGTGACTTCCCTGCGAGCCTACACCGATAAATCCCATTACATGTCGATTGCTTGGCGCCACAGTCCCGTTTTTACCAAGGGCAGAGGCCGGAATAATAGTAGGAATCATTATCATCCCTGCGCCCGTTAAAAAAGATTTCTTGATGAAATCTCTTCGGTTCGATTTATTCTGCATATTATTGAATTTTAAATTAGTTCCGAAAAGAAATGTTAAATTTATTTCGCGATACTTTAGTTGGTTCAGAAATAATTGCACTAAGCTAACAATTCATTTACTGATTTCAAATAAGGTTAAAAAACTAATTTTGAAATCAATAAAAAAAACACTATGAAATCTACCATTGCGGCATTACTGATTACCCTATTTTTATTAATTATAAACATCTCCTGTCAATATCAGGAAGTTACCTGGCCGGAGACTACTCAAACAGCTAAACCCTGGACACGTTGGTGGTGGATGGGAAATGCAGTTGACGAGAAAAATATAAGCCGGGAATTAAAAGAATTATCGGATGTCGGGATTGGTGGCGTAGAAATTACTTCTATTTACGGGGTGAAAGGAGAGGAAGATCGTTTTATAGAATATCTGACCCCTGATTTTTCTAAAATATTGAATTATACCATCGATGAGGCAAATCGTTTGGGAATGGGTGTCGACCTGCCCCCCGGAAGCGGTTGGAGATGCGGAGGGCCTTTTGTTCCCGAAGAAAAAGGCTTATGGTCGTTACAAATCGAAGAACAGGAGCTGAAAAAGGGAGAATTGTGGAAGCTTCCTTCAGATATAAAAAACTGTGCAGCCATCTCTTTTTTAGGAGAATCAGGAAATAGCCACATATTAAATAAAGATGGAGGTTTTTCTGCACCCGAAAACGGAACGGTTTACATGGCACTCCGGTTGAAAAACCGCGATATGGTAAAACGGGCTTCGGAAGGTGGAACAGGTTGGGCTATCGATACGTTTAATGAAGAAATTACCAACTGGTACCTAGATGAATTCTGGAAAAAGTTGGGAATTGACGAAGGAAAACTGCGCTGCTTTTTTCATGATTCATTTGAATACACCGGTGATTTTACGACTCATTTTACAGAAGAATTTAAAAAACGAAGGGGATACGACATCGTTGAATATTTATACGTTCTGGCAGGTGATTGCAAAGATGAAGAAATAGTTGCCCGTGTAAATTCGGATTACCGTGAAACGTTGTCAGATTTGGTTTTGGAATCGTTTATTCAGCCTATGACAACCTGGGCCAATAACCATAAAAGTTTAAACCGAAACCAGGCTCACGGTTCCCCAGGAAATATTCTTGATTTGTATGCAGCCTGTGATATTCCGGAAACAGAAATTTTTAAGGAAGTGGAACCGGGAACGGTCGATATTTTTGTAAACAAGTTTGCTTCGTCTGCGGCACATGTTACGGGTAAAAAACTTATTTCAAGCGAAAGTTATACCTGGTTGAAAGAACACTGGAATGTGACAACTTCCGATATGGTACGGGCAACGAACCGGTTTTTTTTGGCTGGGATTAACCACATGTTTTTTCACGGAACATGTTATTCTCCGGAAGATGCAGAATGGCCGGGCTGGCTTTTTTATGCATCTACTCAAATGAATAACCGCAATCCGTTGTGGCCCGAACTACCGGCACTTTTCAAATATATCGAACGGTCGCAAGCTATATTGCAGCAATCGTTACCCGAAACTGATGTGTTAATTTATTGGCCTTACTACGATGTGGCGGCAGAAGAGGGAAAACTTTTTAACCATTTGGGGGTAAACAAGGATGCAGGGTGGTTTATAAACCATCCGATTTCAGATTTGTCAGAGCAGCTTACCAATGCAGGTTTTAGTTTTGATTATGTTTCGGATAAACAATTGTTAAACTGCGAACTGCGAACCGGTGAAATTGTAACCGGGGGAAACACAACGTATAAAGCAATTGTGATTCCAAAAACAAAATATATTCCGGTAGAAACATTATCGAAACTAAAGACACTTATTGTTGAAGGAGGGAAAGTTTATTTTGATGAACATCTTCCTGAAAGCGTTCCCGGAATGTTTAATCAGAATGACCGAATGAACCAACTATCAGAAATAAAAGCTGAAATTCCTGTTGAGGCCTGTGTCGGAAATCCTGTTGAATTGCTGAATGAGAATCATCTTTCAGGAGAAAAATCATTGGCGGAAAGTGGTTTTCACTATTTAAAAATGAAATTGAACGGCGAGGCCTACTACCTGATTTGCAATACCGGACTGGAGCAAAAAGATAGATGGGTTGAACTTCAATCAAGAGGAACTTCGGCAGTATTTTTAAATCCAATGAACGGAAAAATTTCCCGGGCTGGAAAGAAAGGAAATAAGGTTCGTATTCAGCTGGAACCTGAACAAATACTTTTTCTGACTCTTACAAAAGATAAGGTAGATGCTCCGGAATTTGTTTATGAGAACAGTGTTGAAAAGCCGGAAACTCTAAAAGGGATGTGGAAGATTGAATTTACCGAAGGCGGGCCGGTTTACCCCGGAAATATAGCGACCGATAAACTAATTTCATGGACAAAGATGGGTGATGCCGAAACCCGCAGATTTGCCGGTACGGCAAAGTATTCTCTTGAATTTGAAGTAATGAAGCCGGGGGCTGCAATAATAGATTTAAGCGAAGTGAAAGATTGTGCCCATGTTTATATCAACGGAAAAGATTATGGAACTTTATTAGGGCCTGCATACAAAATAAAAGCTGACAATCTGGTTCAGGGGAAAAATGAATTGGTGGTAAATGTAACCAATGTGGCTGCCAACCGGATTCGTGATTTGGACATCCGTGGCGTGGAATGGCGAAAGTTTTACGACATCAATTTTGTGAATATTGATTACAAACCATTCGATGCCTCGGGTTGGGAAATCAGGGATGCCGGATTGCTGGGGCCGGCAACTTTAAGTCCCAATTGATATTTTGTCGGATTATTTTTTCAGTTCCGTTTCACTTTTTGTAATTTTTTCAATCCTATTGTCAGGAATAAGCCACATAAGTGCTACAAAAACATAGAGGGCACCCGATATCCAGGGGTTAATCCAGCTAAAAATTATTCCGAGGATATAAAGAACAGGTGAAATTTTTCCTTTAATATCTCTACCAATAGCTTTGGCAAGTACCGACTCTTTGCCATGGGCTTTTATAATCAGATTCTGAAGAATAAAATAGGCAACTGCAGCCATCAGTAAAATAAAACCGTATAAAGCAACTGGTTCTTTTTCAAAATGATTTTCTCCCATCCAACCGGTTACAAACGGAATTAAAGAAAGCCAGAAAAGCAGATGAAGATTGGCCCACAAAATACCTCCGTTTATCTTTTTTACGGTTTGTAACATGTGATGGTGATTGTTCCAGTAAATTCCCAGATATACAAAGCTTAAAACATAACTCAGAAAAATGGGAATTAGCGGAATTAAATCGAAAAATTTTTCACCATGCGGTACTTTTATTTCCAGTACCATAATCGTAATAATAATCGCAATTACACCGTCGCTGAATGCTTCAATCCGTCCCTTGTTCATATCATTTTTTCTATTGTAACAAGAAAGCGGCGAAAACGTTTATTATCTGTTTTTTCTTCGGTTAAATTCCTGCTGAACTTCTTCTTTTGTTTTAACGGAACCGTGTGCAGGCAGATAGAGACTGCAATCTGTTTCAAGCAATTTGCCCCAGCTTTTAACTAACGTTTTTATATCATCGGCAAAGGGAGGGAAGACGGAGTTTTTAAATACCCCAAACAATGCGTCGCCTACAATTGCAATTTCATTATCTACAATTAAGCTAATAGAACCAGCCGAGTGTCCAGGTGTTGGTAGCAAGTAAGCGTTGAGCCCGTATTTTTTTAGACTGAACACAGAATCGATAATAACATCCGGTTGACAAGGGGAGAAGTTGAATTTGTTTGACAGCATTGCGCCAAGGGTTCTTACTAAAAATCGGGTAAATAGATTTGTCCCAGACGGAAATTTATTTTTCCCAGTTCTGATAAAATATTCCTCTTCCTGATGAACGAAGACCTGCACTCCGTAATTTTTCTTTACCCGGAAAGCGTTTTCAACATGATCATAATGTGTGTGCGTTAAAATAAGGAGGTCGATTTTTGAAACATTAAACGATTTTAAATTGCGATCCAGTTTGCTCCATTTTCGTGTTGGGCTAGTGTCCACAAGAATATTTTTCTTGCCGTTTGTTACAAGAAAAACATTGCTTCTGCCAGACAGAATTTTAATAACCTTAAAGCCGTTTTTTGTTTTCCAGATTTTCATAATAGCAGAATACAGGGTTATTCCACCTGAAATCTTAAAATTGTTTTTAGCTTCTCTGGTGCAACTCTGCGTACATCCGACAGATAAATTTCACGATGTATCATTGATTTCCTTTTCTTGTCAATGTTTACTGCAAAATCGTTCATTTGCCGAAAACTTTCAGGTTCATTGTCATAACTCCCGATATGCAGCATTTGAACGCATTTACCGTCTTTAATCCGCTCAAATTGTACCATATTTAACAACTCGTGAGGTTTCTTTCTCTGCGTTTCCTGAATTATTTTCGATGCAAATTCGTCACTTACAAAGTCAGGTTGCCGGATCATTAACTTAAAAACCAGTTCATCTTTACTGAATTTCCCATTGTTTCTGTTTTTTGCTGTTTCGTTAATGTCCCAGATTCCTTCTAACGGATAAACCGTGTATTCAAAATAGTCCGATGGGGCATTTCCTATTTTAGGACTCATTTTTATAGCATACGAAAGCGAATATAAAACACCTACATATTCGCCAAATGATTCATTGTTTGGATTGCCTTCGCCTTCAATGGTAAAAAATTTGAACTCGGGAATAGTAATTAGTTCCGGTTTATTCTTTGGTAGATAAATATGTTTTTCCTGTTTTTTCCATTCATATTTCATCGGTTACAGTTTAAAGTATTTGTAACAAAGTTATTTTGAAGCGGTCATAAGGCCATGTGTGTCTTTCCTTTTACAACTAGAGGTGTAAAATTAATCATGAATAAGGATTTTTTACAAAATGTATCGACTCGATTTAATAATATTTCAGCGTTAAATTTAAAAGGTTCAGGAAATAGTTTTGAACGCGAATGCCCTATCTTTGCAAAAAATTATTGAATAAATTGGTTCAACCAAAATAGATTTGAAATGAAGAAACTGGATACAAAATGGATGCACCCGCGCGACCAGATAATTATGATAATTGATAAAATTTATCATAGTGGCTTAACCACAACTTCGGGCGGAAATATATCAATAATCGATGAGAGTGGCGATATATGGGTAACTCCTTCTGCTATCGACAAAGGTTCTTTACGCGCTTCGGACATTGTTTGTGTAAGAAAAGACGGAACAATAGAAGGACGTCACAAACCTTCTTCAGAATATCCATTTCACAAGGCTATTTATGAAATAAGACCCGATATAAAGGCAGTTGTACATGCACATCCGCCGGCACTGGTTTCGTTTAGTATTGTAAGGCAAATTCCAAATACGAATATTATTCCACAGGCAAAAAATATTTGTGGGCCAATTGGTTATGCCGAATACAAACTTCCGGGAAGCGAAGAGCTGGGCGAAATAATTGCAAAAGAATTTGAGAGGGGGTATAATGCTGTTATCATGGAAAACCACGGAACTGTGGTTGGAGGAACAGACTTGGGCGATGCATTTCAGCGGTTTGAAACGCTCGAGTTTTGTGGGCGGACGATTATTTACGGAAGTTCGATTGGCAAACCTAACTATTTAACCGATGAACAAATCGATGAATTTGAAGAGCAGATTCCACGCTTGCTTCCTGAAATGGAAAAGACCGAACATCCGTCGGATGAAAGGGCCATTCGTGAGGAAATAAAGAAAATTGTACATCGGGCTTCTGCTCAGGGGTTGATGATTAGTTCTTACGGAACAGTTTCGGTGCGATGGAAAGGCAATGATTTTCTAATAACACCAACCAATGTAGCCCGATGGGATATTCAAAATGAAGATATCGTTCAGATTAAAGATGGAAAACGGGAGGCTGGTAAACTGCCAAGTCGTTCTACCTGGTTGCACCAGGAAATTTATAAACGTTTTCCGCATGTTAATTCTATTATTCTGACCCAGACTCCTTATTTAATGGCCTACAGCGTTTCGGCTGAAAAGTTGGACGTACGAACAATTCCTGAAAGCTGGATTTTTCTGCAAGACGTTCCAAACGTGCCGTTTGGTTCCCACTTTGCAGGGAAAGAGGAAATCCTGAACCTACTTTCAAAGAACACGCCGGCAGTGATTATCGATAATGATTCGGTTTTGGTAACAGGCGATAAACTGCTTGGAACTTTCGACCGTTTGGAGGTTGCTGAATTTAGCGCCAAGTCGCTGGTGTTATCCGTTTCTTTGGGTAATTTAAAACCAATTAATGATGAGCAGGTGGAGGATTTGCGTAAGAAATTTTTAAGCTGACAAATCAATAGTTTACCAAATTTTATCTCAAAATAAGAATCGATAACTTTTAGTTTCCTGTAAAAATATTTCCGTTTTCAATCTTTATTCAATAAGGGATTGGAAGTTAAGCTGACAACTTTACTCAATTTTTAAGTAAAGTTGTTTTTGCATGCTTCACTCAAATCGGATAATTCTGTATAGAATAACTGACATAAATTGAAGAAATGTCGGTATTCGTTAAAAAGTGATAAAAAAAACTGACATAAATACACATCTTTTAAATCTATCATACTCGTTATCATTGTGTTGTGTTAACAGATATTAATTCTATTAAAATTGTTTAAAATTAGCATTGACGGTACGTTTATTGGGAAAAAGGATGGCAAAGTATTTATTTAAAAACACGATGTCATGAAAAGATTGAAAAACTTTATTTCCATGTTTGCAGTTGCTCTGGGAGCAGCAGCATTAGTAGTAGTTGTAAACGCAAAAATAAATGGTTCTCATCAGCAGGTAATTGTAAAAGAACCAACTCCGATACATCTGGCAAAGCAGGTTATGAATTCACCACAACAAGGAGCTTTGCCCGATTTAACATGGGCTTCCGAAAACAGTGTTCATTCGGTTGTTCACATTCAGGTAAAAATGGAGCAGGAAATGAATATGGGAATGCAACAAAACAATCCCTTTTATTATTTCTTTTTCGGACCCGATCAAAGAGGAAACAGTCCCCAGGGACAAAGGCAACAACCACAGTATGCAATGGCTTCGGGTTCTGGGGTAATTATTAGTCCCGACGGTTACATTGTTACCAATAATCATGTGGTTGACGATGCAGTAAATGTAGATGTAATTTTGGATGATAACCGTAAATTTACTGCCAAGGTAATTGGTAAAGATGCAAACACCGATATTGCACTGGTGAAAATTGACGCTGATAATCTGCCTTATCTTGCCTGGGGAGATTCCGACGCATTAAAACTTGGCGAATGGGTATTGGCCGTAGGAAATCCTTTTAACTTAACATCTACAGTTACTGCCGGTATAGTAAGTGCAAAATCAAGAAGTATCGGAATTATGAGTGGCCCCATGCCGTTAGAATCATTTATTCAGACCGATGCAGCTGTAAATCCCGGAAACAGTGGGGGCGCTTTGGTAAACACCAATGGCGAACTGGTTGGAATTAACTCGGCAATTGCTTCTGAAACGGGTTCTTATGCTGGTTATTCTTTTGCGGTTCCGGCTTCCATTGCTCATAAAGTGGTTGAAGATTTAAAGAAATATGGTGAAGTTCAGCGTGCTGTTTTGGGTGTAATGATGCGTACGGTTAATGATAGTATAGGAAAAGCTAATCATCTGGATAAAATGGAAGGTGCCTATGTTATGAGTACTACCGATGATGGTGCTGCACGAAATGCAGGTATCAAAAAGGGAGATATTATTGTATCTGTTGAAGGGAATAGTGTTCAAACAGGTTCACAGTTGCAGGAACAAATTGCAAGGTATAATCCTGGTGATAAAATTAAAGTGGGTATCATCCGCGATGGCGACGAAAAAGAGTTGGATGTAACCCTAAGAAATATGAAAGGAAATACATCTATTGTTATGGAGCCAACGGCAGAGCTTGGAGCCGAGTTTGGACCAGTACCTGAAAAAGAAATGGATAAGCTGCAGATTAATGCAGGTGTTCAGGTAACAAAACTTTCAAAAGGGAAGCTAAAAGAAGCCGGATTAAAAGAAGGATTTATTATTACCGAAATAAATAAAATGCCTGTTGCAAGCGAAGATGATGTGGACCGGGTTTATATGCGTTCCGATAATAAAAAGCCTATTCTCATTGAAGGTTTTTATCCGGGCGGAGCTTATGCATATTATGTTATCAAACCTGAAGTATAAAAAAATTAGGGGTTAGAAATCGAAAATGGTTTCTTCTATAAAGTCCTTGAAAAATTTAAAATCGGCAGCCTAAAATCTGTCGGATGGTGTACAAACAGTTAATTTAGAGGTCATCTTCTGTAAATTGAAGATGGCCTCTTTTTATTTTGGAATGAGGCTGATTCTAAAATTGTAGCCTAAAGCAATTGTGAGTTTTTGCTATTTGTCCGGAGGCAGGCATGTTATATATCTTTCTGGTAAATTCTGAATTTCTTATAAACTACACCACCCATTTTTTCCATCTCAGCGCGAACCTTGGTATTGTATTCCAGTTCGAGGTGAGTATCGATAGTAGTTTTGCCCATAATTTTTGCCGATTCCAGCATTTTTATTCCCATCATTACATCCAATCCGCGTCCCTGGTAGCGGGGATCGATTCCGCCCAGTAGAAGATTGAGCTGGTTCGATTTTCTGGCAGCTTTTAATACCTGAAATATGCCAAATGGGATGAGATAACCTTTTGATTTTTGTAATCCTTTACTAATATCAGACATACCAATAATAAAGGAAACCACTTCATTTGTTTCGTTCATTATAATCTTTACAAAATGGGGATTTATTAGAAAAAGGTACCGATTCGCAAAGTCGTCCATTTCTTTTTCAGAAAAGGGAATGAATCCGTAAATTTCAGTAAAAGTTTGATTGAGCAGGGTTAATACAGGTCTTATGAGCGGTTTTATTTTTTTTCGGGAATTGAATTCCAGTATTTTAAAATGACCGTTATTTTTTGCGAAACGTTCTGCAATCTTTTTATAAAACTCAGGTAATTCATCAGGAACAGGAATTTTATAAACAACAAGATCGAATTTCTTCTCAAAGCCTTCTTTCTCCGTTAAATCAATCATGTACGGAAAGTTGCAGTTCGAAGCAATTGAAACCGGTTCATTAAAACCATCAATTAAAAATCCCTGTGGATCTTTGTCAGAAAAAGCAAGCGGTCCAACCAGTTTAACCATACCTTTTTCCTTTGCCCAACCGGCAACAAATTCAATTAATGCACGAAATACTTCCGGGTCATTCCATGTTTCAGGGAACGCAAAACGGCCGTGATCCTCATTGTGTTCTTTGTTGTAATTATGGCTGATAATGCCCATAATCCTTCCAACCGCTTTTCCATTCCGCCATGCCAGCGCAAGCACTGTGTCGCAATGATCGAACGAACGATTCTTTTTGGGATTGAAGAAAGTATAATCATCCAGATAAATTGGAGGTACCCAATTGGGGTGATTTTTATGAATTTGTGCAGGAAGATGAATAAAAGTTTTCAGTTCCTTTCTTGAGCGGACTGGTCTAATCTCAATTGCCATTTAATCTGGTAAAAATTGGGTGAAAAGATACTATAAAAATCTATTCACCCAACCTGTACCTGAAAAATTATGTTAACGGGTAAAACACTTCGAAAAGCCTGTTAAATCTCTACTTCCGGAGTTTTTGGTTTAGGATACATTTGCAAAACACCGTTGGCATGGCGATAATAATGTCCTCTTAAATCTTTTGAATAATTGTTCAGAATTTCATTTCCAACACCATTGAAATCACCACAACGGTAGAGTGCACGACCGAGAATTAATTCACGCAATGAGACATTTCGTGTACTAACATCATTTTTGTCAGGCGGTGCCATTTTTTTTGCAGTTTCAATATCCGGCATCGAATGGCCTTTCATTCCCGGCATTTCCAGTACTTTAAACAGTGGTTCTGCCGCATTGGTATCCCCAATGGTTTCCAATGCAATGGCAACAGCCCTGAAATGAGAGAAATGACTTTCTGGCGTTAGCTTTTCCATTAATCTGAAAATAGATGGGAGAACTTCTTTGTGTTTTGTGCGACCAGCAGCAATTATTAAGCTATCGAGATAACTGATACTCATTCCAAATTGCCCCATTCCCCGGTAATTCCAGCCTTCATCCCAATCGTTATATTTATCAATTGCCTTTATCAGTTCCGCCCAACCTGCAGGATTACCCAGCATACCCAATATTCGGGCATAAACCAGTTTGTCATCTTCAATTTGTGTAGGATAAAACTGGTCGGTCAGGGCTTCAATTCCACGTTCTTTATCCCAAAGGATAATTTCGAGGCCCTTTAAATTGTCAACCACTGTTTTTGAGGCTTCCTGAATCTTTTCCATGGATGGCGGGAAGTTGTCCTTGTCAGTAAGGACGTGTTCCGGTAAACTTTCGATAGCAACCAATTCTTTTTGCAATGCTTTTATATCGACATAACGAATGTTTTGGTTTTTCTGTTTGGCAATAGCGGCGGCCCAACCCACAGCATATCCCTGGTTTTGAAGGCAGGGTTGCATTCGGATTACGGGCATGGCATCGCGATGTGCACTTGCACCTAATCCGGTAACAACAATTCCTTCCAGTCCTTTAGGAAGTAGCGCCCTGAAAGGGACCAGAGCGGTAACATCAACACCACTGTGCTCTGGTGGCTTTAACGAAAAGAATGGATCTTCTGTAAACCCGTGTGTGTCAAATGAACTCAGATGAATGGAAATGGTATCGGGGTAAGTACGGTTATTGTAAATATCCAGAACGGAAACGGTAAAGTCTCCAATCATTCTTCTTCTTTCGCGGGTTTGCGGCATTTTGCCGATATCGTACTGGTCTTTGAATTTATCCTTTGCAACTACAAACGAGCGCCAAACATCGAGCATGTCGCTATCGTTAATAAATGTCCAGTCGGTATTGTTGTAAAAATCGTTTGGATTTTTAAAAGGCAGACCGGCGCCCTGCACTGCAACCGAAGTTCCGTCGGTGTAATTGTATTCTGCACCGGCAGCAATTGCAACATCGGCACTACCTGTGGAATCGATGACTGTTTTTGCCAGAATAACACCTTTCCCTTCGGGAGTGGCAACAACTACTCCTTTTACTTGCTTTTCGGAAACATAGGCTCCGCAGCCGATAACCCCGAACCATATTTCCCCTCCCGCTTTCCGAATTTCCTTTCTGAAATATTCCGTTTTCCAGTCGAAAACCCATTGCCCAAGGTTTTGTTTTTTTCTTGGATTATCTCCTCCAATATTTTTTACTCCATTATCAATAATGTTCGTAAATCCTTTGCGGTATCCGTGATAGTATGTTCCAATCATGCCCTGAGTGCCGGTTCCTCCAAGTCCATGCATATAATCGAGAACAAGAGTTTTGGCTCCATGTTTTGCTGCACCTAATCCGGCCGGGGCGCCGGCAGTTCCTCCGCCCATTACAACTACATCGAACTCTCCGATCACCGGTAGTGTTGTATTGTCAGATTCTAATTCACCAATATTTAAAGATGGACGTAAACCCTCAAGCAATTCACCAACATCGCCACCCAGATTATCATTTTGAATACCTTTAATTCCTGGTCTCTCAGGCGCTGTTCCCGAACTTGCAACAACAGCGGCCTGGTTTCCTATTCTTTCCCCAATTCGAATTAGCATGCCTGGTTTTAGAAGTTCTTCTGAGGCTGCCATGCTTAAATTAGCAGCGCCACTTAAAACAAAAATGTTCTCAAAATTTCGAGGTTGAAAAACTTTCAGATTTATGTTTTCGGGATTTACATTTGCATTGTTCCATCGTTTTTGTCCAACCATTTTATCCGGAGGATTCTGGAAAAGCAAATCGGAGGATTCCACCTGATTGGCATCCCAGGTCAGATCGCGGGCAATTTGTTCTGCTTTGGCAAACGAACTCCAGCTTCCGTCTGTCATTTCAATCTCAATTTCGTATTCAATGGCATTATAAGTGCGGTTGGCTTCTTTAAAAGAACCGTCGTGGGCATCGCCAGACGAATCGAATTTTACAAGCACGGGTTGTTCGTGTACTCTGGATTTTATCGAAGAAGATTCTTTTACTTCATTTCCTACTACTGTAAATTTGAATGGTTGTTTCCCCGCCGGGTAAGTTCCAAACCGGGCACCTGCGAGCTTTGCAACCATTGCTCTTGGTGTTGCATCAATAATTGTTTTGGCAATAATTGCCTGTCGTCCTGAACGGTTTGAAATTACAACACCAGCAACTTCTCCATTTTTAGAATGAAGAACTTCGGTTGCAAAACTTGAATATAAAAAGCCAATATTGTTGTCAATCAGGGCATTGTCAAGTGTTCGTTTTACATGAAGAGGAGTTGGCAAGCCTCCGGAAAAGATGGCATTTCCCAATTCGGTTTGCTCTGCTAGCTTATTGTTTGTCCAAAGTCGATAAGTTCCACAAATATCTTCGCCTAAATAAGGTTCCTGCGCCACCAGAAAAACCTTTGCTCCAGCACGTGAAGCTTCTACTGCCGCTGCAACACCGGCAGATGAACCACCCACCACAATTACATCCACATTGTATGCGATTGGAATATTTCGCCTGGATTGAAATACAAACTTTTTATCGGTTAAAAGATTCTCCGGAGGATTAAAAGCGTAAGCACTGGATGCCAGCAAAAATGCTGAGCCTGCGGCGGATGTTTTTATAAAATCACGTCGTTTCATTATGAGTTGGTTTAAGTTTTAAGTTTTATTTTACTCAGGCGTTAACTAGTTCTCGATGGATATAACTTTTTCGATAAATAAAAAAGCCAAGTAAAGAAACAACCGATAACACGGCGCCTGTTGTGTAGGAGATGTCTTTGGAAAGTGAAAATCCTTCCGGTGCCAATAGCAGATAAGTTGTTGTTACTGCCGTCATAAATACTGCTGGAATTAGTGTAATCCAGTAGAGTTTTCGTTCCTGAGCCAGATAAACCGTAATTGCCCAAAGTACTACCATTGCAAGGGTTTGGTTTGCCCAGGCAAAATATCGCCAAATTATACTGAAGTCAATCTGTGTAAGGAAAAAGCCAATTATAAATAAGGGAATACTAATAAAGAGACGGTTTTTTATAGGTTCTTGTTTATAATTCAAAAAATCGGCGACAATTAACCGGGCGCTTCTGAATGCTGTATCGCCTGAGGTTATTGGTGCAGCAACCACGCCCAGCAGGGCAAGAAAACCTCCGAATTTGCCTAACAACGAATTGGAAATGTCGTTTACAACAACTGCAGCATTTCCTCCGTTTGCTGTCATCACATCATTTAATTCGCCTATTCCACCAAAAAAACTCATGCTAATTGCTGCCCAGATTAATGCTACAACACCTTCGGTGATCATAGCGCCGTAGAAAACGCGCCGACCGTATTTTTCATTGGTTAAACACCGCGCCATTAATGGTGATTGGGTGGAATGAAATCCTGAGATTGCGCCGCATGCAATGGTAATAAACAACATGGGGAATATCGGAAATTTATCGGCATCAACATGATAATTATGAATGTTTGTCAGGTTTAACTCGGGTAAATGATAACCTTTTGCAAACAGAGCGATAATCAATCCGACCGCCATAAATACCAAAGCAGCTCCAAAAATCGGGTAAACACGCCCGATAATTTTATCGATGGGAAGCATAGTTGCCAATAAGTAGTAAATGAAGACTACCCAAACCCAAAAGGACATTGAAGCAAAATGAGGTGTTAAACCGGCTAAAATTTTTGCCGGGCCCATAATAAAAACCGCTCCAACAATAATCATAAGGATTACGGTAAAACCACGCATAAACTGTTTGGTTCCCACACCCAGATAAATTCCTACAATTTCGGTAATACTTAAACCGTTGTGTTTTATGGAAAGCATTCCTGAAAAATAATCGTGAACAGCACCTGCAAATACAGATCCGAGAACAATCCATAAAAATGCCACCGGTCCCCACATGGCCCCGGCAACGGCGCCGAAAATAGGACCTAACCCGGCAATATTTAAAAACTGAATCATGAAGATCTTCCACCACGGCATTGGAATATAGTCCACTCCGTCTTTCATGGAATAAGCTGGTGTTTTCCTGTTTCCATCTATGCCATGAATGTTTTCTACCACTCTTGAATACAGAAAATAACCCAACAACAGAACTGCTACAGAAATAAAAAATGTAATCATTAGTTCAATTTTACCTTAATTCAGTTGGTTTAAAGTTAATATCTGTTTTTTATTTTTCAATGCGGTTTCCAAATCACGATAAGGAACATCCTGAATAGCACAGTTTTCGTCGATTGCCATACAAGCTGCCACTGCCGCCGATTGTCCCAATATCATAAAAACAGGTTCCATCCGGATTGAGCCAAAAGCAATGTGACTGCTTGATACACAAACCGGAACAAAGAGATTCGTGCATTCAGCCTTTTTCGGTACGATTGAACCGTAGGAAACAGAGTAGGGGGCAGGTGGAGAAACACCTATATCGCCTTCGTTTTGAACATAGCCTTCCAGTGTAACATAACGTTGAACATTGTGCGAATCCATGGCATAAGACCCCATACCAACAGGTTTGGGAACTTCTCGTTTTAGGAGTACGTCATTTTCAGTAGTAACATACTCGCCAATCATGCGACGGGCTTCACGAACATAAATTTGATGAGGCCAGTTGCCGTTATCTGTAAATTCGTCTTTTGCCAATCCCCAGGTCGCCATTTCTGTTCGAATATCTTCAGGTACGCGTGGATCGTTGGCAACAAACCAAAGAAGACCTTTTTGATAATCTTCGTGTTGTTTTATGATTTCTTTCCGGCGTTCATAACTAGCTTCGGGGTAATCGTAATTCATACCAATATTATCACTACTAAAAGGGCCGTGGTTATTGGTGTCTGTTTTTCGGTTTGGAATATCATCGAATTTATTAAACCAGTCTTTACGACCTGTATCGAACATCCGAACCAGCAATTCATATTGCGATGCATCGTAGTTTTCCGGTTTCGGAAATGGTACGCGGTTTTCATCCAGGTTTGTCATACAAGTACGAAAACAATAGGCTTGTATTTTATTATCTGCCGAGCCATATTCACCGGGAGAATCGGGAGAAATTAATGGTAAAAGTCCGCTTGATGGGTCATCAGGGATTTTGTAGGGTGATATTTTAGCCCTGAACCAGTGTTGGTGATGTAATACTCCGGTTTGAACACCATTCCATTTTTCATTATATGTGTCGATGCTTTCTCTTCCAACATGGTAACTTACACCCGCCGAAGCCATTAAATCTCCTTCGTAAGTGGCATCAATGAATATTTTTCCACTAAATGTTTTACCCGATAGTGTTGTGAAAGAAACAATTTTCCCATTTTCCGTTTTTACTCCATTTTCCCGCTCCAACCATTCATCCCGATAAACAGGAATGTTATTTTCTTTTACAAAATCCTCAAAAACCTGTTCCGCCACGTGAGGTTCAAAAATCCACATGGTACGGTTTTCACCATCCATCGCCACGGTACCCTGACCTTTGTTTCCGTATTCGGAGTGCTTTTGCCAGTTCCAGGCCGATGAATCGTTGTAGTGCAGCCAAACGCGATGATAAAATTCGCGGGACAATCCTCCAATAACCGTTTTGTTTCCGGTATCGGTGTAACCTAACCCTCCGGAGGTCAACCCTCCTAAATGTTTATCGGGAGAAACAATAATTGCGGATTTCCCCGACTGGATTACCTCCACGGCAGCTGTTACTGCTCCCGAAGTTCCACCGTATATAATAACATCGGCACTAAATTCATTCTGATTTTGCTTTTGAGTTGGTGAACACCCAAAGATCAGAAGACTTAAAGCAATAAGAGTTTTTAATTTATTCATTGTGGTTTATTTTCTTTTAAGTAGTTGAACATCGGAATTAATTAGTTGATAAGACTTGTTTGTCTTTCAAAAGCTGGCTCTGCAATTGTTGGTATTCTATTTCCTGAACGCTTTTATTACCATCGATAGCAAATGCAGCTGCAGTTGCCGCCGATTGTCCTAAAACCATAAAAACAGGTTCCATTCGAATTGAGCCAAAAGCAATGTGGGTAGCACTCAAACAAACAGGTACCACTAAATTTGTACATTCATCATTTTTAGGAACAATAGAGCGATAACTAATGGGATAGGGCGGAAAACCGTGAGCTTCAACATTTCCTTCGTTTTGAACAAAACCGTTGGCATCGACATAACGCTGTACCTGGTGAGAATCCATACCGTAAGCTGCCATCCCAACCGGGTCTTCAGCTACAATAAATCCTTCACAGTTTTTCTGGGTCATTACATAATTACTAACCATACGTCGGGCTTCTCTAATATATAATTGTTGTTGCCAGCCGTCTTCTCTTTGATACTCATCTTTGCAGGTTCCCCATTTTGAAACAGCGTCTCTTACTTTTTGGGGAATACGCGGATGGTAAGCCAGTGTCCACATCAATCCTTGCTGGTACGTTCTGTGGCGCTCAATTATCTTTTCTCTTTCTTCATAGCTGGCTTCCGGATAATCATAATTCTGACCAATAAAATCGGTTGAAAATCCTTTTTGATTATTTGTATCTGTTTTTCTATTGGGCATTGGTGAATTTATCCATGGAACTAAAGGATCACCGTACGAATACATTTCTTCGATGGGGCCTTCTGCTGCTTCATAATTTCTAAATAGAAGTTCATAATCCAGTTCTTTATAATCTGCCGGTTTTTGAAAATTTATGCGGTTCTCCGGATTATCGGTTAACGTCATTCGGAAGCAGTAGGCCTGAATTCCTTTATCGCCTTTACCATCGATGCCAGGGCCGCCCTTAACAATAAAAGGTAACAATCCACTGGACGGATCGCCTTTAACAACATAAGGATCAACTCCATCAATAAAATTATGGTGAACGCTGTTTTTTGAAACGGTATTCCGTAATGTTATATTATAATCATTTGCCTGAACTCCGTTTAACGTTTCGCCATATTCTTTATTCGATTCACGGCCGAGTGTGTAACTTACTCCGGCTGTTGCCATTAAATCACCTTCGTAAGTAGCATCGATAAACATTTTTCCTTTGTATGAATTTCCGCTTAACATTCTGATTTCGGCTATATTCTTACCATTCTTTATCACTCCATTTTTTCTGTCCAGTTTTTCTTCGTAAACCAAATCGATTTTTTCAGCTTTAATCATTTCGTGATATACTTTCAATGCTGCCGATGGTTCAAAAGTCCACATGGCATTTTCACCAACACTCGTTCTGGTTTGCCCGCCATCTTTGTATTCTTCTTTTGTTTGCCATTTCCAGTTTGAAGGATCGTCATAGTATTTTTTAATATTCTGGTAGAATTCCCGTGAAATTCCGCCAATTGCCTGTTTGTTACCGATATCGGTCTGTCCCAAACCACCGGTTGTTAATCCGCCAATCCGTTTTGTAGGTTCAATTAATAATACTGATTTTCCCATTCTTGAACTTTGAATAGCCGCAGCAATTCCGGCAGAAGTTCCACCATAGACAACAATATCGTAACTTTTCTGGCTACTTGCATCGAACGTAAAACTACAGATCAGAAAAAAGACTATTCCTAAATTCAGCAGGTATTTTAATGTGTGGGTTTGAGCCAGGTATTTCGAAAATTTTTTAAGTTGGTATTTCATTTCATTCAATTTTATGTTATTACTATTTCTCGCATCTTACAGTTTGTTTAACTCTTCCGCATCAGGCCACTCGGTTTCTATTCCTTGCGAACGAATAAACGTTTGGAAATTATGTAGTAAATTTTTGTTCTTTCTTACTTCGTGTGGCCTAACTTCATTCTTTAGTGTGAAGAAAATCAGTGCTCCCACCGATTCTCCAATGTTCCATTCGACCGGATGTAACCGGTAACAGCCGTTGGTAATATGGGTTGTGCCAATGTTTTTGTTTGCCGGTAAAAGATTTTTTAATCGAATGGGCAATAGTGCCCCCAAAGGAATTTGGAATCTCATTGAGGGAAAGTCGATATAATTCACCCTTCCGCAAGTAGGATGTAAATCAATGTGATAATACCCAATTCCAACACTATCATAAAATGGAGTGGCAGTGTCGCTTTCCTTGCCGGTAACAAGGGCATAATTTTCTTTTCCAACATGCTCTTCCAAAATTGTAAAAACAGCTTTAATTCTCCTCGATTCCCGTATATAAGGATATTTTGCCAAACCATCTTCCGTTCCCATGATATCCTTTCTAAGTCGGATTCCCGGCCACCCTTTTCCTCCGTCAGGGCGGGGTGCTTCGGTTTGTAGCCAGTATAGAAGCGAAAGACTCAATTGTTTGGATGATTCAAGGTTCCTGTTGAAATCGGATTCGGAAGCGCCGATTAAATTTCCGATCATATAATCGTTTTGTGGCCAGTTAACAATGGTAATATCGCCGTTGAAATACCCTGACTCGAAGTTGTTCTTATTGATGATTTTTCGGTAATTCCAGAGATTTAAAGTGTTACCGGTAGAAACTCCTTCAGGATGAAAACCTAAGGCTTTGGGTTGTAAGGTGCTTGGGTGTGTGTATGTTAAATCTAAAAATTTACCGGGCCACGGAGGTGTTAAATCGGGTACGAAGTTTTTCCAGAATTCGTAATCTTCCGGTTTTTCTATGGTATTATTTTCGCCTGCCACATAATCGATGGCGAAACAGGTGGTAAAAGCCTGAACGTTTTCAGTGTTTCCTTTTTCGGGGGCATGTAATTCTCTTGTTTCCTTTTTCGACTCCGTTCCGGTTACAAATTCTGTTCCTGCTAATGGTAATAAATCTCCGAGTTCAGTTGCATCAACAAAATAGGGCGCTTTTAAAAGTGTTAAGGAACGATTGGTAACATTTTTTACCGTAACCGTTTCAACGCTGTCATTTCTGACTTCAGCACTAATTGCTTTGTGATTTAAGAGTAGGAGCAATCTTTTTGAGCTGAGATAAGGAGCAATTATTTCGTTTAAAACAGCTAAGGCAACTTTGGGTTCGTGACAAAGCCGGGATACAGAACCACTTCCAGGATTGAAAAAAGGATCATTAAATGCTTCATCGTTTAATGGATAATTTCGACGATAGTAATCGCGAATGCGGTTTCTAAAATCGCGATACGATTGTGTTGCTCCCGTATGTTCTATCCAGCGGTGTTCGTCGGGTGGAACGCCTTGTTGTGTTAACTGGCCACCAATCCAGTCTGTTTCTTCGGTTAAAATAACGGTCTTGCCATTCCGTAACAAGGAAAGCGCACACGCAAATCCTCCCAGACCGCCGCCAATGATTACAGTATCTGCCTGTAAAGTTTTCTGAGAAACCGCAACCGGAGCCAGCCCAGATTTATTTGTGCTTTCACCGAAGGCTGCTAAAGGAGATGTAACCAAAACACCTCCGCCAATAGCCAGATTCTCTAAAAAACTTCTTCTTTTCATCCGCCCTTTAAAATTTCATTTGCATGAATTACAAACAATCCCCTCAAATCTTTCCTGTAATTTCCGAGGATGTTTTTCCCAATATTATTGTAGTCGCCACATTTATAAAGCGCCCGTGCCAGAACGATTTCACGAAGAGATTTGGTTCTTTTATTGTACGATGATTTTTTTACCGGTTTTGGCCCTTTCCAGTTATTATCCAATTGTGTTGATGCATCTTCCAGCGTTTGCTTTGAAGACTTTTGCAATCCATCTTTTTCAAGTTCTGTATAACACCATTCCATTTTTGGCTCAAGAGCATCTTTGAGTGAAAAAACTTCTGGGACAAATCCAACATTATGATCATGATAGGATTTTTCAATTAGTACAGGCGAGTTAACATCATCAAGGCTTTCCTTAAATTCAACAACAAGTACTTCTATTCCCGTCTTTGCGGCTGAAATTGCTGCTTGCATATCAGATGTTCCGTCGGCAACAACTATATTGTATTCCTTTTGTTTTACGGAAACATTTTCAACCACAGAGAATGTTACAATTGCTATCAAGGTAATCAGTGCTATTTTAATTTTTGAATCCATCACTTATTTTATGAAGTAGCTTTTGTAAAATTTACTATCTGTTAATCGTAATCAATACTTTTAAATTTAACGAATGCCGAAACCTAATAATGAAAATTAGAAACGAGTTCCCTATGAAACCACAGGGAACTCTGTGCCTAATCTAACTAAAAAAACTAGTAATTCGCATCCTTCATTTTTTTTATTTTCTATGGGTAGCACAATGATTTGTGTAACTACCTTATCTGGTTTCCCAGAGTTTTATATTGATTTTATATACAACTTTACTTTATTCCCAATTGGGATTCTGTGTTAAAGCCGGATTCGTTTTTCTTTCAATGTAAGGAATAGGCCATAAATAATCCTTATTCGGGTTGAATACCCGTTTATCAACGGTACGCATTGATGTATTCGGATTGTTTACATCAGAAGCTATTGGTATTCCGGCAGCTACATAATCAGGAGTACCCCATTCGTCAATAACCGGTGCTTTTGTTGGATACGATTTTTGCATTCTTCCAAGCAGAAAGCCATTCATTACGTTTTCTGCAATTTTCCACCTGCGGATGTCAGACAGCCTTTGACCTTCTCCGGAAAGTTCGTGACGACGTTCTCGGGCGATAGCATAAAATAGCTCGTCAGAACTCATCTCTTCTATAACAGGCATTCCTGCACGAGTACGTATTTTATTTAGAGCGGTATAAACAGAAGCATCGGCCTGACCGGCTTTCACTTTGGCTTCAGCATAAATCAATAATACTTCTGCATAACGAATAACAATAATGTTGTTGTCGCAATTGTTTACGTCACCATAATTTTCATCGTTTACATATTTACGCCAGTTAATGCCACTAAAAGATGCGTACGCGTTCAGAGCGTCCTGGTTTGCTACATAAGAAGCAGGTGTAGTATGGTAATTCCAGCATTTGGTGCTGTCGCGGTGAGTTTCATATTGAAATCCCTGGAAAATACATCCCGGTTCATTTTTCCAATCTGAATAACCAGATGAAGGTAATGCAAAAGTCCATGCTAAACGTGGGTCTCTGTTGTCCCATGGTTTAGCGGGATTGTATAAAGGTGATTTATCAATAGCTAAACCATCCTTGCATTCATACGAATCAACTAATTGATAAGAAGGCACTTTGTTAGCATGTCCACCACCATTCCGACAACCGAATAAACGGAAAATGGGATGTACTTTCTGTCCGAAAAGAAACTGAATAGAGAAGAGTATTTCTTTGGAATCCTGACCTTGGTATGTAAACAGATTTGGAAAACTTGGATCGATAATTACTTCAGAACCTTCCAGTTTCATAACTTCTGAAGCAGCAGCAATTGCTACATCCCACTTTTCATTATATAAGGCGATACGTGCTTTCAGAGCAAGAGCAGCTTGTTTTGTCGGACGTCCCGATGTTGGGCGGTTCGTGGTAGTAAGAACACTTGCAGCATCGTCATAGTCCTTAAAAATCTGTGTCAATACTTCTTCTTTAGGAGAACGTGGAATTTCTGAATTCTCAAGAGTGATGGTTTCCATAATTAAAGGCACATCACCAAATAAATCAATCAAATACGTGTAATAGTACGCCCTCAGAAATTGTGCCTCTGCTTTGGCATGGGTTAATACTTCTTCGCTAACAATGCCTTCAACTTTGGATAGGTTATTAATTAAATAATTGCATCTCGCAATGCCACTGTAGCAAGTACTCCACACCGTTTGAACAAATGAGCTGTTAGCATCATTAGCGCCCTGAGACAATTTCTGAACATCGTTGGTATTACGGTCCCAGCCGTTATCTGATAGTTCTTCAAAAGCGAGGAAGAAAGGCATTCCTTCCCAGAAGGTCCAAAGATTTGTATAACAACCAACAACAGCCATCTCAATTTCAGTCTCATTTGCCAAAAACGTTTGGTCAGAGGGCGAATCAAGAGGAGCTTTATCTAAGAAATCGTCACACGAAAAGAAGAGTAGTACGCTTATTATTAAGAATATATACTTTTTCATAATATCAATAATTTAAAATTAGAACTTTAAATCAATCCCAATGGTAGTTGTACGCATAATGGGATAAAAATTTCCGTACCCGGACAATATTGGTGATTCTACGTCAAAATATTTCCAGAATTTAGTAATGGTAAAAACATTGTCAGTACTTACGTAAAATCTTAAATTGGAAATACCAATTCTGGAAATAAGATTTCGAGGAACAGTATATCCAAGCTGTAAATTCTTTAAACGCAGATAAGCAGCATCTTTTACCCAGAATGAAGAGCTTTGCTGGTTGTTGCTGTTATTAAAGGCTAACCTGGGGAACATGGCGTCACGATTTTCGGGTGTCCAATAATCTTTGCCTATTTCGGGCATTGAACCACCTTCGTAGAATGAACCAATTGAATGCCCCCATACATAACCGTCTGCTTTTCCAACTCCCTGAAACAGAATGTTAATGTCAAAGCCTTTGTATTCTCCAAATAAATTCAACCCGAAAGTATAGCGTGGAATTGTACTTCCAATGATTACCTTGTCGGAAGTGTTGATAACTCCATCAGCTTCATCAGGAATTCCATCACCATCAGTGTCAATGGTTAGTTGATCCTTGTATTTAATATCACCGGGGCCAAAATTACCAATTTGCGTAGCTCCCAGGTAGTTTCCGTCGTTATCATAATCTTCAGGAACAATATATCCGTCAGCTTCATATCCGTAAAGAGACTGCATTGAATATCCTTCTCTATTAACCGTAAGGCCTGTTTCATTGATACCTTTGAGATCAAGTATTTTATTTCGTACGTCAGAAATATTAAAAGTGGCGCTGAAGTTGAAATCGCCAAACTTATCATTGTAGGTTGCTCCAAATTCCCATCCTTTATTTTCAAGTTTACCTGCATTTTGTGCCGGTGCGGTTAATCCAATAATTAAAGGGATGTCGAGGTTTAGCAGAATATCATCGGTTTGTCTGTAATAATATTCTGCGGTAAAATCGAGCTTTTTAAGAAGGTTAAATTCCAGGGCGATATTTGTCATCGTGGTTGTTTCCCAACTTATTGTTGAATTTGCCATTGCAGTAATAGCAGCACCGGAAGTAATATTCTTATCATAAATATAATTGGTGCCAAGGTTAACCGTTGATTGTGACGGGTAATATCCGTTTAAGGTATTTTGGTTTCCAAGCTGTCCCCATGAAGCGCGCAATTTCAGGTTAGAGACCACATCTTTAATACTACTCCAGAAAGGTTCTTCACTAACGCGCCATCCTCCTGATACAGATGGGAAAAGCCCCCATCTGTAGCCTTCCGCAAAACGGGATGAACCATCGTAACGTAAATTCGCTTCAAATAAATATTTGCCTTTAAAGTCATAATTCAGACGTCCGAAAACAGCCTGTAATGCATAATCGGAGGCCGAGCCGTTCGATTTTTGATTTTCTTCTCCACCTGCATTCAAGACCGGATAATCTGGGAATGGGAACACTTCACGGTAACCGGAGTGCCACTTATTCCAGAATGTCTCTTGCTGATAACCGACCATCGCTTTTACATTGTGCTCGTCATTGAATGATTTTTTGTAAGTAGCTCGTCCAACCAGCATATTGCGCAGACTGCGGTTTGTAGTTTCAGTAAGGGTTGATTTAGATTGAGTTTGTGGGTCAGGAGTACCATCGTTAAGATATAGCTGTACAAGTTTGTTCCAGTTTGTATTGTGTCCTTCCCAATAATTAAGGGCATATTGCCCCTGTAATTCAAGATTTTCTATAGGCTTGAAGGTGGCAACAAAATTCATTATGCCGGAAGGTGCTGCATTGGTGATAATTCCACCGTCTTTATAATAAGCAACAGGGTTAACTCCCTGCCATCCGGGTCCATATCGCCCATCGGCCAGATAAGCCGCCTGATTGGAGGGGATTCTGCCTACAAAATTATAACCTGAACCAAGTTTAGAAGGTTCTTTAGCATTGGTATAAACGAGAGCGATATCCGAACGAACAGCTAGTTTCGAAGAAATATTGTAATCTGTGTTCGATCTCAAGGTATATCTTTTGAAATTTGTATTTTCTGTAATACCATTTTGTGACATATATCCAGCCTGTGTTAACGATTTTATTTCTTTAGTTCCCTGACTAATTGTAAGAAAATGGTTCGTTATAAGACCATTATTGGTAGCAGTAGCATCAAACCAGTCAACATCCGGGTAGTTTGGATCATTTCTGGCAACACCTGCTTCATATTCTTGTATATACTCTTCGGAGTATTCGGGAGTCATACCAACAGCTCTTTTCGCTATAGAAATGTACTTCATAAAATCGACTGCACCAACATATTTCGGAACGTTTGTAGGAACGCCTTTTGCTACATAGCTGTTATAAGAAACATATGCTTTGCCGTCTTCTGCCCGCTTGGTTGTAATAAGGATTACTCCATTCGCTGCACGGTTACCATAAATAGCCGATGAGGCAGCATCTTTAAGAACTGAAATTGATTCAATACTTTTGGGATCAATCGAGTTGATGCTTGACTCGACACCATCAATAAGTACTAAAACGTCGTTGTTCCCGATTGTAGTTTTACCGCGAACACTTATAATTCCACCATCGCCTCCCGGCTTACCACTGCGCTGCGTGACAGTAACACCGGGGACCAACCCTTGTAATGCCAATGAAGTTTGAGCAACAGTACGTTTCTCCATTTGTGGTAGAGACACTGTTGACACCGCACCGGTTAAATTGGCTTTTTTCTGCGTTCCATATCCAACAGCCACTACTTCCTCAATTCCAAAGGTTTCTTCTTCCATAATAACATTAATGGTTGTTTGGTTTCCTACAACCACTTCCTTGGTTTTCAATCCTACAAATGATAATTGCAATATGGTATTTTCCGGTACATTGGGTAGTGTATATTCTCCATCTGCGTTAGTAACTGTGCCTTGTGCGGTGCCCTTAATTATTACTGAAACTCCTGGTAATGGCAATCCTCCTGAATCAGTTACTTTTCCTTTAACTGAGTTTTCCTGCTGGGTTTCGCCAGGTGTAATCACAATCAAGTTGTTTTCCATTATCCTGTAGGTAACTTCCGAATCCCCGAACAGATGGTTCATTACATCTTCAATCGACTGATTTTTAATTTCGAAATTTACTTTTCGGTTGAGATCAATAAACTTTTCGTTATAGAAAAACCGAAAATTACTTTGGTCTTCGATGTCAGACAAAACTTCTTTTACTGTTCTGTTTCTCGAATCTACACTCAGGCGCGTTTGTGAATATCCAATTGCTGACAATTGTAATACACAAAACATGGTTAAGAATAAGGTTAGCTTCGTCATAAGCAATAATTTTTTAATGTGCCGTTTCAATGGTATGCACGAACCAGTACAAATTTTTTTCATAAATTTGAATCATTAAAGTTTAGTAAATGATTGCTTTCATACTGCGAATATGAAGCAACGTTAATTAATGCGGATAATTGGGAGATCAGATTGGGTCTCCCGATTTTGTTTTTGGTTATTTATTCATACGTTTTAATTTAAAGTTTTAGGTTTCAATACTATTGGTTCAATTTATTGTAAATAAGTTCAATTTAGTTTCAAAATTGTCATTGTGTTAACAGCTTTCTGAATTTATCCATCTTTTGTCCGTCAGCCATTACATAAACTGTTTTATCTTCAATAACGTATTTTATTGGCGATGAGAAACGAATGGCTTCCATGATCTGCTCCAAACTTTCATCTTCAAGAGTTCCCCTAAAAGAATACTCTTTTAAAACATCATTATCAAAAATGAAATTTACTTCGAATCTGCGTTCCAGTTTTTTAGCCAAGTCCCCAAGCTTTTCGTTGCTAATAACCCAGCGTTTGTCTTTCCAAGAAATTATGGGTTCAGGCTGAATTGATTCCATGATTTCAAGTTTTGGTTTTACCGCTTCACCTTTTACCTTATCTCCCTGTGAAAATAGATCGAGTTGTTGGTTTTTTCTGGTGAAAACAGCTTTTTCGTTTGGTTTTAAAAAAAGATTGTCGGCCAGTTTTACGGTTGAACTTTCCAACTTTACAGAACCTTCTACCAATGTTGTTTCAATTGTTTTTTCTTCGGAATATGCTTTTACATTGAATTTGGTTCCAACGGCAATAACGTTAATTTCACTGGTTTTAACGATAAATGGCAGTTCTTTATTTTTTGAAACTTCGAAGAAACCCTCACCGGTTAGCTGGAGTTCCCTGTCGGATGTTCCGAAGGTATTTTTGTACTTTAATGTAGAACCGGCATTTAGCCATACTTTGCTTCCATCAGTCAATTGAACGAAAGACCGTGACCCAAGAGGTGATACAAACTCTACATACTGGTTTTGGAGAATTTCGTTTCCCTTGTTCCTGTCTAGGAAATAGTAGCCAAAACCACCAAGCAAAAACATTAAGATTAAGGCAGCAGCAGTGGACAAAATGCGCTTCCATCCAATGGTTCTTATGGTATTACTTTGGAGATGATTCTGAAGTTCAATCCAAGCTTTTTCAGTATCAATTTCCTCTGCCTTTTTCATCGGAAGAGATGATTTCCAAATGTCAGATAGTTGGTCAAATAACATCCGGTTCTGCTGGCTTTTTGAAAGCCATTCATTTAATAAAACGGAATCGGCTGCAGAAAAATCACCAGAGAGGTAATTAACGATTGCTCTTTTCTCTTCTTTGGATATTTTAAATTTTTTTTCCATCAGTAAGGTTCTAGTTTTACGACACAAAATACTCGTTCAGGTATTACGCGGATGTGTTTATTTTTTTGAGAAAAGTTGAAAAAGAATGAAATTTACGGGTGAAATAATTGATTTTAATTTTTTCAATGCTTTGTATATCTGTATTTTAACTGTGTTTTCTGAGATATTTAATTTTTCTGCAATTTCTTTATGAGAAAGTCCTTCAAATCGGCTTAATTTGAAAATTTCCTTACAACTGCTCGGAAGTTCTTCTATTTTTTCTAGTAGTTTGTTCTCGAGTTCTTTGGCAAAAATATTTCCAGGGATATATGTGTCGGAGTAAGGCTCATTCATTTTTATATTGAGCCGCATTAATTCTTCAAAAGAAACGGTTTTGTTTCTTCGTTTATCGCGTTTTAAATAGTTAATACATGCATTTCTGACTGATGTGAAAAGATAACCAGATAATGAAGTTGTAATTTCAATTTTTTCGCGATTATCCCATAAAGTCACAAAAACATCTTTAACAATGTCTTCCGCTGTTTCCAGTTGGTTTAGGTAATCAAATGCGAACAAACACAGCTTTTTGTAATAGGTCTTAAAAACCAATTCAAAGGAGCTTGAATTGCCTTTTTTCAGGGTTTTTATCAGATCGTTTTCGCTCCCTGTCATTAAAAATTTTGTGTTTAATTTACCTGGCTAAATGGAAGCGTAAATTAACTTCTATTCTTTGAATTATCAAAAATATATTTTGAATAGATTTTAACCCAGTCGGTTAAGAAGGGAGCTTGAATTTGATTTCATTTTAAATTAAAATATCATCAAGCATTGGCTCTACTGCATAATTAATAAACTTCTATCGGGTTTGATGTTTGATATTTTTACAGCAAAATATCTCCTGAATTTGTTTTAGGAATAAGAATAGTATCTTTTTGACCTGAATGATATTCTATAATTAAACCAATTCCGTCAGCATATACTTCTTGTGTTAATTTTAATTCTGAAACGGATTTTTTAAGAGGCGCAATAACGAATATAGAATGCAGCTCAGCTTTATTTCCTTGATAAGAATAACTGTTAATGGATAGAACACATTGTCGCCAGTTATTCTTATCAGGAAGGTGATTATTAGATTAAATTAGAAATTCAATTTTATGGCGTAAATACCTGGTTTAATCATCCAGAGAACGACAAATCTTTTGATTGATTTCGCGCTAATCTTCTTTAATACGTATGGTATAAACAGTAGGCCTCGTTTAGTTCTCGCGATTGCTTGTATCAGCGACTAAACCTGAAGTCGATCGAAAGTTTTAGCTCCACTTTGTTTCCTGATCTTCAATTTTCTGACTAGATAAAAATTATCGTTCGCTATCAATCAGTTTGTTGTTTTCTCCGTGTGATTTTACTTAAATTCTAATTCATTTATTAGGTTTTTGTTTCTCATTAAAATTACTTTTCGTCTGAGAACAGTAATGAAAATAGACAAATATGTTCAGGCCGAGTACAGCATATTTAAATAACATTAAAACTTGACCTGTTAATATTTTTATATTTATCATTTTTCAATTATCATCTGTTGAATTATTTTTAAATAGATAAAGGTGGCCATCTTCTGCTCCGATAAGCAAATCTCTTACCCCGTCATTGTCCCAATCTACTGTAGTTGGGCTTGTTGTATGGCCAGCTAGACGCTTTTCGAACAAATCACCTTTTTTCTTGTAGCTGACAAAACTATCCTCTGTTTTTACATTTTCGAAAAGTTCAATATTTCTACTGTTGACCAGTAAATCCATATCACCATCATTGTCCCAGTCAACAAAACAAATCTTTCTTCTGCCGCTACCACCTGCTTCATGGTTATTCAGGCGTAACAAACCATCATCTATTCCTTTTCCAACCTCCTTGAAAATACGTTTTCCGGGCAGAAGAAATAGTTCTTCATCTACTTTAACCCTTTCAAACCAAGCCAAATATCCTTCATGGTCAAGCATTACCAAATCCATTAATCCATCTTTGTTCCAATCAATGGCATAAGGAGTAGTTCGCCATTGAGTAACAAGTTCGTCCTCTTTAGGATCCCACCAGTTCCATTTCGGTTTTGTAGGAATTTTCCCTGTCCAGTCTATTTTTACACCACCTTTAAAAGTTAATAAAGGCGAACCTTTTTTTCCAATGTTTTTGTACCATTCGATTTTCCCCCAAATGGAATTAGTAATAATATCGTTTAATCCATCACCATCCCAATCAGTTACTGAAAGGACCGTATAACCCCATTTTCTTTCGCATGGACCTTGAATAGACCCATTGTATCCGGCTTGTATTCTTATTATTTCTCCATCAGCTTTCAAAAGCTGTGGCTTATTCCATTTAGGATTCTCACTTCCCTCTATATTTTCAAGAAAACAAATGTATCCAGCTGAATTTCCACAAATCAAATCCTCATCTCCATCATTGTCCCAATCAACACTAAAGGGAGTCACCAGTGCACCTAATTTTACATAATCAGCTTTCTGTTTAAAATAAACGGGAGATTTAAAAACGGGCATATCGTCTTTAACCTTGCCTGTATTTTCAATGTATGCAACACGTCCATCTTCATCACCAACTATCAAATCCTGGTTTCCGTCTTTGTTCCAATCAATAGAAGCTGGATTCATCATTTCCAGATCCATTTGGATTGGTCCTTCATCATTTTTCAAGAAACGTCCTTGTGCATAAACCGGTTTTTCTCTTGTTCCTGTATTCGCGAACCATGTGAAACGATCGACAAACTCTCCACAAATAATATCTAAATCACCATCACCATCGAAGTCTGCAATATTAGGTGTAGGATTTCCCTCCACGTCAATATCTTTGCCACCTGCTTGTATTTTTCCATTAATCCTGTATTTTCCATCTTCATTTAAAAGAAGATAAACATAACCGTGCAATTTATCCTTTGTCCATTCCCCTTTTGCATTAAAGGCATTATCCCATCCGTAGCCTGCCCAATCATCTATGCCAACAATTAAATCCATATCACCGTCATTTTCGTAATCAACGTATTGCCATTGGCTAAACCTTTTTCTTTTATGTAAACGATGGATCTCATCTACATTAAAAATTCCTTCAGGGTTGGTGTAGATACTATGTCGGAAATCTCTGAATTCTACTCCAGGTGCCAATACTCTGGGCTTCTTGTCTGCTTCTGAGAATGTAAGGTTTTGTATGCCTTCGCCAATCTTAACAGGAGGGGCAAAAATAGTGCTGGAAGACATGTTTCCGCTCGTGTTTTCAAATAAATAAGTTCCTCCAAACGGCACATCTGTGCAGGAAACAACTAGGTCTGTGTCTCCATCATCATCATAATCCACAGGTAAAGGAGTTGCCCACAGACCAACAGCAAGGTCAGTGATCAAATCGGGATTATTATATTGTACTATATGCAATTTTTCTAACGGCTCAGTACTTTGTAAGATTTGTGCATAGGTTAACGAAACTGAGCAAGAGAATATTATCAATAATGCAGTATATCTATAATTGATTGATTTCATTTTTATTCTAAATTTTATTAACACTTACTAAATTTTTTCATTTCGATTTATTTACTTAATCTGTCAAATTCAAGTTCTCTGCACTTTTGTTCCAATAGAACTTTTAGTGTTGAATATTCTTGAAAGTTTTGATCAATCAAATTATTCTCCTCGTTTGGATCATTGGAAATATTGTATAATTCGAATTTTTGAGAGGATTCTTCTTCTGGAATATCTGTACTAACTGGAGGTCTTACCAATTTCCAATCTCCCATCCGAATTGCTACATTCTGAGCATAATAGGGAACACCTCTATTCCATTGCCATACTCGAATAGATGGAAGTTTATATTCCTGATTAGATAAAATTCCATAAAAGCTTCCACCGTCTAACCTTGCATCATCAGGGACTGTTAAACCACAAATATCAGCCAGCGTTGGTAATACATCAGTAAAATGTATCAATTCATTATTAAATCCCGGCTTTATTTTTTCTGGCCAGCAAAAAATAAAGGGTACATGAATTCCTCCTTCATAGATTGTATATTTTCCTCCCCTAAAGTTTTGGTTAAAACGATTTCCTGTAAGAGGATCAGGGCCGTTATCACTGGAAAAAATAATAATTGTATTCTTTCTCAAATTCAACTTTTCAAGTTCTTTTATCACTAAACCAATCCCTTTGTCCATAATTTCAATCATGGCATAAATAGTGGCGCTGTTTTTATTGAATCCTTTTTCCTTATAATAGTTTATAAGTGAATCGGGAGCACTGAGTGGCCGATGTGGAGCATAATGGGCAAGATGTAAAAAGAAGGGTTCATCCCGATGACGTTTGATAAAACTTATAGCTCTGTCGGTTAAGTCGGTTGTTAGATATTTATTATTGAACAGCTGTGTTTTGCCTTCAATATCTAAAGTATACTCAAAATAACTTTTTACTAGAGATGGATTGATAAATCCCTCAAACTCATCAAATCCTCTTTTTAACGGATGAAAATCTTCCCCCATGCCACAATGCCATTTCCCTATGAGTCCGGTAGCATACCTCTTATCACGGAAATAGTCAGCTATAGTATTTATCTCTGGTTTTAATCTGGAAAGCTCGGGAAATCTTTCCATATTGAGAGTTAGGCAACCTGTTCGATGAGGATACTGGCCGGTTAAAAGAGATGCTCTTGCAGGAGCACAGACCGGTGCCCCCGAATAAGCATTATTAAAATAGATACTTTCTTCAACTAATTTATCAAGATTAGGAGTTCTTGTGAGTCCATTATTGAATTTTGAAATATCTCCCATGCCCATATCATCTGCTAAAATGAGAATCACATTGGGTAAATTTTCCTCTTTTGAAGCATCCGTTTTTTTTGTGTTGCATCCGTAAATAGTGAATAATGTTACTGCAATGAAACAAATATATTTTGCAGATTCTAATGTGGATATTTTAATCTCTTTCATGTCATTCTTTTGCATGGTTATATTAATATGCACAGATATTGTAATAGTCGGATTTGTTATGGTAAATAGGGGAAAGTAGCCATAATGCTAATTCCCCTATATCTTAGAATGATAATTTAATATCCGTAATTTTGTTGCAAGCTTGAGTTTTCTTCCATTGCAGTAAAGGGGATCGGCATCAAATAAAATTTATTTGTTACTTGATCTTGTGTAATTTCCCTTTCATCACTATTCCAGTTTTTTATAATTTCTTCTTTCAAGCGTCCTGTTCTTTGGCAGTCGAAATAATAATGTCCCTCATATGCCAATTCCCATTTCCTTTCATCAAAAATAAGATCGCGCAATTCATCCTGAGTAACTGATAGCTCAATGTCTGATAATCCTGCCCTTTCGCGTACAAGATTAATTCCATACAGTGTCATGGAAGAAGGTCCTTGCATTTCGTTCAACACTTCGGAGTACATCAGAAGAATATCCGCATAACGTAAAACAATAACATCGTCGCCGTAATCTTCTCTACCGGTTGATTCAATATTCGGGTAGTCATAATCACTCAATAATTTTCTTACATGAGGTTTTAAGAAAGTTGCAGACTCGCCCCAATGAACTGTATCTCCGTCAGCATCTGCATATTCTGTAATAAAAGTAGCTTTATATCGTGGATTATCTGTTCCATTTGCTTGAATAAAATTATACATGAAAACATCGCTAGCACGCGCCTGTTTTATCGCATATGGGGTTATATTAGCTCCCCGAATGCCATAGCGCAAAACAAGAGCGCTTCCTTCACCTTCTTGTCCTCCTTCTGCTGTACTTACGAATTGAATCGCGAATAAGATCTCATTATTATTATCATATATATTATTGTATAAACCACCAAAAACATTCTGAAATTCTTCTTGAAGATAAAAGTTCCCTGAATTAATAATCTCCTTCAATTTTTCTAAGCACAAACCATAATATGAATCATCTCCATTTTCCAGTTCCCCAGTATTGTAATTGTACTGCTTACCTGCCATAGCCAGATAAACTTTGGCCAACAACCCTTTAGCTGCCCATGAAGTGGCTCTCCCGATATTCAACCCATCATATTCTGATGATAGGTTTTCTTCACAAAATTGGAATTCTTCAATTAGAAATTCATATATTTTATTGCGGTCGAGCTGTTTGTAAAAATCACTTTCAGAAGAGGTGTTTGAAAGCAATACCTCACTTAAATTGTTGGGAGAGCTTGTAGGTACCGGGACATGCCCAAAAGTATTAACAAGCACAAAATAAGTATATGCCCGAATAAACCTTGCCTCTGCTTCATATTGAACTTTTATATTATTATCAACAGAAGATCCCTTCAACGCACCTAACATTACATTTGCCCTTCCAATAATTTCATAGGAATTTAGCCAGATTTGCCAATTGTCATAATATGTATTCCAACTATCATAGATATTTAATGTATTCCATCCCTGGTATGACCAATAATGTCCGAGTGCTCCAGGCATCATGTCACTCATCCAAAGGGTACTAATATACCATCCTGCATCCTGCATCCCGTCATAAACTCCATTTATACCAACAAGAATATCTTCCTCAGTTTGAAAGAATCCATTCGTGGTAAGAGTGCTATATGCTTTTTCTTCTACCAATTCATCACAAGCAAGAAGAAAAACAGTTGCTATTAATATAATAAGTATATTCTTCATTTATTTTTTCATTAAAAAGTTAATTCAATTCCTAACGTATAATTTTTAGGCATAGGATAAGAAGTTTGGTCTATTCCAAAGTCGTCATTCCCTGTTGTAGAGGAAATATCCGGATCATATCCTGAATAGTTCGTAAATGTGAAGACATTTTCCGCGCTAATAAAAAGTTTCATATTTGAATTGAGTTTCTTTATTGGCAAGAGATAGGTAAAGGATATGTTTTGTATTTTTATAAAACTTCCATCTTCCGCAAAGCCATTTTGCTCACATACCTGGGCATAAGTAGAACTGCCAAGTTTGGCGTATTTTACATTATACATCCTTCCCGAAGTCCAATAGTTATTTAAAACATCCCTGCTCAGGTTACTTCGTATTTGATCCAATGCAGTAAATAAATAAGATCTGTTCCTATTTAAGATCTGATTTCCATGTACTCCTTGTATAAAGACACTTAACCCAAAATTTTTATACGATAATTCGTTAGATATGCTAAAAATGAAGTCCGGATTGGGGTCAAAAACAATTTCGTTCTGATAATCCTTTCCATCAATTACCCCGTCGCTATTTATATCAACAATTTTCCAGTCGCCTATCTCTGCATTGTTTATAGGTTTTCCTTCATCATCTACATAGCTGTCCAACTCTTCTTGGTCATTAATAATGCCGTCTAACCGATAACCTCTTTTGGCACCTAACGGATTGCCTATTCTCCAGTCCAGAGACGAATCACTGGTAAGTTTTGTTATTTTATTTTTATTGAAACTAATCATTCCTCCAACAGTCCATTTAACGGATTGATTAATAACCGGCGCGTTGATATTTATCTCAATACCTGTATTTTCCAGAGAGCCTACGTTCCTCAAAGCAGAAGAATAACCAGAGGTTTCAATCAGAGAAACTCTATATAGAAGATCGTCGGTAAGTTTTTTATAAAAATCAAACCCAACATTTATTTTTTGTCCAAAAGTTGCATCAATCCCTAGATCGTATGTTTTAGTGGTTTCCCATTTTAAATCTCCATTGTCCAGAGAAACAGCTGCTACTCCTGATTCGATTGAGGTGCCAAAAGGATAATTGGCCAAACTAAAAGAAGAAGATGATTGGTAGAGGCCAATATTTGAATTACCTGTGGTACCTAAACTTGCCCTAAGTTTTAAATTTGACAGATTTTCAAATTGATTCATAAATGGTTCTTCCGATAGCCTCCAGGCAACAGCCATCGAAGGAAAGAATCCCCATCGGTTATTTTTTCCAAATTTGGAACTCCCGTCATAACGTGAAGTAAAAGTAACTAAATACTTAGTATTAAAAACATAATTTATCCTGCTGATAAAGGAAGCCAGCTGCCACTGGTTTTTATTTGAACTAGGCGTTCCGTAAGTACTTGCAGCTGCAAGGTTATTATACTTATAAAAATCAGTAAAAAAGCCTGTTGCAGAATTAGAAAAGCTTTCATTCGTTTCTTTCTCGTAAGTAAAGCCTGCAAGTATATCTAACTTATGTACTTCTTTAAAAACATTAGTGTACGAAACCGTATTTTCATTATTCAGATAATTGGTTGAGCTTTGTCTCAATTCGGCTTCTCCTCCCTTTAAACCTCCGTAAATTGTTGTCTTAGGATTATAAAAGTAAAATTTATCATTACTCTTGTTAACTCCGCCGCTTATCCGGATATTTAAATTTTCTATTGGGTTAAAAATCAAAATACAACTTACCGAAAACGTTAAAATCTTTATCGACATCATCCACTTCTTTTGCTGTAGCAACTGGGTTTTCCAATGTGGCAGAAGAGGGCAGGGTATTTCCAAAATATTTACCATCCTCAGTATAAACAGGTGTAGCGGGCGACATTTTTGTAGCTTCATGTATTACAGACTGGGTCCCTGTTCCGCTCATTATTCCAACATTTTCTTGAGAATTATTTTTATTTGAACTCGTAACAAAAGCATCAATTCCTGCATCCAACCATCTTGTAATGTTTAATTGGTTTGAAACATTAATGCCTGTCCTATTATAACTACTCCCCAGAACTACCCCTTTGTGGTCTAAATAATGAAGGGATATGGAATAGATGTTGGTTTCACTTCCACCACTGATATTGATTCGATGATTGTTCATCATCCCGTTTCTAGTAACCTCTTTAAACCAATTAGTCCCTTCTCCTGTGTCTTTAGGCAATGGTCGGTCTTGTGAACTACCATTAAACCATAAATTATTTGTTTCGATGTTTGGGGTTACTGTCTTTTCCCACTCTGTATAAATATTGGTAAATTCATTTGCATTCATCAAATTGAAATCGTGAGACAAGTGTTCGAGACTAGTACGGAAACTATACGTAATTTTGGTTTTTCCCTTTACCCCCTTTTTTGTAGTAATTAGAATAACACCGTTTGCGCCACGTGAGCCATAAATAGCGGTAGAAGAACCATCTTTTAGTACTTCTATGGATTGTATTTCTTCAGGAGCGATATATGATATATCATCGATAGGGAGACCATCAACAATATATAAAGGAGAAGAATCGCTGTTTATTGAGTTTTGCCCTCGTATATTCACAGTTGTTTTGCTCCCAGGTGCAGCGGAATTTGTACGCACCATTATTCCAGATGCTTTTCCTTGTAAAGCCTGTCCAATTGTAGTAATTGGCCTGTTTTTTATATCGTCAGCACTAACTGAAACAATGGAGCCTGTTAAATCACTTTTTTTCATTGTACCATACCCAATAGCTACTACCTCTTCTAACCCGATCGTCTCTTCCTCCATCACTACGTTAATTGTCGTTTTCCCTTCGGCCATAATTTCTTGTGCTTTCATCCCAACAAACGTAAACAGCATTATTGCATTCCTGGGAATATTTGTTAATGTATATTCTCCATTGGCATCGGTGACAGTGCCGTCAGTAGTTCCTTTTATCACAACTGTTACCCCGGGAAGAGGTTGCCTGTTGAAATCAGTAACTTTACCTTTAATCTGATTCGGCTGTTGTTGAACACCAGGGAATAACATTTCATCTTTTGTGTCATTATAGAGTGCAACTTGGCGACCAACAATCTTATAGATGATAGGAGTTTCTTTGAAAATTTCATCTAAAATGTCAGAGATATTGGATTCTTTAAAATTTACAGACACTATTTTTTTTGTATCAACATCTTCAGAATAAAAGAAACGAAATTCGCTTTGGTCTTCTATCTCTCGTAATACTTTACTTATGCTAATATTTTTCATGAAGAGTGACAGTTTTGTTGCTTGAGAATAAGTTTCTGTAGCTGTCACTGAAAAAACGGTTAAGCAAATGATAAAAAGACTTAGTTTCATAATTGTTAAAAGTTTTAGAAAGAAATTCCATATAGGGATCCTCTTCGATCTCTTTTTTTTCATAATTTTGATTTATAAGATTCATAATTTGGATTAATTATTTTTCTAAAGTGGGGAAGTTCGCGGCTTCCTCACTTTCGTTTGGTTGCATACATTGAATTAAATAAATATGATTATTTCATAGGCATATGTTTTTAGTTTTGTTATTGGTTGCTTGTTATAATCAGTTTCCGTTCGTTTTTTTTGTATTCGAATTTTATTGGTAAGGTAATTTGAAGTAATTCCATTACTTCACTGATTGATTCGTATTCGATTGTAGCGTTTAGCCTTTTATTTGTTAGTGATATATCTTTAATATCGATAGAAATATTATACCAACGTTCCAGTCTTTGAACTATATTTCCCAGTGGTTCATTTTTAAAAATTAACCGGTTATTTATCCATGAAGTAAATAACTCGGTTTCTACCTTATTCACAGAAATGCTATTGGCAAGTGTGTCGATAATAGCCTGCTCACCAGGTTTAAGAGTTTTTTGAATATCAGATTTTGATCGGACAACTACCTTGCCCCTTTCAAGAGTGACTTCAGGAATACTATTTTTGTATGCCATTACATTGAAAGCTGTACCAAGAACATTAACAATTAATATTGAAGTTTCTACTTCGAACGGTTGTTTGCTTTTTTTGATATCAAAGTAAGCTTCTCCGTCAAGCTTTACCAATCGTTTTTTACCTGTGAATTTTTCAGGGAAGGTTAACGAAGAACCTGCATTTAAATAAACTACCGAACCATCAGGCAATTCGAAGCTTGTTTTTGAAGCGTATGGCGTCGAAATGGTTTGAACTTCTATATTCGAAAAAGTATTTCTTTGAACACTGAAGAAAAAGCCAATAGCAAGTGGTATAAAAAGTATGGCAGCAATCCGCATTAAATATGTAATTAATATTCTGATCTTGCTTTCAGATTCTTCGTGGCTATTTATTTCAAAGTGAATTTTGTGAAGGGTAGGCGACAAATCAGGTGTTTTTTTGTCCAAATGAATTCGATTCCAATCCGCCTTCATATTCTTTGTTAGTTCTTCCCTATTTTCTGTCTTTAAAAACAGGTTAATGAAAGATAAAAATTCATCTTCGGAGCATTTGCCCAATAAATATTTGTTAAAGTAATCCTTCATGTAATTGCCTTGTTATTTTTATAACGTATCAGTTCGTAGAAACCCCTGCTCTAATTCTCCTTTTTTTAGAAAATATTTTTCCTTTTTGTTGCTTACTTAATAGTATTATGTTGACAATTAAAGGGAACAAAACATTTTATACTTTTGCGAGGCTGGTAAATTAATTAAAAATGGACAAGGATAAACGAGTCAAACGTTTAATGGCCGACGATAAAATAGCCGTAAATGAATTGTATGAAAAGTACAGTGCAAGGCTTTATCATTTTGCTTTTGGCTATTTAAAGTCAGAACCCGATGCACTTGATATTGTCCAAGAAGTATTTGTAAATCTTTGGAATAACAGAAAAAACTTAAAAAAAGATTCAAATTTAGATGCCTACTTATTTACTATTGCAAGAAATACCATCATCTCAGTTTTCCGCAAAAAACTTTCAGAAAAAGCTTATCTTGAAGATTTGAGAAATAAGGTGGTTGGTAATAGTATTGATACTGAATCGAAAGTTAATTACAATTTGCTTGTAGAGAAAATACAGCAACTGATAGAACAATTACCGCCACAAAGAAAACGTATCTATATTATGTGCAAAGAAAAAGGTTACACAAATCAGTCTGTTGCCGATGAGTTGAATATTTCTTTAAAAACGGTGGAAGACCACATGACTAAAGCGCGGAAATTCTTAAAAGAGAATTTAAGCGAATACGGATTCTTTGCTTTGTTGTTTATTGAACTTTTTATTTCCTGAGTACCATAAGTAAAAAAAACTTCCCAGGAAAATAGTCCCAGGAAGTAATAAGTATTTTCATGTATATCCGATTATTGAGACTGATTCCTGTCTTTAATCATTTAACGAATGACAAATTTTTTGATTGATTTCGCGAATACGATTTTCATCCAATTTAATTACTTTTCTGTCGTAGGTCATTAAGCCGTTAATTTCAACTTCAACGTCCGTAGTTTGTGTATAAACCGCTGCTGAATATCCAAATGGAATCAGTTTTTTCAGTTTTTCTGCAAATTCAACATAAACATTGGTTGCTTCTTCGGTAGTTTTATACTGAACGTATCCCCAGTTGCGGTTATTTTCCCATACATGATCTTCAAAAACCAGCCCAATTCCACCATATTCACCCAAAACATTCGATCGTTTTGAATCAAACAAGCCCATTGCCGGATCGGGATAATGGTGCATATCCAACATATCTCCAACATCGTAATGGTTTCCGCCACTGGCCGGATTAACAAGGCGTGAAGGATCATAATTCTTTGTCCATTCAACAATTTCAGAAGTTTTAAACTGTCCCCAGGCTTCATTAAACGGAACCCAAACGACTATACTGGGATAAGAATACCCAAAGTCCATTATTTCCTTCCATTCGTTTCGATAATTTTGTTCTGATGCTGCACTGCGCTGAAATTCTTTTCCATCAAAATAATTGCGTTGTTGCCACTGTGGTGAACGGTCGCCGCTCGGCATGTCCTGCCAAACCAGAATGCCTTCCTTGTCGCAGTGATAATACCAGCGGGCAGGTTCAACCTTCACATGTTTCCGAATCATGTTAAAGCCAAAATCTTTTGTTTTAACGATGTCATATTTCAAAGCTTCATCGGTTGGAGCGGTGTATAATCCATCGGGCCACCAACCCTGGTCAAGCGGGCCAAACTGAAAATAATCCTTATTATTTAATTGAAGTCTGTAGATTCCGTTTTTATCCTGTTTAGTCGAAATTTTACGCATTCCGAAATAACTTTTTATATTATCCAACGCCAGGTTATTTCTAACTACTGATACTTCCAAATCATATAGAAATGGTGATTCAGGGCTCCACAATTTAGCGTTAGGAACGGAGAGCAATACATTTTGTCCGACAACAGCTTTTCCTGAACTTACTGTTTTCCCATTTTCGAGAACCTTAACTTCGATAACATCGGTTGGCAAAGTGCCCTGAGTTTCGGCAAGTACTGAAACTGTTCCTCCGTCGATATTCGGAACTGTTTTTAATCCGGAAACGTAACCGGTTTCCACCGGTTCAATCCAAACGGTTTGCCAGATTCCGGTTACAGGAGTATACCATATTCCTCTCGGCTCTTTTACTTGTTTTCCGCGAGGTTGAAATCCGTCATTCGAAGGATCCCACACTTTTACCAGCAAATCTTGTTCTCCGCTCTTATTTAAAAAGGGTGTTACATCGAAAGAAAAAGGAGTATAACCTCCGCGGTGTGAGCCGATTTTAATATTGTTTAACCACACTTCTGTTTCCCAGTCGACAGCACCAAAATGGAGCAAAATATTCTTTTTCTTCCAGTTTGCCGGAACTGTAAAAGAATTATGATACCACAATTCATTTTCGGCACCTACCGTTTTCTGTACGCCTGAAAGACTGGATTCTATAGCGAATGGTACCAGAATCTTACCGTCATATTTTTCGGGAAAGAATTCTCCTTTTGTTTTAACGGAATAGTCCCATAGTCCGTTCAGATTTTGCCATTCCTGGCGTACCATCTGAGGTCTTGGATATTCAGGTAAGACATTGTTTATATCGATTTTTTCAGCCCACTCGGTTTTAATCTTATCACCGGCGGGTTGCCACTGTGCCATGGTGTTAATAAACAAGAAAACAATTACTGCAATAAGTAAGATTTTTTTCATTTTCAATATTTGTTAGTATTTATTTTTCAAATTAATTTTATTTAAATCTTTTTATAACCTCTTTAATAACAACTCCTACTGACTTCATCAAGGAAATGAAAAAATAGACAGAAGTCAATTTTTTCATTTGTAATGTTGTCATGCTGCTAGACCACGTAAATCTATTAATACAACCGTTTTGGCTAATATAAATATTCAACTTCAATACTATTGAAACGAAAACTGCTGCCTGCTGCCCCTTCCGTAATTAGACCAGCACGTGGTGAGTATCCCCACTGGGCTATAAATGTTCCGTCAAGCTGGTATTCATTTCCGATTCTTACAGGTATCCAATCAGTTCCGTTTTCCGACCAAAAGAACTGAAAGTATTTCCCGTCTATGGCCTCAAATTTTAAATAAATCGATCCAGTTTCATTGATTGCCTCCCTGGTTAAAATTTCTTTTTTACCTTTTTGAGTTTGAAAAATAGTTAATTCTGAGCTGTTTGCGGAAAATGATATCAGAAACTCACGGTTACTGTAGATACCTATTCCTGCCATTTCATTCGACTGCACAATTTCAGCCGTCATTTTATAATCTCCGGTTTTTGGACGAAGACCTAAAAAATTGACCCCGTCTTCGACTGAAGTAATAATCAGTTCACCATCTTTTATGTTTATTTCGGGTTTTTGATGTTTGACTTCCCACTCCCAAAATGCCACATTTTTATTTGAAGAAAAATCATCACAAAAAATCGTATCTCTCTTTTGTACGGTATTATCAAAGGGAACTTCCGCACTAACAGAAGGAGTAGAGCTTTTGAAATATGGCCACCCGATTTCATCATTCCATAATACTTCGCCAAGCATACCTTGTCTGCCAATATATTCAAAATCAATAGTATTGTACGAATGATACATGTAAAAATAACGGTTGTCCGGCGTGGTTACCAAAGTACCATGCCCGGGGCAACGCCACTCATCTCCACCTTTTAGGATAGGTTCTGGATATTGCTCCCATCCTGAACGAAGGTTTTTTGAGCGTGCTACACGTACACGGTAATCACATCGGTTATCGCAACAGCCTCCAACTGAATAAAACAGGTAATAATAATTATTGTGCTTAATCAGACACTGACCTTCGTCTCCTGCGCCTTGCCATCCTTTTTTATGATCGGTAAGAGTAAAATGTGAGCCTTTTAAACTTAGTCCATCGTCACTTAATTCTGATGCTAAAATCTCAATATCACGGCCTTCGGTCAAACCGTAGGCTTTCCAGGTAATATATAATTTACCATCATCGTCCTGAAAAATGTATGCATCGATGGCTTCTTCACCCCACTCAATTATGATTCCATGATCGATAAAACCATTATGAATGTTTTTTGTAGTTGCCACACCAATGCATGCAATTCCGTTATCTTTTCGCTTTGTTGTATAATATACGTAAAAGGTTTCGTTGTGCCAGAACAATTCCGGAGCCCAAAAATCTTCAGAAGCCCATTCCGGAGGTTGATTAAAAACAGCACCAATCTGTTTCCAGTTTACCAGATCATTTGATTCGTAAATAGGGTAATCCGGTGCAAAGTCGTTGCTTGTTCCTGCGGCGTAATAAGTATTACCAACACGGATGACAGAGGGGTCAGGGAAATCACCAGCTATGACAGGATTTTTGTAAAAAGCTTTCTTTTCTTGTTTTGACGGAGTGGTGCAAAAATTCAGCAACACTAATGCTATAAAAAGAGGTATAGTCTGTTTCATAATTAATTTATTGTTGGAAACGCAGATATCCGCAAACGTGCAGCTCCCATAGGAATTAAAGTTATATCTTCTGCAGGCATATCCGATTTTGCAGGATACAGCGGTAACACATCCACCAGTCCGTATTGATCGATCTTCCACGAGGGAATTTGTTTTCCTTTAGCCTGAATTTCAATTGGGGAGTTTTCAGGTGTAAACGGATAATTATTGGCAGGCCAGTTTTTATGAATGATTTTAAAAGAATTCTGAAGATTGGTTTTATCAAGCATTAACCCATAATTCCAAGGACTCTTGGGATCAATTGTAAAAGCTGGCCATTTTTCTGGATCTGCATTTTTTTGCCATTTTGAATCACCTATTGCCGATTCAGTACTATTGATTTTGTTGTATTCTTCGTCAATTTTTAGAGAAAAAGTAAGTGGGCCGTAATCTACCGAAACACTGTTCTGATTTGCCTGCCATGTTCGTGTTGCTAATTCCATCGGCAAAGTTAAAATCAATACATCGCCGTCTTTCCATTCTTTTTCAAGTTTGAAATATTTTCCGGGCGATGTTTCAACTGCAAGCTTTTTGCCGTTTATTTCCACTGAGGCATTTCTGCACCAACCCGGAATTCGCAAATAAAGTGAAAACTGAACTGGTTTTTCTGTTTTTATGGTAAATCGAACCTGTTCTTCAAAAGGGTAATTTGTTTCTTCAATCAGTTGAATTTCCTGCCCGTTAGCAACTTTTGCCGTTGTAGTGCACGAATTGTACATTACTGCGGCCAAACCGTTGTCGTTACTTGCCATTACCAGATTCTGAATATAATAGGGTAATGCATGTCCGTGATTGTGCTGGCAACAACGACTGCTAAACGGATTCATGGTAAGAAAAGGGCCTCGATTGTCGATTCCCGGGGAGTGATTTTCAGCATCGGCGGTAACTCCGTTGGGACAGGTAATGTAACGAAGCGCTTTCATATTGGGGGTGAAAGCCGCCACAAAACTGTTGAATAAAACATCTTCGCAGTTGTCGGCCCACATTGGATCCCCGGTAATCCGGGTTAAAATTCCATCGGAAGTCATTTGTTCCGTAAAACCACAGGTTTCTGTTCCCTGACGAGGATCAATATAACCCATTCGGGAATTTTCATCGGAGCCAAACATTCCGCCCGGTACCTGGCCAAAAGTTCGCCTGATTAAATAGAAATTATTATAGGAAGCCTGCATATTCAGTGAATCTCCGGATTGCATAAAGTAAGTTGCCGGTTCACGAAAACACTGTGCTATATTTACATTATGCCAGTTGGGTAATGTAGATTTCTGTTCCCAGTTTGCTGTATTGCGGTGAATCTTTTCTGCTAAATCGAGTAAGAATGGTTCCCCTGTTCGGTTATACAGCCAGTAAACACTATAAAGATTATCGCCGCCACGACTGTTTTCCCAGTAAGATGATAAAAACTGATCATCAGGAACATTGTTTTCGTAGTGAAAATACCGGGTCATTAAATCGATAACGCGCTCATCTTTTGTGTATTCATAATAATTCTGAAGTGTAAATAAAACGATCATATTTGGCCAGAAATCAATATTCCCATTTCGCGAACGAACTTCAGGACCAAACCACCCACTTTGCTGCTGGCTGTCAATAATTGCATTTATCCAGATCATCGCTTCTTTCTTCATCTCTGCATCATCTAGCATAAATGCCATATCTGAATAACCTTTTAACCAATAAGGTACTTCTTCCCAGCCATGATCACCACCTTCCGAAAGCCAGGCATTGTTTTCTTTATCGAGCCAGGCGCTAATTTCTCCCAAATGACCACAAAGGCCATCCTTTTGCAGTTGGAGCAAATGCAGAATCCAACCTTCGGGCTGGATACTACCCAATGGCAATTTTATAAAGTTGGCGGGTTGTAGCGGAGCTTTGTTACCTGGATAAAAGCTGTTCTGAGCTTTCAAATCCGGTCGAGAAACAACAGAGATCTTTGTGTTTATTACTTCATTATTGCAAGAAATAAAAACAATTGCGAGCGAAATCAATACAATAAAAGTCTTTTTCATGGTTTAGTTAGTTTGTTGTTTAAAAAGATTACTTCATCATTTTTCCAGCAGTTTTATAAAGTAACCACCAACAACCGATCGCGCCTGGAAACCTACCTGTTTTGCATCAGGCGTTTCATACCAGTCACTCATTGGAACCCGGTCCGGGGTTTCAGTAACATATAAATGCACCGGATCGATAAATTTCTCAAAAGTTGCTTTGTCGTTTGCAAGTGTGGCTGTCCAAACTATCCAATCGGCTTTTGTATAAGTACGACGATTATCCAATGGCAATCCGTATTTATTTTGTTTGGTCAGGTAATAATCAATTTCGGTTTGAGCCACTTCTTTCGGGAAAATATTAAATCCGAGCAATTTATCCCAAACCAGGTTATATTTTTGGCTCCATGTGCCAGGCTGGTCGAATGTTAAGCGGTAATGATCGCCGTCGTTTGCCATCGTAACCCATTCCTGTGCCATTTGTTTGGCTTCTGTTGAATACTTTTCAGCAACATCTGTTTTTCCAAGCATGTTGGCTAATTTTCCATAACTGGCAATTCCCATAATGGCTTTTACTGAAAGGTTTACATTATGAGCAAAGTGGCCGGCAAAGTCGTCGGTGCAAAGCTGGTTTTCCGGATCGAGTCCGTTTTCCAAAAGATAATTGGCCCAGGTTGTTAACACATCCCAATGTTTTTCTGCATAGCCTGCATTTCCTTCCATTTCGGCAATGGCAGCCGTTAAAATAACCATGTTCCCACTTTCTTCCACAGGCATATCACCACCATAAGTTTGTCCGTTGGCCAGCGGATAGGTACCTACATCGTGTGCTGCAAAAGGTTTTGTCCATTTTCCACTTTCGGAGTAATGAAAAATCGGGTTTAACATTCCTTTTAACAGTTCCGGATTATATTTTAAATATAAAGGCGCCGACGGATAGGTAACATCTACAGTACCAATAGAACCATTGCTAAAGTTTTCTTTTGATAAAAATAAGATGTTGTCTTGCGTGTCTTTTACCAGCTTGTGTGCCGCAACTGACTGGCGGTAGGCTAAAACGCAAAGATCAGCATAATTTTCTCCGCCTGCGTTTAACGTTTCGTTCCAAAGTTTTTCGTCAAAATTATTGCAACTTTCCATTACCTGGTTGTATTCGTCTGAGGCGCTTTGCAAAGCATCGGCAATGGTAATCTCTCCATTTTGTGTCCACCAGGCCTTTAAATTATCCTGAAAATACTGGATGGATTCAACATCGTCATAAGCAACCATCAGATAGTTTTCTTTTGGTCTTGAAGTAACACCTCCCAGATTATCGACATAAGCCAAAGCCTGCATATTATCTGTCATAACATTGGTGATGCTGGTTTCTGTTGAACTAATGTTTCCATTGGAAGTAAAATTTTCTTTTAATCCGGTAAAATCTCCAATTCCAATTGAATTTTCTTCAGAGCCACTGGCGGCGAGGTAGAAGTATCCCCAGTCGATGCGCACATTATCTCCTTTTTTCTGTAAAACGGGTTGTTCGGTAGTTCCTGTTTTGGCATAGTAAACATCTTCAAAACTTCCGGTGGTTACTTCAACTTCCTGGCTGATATCGTTTACAGCCCACTGTGGTGTTGCATCAAAATAAATTTGAACGTCATGTTCGTTGCCATCGGTTGAAACTGCATTATAGGTAATATAGTTAACCGGCCTTGAAAGTAAATCAAGATTATCAGGCAGCAGGGGAGAGGTAAATTGAATTTTTAGGTTTATGGGGCCGCAGGTGAAATAATAAAAAGTTTGTGTGGCTGAAAGTGTAACCGAATCCTGTATAGCCGTGTCTGCAAAAACATCTTTTATTTCATTTTCCCTGTAAATTCCAAAATCTACATAGGCCAGCCCGCCACGATCCAGACAGTGTGCTGCAATTACATTTTTCCCTTCAATATTAAGAAGGCTGTTGTCGATTTTTAATACAACATTGCTTTTTGCCTGCCGCCCTGTATTTACAAGTTCTTTTCCGTTCAGATAAAGCTCAAAATCATCGTCATGGGAATAAACCAGGAAGAGTTCATCTTTACTGTTTTTTTCAGGGAAAGTGAATTCGCGCCGAACCCATATTTCATCAGTTTTCCAAACGGTTTCAGCATCATCCATTCCTTGAGAACCGAAAGCGGCGGTCCCTGTTTTCCATGTTTTATCGTTAAAGTTATGCTTTTCCCATCCTGAAGGAGGACGTTTGAACGTGTATTTGCCTTGCCAATGTTCTTCTTTTGCCATGGGAATTACAGGCTGAAGAGGCCTTTCTTCTTTTCCCATAAAACGGTAAACTTTGCCATCAACACGAATGGCCCCAATAAGTGAATGCGTTTTTCCGGTCCAGTGGCGAACAGGGCTGTCGTATAAGTTGTCGCCCATCGACCATGCACTGGTATAAGGATCAATTGTTATTAACGGGTAGGCCGGGGCACGAAAATCGGGGGAGGTGCTGCTGGTATTGATTTGGGGTACCGGTTTAACTGTTGTTTTACATGCTGCCAGCGTAATTCCAACTAGCAGGATCATAAATAGTTGATTGATGGACATTTTTAACATTAGGTTTGTTTTTATTAAGTTTTTAGTTGATGCCAATATAATAATTATAAACTTATTTGTCTGTTCAATTTAAAAACAGATAAACTACGGCCAGATAAATTTAACTTCAATTCCGTCGGGCGAATTTTCAAATTTTAATAAACAGGTTTTGCTTTTTTCATCCCAAATCCAATCTGAATTATCAGGTGTATTTCTGTTTGGTTTTTTAATTTCGCACTGTAAAGGTTTTGCGGGTAATAACACTCTCATTATGTTAGAGGTATTCACCGGACTTTTTGCCGTAAAGGAGTAGCTTTTGTTGGTAATTTTTTCGTTATAAACACGTGCTGCGCCTGCCAGGACTTGTGGTTTACTTTGCTCTTCAATTCTGTCAATATCAAGCAAAAAAGCCTGTTCGCCGGGATTTACTGTTTTTTTGCTAATCACCGGAAGTTCAGGATCAAATAAATCGATAAGTCTGCCTTCTTTTACAAATGGAGTACCGTCGGAATTTTCGTTTAGAACGGTAATCAAATCATAAACGCCTCGTTCGAGATAAAAGCTGTTTTTTGTTTGAAAATTTCCGGTTCCGGCAGCTTGCTCGTACAATCGCTTTACTGTGTCAACAAACTCGTTATCGCTGTTTTCCTGCAAAACAAATTCTTTCGGATCTTTTCTGATTACAATTACTTTTCCTTTTCCGTATTCATGCTCACCTTCTGTTGGCGTTGTTCCCAGTTTCATTTTTTCAAACAGATCTTCTGAAGCAGCATTGAAATGGTTATCGCCTGTATTCCACCATTCCTGAACTTTTTGAAAAGGATCGTTGTCGCGTCCGCAATACAAAAGCATTCCACCGTTTTTTACCCAGTCAGCAATATATTTATGGCTTTCGGACGATAAAGGTTTCATGTTGGAATACGACATAATCAGAACTTTCAGGTCTTTCCAGGTTTCGGGATAGGAAACGTTTTCGATATGCAGTGTTTTTACCGGAATGCCGCGTTTTAACAGCGGCAGCGCCTGTCCGTAAAAATTCGACAATTGCGGATCTTCATAACCTTCGTGGGTAGGGTAGCGCTGAAACATCAGTGAATTTGACATTAAAACGCTGATTCCGCTGGTTCCGCTTACTTTATTTTCAGAAACGGGCATGTTGTTGAGCGCATTTATCATTACCTGCATTTGCGTTGAATAAAATCGTGGGATATGCGCTTTTTCATCACTGTCAGCACTTATTCTGTAAAGCCCTTCGTAAATACGGTTTGGCCATGGCATTACTTCGTAATTGGCAATTTGAGGATAAAGCAACTGCGCAGTAAATGTAGCCTGGTAATTCTTCTTATAATCGGCCCAGTCGCGCGCCCTGTCTTCAATCGGGTCGGTTAAAAAGAACATTTTTCTTCCGGTAGGTGCCGTCATCGATTCCATGGAACCGTATTCCAGATAAGCTGTTTCGAATACCCGTTCTTTGGCGGTTCCGTTAAAATAGTTTGGTTCGCGGGAAGTGCCGGTCCAAACCTGTGCGATATAACCATCAACACATGGAAGCGAAGCCAGGCTAGCCTCGGGACTAACAATTTGCCATTGCGAATAATTTACCAGCGAATGCGTTGGAACATAACAACGAACATCCATGCCTTTGCTTTTTCCATATTCTTTGGCATAAGTAAAGCATTCATTTAATGCCCGGTAATAAAGATGATATTTTAATTTATTGGATGAATACGTATTTTCCGGTGATTCGTGCTGAGGCCGCCATTCGAAGCCATAATATTCTTTCCATTCTTTTTTGAACGATTCGCTATAACCGGCTCTTGCCCAAAATTCGGGTTCTTCCAAATAAATTGCATCAATACCTGCATCAATTACCCTTTTTATAATGGTTTCCTTTACGTATTTCAAATAGTTTTCGGAAGGAATAATATAGGGAACCATTCTTCCGTGCCAGATGGTATCGCCACTTTGTGTAACCTGGCCTTCGTCGAGATGAGGTTTGCCATCCCATGCACCGGTAAAATAATCCTGATACTCTCCCCAGGCAATCCCCGTCATAAAATGGGTTGTATAACCTTTGTCGCGCCAACTTTGTACGCGCTCTTCAAAAGTCATGGCATTTTTTCCATGGTGCTGATTTACGCTATAAACCACCGCTGCATCAGCTCTTACATCAATGGTTGGTTTCCATGGTTGCGAAGTTTGAAAAATGGTTTTTTCGCTTTTCTCCGTTTCAACTGGCTTATTGGCGGAATTTGTGCATCCGTAAAAACCAACAATCGCTGAATAAATAAAAATGGAAATATTTTTTCTGTTCATATGCAGAATTTAGAATTGAAGATAGGTCTAAATTTAAAGATTTTCAATTAATTGGATTGGGATGAAACCCAGTCAATATTTACCTTTTTCGCCCAGGTTTCCCAAGCTGAATTCATTTCCTTAACTTTTTCAGGAAGTTGTTTTGACAGGTCATTCATTTCCGTATGATCACCGGCAAGATTAAACAACTCCCAATCTTTGTTTGGCAAAGATGACATTTTCCAATCACCGATTCGGATGGCCCGTCCCCGCTCGTGCTCCCAGTAAATGGTATCATGAATTACCTCATTGTTTACCAAAAGCGGCAACAAATTTTTTCCGGGAGGCGGAGTTGTTGTTTTGCCATTTACTGTTTCCGGATATTGGGCTCCCGATAATTCAAGGCAGGTAGGCAAAATATCAATTACATGGGCGAAACCTCGGTTGATGGTATTTTCTTTTCCTTTCAGCCCTTTTGGCCAGTGAACAATGAAAGGCGTTGCACTGCCACCTTCGTAAGATTCTTTTTTCCAATACCGGAAAGGAGTGTTTACTGCGCTCGCCCATGCATTTCCAATATAATTCCAGGTTGTTTCCGGTCCCGGATGCTCTGAGTTATATTCAATTATTGTTGAATCGCGGGTAAATCCGGGTCTGTCGAATCCGGGAGGATAACCTCTTTCGTAGGAAGCGCCGTTATCGGAAAGTACAAAAATGATGGTGTTATCGTACATCCCGGTTTCTTTCAGCTTTTCAATTATTTCTCCAATTCCCTGGTCAACATGGTCTATCATGGCTGCATGAACCGACATACAAGCTGATTCGTATGCTTTTTTTTCGCAATCTTCCCATTTCCTGCCCGATGAGTTTTCAGGGAGCGGATATGTTTCTTTGTCAATCAGTCCCATTTCTATCATTCGGTCGTACCTTGTTTTGCGAAGAACTTCCCAGCCATCTTTATAAGTATTTTTGTATTTTTCAATATCCTGCGGAAGTGCATGCAAAGGCCAGTGAGGTGCAGTGTGGGCAACATACAGGAAAAAAGGTTTTTCGTCTTTGCTGTACGAATCAATTAAATCGATGGATTTCTGAGTAATAAAATCAGTGATATAAAAATCTTCCGGAACTTCTTTTATTGGCTCTTCATTGTGCACCAGACTAAATGGATCGAAATAATTTACAACCCCCCAAATTACTCCCCAGTGTTCTTCAAATCCACGGTTGCAGGGATAATTTTCAAGAGGAGAAAAATTGCCGTAATCGGCACGGTGCGCCATCCATCGTAACTGTTCCATTTCATCGGGTACAGGTTTTGTATCCGAAAGATGCCATTTCCCTGTCATTCCGGTATGATAACCGTTTTCCTTTAAAACTTCGGCTATTGTTGCAGTATTCATAGCCAGGTTTACGCCCATGCCATTAATTCCGGCGGTCTGTGGATAATGCCCGGTTAAAAGCGATGCACGTGTTGGGCAACACCGGGCGCAGTTGTGCATCTGTGTAAATCTGACTCCTTCTTCTGCAAGTTTGTCGATATTGGGTGTTTGTATTTCGCCACCGTAGCAACCCAGGTCGGAATAGCCCATATCATCAAGCATGATTAGAAGGATGTTGGGCTTTTCGTTTTTTTGTTCCTTTTTTATTGAACAAGCAGTTAGCATGAAAATGCCGGAAATCAGATATAATATAAATTTTAGCATAACAATTTGTTTCCGTCCAAACAAAATTAGGTACTAACCAAAGAAATTAACCTCAATAAACCCGGTTACTATTAATTATACCGATTTTGGCGAAGGTATATCAAACTCTGCATTGTGTGGATCTCGTAAAAGACGATTGGCTTCTACCGAATTTTCACCAACAAAATGCTCGGCTTTACCATCGAAGTTTAACCATGGCCCAACAATGTATTCAGCCTCATTTTGCGGTACACCCATTCCATCGGCAGCGATATCGTGGATTTTCATAAATTCTTCATATGCCAGTTCATTATCGCCAAACCGTCCTGCTTTTGCATTAAACGGCACCCGTTCTCCAAGCCGGTATGAAATATTCATCAGATGTCCGAGAGTGCAGCTGTAATGCGCATCATACATGGTTCCATTGGCCATTTTTGGATTGTTGGCTCGACAGGCAGTTACAAAGCTCTGCCAGTTTCCCCCGGGTGTAATTTCAACTTCTTTAATTGGGACATTTCGCGGCTGACTGCCATTCTTTGACTGATATTCACCATCTCTTAAAATTCCGCCATCTTCAAAATAAAACCGATTGGTAACTTCTTTTACATACCCATCGTGGTTTACATTTCTAACATTAAAAAAAACATATTGTCCGTTGGCAAATTCAGCTAAAGCGAACATGGTATTTGGTGTTTCTCCCTGGTCTCCCCATTTAAACCTGCCGCCAATTGCCATTACCCGTTTCGGGTGTGTGTTTTCAACTTCCGGGTCAAGCGCCCAATAGGCTACATCTAACTGATGTGTTCCCTGGTTGTTCAACTCACCGTTTCCAACCTGCCAGAACCAGTGCCAGTTATAATGAACCAGATTTTTATGAAATTTGTCGATTATTGCCGGTCCTTTCCATATATTCCAATCCAGATGCGGTGGTGGTGCAGAAGGAGGTTCAAAACCAATAGTTTCGCGTGGTTTACATGCAAAACCGTGCGATACCAGCATTTTACCGTATTTCCCCGACCGGATATCAGATACCTGACGGGCCCATTCCGGATCGCTACGACGCTGTGTTCCGTGCTGAACTACGATTCCGTATTTTTCAGCTGCCGCCAAGGCTACCCGGCCTTCATAAATATCATGACTTGCAGGTTTCTCTACATAACAATGTTTTTTTGCCTGTGCTGCCCAGATAACCATCAGCGAATGCCAGCTGTTGGGAGTGGCTACACTAATTGCGTCAATTTCTTTATCATCCAGAACACGGCGAACATCTGTTACTCCTTTCACGCGGGAATGATTTCCACCTTCGTCTTTTAGTGTATTTACCCTTTGTTCAAGTATTTGGCTATCGGGATCAACCAGGTAGGCTATTTCAAGATTATCAAGTTTCCCAAAACCACCGATATGAGATTTTCCGCGGCCGTTTACACCACAAATTGCCATTCTGAATCGTTCGTTGGCCCCTATTATTGACGCGTACGATTTTGCACTAAATCCCATTCCTCCAATGGTTATTCCAGTTGTTCCGATAATACTTTTTTTGATAAAATCCCTTCTGTCTGACATGTTCAAAAATTTAGGTTTTACAATTGGTTTAGAAATATTTTTATATGTTATTCAACCACTGAAAAACAGATCAGCAATGAACAAATGAAAATAACTTCAAATCTCAACTTATACAAGTTTTTTGAAAGATAATTGGGGATAAAATGAAATAACTGAAGAATTTTCTTTAACCGGTTGTTCCCATGGCATTGGCAATTGCATTTACCGAAATAAGCAACTCTTTTAAAAGTTTATCTTTTTCTTCAGAATTTGTTAATTCCGGGTTTCTCCAAAGTTTTAGGTTTTTTACCTGATTTTTGTGCAAAATATCCAATGCTTCCGCCCGCAGCCCTGTTGAATAAAAGTGATTTTTTCGGCGTTCTTTCATTGATCGTCCTAACAATTCCTGCATTAATTTCTGGGTTTTATTCAATTCTGTTAGTAGAAGCTGTAAAACGGACTCCCGGACATTTTTATCTTCCACCAGCTGCGAATACATTTTCATCATCTCTTCATCGGTGCTGGCAAGGCTTGTATCGATATTTGTTAATACGTACCGAACGAATGGACTGGTAAACATCAACTCTTTTAGCTTCGCATATTTTTCCGGGTGTTCTTTTTGCATTTTTTCCAGGGTTGAACCAACTCCGTACCAACTGGTGATGTGAAAACGTGCCTGACCCCAACTAAAGACCCAGGGAATGGCGCGTAAGTCGGCAAACGTTCTTTTGCCTGTTCTTCTTGCCGGACGCGAACCAATTTTACTTTCCTCGATAACATCAATAGGAGTGGCCTGCTGATAAAATTCAAGGAAATCTTTGTTTTGAAGCAGTTCGGAATAGAAATTAAAACTTTCGTGCCCCATATATTCCAGAATTTCGGCAGCTCCGTTTTTCGATTCCAGATCTTTTTGATGAAGCAGTGTATTCAATGTTGTTCCGGCTAACATTAATTCCAGGTTATACGCGGCATTTATTTTATTGGCGAATTTCTTTTCTATCGTTTCGCCTTGTTCCGTAATTTTAACTTTGCCGCTTAACGTACCGTGCGGCAGCGATTTTAAGAACCAGTGAACAGGCCCGGCGCCTCGACTTATGGAACCTCCTTTTCCGTGGAAAAACTTAATTTGGATGCCAAATTTTCTTCCGATTTCCGAGATTTCTTTTTGTGCTTTATATAGGTACCAGGAACTTGCCAGAATTCCGCCATCTTTATTACTGTCGCTGTAGCCAATCATAATTTCCTGGACTTTGTGCGAAAGATTTTTCTCTTTTCTTTGGTATTCCAGGCTGTTCTGCACTTCCGGATAGCTAAAATATTCTTCCATGATTTTTGGACTGGCAATCAGATCGTCGATGGTTTCGAATAAAGGAACAACCTGTAACTTCAATACTAAAGTTTCATTATAAAAAGTAAGTCCGGCTTCGCGCCCTAAAATGTAAAGCATCATTAAATCTCCGGCATTCCGGGTCATACTTACAATGAGCGAACCAATAGAATAACTGGAATAATTTTCGATGTGTTTGTTTAACACGTTAAAACAGTCGAGTACGCTTTTCGATTCGGTTGGCAAATTGTTCCAGTCGCGAACGAAAGGCCGGTTTCCCAATAGTTCTGTTTTTATAATTTTATCCTTCTCATCCTCCGATAAATCGTCCGGAATTTTAACACCAGTTTTTGATTCGTTTATAATTTGAACAAGAGCTTTTTCATAATAATTACTGTTTTGCCTGACATCAAGCTCTGCCAGATGAAATCCGAATGTTTTAATAAAATGAATGGACTGATTTACTTCGTGATTGGCTAAAATGGAAAGGCCCTGTTCTTTTAGCCCGTCTCTTAGCATTTTTAAATCGTCGATTAACTGGTGCGAATTGGAATAGTTTCCTCTTTTTTCCACTAGTTCAAACGACTGATCAAGGCCCATTTTTATGGGGAGTTTTTCAATTAGCAATAAGACAAACAGCTTAAAAGCTTCATTCCTGTTGATAGAGACCAGGGACTTGGTTTCATTCCCGATTTCTGCAATTAGTTCCTTAAATCGTTCTGAAAGCAGATGCGGAAGATTGTGTATGTCGCAATAAAAGCTTAAGTTTTCCGAAAGTTTTAATAATTCATTTTTCAAAATCAGGAATGAATTCAAACGAAGTGTAAGCAATGTTTTCTGAGTAACTTCTGCAGTTACCAGCGGATGTCCGTCGCGATCGCCACCAATCCATGTACCGAATTTCAGCAACGGAAAATTATTGTTTTCAATTAAATTTTCGCTGTTAAAACCTGAAAACTCCCACGCCTGTAAAAGCCGGCGGTTTAGTAAACTTATGATTTCAGGAAAAACATGTACAAAATAGTGAATGACGTTGTCGAGTTCGGTTTCCACTTTGGGTTTTTCCATATAATACTCGTCAATGTGCCAGATAGAAGAGATTACCCGCTTAATTTCGTTTTGGTTTTCCTGGTTTTCGTACGAATTGTACATAGAGTTTTCACGCTGTACCAGAAGCAAATATAATTCACGGTATTTTCGCAAAATTACCGGTCGTTTTGCTTCGGTAGGGTGGGCAGTTAATACGGGTTGAACTTCAATGTGTCTAAAAACCGACGAAATTTCATTTTCTGTAAAACCATTCTTTTTTAGAATTTCGAAACTGTTTGCCCAAAGTCCGTTAATGGCATTAAGTGAATTGATTTCTTCATCTTTCCTTCGGTTCTGCACTGCGCCATTGGTTTCTGCCAGATTAAGCAGTTGAAAACAGATAGAAAACAGATGAAAATGTTTTTCGGTAAATTTAAGATCCTCAAAATGGCAATCTTCGCAAATCCATGGTATATACTGAGCCAAGTCAGGTTCATTATTTTCTATTAGAACTTCTTTAAAACAATGCAAAAGAAATTCCAAATCGTAATAAGGTTTTCCCAAATGTATTTTTAGCGTCTCAAGTTGTGTCATTAATTTTTTTTTTGAATGCTTTCCTTAGTTTAACAATATTCTGCATTTAGTGTTTTAACCGTTGGCTGTATTTTTCAATTCTTTCGTATGCCAGTTTTGAACTGATTATCGCCATTGGCAATCCGGCGCCCGGAATTGTAGATGCACCTACATAAAACATGTTCTTATATTTTTCATCAAAATTACGGGGGCGGAATGCACCAATCTGATTCATATTGTGAGAAAGACCAAGTCCGCTTCCGCGGTGTAAATTAAAACGATCGCGCCAGTCTTCCGGTGTATATATGGTTCTTGAGATTATCTCAGGCTGAATGTTTTTTCCGATACGTTCCGAAAAATCTTCAAGAATACTGTCGACAATTGCATCGCGATCGTCCCAATTGGTTTTAAAATAAAGATTAGGAACCGGACATACAAAAAACAGTGCTTCGCAACCATCGGGAGCGCAGTCTTCGTTATGTTTTGAAAGCACATTTACATAGTAATAAGGTTTTTGAAGAGTATCGGGGTCTTTCATCACGTTGTTGGCATATTCTTCGTAATTAGTTCCCAGAAAATAATTGTGATGATTTACCTGCGGAAGTTTACATCTTACTCCTAAATAAAATGTAAGATAGCCCATGGTCCAGTTCATTTTGTCCAGTTTTTCTTCTGAAAATTCAGGACGATTCAGAACGTTACCCCTAAACCATGCAGCATCCGAATTTATCAGGTAAATATCGGCTCTCCACGAATTTCCATTTTTGTCGGTTAAGCTTTCCAGTTTGCCACTTTTCTCATTAAACCCCGTAATTTCAATATTATAGTTTAGCTTTACATTTTCCTTTTGAAGTTGGTTTACTAACCCGTCTGCAATTTTGTACATTCCACCTTTTACATTGTAATACCCGTCGTGTTGAAATTCTGTGTAGGAAAGTAAGCTGTAAATTCCCATGGTGTCAAATGGCGTACGGCCAAGGAAGAATGCAACAAGCGATATAATTTGTTGCGCTTCTTTTGAAGAAAAGTATTGTTTTACATGTTGCCAGAAACTTTTAAAAAGTACCGGAATGTGAACAGGGTTTACCCGCATTAACGTGAAGATATAACTTGCCAGTGAATTGAAATTATTTTTGATTACCAAATCCACTGTATCATTAAAAAGTGCTCCTGATTTTTTGATGTACCGTTCAAACTTTTTCTTGAAATCAGGTTCAACAGCTTTAAATTGTTCACTTAACTTTTCTATATCGCGATACAGGTGGTAGGTTTTTTCATCGCCTTTAAAATTAACAGAATACAGCGGATCGAGTTTTACATATTCAAACGGCAACTTGATGTTACAATCGCGTGCGAATTCTTCAAATTCAAACGACATGCTAAAAAAACTCGGTCCAGTGTCAAAGGTAAATCCATCCTTTTTAATCTGGTTTAAACGCCCACCTGCCTGACTGTTTTTTTCCACTATTTCAACTTCGTAACCTTTTTTTGCCAAACGTAAACCGGTAGCTAAACCACCCAGTCCGGCGCCAACTATCAATACTTTTTTATTCATTTAAGTCTTTTATCTTTTTTAAAATTCCGGGATATAATTCGTCTTTTACAAATAGAAAACCAGGCTCGGTAGTTAATGCTTTTTCGTAGAACATTTTTGCCTTGGCCGGTTGCCCGGTTTTTTCGAATGACTGACCAATGAGCGCAAGAAGACTCAGATAGTTCCAGTTTTCCGATATGTCATTTCCTGCTTCCATGAGCTTCAGCGCTTTTAAAAAATGTTTCAGCGCTTCTTTTTTTGAGCCGCCAAAAACCGGTGGCATATAAAACTGGGCGTTCCCGTATTGAATGTAGCCCAGTGGATTGAACGGATCAAGTTCCATCGAAAGTTTTGAATGATTTACGCTCTTCGGCCCTAAAAATGGTGCCTTTATTGGCGATAATCCAATTTTAAAACCGTAGAAGGCTGATTTATATGCGTTTATTGTTGCTGCTGAAACCTTTGACTTTTCAAGCCATTCTAAGTTTCTCTCCGCAAGTTTAAGATATTTTTCAGCTGTTTCATTCTTTTCATTGCCGATGCACCATGCAATAAAACCATACTGGTAATTTATCAGTTGTAGCAAAAATTCAGTATTGGTTTCCCTGTTTTCCTCCATTTTATCTATTGTGGCCTGCCAGTCGTTCATTCGGTTACTGATATAGGCGTTATATATTTGCGTTTTGTAGGCAGGCTTAGCCACAAAAACAGTGAGAAGAAAAACGATGGTTACTATGTAATTTTTCTTCCTTTCCATTCGTAGTTTTTTTGATGATGATGAACCGCTGATTTGTAAATAAAAATGGCAAGGGTAATTTGCTGAAGCGGAAATAGTAAAATATTAAAAAATACATTTTGCCTGCTTTTTATTGCTACCAGCATTCTTGTTAAAAAAAGAACAAAAACAAATCCGAAATTAAACACCATCGATTTTTCAATTAAAATAATGATGAAGCCCAATGTTGTAATTAACCAAAACAAAATTGCCAGAAGTGTGGAATTGCCAAAAAACATAATTACATTTTTTGAAAAACCATTTACTGCTTCATTATAAGAATTATACATTCGACAAGATATTTCTTTGTTTCCTGTATGACAAGCAACCTTTAATCCATTTCTCTTAAACAGCCTTGCTGTTTCAATGTCTTCCACTTTCGACAATTTTAATTTTTCATGTGGCTGAATTTCTTTGTAGATTTTTGAATTAAAAAGCATCAATTGGCCATTTGCGGCCGATAGGGAAGGAATATTGGTTTTTTCAACCAAAATAAGCGGCAGCATGGTAAGCAAAATGTAATTCATATTCGGAACCGTAATAAATTCGCCAAAAGTTTTCATTTGCTGTTTAGGAAATATAGATAATAGCGAAAGCTGATGTTTTTTTAAATAATTTACGGTTTGCAGAATCAGATTTTTACCTATTCGCACATCGGCATCGAGAAAAAGATAATAACTACCCGTTGCACGGTTTCCCAAAACATAGCAGGCATAGTTTTTCCCAAGCCAGCCGTTTGGTAAACTATCCGAATTTATGATTTGGAAACGTTGGTCATTTTTTACAAAATCGGTAACAATCGTTTGGGTTTGATCTGCGGATTGATCGTTAAACACCAGTACTTCGATATTTGAATACGATTGTTGCTGCAAATCGGACAATAAATTTCCAATATTGTTTTCTTCGTTTCGGGCCGGAATTAAAACGGATATCAAATCGCTTTGCAGGCTTTCTGAAGAATAGTTGGGTTGAAATAGTAAATTTGTAAAAGCCACCAGAAGTTGCAGCAAAGTAAATATTAGTATTATCCAGACAATGATTTCCATTTTAGCTCCTTATTTGTTGTTGCTGTTGAATGCATCTTCTAAAAAAATCATTGTAGGTCAGTTCTAAGTCTTTTAAATCAGGCTTACCAAAAAATTCTTCAAAATAGATGTTCAGTTTCGGTTTTACTTCTGAAAAATAGTCGATAAAATTGGCGAGCATCACTATTTGAACTGGTTTTGTTGTTTTCTCCATTATTTTCGCAATTCCCTTTTCGAACCGAATTTTATGTAAATGCATGCTTTGAATTTTTCCCTGGGGAAACATTAGGACTACATTCTCGGAATTCTGAAGTAATTCTACAGCGTAATTAATGGTTTCAATTATCGATTTATTTTTTTTTGTTACCGAGAAACCACCTGTAAACCTGAAAAACCAATTCTTTCGTAACTGATTTTCCAGCATCATAAAATGAAATTTGCGATGCAGCTTTTCCTGGTTAAAATAAAAAGCCCAAATTCCGTCCCACCAGCTCATATGGTTACAAATCAGTAATACAGGGATTCCGAGGTCGATAAATTCTCCGGTTAGTTTAACCGATTGAAACGACCTTTTCATTTTCCATATTACATAAGAATGGAAGAATGAATACATAAAGATGTTATGTTTTGCCTTTATTATCAAATCGATAAATTAAACCATATTAATAAAGTAAGAAAAAATACACTCTGGCACAAAAACAGAAATGGTGCAAGTGAAACAGATGTTTTAACATTAAAACTTCTGAAAATCAAAACCAACAACACTGCCAGTAAAAACCAGGCAATGTAATTATTCAAAGGTACTTTGCTTCCTGTCCAATACCACATATCGAGTTCGGGTGCCACTTTTTCCAAAACTATATCGTATGCCACCATTAATGAAGCTGAAACCGGCACCTGAACATACCTGTTGGATATTAACTTTACGGATACTGATTCGGTTAAGTAAACCAGCATTAACCAGTTTAATCCAATAAGCAAAGGAGTGTTTATCAGTTTAATTCCGAGACTGCCACCATAAAAATAATCTCCAAAAATGAACCCTGTATTTACTCCTGCCAGTTCAACAAAAAACGAAATCAGGTATATAATTCCAAAGGCAAAAAGTGTTTTCCTGTTCACTTTTCCATGATATACAAGTAATCCTGCGGCACTAAGCAAAAGAGCAACCGGTATCAGTTTTCTGAATAACAGAAATGTTGCGGGTGTTGCTAATCCAAGAACTCCGACGCCAAAGAAAATCACAAAAAAGAGTTTCACATATTTTACATTCCGTTTTAAGAACTTAAGCTGAATTTCTAATTTGCTTTTGAGCGAAACCCATTTAATTTTTTTGAACTGATTCATCAGCAAAAGATTAAAAAGAATCATACTAAAAGCATAACCTATATCTTCTACAGGTATGGTAAAAATTCTGATTCTTAAATTTTCTGAATTATTATACCAAACCACTTCAGAGTCGATTCCACTACCGGTTAAAATACCGTTTACAATCAGAAAAGGGACTAATATGATTAGAAAAGTGATGTAAAATGATCTAATGGTTTCCGATTCGTCAAACAAAGAAAGCATTAAAACGATAAGTACTTTTATAAAGATATAGCTCGTGTAAGTTTTGTCTGAATTGAATACAATAATTATCACGCTAAGTATTATTAGCAGAATGGTTAAGTAAAGAGTTAGTCTTTTGCCAATTTTTACTTCGGGGAAATATTCGACAAACGCATCGTGTAAAAAAATACTTGCATAAGGAATTGCAAAAAAGAATAGAATTTCTTCCACGGGCAAACCGAATAAATGAAAGCCGGAAATGTATTTTAAATTAAAACCCCATACCCCTTTTTCGGTAAATAGAACATCAAAAAAAATGTAAACTGCAGCTACAGAAAAAATGGAAGGCAGTACATATTTCCAACGTTTAAAAAACTGTAGCCTTTTGTCGAAACTCAGGAAAAGAGGTACAGCAATTGAACTCAAAAGTAATATGAAATACAGCGACATTTATTTTTCTTTTAAAAACCGGGGCTGAAACAAAACGAGCAGTCCGAAATTATCGAAGTCGATAATGTTTTTTCCACGATGATGTGCCATATGTGCTTTGATTACCGATTGGAGATATTTGTTTTTGGGATGAAATAAAAACGGAATATTCAACCTTCGGTGAATCATTACGTCATGGATTAAAAAGTAGATTAATCCATAAGCCGAAATTCCTATTCCCAAGGCGATTAAGGCTGGTTTTGCATAGATAAATCCACTTATTAGCAAGATGATTGCCGGAACAGCATAAACAAGAAAGAAAAGATCATTCTTTTCAAGGCCCTGTTTATAGAACTCTTCTGTACTATTCATTTTTTTATGGTCGTTTATATGGTGATCCTTATGCCATCTCCACAAAAAGCCGTGCATCACAAATTTGTGGTTCGACCAGGCAATAAATTCCATAAACAAAAAAGCCCCTATTGCCAGTAAAATGTTTGTCATCTGTTTTTTATATGTTCGTTTACTCGTTTTATAATTTTCTTAAACCAAACAGTATATTCTGATGGGGTCGAAGCAATGTTTGTTGTCAAATCATTGTAGCTTATGTATTTCCATTCGACTACTTCGTTTGTGTTAATAGCGGGTTCAGCATCAGAAAAGCCGATGAAAACATGATCAAGTTCGTGCTCGGTAAGATGATTATCCAATTCTTCTTTATAAATGAAATGAAATATTTCCTTTAAATCGGCTGTCATTCCCATTTCTTCCATTAACCTTCGGTTAGCAGCATTAATATTTGATTCTCCGGGAAAAGGATGGCTACAACAGGTATTTGTCCATAAGCCGTTGGAATGGTATTTCGAAAAGGCTCTTTTTTGCAGAAGCCATTCCCCTTGCGAGTTAAATATAAAAACCGAGATTGCCCTGTGCAGAATCGCTTTTTTATGAGCATCCAGTTTTTCCATTGTACCTTGTTCTCGGTCCATCGCATCGACAAGTATTACTAAATCGTGGTTTTTCATGTTATACTAATTTGAGCGTATGAAATCCTTTTGCTTTTAAAAAAATAATTATTTTTCCAAAATTGGATATCCTTATTCTGTGGTTCATAATTTCACTGGCAGGAGTATTGCCGAGTTTTAGAAGCAGTTTACGATAATAATAGTATGCCAGTAATACAGCCAGCTTCGAATCTTCGGGCAGTTGTTTTATACCTTCATATGCTTCCCGAAAGTCCTGTTCAATTTCATCAATTATTTGCTTTTTCGATGTTTCATTAAATCCATTCCCGTTAATCCCCGGAAAATAGTTTCTCCCCAGGTTTTCTATGTCATTTTTAATATCTCGCAGGAAATTTACCTTTTGAAAAGCCGAGCCCAGTTTCATTGCAGGTTGTTTAAGTTGCTGAAATAATTCTTCATTTCCATTGCAAAAAACCCTGAGGCACATTAACCCAACCACATCAGCCGAACCATAAATATAGGTGTCGGCTTCAAGTTTAGTTACATATTCTTTTTTGTGTAAATCAAACCTCATGCTGGTTAGAAATGCATGGATATATTCATAGGGAATTCCGTATTCTTTTACAACAAGTTGAAAAGAATGCAACACCGGATTCAGGCTGATTTTTTGTTGTAATGCATCATCAAGATCTTTCTCGAACTTATCAAGCAGCAATTCCTTGTCCCATTCATGAAAAGTATCCACTATTTCGTCGGCAAACCGAACAAACCCATAAATGGCATAAATCGCTTTCCTGCGTTCTTTCTCAAGCAAACTTGTTGCGTATGAAAACGAAGTACTGTAATTCTCAGTAATAATTTTTGACGTTTTGTATGCCGTTTGATTGAAAAGGTGCATGCTCCGTTTATTCGCTGTTTAATTTGTTTAACGAATTTTCTATATGTTCTTTGATTTTAGTCTGAGAATTGAAGATATAAACCACCTTGTATTCCTTGTTGATTACATAAGTTACTCTTCCGGGGAACATCCCGAATAAATTTGAAGGTACTCCGAACAATTTTCGAACTTCATTACCCTCGTCACTTAGCAAAGTAAAAGGCAGATTGTATTTTGATACAAAGTTTGCATGGCTTTCAACCGATTGCCCGCTGATTCCAACTACAACTGCGTTGGCTTCCACAAAATCTTCAAACTGATCACGAAAAGCACATGCCTGGGCAGTGCAACCTTTCGTGTCATCCATCGGATAAAAATAAAGAACTATATTTTTACCTTCCGTTTGAGCTTTCAAATCAAATAGCTCTCCACTTTGATCTTTTAAAACAATATTTGGAATGGTATCGCCAACTTCTATTTTTTTTGTTACAGAATTTGTTTCAGCACCCGTGTGATTTGCATTTAACCGAAGGCCAGAAATTATAAATACTATTACAACAAACATTGCCAGTAATATACTGAGCTTTATTAGTTTGGATCTTCTTAAATTTTTTGTGTTATTATTTTGCAACTTTAATCTACTCATCAACCGACTTTCATTTTTAATTATTGATTGTACTTGTTTTTTGTAAATAAGTTCTAAACATGTACTTATATTATAAAATTTAGCTTTAAACGATTGTTTGAAGTGTTTAAAGTATTTCAAATATAGTTAAACAAATGAAAGTCGAATTTGATTAAAAAAGTAGAAGTTTTTTTTACTTTTAAGAACTCTTTATGGTGTTAAGTTAACTAATTCTATCCCAAAAACCTTAAAATGAGGACCATGGACCAATTTCGTTTTGTTTTCCATTTTAATTAGTTAATGACTGTTTTTCTGTTTCTTTATCATAAAATATGGCCATTTTCAAAATTCCGTTCTTAATAAATAAACCAATAAGATAAAATCAGCAAAGAAACAGTTGTTATTAAAGCCAAACCCAGTGCAAAAGTTGAAGAATTTAAACACGAGTTCTGGTTCAAATATGCAATTAACAACGGTCTTTTTTACAGATAAATGTCAGATTAAAATGAAAGGAAGTTGATTGTACAGAGGCAAATGACACTGTTGAATAAGTTTTATAACCTTTAAAATTTGAATATATCTTGTTATCGTGCTCTAAGTTATACTAACTTGCATGTTTCATAATAAGTAAATCCTAAGAGCTATACATATGTTAGATAAGAATCAGTTAAACAATTATTTGTCGACTTTAAAAGTGAAAGAAGGTACAATCCTTTCACTCGATAAATGCGATACACTTTTTGAGAATCGGCTAATTGACAAACTTGAAGCCAAACATCTGTTGAAAAAAGGAATTAAGCAACTCACAAAAATGCAGGATAAATTGTATGCCGATAACCGTTACAGTGTTTTAATTGTGTTGCAGGCAATGGACGCTGCCGGGAAAGACGGAGCAATTAAACATGTGATGTCGGGTTTTAATCCGCAAGGTGTTAAAGTTACCAGTTTTAAAGCACCTTCGGTGGAAGAAAAGGATCACGATTATTTTTGGAGGCATTACAAGGCGCTTCCCGGCCGAGGAGAGATCGGAATTTTTAACCGTTCGCATTACGAAAATGTGTTAGTTACGCGTGTTCATCCCGAATTTATTATGGGTGAAAATATACCAGGAATAACAACAGTTAAAGATATTGATGAAAGCTTCTGGAGAAACAGGTTTGAACAGATCAACCGATTTGAAAAGAACCTTTATGAAAACGGGACCCGAATTTTGAAATTTTTCCTCCATTTGTCAAAGGAGGAACAAAAGGTACGGTTTCTTGAAAGGATTGATAATCCAACAAAAAACTGGAAATTGTCTGCCGCTGATGCAAAGGAGCGCAAACTTTGGGATAAATATCAACGGGCTTATGCCGAGATGATTAGCGCTACTTCAAAAGAATATGCACCGTGGTATATTTTACCTGCTGACGATAAACCGCTTACACGAATTTGTATTGCAACTGCCATTCATTCTGAGTTTAAAAAACTAAACCTAAAGTATCCTGAGCTTTCGGAAGAAGATCGGCAAAAACTTTTACAAGCAAAAAAAGAATTATTGTCAGAATAAATAATAAGTTTCATCTTGTCAATGAACTGGAACCAATAACCTATTCAAATTCCACCTTGCCAAAAAACTCGGGGCGGTGATAATCGGGACCGGAAGTTTCAACCGGATTCCACGTAACATAGTGAGGTTGGCTGGTTTCGTCGCCACATTTGTAAAAATTGGCTGTAGCTTTTGTCTCATTCAACGACGTTATATTACTAAATGCAAGACTTTCCAGTGGAATCCTTATCATCATTTCCCATTCGAAATTACCTGTTTTCTCGGCAAAAGGTTGGTTGCCCAGAGATGATTCAATTTGTATTTTCTCAACTTTCTCCGTCGGGACAGGAGTTCGGTTCGCTCTTCCCGGTCCATAACCCACATGCCGGGTCCCGATACAACTAAATTCAAAATTGTAATAGTTGATTTTGTCAAAAGAAATAAAAAATTCCACACAACTGTCCTTATAAACATCTCCGTTGGTGCGGGTTTCCTGTGCCAGAATATGTTTTTCCTGAACATAAAATTTCAGCCATATCTGATCATTCACATGCCCGATACGAAATCGTACAACAGGCCGGTATGGAAATTCTTTCCAGTTTAGTTTATGTACATGATGCGTTACTGTTTTTTGCTCCAGCAAATGATCGGCTTCGGCAATGGTAAGCTTCCCTGCAGGTTTTAATCTTTTAATAAATAATTCGTTCACTTCGTATGTTTTCTGTAAAAATAGGCGAATTTGTTAAGAAATAATATCTCTGTGGTTTCAAGTTTGAACTTTTAACTTTTTTTCATTGGCTTTTTTCCTTTTTCCTTTTGCCTTGTTATATTTGAGGTTCTTTTTGAACCAAACATTTTGTTCACTAAAGCGAAAAAACGAAAACGATTTAAGTAATGGAAGAAACGGAATTTATTATTGCACTAACAGAACACCGATATCTGGGGCACGTTTTTATTCCGTATTTAATTTTGAAAAATGGTCCGTACTACACGGTAAAACGACATATAAAACCTCGCGATTTAAAGTCGGAACAAGACTATAAATTTAATCGTTGGGAAAAAGAGTTGGTAAACATTACTGACAAGTACAGCGATGAAAAACTGGTAAAAAAATTCTCCAGGGCCGAAAGTGTTTCTGCCTTTTATTCCAGTTTAAAACCAGCTTATTTTCAGAAACAAATTACCCCGTTTATCGAAAAATGTATGTTTCAGGTAGCGGAGATTCTAATGCTGAGTCCGGTTCGTTTAATTAACAAGGACGCCCGGTATGCAAATCTTTATGATGAAGATGAGATCGAGGTTCCTCCACTTTTTGCAAGGGCCGTTTTTCATTTTCAACGGGCTGAAACCGAAACTCATTATAGCTTGAACGTTTTTCATGATGATCATGAAATCCCACTTCAGCATTCAAATATCAGGGTAGTTGCCAACGATCCTTGTATGATGGTTTACCGTGGGAAATTGCTTGTTTTTGAAAAGTTAAATGCAAAAAAACTGCTTCCGTTTTTTGAAAAGGAAAAGGTGGTTATTCCAAATTCCATAGAAGAAAAATATTATTCAGGATTTGTATTAAATGCAATCCGCGATTTTGAGGTTAAAGCTAACGGTTTTAGCATTGAAGAATCTAAACTGGAAAGGAAGGCCGTTCTTTCACTGGAGAATAACTTACAAATGTATCCGGTTTTTGTACTTTCTTTTGATTATGGGAACGAGCGTTTCCTGATTTCTTCCAAACGAAAAGTGGCTGTTGGTTTTCAGAAAAAGAATGGAAGTTACCTGTTTACGAAAACGGTTCGTGATTTTGAATGGGAAAAACAGGTGTACAACTTCCTTGAAACACTTGGTTTGAAAGAAACAGATGGTTACTTTTCCGTCTCCGGAAACCAATTACTGACAAATTCCGATGCCTTATTCCGTTTAATTGACTGGATAAATAAAAACAGCCAATCTCTTGCAAAACAGGGGATTCATGTGAGTCAGGAAAAGCTGGACAAAACCTATTTCACCGGAGAGCAGAACCTTGAAATTCAGGCGCAGGAAAAAGGAGATTGGTTTGATATTTATGCAACCGTAAAATTTGGTGAGTTTAACATTCCGTTTATCAAGTTGAAGAGAAATATTTTAAGCGGAATCAGGGAATTTGAGCTTCCCAATGGCGAAATTGCGATTTTGCCTGAAGAATGGTTTGCCCGTTTTAGAGGATTGATTCCTTTTGCCCGGTTGCAGGGAAATAAAATGCAGTTGCAGAAATATCATTTTACCCTGTTGAAAAACCAGATAAAAGGAATTGATAAAGATTTGATGGAGAAATTTCAGCAAATTGAAAATCCTGAAGACACAGAGGTTACACTGCCTGCCAATCTGAAAATAAAACTACGCCATTACCAGGAAGAAGGTTTTCGCTGGATGTTTCATTTATATAAGAATAATTTCGGCGGTTGCCTGGCCGATGACATGGGACTTGGCAAAACACTGCAAACACTTTCGTTGCTGTTAAAACTAAAACGTAAAAAAGGTGAAATAACTGTTCGGAATCCAATAGAGTCAGGTCAACTTAATTTGTTTGGAAACAAGGAAACGGATGAAGAAATACAATCGGCAAGCTTAATCGTGATGCCAACTTCTCTGGTTCACAACTGGTATAATGAAATACGAAAATTCACACCTTCGCTAAATGTATATAAACATGTTGGTTTTCAGCGTAAAAAAGCAACAGAGATTAGAAAAATAGCAACTTATTACGATATCATTTTAACTACTTATGGCACGGTTAGAAATGATATTGATTTACTAAAAGATACGCCGTTCTTTTATATAATTCTGGATGAAAGCCAGTATATTAAAAACTCCGGGTCGAAAACCTACCAGGCAGTTATGAAGCTGAAAGCCATGCATAAAATGGTATTGACGGGTACGCCAATCGAAAATTCACTGTCTGATTTATGGTCACAAATGAATTTTCTGAATACCGGTTTGCTCGGAAATCTGGCTTTTTTCAAGCGTACGTTTATTACACCCATTGAAAAACACGGCGATAAAGACCAGCAGGAAAAATTGCAGCTGATGATTCGCCCATTTGTATTGCGAAGAAAGAAAACCGAAGTTGCCCGTGATTTGCCACCTTTGATGGAACAGGTGTGGGTGTGCGGAATGACCCGTGAACAGCACAAAAAATATGAATACGAAAAATCGGTAATTCGGAATTCCATCCTGGAAACGATTGAAAACGAAGGGATGGAAAAATCGTCACTGATTATTTTGCAGGGTTTAACAAAGTTGCGTCAGCTCGCAAACCATCCGTCGTTGTTAGAAAAGGAATCGGAAGATGATTCCGGAAAATTTCAGGAGATATTCAGGATGTTGGAAAACCTGGTGGCAGAAAACCACAAAGTGCTGATTTTTTCGTCGTTTGTAAAACATCTTGAGTTATTGCAGCAGCGCATTGAACTGGAAAATTGGAAGTATTCCATGTTAACAGGGCAAAGTACCAAACGTGAAAATATTATCCGTGAGTTCCAGGAAGATCCTGACAACCGCATTTTCCTGATTTCGATAAAAGCGGGTGGGGTGGGACTGAATCTAGTGGAAGCTGATTATGTTTTTATTATCGATCCTTGGTGGAACCCGGCAGTGGAAAATCAGGCCATTAATCGTGCCCACCGAATCGGGCAGGACAAACATGTATTTGTTTATCGCTTTATCACCGAAAATTCTATCGAGGAAAAGATTCAGCAACTCCAGGAACGCAAAAGTTCGCTCGCCGATAAATTTATTAATTCAAACAATCCGTTTCAGGCAATTACAAAAGAAGAAATTGTGGAATTATTTAAATAAATAACAGGCAATAATTTGAATTCTTCTGTTTCTTGCAAAAACAAACAGAGAAAATGCAAAAATAAATCAGGTTACCAAAAGCAAAGTCAGCCATAAAATTTGGAAGATAATATTAACTTTAATAGAATTGCATTGAATAGAAATCGCGGCGGTTTAATAGGGAATTGCATTGAAATGATAAAAATATCATTAGCCAAACCGGAACTTGAATTCCTGTGAGCGCATTCCCAGCCAGCTTTGCTGCGAGGAGTTTCAATTCAGTTGAGATTGGAAGAATTACAATGAATTATTTGAATTGTTAATATAAAAATGAGCACATGAACCGACGTTATTTTATATCGGCGACCGGACTTACAGGAGCCGGACTCTTATTCGCAGGTTTTTCTTCGGCTGCAAAAAACAAAAAAGAAGAGGAGGTTAAGGGAACTTTCTCTGCACAGAAAAATGAAATCTCGATTTATACCAGGGCAAAAGTAAAACCAACCCGCCTATTTCATATTACCGACACCCATCTTTCAATTGATGATAAGAGGGGAGAGAAATACAGGGAATTCAGCCAGCGAATGGCAGGAGCCTATAAAAGCAATGTTCATTTTCAAAATGGTGAAAGCTACTCGACAATGGAAAGTTTTGAATGGACACTTCAAAAGGCAAAAGAGGAAAAAGCAGATTTTCTGGCATTAACAGGCGATATTTTTAGTTTTCCATCGGAAGCAGCAGTAGAATGGGTGTTGGAAAAATTAAATGAAACCGGAATTCCTTTTGCTTATGTTGCAGGCAATCACGACTGGCACTACGAAGGAATGTCAGGAAGTTCAATGGAACTTCGTAAAGTCTGGACAGAAAAACATCTCAAGGCAATGTATCAGGGAAATAATCCTTTGTTTTCATTCTACGATTGTAATGGTTTGCGATTTCTTTTTATTGATAACTCAACTTATGAGATATTACCCGAACAGTTGGAATTCTTCAAAGAGCAGGTTCGTAGCGGAATGCCGCTAATCCTGATGATGCATATTCCTCTTTATATGCCGGGAAGGTCGTTGGGGTATGGTTGTGCACACCCCGAATGGGGCGAAAAAACAGATAAGAATTATGAGCTTGAGCGGCGTGAGAAGTGGCGAAAAGGAGGACATACAAAAACTACTATTGATTTTTATGACGAGGTGTTTCGTGCCACCAATCTATTAAGCATATTTGCCGGGCATACTCATCGCGACGCGATCGATATAAAAAACGGAATACCGCAGATTGTGTCCGGGCATAACGCAACAGGATATTTTTCTGATATAAAAGTTAGTACTTTATCATAGTGATTAAAAGCTGGGAGCGAGTGTTGTAAAAAAAATCGAGGCGAAAAAATGACGAGATCAGAAGTTAATATAGACGCGGCAACCCTTGTGTTATTAGTCGTTTGAGAGTACTGTTGAATCAACGAAAATTGCAGAAGATTAAACATTAAATTTTTGTATCTACAAGAAAAGTGGCATCTCTATTTGAAATGCCACTTTTTAAATTTTTACCTTCTACTTATTGCGCGGAAATTAATTCCATTACCGAGATAAATACTTTTCGTGCAGATGCAGCATTGTTAAACCATGTGTCCGGATTCTGACTACTTTCCAGGACAAAATTATCGGTATCGGTGTAATAACCAATTATTTCTACTGGTTGCATCATGTTGTTCCCCTCGATGTACAGACGGTGAGTGGGTGCGATGACCGGTTTTTCATTGGCAAAACTTCCGTCGTTCAAACCTGCAATCCGGCTAAAATACTGTGCTACTTTTGCCGAGTCGGCCTGCATGTCGCCAATCATCCACTTATCGGCTTTCTTTTCGAGTACAAAAGAACTGTCGGAAGGGTAGCTAAAGGTAAGTTTTGTCCAGTCGGTTTTGTTCGATTTGATAATCGTCCGGTCACGGAACGAATTTAAATTCCGGTTAAACGACATGCCCAGCATTCCGTCAACAGCATAAACTTCCTTGTCGTTGCTAACGCGAACATACGATGTGGTTGAACGTGGCTGCTGAAAACTAAATTTGCCAACCACAACATCAGCAATAACTTTGTCGCCATTAAATAATTTAACACGTGTTCCCAAACTGTCGGTCACTTCAAACTGCTCCCAGCTTTCCTTGCTTGTGGCAGCTACACTTTTGGGTTTCATTTCATCCAGTTCTGAAATCATTCGAATGGCAGCGGAACCATCGGCATTGTATTTTTTACCACCCGATTCTACTTTCCACGAATCGCCTTCATGATAAAGTTTTACAAGTTCGCCGTTGTTTGCTTTGGGATAAATTTCGAGAGAAGTAACTTCTTCGGGAGTTGCTTCCACTAAATCGCTTTTAAACGTCCGGTTCCCTTTTCTCGAATCCATCAGTTCAACCAAAACTACAATGGCCAAAAGAACGACAAAAACGGAAAGGAGTATTTTATTGTTTATTTTTCGAAACATGATTACAAGTTTTAGGTGAAACTATCGGTTATAATTTTCACTTCTTCGTTTTTCACGGATTATCCGGTTACGTTGGGCGCGGATAACTCCGTAAACAATGATGAGCAGAACAGGCAACAGAACATTCAGCCATTTCAGGAAATTCTTTTTGCCGTCTTCAATCTGGTCGAGCATTCGTGATGTTATTCCACGCGTGCGAAGTTCAATTAATCCGGTGTCGTCTGACATCCAATCAACTGCGTTGACCAGCAGGTTTACATTGTCGGGCGAAAGTTGTTGTGCCTGCTGCCCCTGCCCGTTAACGGGGAAGTTGCCATCGCCAATAACCATCATTTTTGCCTCATTCGGGCCAACTATTTTTCCTTCCAGGAGCCCTGCAACCACAATATTTTTCATCGGATAATCACTATTGTTCCACTGTTTCTGAATATTAAAATAAAGCGGGGCAGCTTGAGTTCCTGATTTTTCGGAACTAAACACCAATGGGGTAAAATGCACTGTTGAATCGCCTGTATAAGAAACAGGACTTGCAAATTGCATCACCACGGTTTCCAGTCCCGAAGTTATCGGGTGGTCGGCAAACTTGGTAAAAACAGGCAAGTACGGAAACTGAACCTGCGTAGAGAAAGAAAACATTCCTTGTTGCTGAACCACATTAACAGAAGCGCTATTTGCATCCACAATAAAACTTTTATCTACCTGGATATTTTTGTTGGCAAGCCAAGATTCAAGCCCGGTTGTTACTTCCTGTCCCATGGATTGCTGCAAATCACCGTCAACACGATTAATTGCAACAACCATTTTTCCACCTTGCGCCAGATAGTCGTCGAACATTTGAAAATGTTTCTGTGGAATGGAATCTTTTGGATCGATTAAAACCAGTGCATTGTAGCGGGCCAGATATGTTGAATCCGTCAAATTCACTGCTTCGGTTATGTTCAAAATATTTAAAGCCTGCATTGCTTGCGGCATCATGGTAAGTGTTGGTTCGCCGTGGCCCTGGATAAAACCAACCAGTTTTTTATCGGCGACTGTTAGTTTTTTCAGGCTCGATGAAAGCGAATATTCCATGGCAGTTCCCGGCTGTATAAATGGAATGACTTCGGTACTTTCGCCAAATTTTAAAACGGCTCCTAAAAAGGCTTTTTTCTGCACCGACTGGTCTTTTTCCCTGACGTTAATAACAACAGGAGAAATTCCAGCTTGCATTGCTTCCTGTTCCGTTATTTGGTCTTTATTCGGATTGATAAATTCATACAGAACTTTTCCTCTTGAACGGGTGGCGTATTCCGAAAGCATCTCTTTAAACTCTACTCTTGTGCGGTCGATATTAGGTGGGAGACCTTCAGAAAAATAGGCGGTAATGGTAACCGGCTCGTTCAGATCTTTAAGAATATTTTTTGTTGCATCGCTTAATGTGTAACGTTTGTCTTCCGTAAAATCAACACGAAAGAAAAACCGGTTGGCAAGGATATTCAGCAAAATCAGAATTCCTAAAACAACGAGTATATACGGTATTAAAGCTTTTTTCCTGTACATGATTTTCGATTTTAGTTAACGGTTCGTTTTACCAAAACTGCTTCGGCGCTAATAATTCCAATGAAAATAATGGACAGGAAGTAGATGATGTCCTTGGAATCAACCACACCGCGCGAAATGGATTCATAATGTGTTGACAGGCTGAGGTAACTAAAAATATTGGCCAGCATTCCCGACATATTCGATGCTAGAAATCCAAAAATAATGTGAAAGAAGATGCCTATAAATAATGCAACTAAAAAGGCAACAATCTGGTTGTTCGTAATTGTACTGGCAAATAAACCAATACTGATGTAGGCGCTGCTCATCAATAGTAGTCCGAGATAACCGGTCCAAACTGCTCCGTGATCAATCGGACCAAGTTTCCAAACGGTGATGTAGTAGGGGAGTGTGAGTAACAGTGCAATTGCAATGAGCAGCAACGTTGCCAGGAACTTTCCCCATAAAACCTGCCATTCTGAGATTGGTTTTGTCAGCAACATTTCAATGGTTCCTGTTTTGCGTTCTTCAGCAATTTGTTTCATTGTAAGTGCCGGAATAAAAAAGAAAAGAGTCCAGAATGCAATTCCGAAAAATGCCTGCAAACTGGCCTGGTTAACAAAAAAGATGTCGGAGCCGTAGAGCCATGTAAACAGGCCACTCAGCGCCAGAAACACGACTATCATTATATAGGCGATCAACGAATCGAAAAACGATTGCAATTCGCGCCTGGTTATCATCCAAATCTGTTTCATATTTTTTATTTTAGCCGGAAGTACAGTATCTCTTTCATCTTCAAATTCAAAACTTCCGGAAATTACATTATTGCTTTATCCTGATTTTTGAATCTAATTGTCTAATTTTGAGTCACCTCCCGGAAAATATCTTCCAGTTTGGTTTCAATAGGTGTAAGCTGTTTTAAAAACCAACCTTTATCAACACACAAATCGAAAATGGCTTTTGCCGAACTCTGCCCTTCATTTGAATGGATTTCAAATTCGGCGCCCACATGATCGGTAAAATCAACTAAAGCGACTGTTGGTAATAATTTTAACGCACTAAAAGCTTCATTCCGTTCAGCATTCCCGATTTCAACCTTCAGCAATTCATTTCCCTGTGCCTGTCGGCGTAATTCTTCAGCAGTTCCGTTGGCAACTATTTTTCCTTTGTTGATAATCAGAATCCGGTCGCAGGTGGCTTCCACTTCTGCCAAAATATGTGAACTCAGAATAACGGTTTTCTCCCGACCTATTTTTTTTATTAATTCCCTGATTTCCACAATCTGGTTTGGATCAAGGCCGGTCGTTGGTTCATCAAGGATCAGTACCTCAGGATTGTGAATTAAAGCCTGAGCCAGTCCAACGCGCTGTTTGTATCCTTTTGAGAGTTCACGGATTTTTTTGTGCTTTTCACTTTTTAACCCGCAATCGTGAATCATTTCGGTTACCCGCTCCTCAATCTTTTCTTTTGGCACACCCTGTAATCCTGCAATGAAACTCAAATAGTCGATCACCGGCATGTCCTGATACAGCGGATTATGTTCCGGCAAATAACCAATAAATTTCTTTACATCCTCGGGACTTTTATTTACCGAAACTCCACCCACTTCAATGTCACCTGCATCGGTTTCGAGATACCCGGTTATGGCTTTCATGGTTGTAGTTTTCCCGGCACCGTTTGGTCCGAGAAAGCCGAGAACTTCACCTGTTTTTACCTGGAAACTTAACTTATCGACCGCATTCTGACGGCCATACGTTTTTGTAATTCCATCAACAATGATATCCATATGTTATAATTAATAGATTATTTTTTCGGGGGAACGAATTTATAAAAATTACAAATTTTTGTAAACCTGCTTACTGTGCTTTTAACACTATTTAACGGGACTCTGCATGTTTCGAAATACGTTAAACTTTTTTAAGAAAAAGCTTAAGATTTATTCATTAAGGCATTAACCGAAATCTGGTCAGAAGATCTTATCAGATAAATAAAACTATTGTAATAATTTCTCAGGGAATAGCAGATTACCTTTTTTTATTTCGAACGTAAATTAGTTTGAATTTCCCTTTGTAGCTATCGCGCTGGTCAATTTCAAATTTTCCAATGGAGTTAATCAGGGGAGTCAGCTTTTCAAATCCATAATTTCGGGAATCGAAGTTGGGCTGTTTTTTTTGCAGCAGGCTGCCAACGTCACCCAAAAATGCCCAGCCATCATCATCAGCCAAATCCGAAATGGTAGTGGAAATTAGCCGGATTACTTTTGGAGTGATTTTATCGACGTCGTTTTTCTTTTGTGATTTGCTTGGCGTTACACTGTTTTCGTTTTCTTTCGATTCATTTTTAAGAATCTCGATATAAATGAATTTATCGCAAGCCACAATAAATGGTTCAGGAGTTTTCTTTTCACCCATACCAATCACTTTCATTCCGGCTTCGCGTAAACGGGTTGCCAAACGGGTAAAATCGCTGTCGCTGGAGACCAGGCAAAAACCATTTACTTTTTCGCCGTATAAAATGTCCATTGCATCGATAATCATGGCAGAGTCGGTGGCGTTCTTTCCCTGGGTGTAACCATATTGCTGAATAGGTGTTATTGCGTTTTCGAGGAGCAGATTTTTCCATTTCGAGAGAATTGGTTTTGTCCAGTCGCCATAAATCCTTTTGATGGTTGGATTTCCGTATTTGGCAATTTCTTCCATCATTTCTTTAACGTAAGCAGAAGGTATATTATCGCCGTCGATTAATACGGCTAGTTTTATATCGTTTTCCATAATTCTATTTTAGTAAGTAAAGTTAGTTGGATATAGGTAACCGAGCAAAATAGAAATGATAATTTATTTTTCTTAATCAAAATCGTATTCGCAGAGCACCACTTATTTATCCAAAATAAAGGGAACAATAATTAATTGAAGTAGAATAAAAATCAAATCTTAACAATGCAGGAATCGGGCAACCAGCCCTCATTTCCATCGGCCAGTTTTATTTCTTTCCAGGTACTCAGGCTATCGGTAATTTCAACTTTCAGTCCTTCGTAAATCAGGAATAAATCTGTTCCGGTTTCGCTTGGAGCGCTTTTCACCGTTACACGCGGACAAAAAACAATGGCGCCATTTCGTTCTTCAATTTTCTTTTTTTGTTTTGCTGCAAATGAAAAGGTAAATGCTGAAAAGATGACCACCAAAATACCAATCCAAAAAGAAGCGCGACGAATTGCAACCCTTCTGCTAAAAATTACCAACCCCAAAAGAGCAAGGAAGATAACAAATGCAGAAATACTTATCATCGACCATGTATCTGCCGGGTATTTATTAATAACTGAAACCCGCCAACGCAGGAAAAACGGTTTGGGCAATTCGTCAATACTGGTAACTACAAACTGGTTGGCAATTTTTAGATTAAATTCAACATCTTCATCATTGGGAGCCAGTACTTTTGCCCGTTCGTAATTTAATATGGCCTTATTAATATCGCCAGCCTTGTAATACGCATTTCCCAAATTAAAATACAACTTGGCTGATTCTTCTCCTGAAGCTAAAATCTGTTCGTAAATGGAAATGGCCTGCTGGTATTCTTCCGTGGTGTAATAAGCATTTGCTTTTTCCCATAGTTGAGTTTTATCCTCCTGTGCGTAAAGGAACGCCGGAATAACAAATAGTATGAAGAAAATATATCGTTTCATTTCGTTATCTTTTTATCTGTTTTTCCATGCGGCCCATTGTTGATTCTGCCTTTTTGTACAGTTCGCTTCGTGCTTCTGAGCCACCCGAAGGAGCGTAACGTGCAAATTCGCACTGTTCAACCACTTCTACAAAATCGTCAATCACTGCCTGTTCAACATTTTTCTTTTGCAAACCTGCAACTGCCGATTCACGATTTAAGTCGGCAATCGGAATTCCAAGTTTATCACTCAAGTAGCCCTGGAATGCCTTTAATATCGATTCGTGGAAAGCTTCGTTGTTGTTTTGTTTCATAAAACCTGCCGCTTCCCGCAAACGCTTCGTCGCTACTTTGTTGGCCTTTTTGTTTCGCATCAAAGCAATGTTGGCATTTTCTTTTGCCTTTTTCCTGTAAACAAGGAAAAGCACGGCAAATAACAGGGCGCTTCCCAAATAAATCAGGTAAAACAAGGTGGTGCCGAAAAAGGTGTAGCCTTTTATTTTCAGCATTGGATTTCCAACTTTGATAAACCGTATATCCTGACCAATTAATTGCACATCCTGTTTCCTTAAAGAGCTAACCACTGTATTTGATTGTTCTGCCGCTCCTTTTTTTACATGAAGTACATATTCCGATGTCGATTTTGTTTCGTACGTTCCTGTAGCAGGATTAAAAAATGAAATAGGAATAGCAGGAATGGTGTATTCACCTTCAAACCGTGGCTGGAATAAATATTCTATCGTTTTTGAGCCGGTTAAGCCATTTCCTGTAGCATTCACATTATCGTTGGTTCGCGGATCGTAAACTTCAAAATCCGTGGGAAGCTTTAGTTCAGGCGTTCGGATTAGGCGAATGTTCCCGGTTCCGTTAATGGTAACTTTTAATGTAACAGCATCATTCGTAGTAACATCTTCGCTGCTAATGCTTGAATTAACACTGAAATTTCCAACTCCGCCCATAAAATTAGCAGGTGCTGCCGGTAAGTCTTTTACATTTACACTGACAGCCTGGCTAACAATTGATGCTTTAACTGTTCTGAAACTATTAAAGAAGTCGTCGAAAAAACTACGTTGTTTTACCTGCTGTTGAACCAGTAACGTCATCTTAAAGGGTTCAATCGTCAATCTTCCGTTCTGTTGCGGAAACAAAATAGTCTTTTTCAAAACACCAACCTGGTAAATTTTTCCATTGTAAACTTCGCGGGTGAAATTTATCTGCTGGGGAATTTCAATGTCTTGTGTATAAAACCCTTCGTATGTTGGCAGGTTTACCTCATCAAAACCGGCCACCGGAATATTCGGGTTTACATACAATTTTACGGTTGAAATAATTTGCTCGCCCTTATAAACATTTTGTTTACTCATTTCTACGCGAACAAACAGGTTATCGCTTCCTAAATCCACATTTTGCGAAGCGCCCTGGCTTTGTTGCCCCTGACTCCCGCTTTGTACCTGAGCAGGTTGCGACTGGGCATCAACCACTTCAATTGTCAGCGGATTGGATTCGAATACTTTTCCTCCAACTTCTATTGAAGCGGGTCGAATTTCAAATTTTCCCTTTTGTTTTGCCCTTAGAATATAGGTGTATGAATAAGTTGTTTCCTGTGTTGTTCTACCATTAATGGTACTGATGCTGGTCGACTGTCCGGTACTTGGCCCCATTAAAACATCAAAATTACTTAAGTCGGGGAGTTTGAGATTGGTGCCCCGCTCGTTAATGGTAAAACTAATCCGGAATTGTTTCCCCATTTCTACTGCATTGGGCGCCGACATTACAAAACGGGTTTGTTCAGCCTGAGCCGGTAGAAACGTTGCTAAAATGAACAGGTATGTTATGAGTTGCTTTATCATTTTCTATTTCCGTACAAAAATATATTAATTCATCCGAAGTCTGTTAAACGCTTCGGAACTGTTACCATTCTTTTTCAACCTTTGACTTTTTAGCCATGGCTGCTTTTTGTTTTTTTACTTTATCCTGAATGTCTTTTTCGTCGTTTTGCAGCGCTTGCAACAACTGCTCCGCATTTTCTTTTGAAATTTTATTTTGTGGTTGCTGTTGTTGTTGCTGCTGCTGATCTTTGTTTTTATCCTGATTCTGCTTTTGCTGATCCTGTTTGTTTTGCTGGTCCTGCTGATCTTTGTTTTGATCTTTATTCTGGTCCTTATTTTGGTCTTTGTTATCCTGATCTTTATCCTGATCCTTGTTCTGGTCTTTATTTTGATCTTTGTTCTGATCCTGGTTTTGCTGCTGCTGTTGCTGTTTTTGTTTTAACATTTGAGCGTAAGCCAAGTTGTATTTTGTATCCAAATCGGAAGGATTTTCGCGTAACGCTTTTTTATAGGATTCGATACTTTCATCCAGTTTTTGCTGCATTAACTCAGTATTTCCAAGGTTATGATAGGCTCTTGCTTTTTCAGTGGAGCTTTCCATCTTTTCCGCTAAATCAGTAAACTTTCCGGCAGCCTCATCAAAACGTTGTTGTTTGTATAAGGCGTCAGCGAGATTATAATTCCACTTTAAATCGTTAGGCTTTTTATTTAAAGCTTTCCTGTATTCCGTTTCTGCATTGCTGAATTTCGTGGTATCAATTTGGGTAGTATCTTTTACAGCCTCCATGAAAAGCTTGTTCCCGCTTCGGATAAATTTTCGCTCATTCTGTCCGAAAGCAGAAATGGTTATTGTAATAATGAATATGATTAAATATATCCGTTTCATCTTTTTTCTATTTTGCTGAAAACAACCGAATGTTTTTCAAATACCTGTTTTTACGCTCCAAAATAACAAATTCAAGAAGAATCAGAAAAAAACCGATGGCAAAGAAATACTGGAACTGATCGTCGTATTCCGAATAAATCCGTGATTCCATTTCTTCTTTGTTCATCTTGTTAATTTCGTCAAAAAGCGCATCAAGTCCTACCTGGGCATTATTGGCGCGAACATAAACTCCTTTTCCTGCCCCGGCTACTTTTTCCAGTGTTGCCTCGTCAAGTTTGGTAATCACTACATTCCCATCCCGATCTTTCAAATAATCTTTTTGACCGTTTCGCAACACCGGAATTGGCGAACCTTGTGGCAATCCCATTCCGATGGTGTGAACTACAATGCCATTTTCGCTTGCAGCCTGGGCAGCTGAAATGGGATCGTCTTCATGGTTTTCACCGTCGGTAATTACAATAATTGCTTTGTTGGCCTCTCCGTTTGGAGAAAACGAACGTACTGCCAGATTAATTGCGGTTCCTATTGCCGTTCCCTGTTTCGGAACAATTTGCGTATTGATCGAGTTTAAAAATAATTTTGCTGAATTGTAGTCGCTGGTAATTGGCAACTGCGTGTAAGCATCACCTGCAAAAACAATTAACCCGATTTTATCGTCTTTCAGGCGATCCACCAGTCTTGAAATTGCACGTTTTGCCCGTTCCAAACGGTTGGGCTGAATATCCTCGGCCATCATACTGTTCGAAACATCGAGGGCGATGATTAACTCAACACCTTCACGTTTTACTTTTTTTAGTTTTGAGCCAAATTGCGGACGGGCAGTTCCAACAATGATAAATGCCAGTGCCAGCATTAAAATAAAGAACTTAAGTATCGGCCTGCTTTTCGAGGCGAATGGCATTAAATCCTTCAGAATACTCATGTTTGCAAAACGGCGCAGTGCCTTTTTCCGGGCAATTCTCGACCAGATAAAAAAGAAGGTCAGTGCCGGAATGATGAGCAGCCCCCACAAATATTCGCTATTTCCAAATCTGAACATTTCCATACTTTCCAACTTTTAAGGAATACTCCTGAATATTGTTACCCTTAAAAATAAACTGGCAATCAAAAACAATGCCCCTAAAATGGCAAACGGCAAAAACTCTTCGCTTTTCCGGCTGAATTCTTTTACATCTATTTTCGATTTTTCCAGTTTGTCAATTTCCTGGTAAATTTCTTCGAGCTTGGTATTGCTTGTTGCCCTGAAATATTGACCATCGGTGATGGAGGCAATTTCCTGCAATGTTTTTTCATCGATTTTAACTTCCATGTCGCGCAATTGAACCCCAAACTGCGTTTGAACAGGGTAGGGTGCAGTGCCAATTGTTCCTACGCCTATCGTATAAACCCTGATTCCGTAGGTTTTTGCAATCTCTGCAGCTGTTACCGGCGCAATTTCGCCGCTGTTATTTTCTCCGTCGGTTAACAAAATTACCACGCGGCTTATGGCTTCGCTATCTTTAATTCTGGCTACGGCTGTTGCCAAACCATTTCCAATTGCGGTTCCATCTTCAATCATCCCGCTTTGAATGTCTTTAAAAAGATTTAACAAAACTGCGCGGTCGGTGGTAAGCGGACACTGTGTAAATGCTTCCCCTGAAAATACAACCAAACCCATCCGGTCGTATTCACGGCCCGAAATAAATTCCATGGCCACATTTTTTGCTGCCTCCAATCGATCGGGTTGAAAGTCGCGGGCAAGCATACTGCTCGATATATCGAGTGCAATAACAATGTCAATCCCTTCGGTAGTTACATTTTCCCAGCTTCGCGACGATTGTGGACGGGCCAGTACTACAACAAAAAATGCCAGCGCAATCATTTGAAGCAGAAAAACCAGGTGTCTTAAATGGTGCCGAATTGATCGGGGAGCCCTGAAAATGGAAGCAGTAGAAGAAATCTGGATGCTTGCCGTATTTCTTTTTTGCCTGAAAATATACCAGGCAGCCATTGGTATGATTACCAGCAGCAGGTAGAAATATTCAGGGTTTTTAAATGTGAATCCTTCAAACATCTTTCCTTATTTTATAACTACATCTTCTCCGTTTTCTTCCTCCGGTTTTTCCGGTTTCTTTATCTCTTCTTTCTTGGTTTCGTTAACAAAGAAGTATGAATCTACCAATGTGAGGTTATTGTCGTCAGGAAGCGGAGTGTATTTTGCAAATTTTACCAAATCGGCCAGATTCAAAATACGGCTGAGGTTGGTAAACAATTTCTCGTTAATTAAATCTCTTCTAAACCGGAAACTTGTAAGAATTTCATCGGTTGTTTGTTCCATTGCCGGAATTTCATACCGATCTTCGATATATTTTCGAAGCGTGTCCGTAACTTCACTATAGTATTCTTTTACTTTATCTTTTTGCCAGATTTTCTCATTTTTTATCCGATCGAGCTCACGCAGCGCAACAACGTGCGCCGGTTCTTTGGGCTTTTGTGGAAGTGTAAAAAGAGGTTTGCCTTTTTTCTTTCGCTTAATCGAATAAAGAATAAGAAAAATGATGGCTCCAATTAAGATAACACCAAGAATGTAGGGTGTAACTTCTTTTAACGTAAGCGGTGCATCGTAAGGCATTTTAATATCCGTCGGGCCTTTTGTAGTATCAACAGCCATCGTGTAAACATTTAATGTTACACCGTTGGTAGGAATGGAGTCGATAGTTCCATTCATGTCGATTTTGAACCATTGTGGCAGAATACGGTAACTTCCACTGTCGAAGCAGGTAATCAAATACGACTGAATTTGCTTTTGATATTTTTCGTCATCCACCGCAAAAGTATCGATTCCCGAACGCTCCAAGACTTCAATTAAATTCACCAATGTATCGGGAACATTCGGAAAATCAATCTTTACATTTTTCGGATGATCGATTTCAAGAAATAGTTTTATCTGGTCGCCAATTAAAATATTCGTAGAATCAAGCCGCGCGGTTGCTTTAATGCGTTGTGCATTAGTATTTCCGGTGCTTAGAACTACCCATATTACCGTAAACAATATTTTAAAACTGAGTTTCATTCCCATTTATTTAATAGCCCGCTTTTTAAACAGCGTCATCAGCGATTTTACGTAGTCTTCTTCCGTATCGATGGTTGCATAATCAACCCCGCACTTTTTAAACATATTGTCCAGTTTTGCCATGTGGTTTTTCCACCAGTCACTGTAGATTTTTCTTGTTCTGCGCGATGAACTGTCAATTACAACATAGTTGCCGGTTTCAGCATCTTTTAATTTTATCATCCCGATAGGCGGCAGTTCCTGCTCGCGTTTGTCGTAAATTTTCAAGGCAACAACATCGTGTTTGTTATTGGCAATGGAAAGCGCCATTTCCAAATCTTTACTATTGTCAATAAAGTCGGAGATAACAAATGCGGTGCAGCGTTTTTTTATGGCATTGGTCAAATAGCGGACAGTTTCTGTAATATTTGTGCCCTTTTCTTCGGGTTCAAAATCAATCAATTCCCGGATGATACGAAGAATATGACTTTTCCCTTTTTTGGGCGGAATGAACTTTTCAATTTTATCCGAGAAGAAAATCACGCCGATTTTATCGTTGTTCTGAATGGCTGAAAACGATAATACAGCAGCAATTTCTGTAATGATATTTTTTTTCGTATTCTGTACCGACCCAAAATCGCGTGAACCGCTGACGTCGATCAACAACATGACAGTCAATTCGCGTTCCTCTTCAAAAATCTTTACATAAGGGTGATTGTAACGTGCAGTAACATTCCAGTCGATGTTTCGTATATCATCGCCAAACTGGTACTCTCTTACTTCGGAGAATGCCATTCCACGCCCCTTAAACGCACTGTGATATTCTCCCGCAAAAATATTTCGCGAAAGGCCACGTGTTTTAATTTCAATCTGCCGGACTTTTTTTAATAAATCAGTTGTCTCCATATCAGAGTTCAAAGTTCAGAGTTCAGAGTTCAAGTTCAACGCTTGTGACTTGTAGCTCGAAGCTTTTCACTTATTTATTATTAAGGTACTTCAACCGTGTTTAAAATATCGGTAATAATTTCCTCTGAGGTGATATTGTTGGCTTCCGCTTCGTAACTCAATCCAATACGATGACGAAGAACATCGGCACAAACAGCACGAACATCCTCAGGAATTACATAACCTCTTCTTTTTATAAATGCATACGCTTTCGATGCCTGCGCAAGACTTATTCCCGCCCTTGGAGAAGCACCGTACGAAATCATATCCTTGTACTTTTCCAGCTTGTATTCGGCCGGTTCACGAGTTGCAAAAACGATGTCAACAATGTATTTCTGGATTTTTTCATCCATATAAACATCTTTTACCACATCGCGCGCTTTAATAATATCTTCGGTTTTCAGTATTGTGGAAGTCTGTGGAAAATGCTTTAAAAGGTTTTCGCTGATAATTTGTCGTTCTTCTGCTTTTGTAGGGTAGTTAATAACCACTTTTAGCATAAAACGGTCAACCTGTGCTTCTGGCAACGGATAAGTTCCCTCCTGTTCAATCGGGTTTTGGGTTGCCATTACCAAAAACGGCTCATCCAGTTTAAAGGTGTTTTCACCGATGGTGATTTGTCGTTCCTGCATGGCTTCCAGCAAGGCTGACTGCACTTTTGCGGGAGCACGGTTAATTTCATCAGCCAAAATAAAGTTGGCAAAAATCGGCCCTTTTTTTATCGTAAATTCTTCTCTTTTCTGACTGTAAATCATCGTTCCGAGCAAGTCGGCCGGAAGCAAATCGGGTGTAAACTGAATTCTGGAAAATTTGGCATTAATGGTTTGTGCCAGCGATTTTATTGCCAACGTTTTGGCTAACCCCGGAACACCTTCTAACAAAATATGCCCGTTGGAGAGCAACCCGATTAATAAACTTTCTACTAAATGTTTTTGCCCAATAATTACCTTATTCATTTCGAGGGTAACCATATCAACAAATGAACTTTCTCTCTGAATTCTTTCATTCAGTTCTTTGATGTCAATTGCCTGATCCATATTTTAAATCTTGTTTATTACTCTGTTTTTTTGAACGTGCGAATTTAAATGTTTGTAAAGATAATAAGCCATAACTAGTGTTAAAATATATTAAGCTAAATATGCCTTTTAAAAAAAAGATCACCCGACTAAAAAGCCGGGTGATATGGGTTTTACTCTTATGAGATTTTAATTTCACGCAAAGGTTTTGGTTTTACTTCTTCACGTTTTGGTAATGTAATGTGCAAAATTCCATCGTTATACTTTGCATTAATTTTTTCACTGTCGATACTATTTTCAGCTACGGTAAACGAACGCTGAAACGACTGGTAAGAGAACTCTTTCCGGGAATATTTCCCGTTTTTTTCTTCTCTTTCATCTTTTTTCTCCGATGAAACGGTTAAAATGTTGTTCTGAAAATTGACTTTGAAGTCTTTTTTCTCCATTCCCGGAGCTGCAACATCAATGATGAACTCATTGTCAGTTTCCTTTACATTAACAGCCGGCAACGATGTATTCGTGCTTGAAAAGTTCGACAGATTCCAATCCATCAAATCGCTGTTAAAAAAGCGGTCAAAGATAGATGGAAAATAATTTTCTGATCTTTTTGCTAACATGACTTTTTCCTCCTATTCTTTAAATTGTTAAACAATGTTTGTCTTTCTTATTGCTTTGATAACAAGCATTATACCATTTGTTTTTGTGTGAAAAATATTCAGTTTGTTATGCCGTGCTGACAGATTTTTTTCCAGAAATATCATGAAAAATATTGAATTACAATTTTTAGCGGCTGACAGATTTTCAGGAATAAAAGGAAAGCCCGGTAAGAGCAAAAGATGAAGGTAAAAGTTTATAAACTTATACCTGTTTTGAATTATTCTTTTTTAATAAAATAGTTACTTTGTTGAAAAAAGTTAAATGCGGCGCTACTTTCTTCAAATAAGTTACAATGGAACCAACTATCATGGCTGGCAAATACAACCGAATGCATCTTCGGTGCAGGAAGTAATGGAAAAAGCGCTTTCCACTGTATTGAGGGAAGAAATATCGGTAGTTGGGGCAGGCAGGACCGATACCGGGGTTCATGCATCGTTTTACATGCTTCACTTTGATTCAGAAAATGAAAATCTGCAAAATGAGAACCTTGTTTTTCGTCTTAACCGGTTTTTACCCGATGATATTGCAGTGCAGCAAATTTTTCCGGTAAAGCCAGATGTTCACGCCCGTTACAATGCTGTTTCGCGTACCTACAAATATTTTATTTCAACGGTGAAAAATCCTTTTGAAACTTCAACTGCCTATCAATATACACTTCCACTGGATGTAAATAAGATGAACGAAGTTGCTACAGTTTTATTCGAATACCGGGATTTTAGCAGTTTTAGTAAACTTCATACTGATGTGAAAACCAATAACTGTAACATAATGCTTGCGGAATGGAGGCCGGAGGGCGATCGTATTGTATTTACCATAAAAGCCGACCGTTTTCTTCGAAATATGGTTCGTGCAATTGTAGGAACGCTATTGGAAGCCGGAAAAGGCAAACTTTCAAAGGATGGACTTCGGAATATAATTGAAGAAAAAAATAGGGGGAAAGCTGGCGTTTCTGTTCCTGCACACGGTTTGTTTTTGGTAGATGTGGAATACCCGGAAGAACTATTCGAAGTATAGTTTAGAATTCCGTGTTTAAAGTTTTCATTTTTCAATGCCAAAATAATATTGACCCCAATATGACAATCACTCATTCACTCAATTTACTTTTCCCAAAGAAACTTTTTCTACCTTTGCTGCCGATGGTGAAGATTTCCTGACGGGAATAATCTTAATAGGGAACTCCGTGAAATCCGGAGGCTGTGCCCGCAGCTGTAAACCTTGTAAATTCTGTTGCAACTTCGGCCACTGTCCGCCAGCCGGCGGATGGGAAGGTAACAACAGGAGAGGTGAGCCAGAAAACCTGCCATAATTAAAAACAGATAAACGAAATTCGGGAGTTAAGTTTCGGCAATCAACCAATGATTCTGTACTTTTCCTGTTTATATTTGGATGAAATGAGATTCGTTAAAGAGTTGTTTTTGCTGAATAATAATGTGCTTGTCATTTCGACAAAGCAGGAGGAGAAGTCCGTTTCAATGAAAGAGATTTCTCAGTCGTGCCTCCTCCTAAATGACATCAATAGCAAATATGTCATTTCGAACCTTTGGATAAAGGTGAGAAATCGCTCACTGATATTACTTTTTCTGTTAATTATTACTTTTTCTGGTTTTTCACAAAAAATTAACCGTGTAATTTCATTGGCTCCCTCGGTTACCGAAAACATTTATTTAATAGGCGAACAAAAAAAACTGGTTGGTTGTACCAGTTATTGCTCGCTGGCGCTGGCCGACGGAGTGGAACAGGTAGGCTCAACCGTTGACGTTAATATCGAGAAAATTCTTTCACTTCAACCCGATTTGGTGCTTACCATGTTGATGACCAAGTCTCAGGATATTGAGGCCATGCGCAAGCTGGGCATAAACGTGGAAGTGCTGCAAACGCCTGTGAACTTTTCCGAGATTTGTGAGCAAACTCTTCATATTGCCGAATTACTTGGAAATAGAGGACAGGCAGAAAAGATTATTGAGAGAACAAAGGAACAGGTTGAAAGTTTGAAACAGGTAAGTTTGAAAAGCGAAAAAAGGGAGTTCTTTTTTCAGATAGGGGCAAACCCCATATTTACAGTTTTGCCGAACACATTTATGAACGATTTTATCCTGTTTTGTAATGGTGAAAACATTGCAGGTGAAATGAAACGTGGAACGATGACCCGGGAGAGCGTACTTTTAAAAAATCCGGATGTAATTATTATTGCAACCATGGGTGGTTTTGGTAAAGAAGAGATGACCAAATGGAAAAGTTATGAAGGACTAAAAGCGATTGAAAAAGGAAAAATATTTCTGGTTGACTCGGAAACATCGTGTAGCCCGACTCCCAATAACTTTTTGCAGGCTTTTACTGACATAGTTAATTTTTTAAACCGTTAATCGAATGTCGGGTAAATACATCAAATGGATTTTATTTTTTGCCGTGCTAATTCTGCTGCTGGTTATTTCAATTCTTATTTCGCTTTCATCCGGCGAGGTGAAGATTTCGTGGAGCAACATTCCTGAAATTCTTTCGAATAAAAGCGGAATTGAATATACAGTGCTTTCCAAAATCCGGATTCCGCGATTGATTCTGGCCATTTCCGTGGGAGGGGGATTAAGTTTGTCAGGCGCAATTTTACAGGGAATTTACCGAAATCCGTTGGTTGAACCTTATACTCTTGGGATTTCTGGAGGTGCAGCTTTGGGGGTTGCCATTGCCGTTGTTTTTGGATTTCATGCTGCCGGGTACATGATTTTGCCTTTATTTGGCTTTGCAGGTGCCATGATTACTGTGTTTATGGTTTATTTTCTGAGTGTCAGAAGGGCAGGCCTCAATATCAACAGCATGTTGCTCATTGGTGTAATGGTTAGTTTTGTCTCTTCATCGGCAATGATGTTTCTGATGTCGATTACAACCACCGATAACCTGCAAAGTATTGTTTTCTGGGTGATGGGTTCTTTGGATGAATCGAATCAACTTTTAATACGTGTTGCTTTCTGGACAGCGATTTCGGGATTGATTTTAAGCTACTTTTTTGCGCAGCCATTAAATGCATTACGTTTGGGTGAAGTAAAAGCAAAACATCTGGGAATTAATACCGGAATTACCATAAAACTGTTGTTTATTGTTGCCTCATTATTAACGGGCGTTGCTGTTTCTGTGGCAGGTGTAATTGGTTTTGTGGGCCTGGTTATCCCGCACCTGGTGAGATTGATTATTGGAAACGATTACCGCATATTGTTGGGAAGCTCATTTCTGGGCGGTGCAATTTTTCTAATTCTTTGCGATACGGTTTCACGTACAATTATTTCTCCCAATGAATTACCGATTGGTGTTATTACCGGCTTTACCGGCGGGGTTTTGTTTATCGTGGTATTGAGTCGGTCAAGGTCAAAATTCAAATTAAATTAGTACTGAGTATTTAGATGGTTAGATGAGCATTGTAAACAGTATATATAGATTTAGAACGTTTTATGGTGATAGCAGAATTTTTCATAAAAAAATGAGTAGATATTTTCTTCAATCTCTGTACTCAATACTAATATCTAAAATCTGATATTAATGAATAGTTTCTTCGAAATAATGAATTTTTCCTGCGGTTATTCAGGGCATTTTGTTTTGAATGACATTTCATTTGATATTCAAAAAGGCGATTTTGTTGGAATAATTGGCCCGAACGGTTCAGGAAAAACGACTTTGTTTCGGGGAATATCGGGGGAGCTGGATGCTTTAAAAGGAAGTATCAGGCTGAATAATTCGGTTGTTGGAAAAATGACGCTCAAAGAACGCGCCCAAAATATTGGGATTGTTACCCAGAATATAGAAGTGGGCAACATGACGGTAGAGGAATATGTGTTGATGGGAAGAATTCCATATCGTAAACATTTTCAGTTTTTTGAAACCAGGCACGATTTCGAAATTGCAGAAAAATATATTCAGCTTACAGGAATAGCAGGATTACGGGATAAAAATATGAATGCCCTGAGCGGGGGAGAACAGCAACTGGCTGGTATTGCGCGTGCCTTGACCCAGGAACCACAGTTGCTTTTACTGGATGAACCTACTTCGCATTTGGATATTACACATCAGGTGCGCATTTTGAATCTAATCCGTCGTTTGAGTGAAAATCTGGGTTTAACAATTTTAATGATTATTCATGATTTAAACCTTGCCGGAGAATATTGCGATTCGTTGATAATGATGCAAAAAGGCTCGGTTCGAAAAAAAGGAACCCCGCAAGAGGTTCTAAATTACGAAGATATTGAAGCCGTTTATGATACAGTTGTAATTACCCGTACAAATCCTGTTTCAGGCAAACCAGTGGTTTTTCTGGTTTCGGAAAAAACGATGAAGAAAGATAATGGTGACCAGTCTCAGTTGCGGTAGAAAGAGGTTCCATTTCTTCGATAAACAAAAAAATACTTTTCAACAATCTTCTTTTTGAATTAACATTTCCGGAATCCTTTCTTTTATCTCTTTATATTTGCCATCGAATTTTGGTTTCGCTATTCATTTTTATGAATACGATGAAAAGGGAATCCCGTGAGAATCGGGGGCTGTACCCGCAGCTGTAAGTTCTAAAATAAACTGACTTTTCTTACACCATTGTCCGCCGGTTGGCGAATGAGAAGGTTGAAGTCAGGGAACGAGCCAGAAGACCTGCCACAAATTCGTTTTTAATAATTAAGCTTCGGGATAAAAGCTTGAGAAATATTCGAACGTATTTTTCACTTGTTTATCCAAAGCTCCTTAAAAAGAAATGATTATGAGGAGGTTTGTTGGTTTTATTACTTTGTTGTTTGTAAACCTGCAACTGTTCTCGCAGGAGGTAAATCGTGTAGTTTCACTGGCACCGTCAATAACCGATAACATTTATTTGGTTGGGGGTGAAAATAAACTGGTGGGGTGTACAAGTTATTGTATTCCTGCAATTAACGATGGAAAAGAACAGGTTGGTTCCGCCATTAACGTAAATGTAGAAAAGATTTTTTCACTTCGCCCCGATTTGGTATTAACCACGGGACTAACAAAACCCCAGGATATTTCGGCGCTTAAAAAGCTTGGAATTAGGGTTGAAGTGATGGAAACGCCCAAAAGTTTTGACCAGATTTGTGAGCAAACTTTGCAAATTGCCCGGTTTGTTGGTAGTGGAAAAAATGCCGTCGAAATAGTTGAAGATGCCAAACAAAAAGTAGCGGAAATAAAAGAGAAATCGAAAGGTTTGAAACCGGAAAAAGTTCTTTTCCAGATTGGTGCAAGCCCGGTTTTTGTTGCCATTAAAAACACGTTTTTAGACGATTATATTACATTTTGCAACTCCGAAAATATGGCCGGGGAGTTGACTTCAGGTTCCATGTCGCGCGAGTCGGTGGTTTTAAAAAATCCCGATGTAATTATTATCGCGGAGATGGGCGGTTTTGGTAAAGAAGAAAAAAAAGTTTGGGAAAGATACAGTTCTGTTTCTGCCGTTCAGAAAAAGAAAATATTTCTCATTTCGTCGGAAACCTCGTGCAGTCCAAGCCCGGTAAACTTTGTCAGCGCCCTCGAAGATGTTTATAAATTCATAACACAGTAAAATCATGGATACAGGATTAGTTCATATATACACCGGCGAAGGCAAAGGTAAGACAACAGCTTCGGTGGGTTTGGCCGTTCGCGCTTTAGCTCACGGTTTGGCCGTAGTTTATGCTTCGTTTTTTAAAAAACCGGGCACCTGCGGTTACAACGAAGTACAGGTATTAAAAGATTTGGGGGCAACTGTTTTTTCTTTTTCCGAGGGAATGTCAATGGCAAACCGCCATATTAGTTCAGCAGAATATCATTTGTCGGTTACATCGGGATTAAATGCTTTGAACGACTTTATTGTGGAAAATAAGGTGCAATTGCTTGTGCTCGATGAAATTTTAATTGCTGTTCAATGCGGCTTTATTTCTTCGGAGGAATTAATAAAGTTCATTCATTATAAACCAGCAGCTTTGGAGCTTGTATTAACGGGCAGGGGAGCAACCAATGAAATTAAGGAAATGGCTGATTATGTAACTTATCTGACCAAGGAAAAGCATCCGTACGACCAGGGAATTACAAGCAGGGTTGGGATTGAATATTAGAAGTTTAAGAGAAAGGATAAAAAACAATTTTATGAATTATAATGAAATCAGAAGTAGAATAATTGTGGTTGCCAAACGAAATGAATTGTTGTTAACATTCGCAGGAAACAATTAACAATGCTTGCGAAGAACAAAACTTTGTATTTATATTTGTCGTCGAATTTTGGTTCAATTGTTCATCTTATCATGAACACGATGAAAAGGGAATCCGGTGAAAATCCGGAGCTGTACCCGCAGCTGTAAGTCCCATCTGCCTGTTGGCGGATTGTGTTGTTGAACTACAAGCCACTGTCCCGATTATGTTGGGGTGGGAAGGCATCAACAACCGGGATAAGTCAGAAGACCTGCCACAATTCTTTTTAAATAATTAAGCTTCGGGATAAAAGCTTGAGAAATATCAAAAGTATTTTTCACCAGTTTATCCAAAGCTCCTTAAAAGAAAAATAATGAGGAGGTTTGTAGTTTTTGGGATTTTAATTTTTATTGCCGGTTTTGCAAAAAGCCAAGAGCCGTTTAATATACTCGATACGGTACACCTGGAGGAAGTTGTGAGTTATGGTAATTTGCAAAAATATCAGTCGGGGGCTAAAATCGAACAAATTCCGGTTCGGCAGTTCGAACAGGCAAAAGACGGAAATCTGGAGCAATTGCTTTCGCGTACGTTGCCGGTGGCTTTTAAGGCTGATGCAGGCGGCTTCTCCACTATTCGTATTCGTGGTTCGGGTCCCAACCACACCAGCATTAATTTTGGCGGAATAAATATCAATTCGCTTACACTTGGGCATTCCAATGTAAGTAACGTTCCGCTATATCTTTTTGATAATGTTGGTGTACAGTTCGGAAGCGCCAGTTCTGTCAATGGTTCAGGCAGTATTGGAGGAGCGGTTTATCTGGGCCTTCAAAATAAGTGGACGAATGGTTTTCGCGGTGAAGCCCGGGTTGCTCATGGTTCTTTTGGCGAGCAGTTGTACGGTACAAAATTATTTTTGGGAAACGGCAAATTTGAATCGGGGACCAGGATTTATTATTACGCAAAGAAGAATGATTTTCCATTTAAAAATACCAGCTACCGCGATTTTGAAAACCGGATATTCGAAACAGACGACATACAGCGAAATGCCAATGTCGAAAATTACGGGCTTTTACAGGAGTTAAACTATCGTTTTGCTGAAAATGAGTTTTTTACGTTTAATGTTTGGCTGGAAAAAGACTGGCACCTGATACAGCAAAATATGCAGACAAATTTGAGCAATCCTGATTTGCGCGAAGACTTGAAAGATGATCATATTCGAATCTGGACCGGCTATAAAAACCGCAAGAATCCGTTCAAATTTGAAATTAACGGTGGTTATGTTTACGATAATTCGGTGAATAACGAAAATACTTCAGATACAATTCAAACCCAACGTTTTTTGACTGAAGCTTTTGTGGAACACGAACTTTCATCTAACGTTTCGTGCAAGGCTGGTTTAAAGGCATCGAGCATTCATCCAACAGTTTATGCTTATACCGGAACTGTTGAACATGAGGAACGGGTTGATTTTTATGTCTCCTATTTTCAGCGTTTCTTTAATAAATTGCTGCTTACTGTTAATCTTCGTCAGGGGCTGGTAACGAATTTTGATGTGCCGTTTACGCCATCGGTTGGGATAAATTATGTGGCATTATCAAAAGAAAAATATGTGCTGAGTTTTACCGGGAATATTTCTCGAAGTTATCGCGTGCCTACTTTTAACGATCGTTTCTGGGTGCCGGGCGGCAATCCCGATCTTCTGCCGGAAAAAGGAATGAGCTACGAAATCGGTTCAAAATGGAGTTTTTGTTCCACCGACCTTTCAGGAAATATTCAGGTAAATGGCTTTTTAATGAACATCGATAACTGGATACTTTGGAAAAACGGAGGGGCATTTTGGTATGCAGCCAACGTTCAGAAAGTACAAAGTAAAGGGATTGAATTTATGACCGACTGGAACTACAAGCTGTTGGGCTTGCCATTTATTTCGGGATTGAATTATTCTTACAATTCGGCGCAAAGAGTAAAATCGGAGAACAATACAAATGCCCTGAACCGCCAGTTGGAATATGTTCCGGTTAACAGCGCTAACATTTTTATTTCGGTTACATGCAGCGATTTCGATTTTGGAATCGACGGAAGTTTTACCGGTGACGAATTTACGGATGAAGAGGACAAAAATATTCTGGATGCCCACTTTCTGCTGAATGTTTCTTCGGGATATAATTTCAAAATAAGCGAAAAGAATAAGCTGAGAATAGCCGGAATGGTAAATAATATTTTCAATGTTAGTTACCAATCCAGCTGGGGCTATGCAATGCCCGGCATAAATTACAGGTTGAGTATAACATACAATTTCAAATAATCATTTATTTAATAATCTATTAAAAATGAAAAACTTAAATCTTAAATCATGGTTGCTTTTACTATTTGCGACCGCGCTTTTTACCGCTTGTGACAAAAATGATGATCCGGATCCGGTAGTTGTTGAGCCCAGTGAAAGTTATATTATAAACTACGGCGGCTACACCGGCGATAAAAGTACCATTACTGCGTATAATAAGGAAACAGGAGCGGTAACGAATAATTATTATGCTGGTGTAAACGGAGTGTCGATGATTTCAAATGCACAACATGCAGTAAGTTATAATGGCAATATTTATTTTATGGGGAACAGCGCCGACCAGATTTTCTGGGTAGATGCCGAAACATTTGAACAAACTGAAAATGCGATTACTATCGACATTGTTAAACCTCGTTTTGGGGTGGCCAATGGCAATTATTTGTATGTTTCATGTTGGGGAGGCGAAATCTGGAATGATGAATCCGTTTCGTACATCGCCAAAATAAATATTACTTCAAAGGAAGTGGAAAAAATTGCTCTTCCTGGCGGGGCAGAAGGACTTGAAGTGGTAAATAATAAACTTTATGCAGCTCTTAATTATAAAGACAGTGTAGCCGTTATCGACCTTTCTACCGAAGAAATTGAATACATTGAAACACCGGCTGTTTGTTCTTACTTTCTGAAAGATAAAGATGATAACCTGTATGTAACATTGTTGAATACTTATTCCGATCCTTCAACGGAAACAGGGCTTGGTTACATTAATACATCTAATAATACTTTGGACGCGGTTTATGATTTATCGGGCGTAAGCAGTTCGTATATAAATGTAATGACAGCAAACGATGATTTTTCAAAAATCTATGTGGTTACCGAAGGCGCTAACTGGGGTGATCCGGGAGCGTTGGCTGTATTTGATGTAGCATCTAAAACATTTGACGAAAATAAATTTTTGGACAGCGTTGCCGGTATTAACGGAGTTGCCTATTACAACGATCGGGTTATGGTTTTTATTGGCGAAACAGTTACCGGAAATGGCGAAGCTCAGTTGTATCTGCCTGACGGAACGGAAGAGAGTAGTTTTGAAACTGGCATTTCTCCGTTTATGCTGTTAACTGTTGAGTAGAAAATATTTGTTTTATGAAATCGAAGGAAACCGGTATTTAGTGGCTTAAAGGCTGCTATCCGGTTTTTATTTTTAATAACAGGAAATATTCATGTCGTCTAATTCATTTAAAACGGAAGGGGCAAATGTTGTTTTTCTTACCGGCGGACAACGCTCAGGGAAAAGCAGTTACGCTCAGCAATTGGCCGGGTTAAAATCGAAAGCACCGGTGTACCTTGCAACAGCGCACATCTGGGACGAAGATTTTCAAAAACGGGTTGAAAGGCATAAATCCGACAGGGGAGAACAGTGGATTACCCTGGAGGAAGAGGTTGAAATCAGCCGGTTTGATTTGAAAGGAAAAACCGTGGTTCTGGATTGCGTAACACTTTGGCTTACCAATATTTTTTATCGGAATAACAGCGATGTTGATAAAAGTCTTGAGCAGGCGAAAAATGAATGGAAAAAATTCACGAAACAGGAATTTACGGCAATTGTAGTAAGCAATGAATTAGGAATGGGAGTGCATCCCGAAAACGAACTGGCTCGAAAATTTGCAGACCTCCAGGGATGGATGAATCAGCATATTGCTTCTTGCTCCGATGAGGTAGTACTTATGGTTTCCGGAATTCCTGTTGAAATAAAATAAACTCAATGATGATATTAAAAGAACACCTTCAACATAAAATTGATGATAAAACAAAACCGTTGGGCTCGTTAGGACAGTTAGAAGAACTGGCGCTTCAAATCGGTTTAATTCAGAATACGCTTTCTCCTAAAATTGAAAAACCTGCATTATTGGTTTTTGCTGCAGATCATGGTCTGGCGGCAGAAGGAGTGAGCCCTTATCCTAAAGATGTAACCTGGCAAATGGTAATGAATTTTTGTTCGGGAGGTGCATCAATAAATGTTTTTACCCGGCAAAGTAATATGAGCCTTAGCGTGTTCGATGTTGGTGTCGATTATGATTTTCATGCTAATCTTCCCATCGAAAATGTTAAAGTAGCTTATGGCAGCCGGAATATGCGGAAAGAACCGGCCATGTTGCCCGAAGAATGTAACGCGGCAATGAAAGTGGGTGCCGATGCAGTTTTATCGGAGGCAAAAAAGGGTTGCAATACCATTGGTTTTGGTGAAATGGGAATTGGAAATACATCTCCGTCTTCGTTGTTGATGCACAAATTTACGGGTATTTCAATTGAAGAATGTACCGGGCGAGGTGCAGGTTTAAACAATGAGCAGTTGGATAAAAAAACTCGTTTGTTAAAGGAGATTGCTGAAAAGTATCCCACGGAAACACCAGAGAAAACACTGGCTGCTTATGGCGGACTGGAAATTGCTGCCATGGTTGGCGCTTTTTTGGAAGCAAAGAAGCAGAATATGCTGATTCTTGTGGATGGTTTTATTGCAACGGCAGCGGCAATCACAGCCATTCAAATAAATAGTGCAGTGAAGGAGAATTGCATTTTTTGCCATTGTTCCAATGAAATAGGGCACGAATTAATGCTGGATTTTCTAAACGTTAAACCGCTGCTTCAGTTGGGAATGCGTTTAGGAGAAGGAACCGGCGCTGCTCTTGCTTTGCCTTTGGTTAAGGCAGCAGTGAATTTTTTGAATGAAATGAGTAGCATGGAAGATGCAGGGATAAGCAACAGGTAATGTTCTGTAGCAGTTTTTGGCCTTTACTTAGCAATTCATGAAAAAAGAGTGGAATATATTTTTAACAGCCCTGATGTTTTACACCCGTGTGCCGGTGAAAAATATTAGTGGCTGGAATGAAACGATGCTGAATAAATCGACACGCTATTTCCCTTTTATCGGAATTTTGGTTGGTGGGGTTTCAGCGCTTATTCTGTGGCTGTTGTTTCAGTTTTTACCACTTTCTGTTGCCATTCTTTTGAGCATGGTGGTTAGTGTACTTTTTACCGGCGCTTTTCACGAAGATGGTTTTGCTGATTTTTGCGATGGTTTTGGAGGAGGCTACACGCCTGAACGCACGCTCGAAATAATGAAAGACAGCCGGATTGGCACTTATGGAACCATCGGGTTAGTAATGATGCTGGGTACTAAATTTCTTGCATTGTCGGGTTTGAATATTGAGCGGATTCCACTGGTTCTGATTGCAGGAAATGCCGTGAGCCGCGTGTTTCCCGTATTGCTGATTTATTCTTCAAAATATGCCCGGCTCGATGAAACAAGCAAAACCAAACCTGTTGGAAAAGCAGATTCTGTTTTTTCACTTCTTTTCGCTTTGGTGACAGGACTGGCTTTTTTATTTCTTTTCGATTGGCACGAAGTCGTAATCGGAATGGTTGTTTTGACATTCATTTTCTTTAAGTTTCGGGCGTACACTACTCGAAAACTTGGCGGTTACACCGGCGATGTACTTGGTGCGTTGCAACAATTGTGCGAAGTGTTTTTCTATTTGTCGGTTTTAGCTTGGCAAAATTATTTATGAAAATAACTGCAATCAGGCATACAAGCGTAGAAGTTCTTCCCGGAATTTGTTACGGACAGAGCGATGTAACTACAAAATCTTCTTTCAATAAAGAAAGCGAAACTGTTTCCCGAAACATAAATTGGAATTTATTTGATGTTGTTTATTCAAGTCCGCTAACGCGTTGCAGAAAGCTGGCAGAACGATTATTTCCGGGAAAACCGGTTTTTTTCGATGAACGGTTGAAGGAGTTGAACTTTGGTGACTGGGAACTAAAGAGCTGGGATGAAATTTATGCTACAAATGAGGGGCAAACATGGATGGATAACTACCAGGTTCTACCAACGTTAAATGGCGAATCTTACCCTGAAATGGAAGGACGGGTTCGCGATTTTGTTCAAACTCTGAAACAGCGGAATAGTGAAAATATTGCCATTGTAACCCATGCAGGCGTAATTCGGATTTTAAAAAGTATAATTACCGGAACACCTGTTTCCGAATTATTTGATTCATTTAAACCGGATTATGGTAGCATAACCAAATTTGAATTATAACTGTCATTTCAACGACGTGGGAGTAGAAATCCATTTCTAAATAGAGAGAGTTCTCACCCGTACATCTTTAGAAATGACAAAATGAAAATATGAAAAAACGAAAAGATTTTCGACCAATAATGTTTGTGGGAACCGGTTCCGATGTTGGAAAAAGTGTTATCAATGCCGGTTTTTGTCGCATTTTTAAACAGGATGGGTTGAATCCCGCTCCGTTTAAGGCGCAAAATATGTCGCTGAATAGCTTTCCAACTCCCGATGGACTGGAAATTGGCCGGGCACAGGCTGTTCAGGCCGAAGCTTGCGGAATTCCCTGTCGTGTGGAAATGAACCCGATACTTTTGAAGCCTACCGGAAACATGAATTCACAGATTGTTTTGAACGGGAAACCATGGGCAAATAAATCGGCAAAAGCCTATTTTAATGAAACCGACCGTGATTTTCTTTTTGCTGAAGCCATGACGGCATTTTCAACGCTCGAAAGGGAATTTAACCCGATAGTTATTGAAGGAGCGGGGAGCATTTCCGAAGTAAATCTTTGGGAGAAAGATATTACAAATATGAAAGTGGCAGTGGAAAAAGATGCTGCAACTTATTTGATTGCCGACATTGATAAAGGTGGCGTATTTGGCAGCGTTTACGGAACCATGCAACTTTTGCCGAAGATTGAACGGGAGAAAATAAAAGGAGTAATTATCAATAAGTTCAGGGGCGATATTTCGTTGTTTGAAAATGGGACCCGAAAATTAGAAGAATTGTGCGGAGTTCCGGTGGTGGGGATTATTCCGCATTTCCGTGATATTTATATTGATGATGAGGATTCGGTAGCGGTGGACAGAAGAAATTTTAGCGCAGCTCGGGAACGTATTAATGTTGCTGTTGTGCTTTTACGCCACATGTCGAACTTTACCGATTTCAATTATTTACAGCAATTGCCGGAGGTGAATTTGTATTATGCTGCAAATCCTGCTGATATCGACGAGGCCGATATGATTATTGTTCCTGGCTCAAAAAATACCATTTCCGATATGCTTTTCCTGCAAAAAACAGGAATGGCAAAAGCGGTAATTAAAGCTCATCAACAAAATAAATCAGTTTACGGCATCTGTGGCGGGTTTCAGATGATGGGGGAAATGATTTACGATCCGCAACTCATCGAAGGGCAAATCGGTCAAATTCCGGGGCTTGGAATTTTACCGGTTGAAACAACAATTACCAACGAAAAAGTGACGGAGCAGTGTACTTTTTCTTTTCTGAATGAAAAAACAGAAGGGAAGGGTTATGAAATCCACATGGGGGAAACGGTGGCCAAAAAACACAGCCCGCTTTGCAGGGTAAACGGCAAAAAAAACGACGGTTACTTTTTGAACGCCAAAACCTGGGGAACCTATATTCACGGGATTTTTGACAATGCCGACGTTGTTAATGAGGTTCTGAAAGCTGCAGGAAAAAGGAAAGTGGAGACATTCGATTTTCAGCAATTTAAAGAAGAACAATACGACAAGCTGGCTGGCTTGATTCGCGAAAACGTAAATCTGGAATACATCTATAAATCAATGGAAAAATAAGCGATGCACCAGATACATGGAAACGATAAATATAACTACGATATCCCGATTATTGCCGATTTTAGCACCAATGTGTGGTTCCGGTCTTTGCCCGAATCGTTTTACAATCAGTTAGGCAAAGCTCTTTTTTCTATTAAAGATTATCCCCATCCCGAAGCCGGGGAATTAAGAAATGCTTTGGCTGAATTTCATGAGTTGTCAAAGTCTAATATTTGTGTGACCAATGGTTCTGTGGAAGGAATTTATTTGCTTGCCCAGGCCTTCTCCGGAGTAAAATCATCGCTGGTTTTTCCGTGTTTTTCGGAATATGAAAATGCGTGTTTGCGATACAAGCACAAACTGGAATATTTTTCAAACCGCGAACAATGGTTCGAGAGCCGCTTTTCATCCGATTTGTTATGGTTTGGAAATCCCAATAATCCGGATGGAAAGCAAATTTCGGTTCACGAAATAGAAAAAATGCTTGCTGAAAATCCGTTGACCATATTTATTATAGATGAAGCCTTTGCTGAATTGTGTGTGGGTTTCGAGTCGTCGGTTCCGTTGCTTCGGAAATACAAAAACCTGGTTGTTCTGAGGTCGTTTACCAAATGCTTTGCTATTCCGGGAATACGGTTGGGGTACATTCTTGCTTCTGAAAACGTTGTGGATTTAATAAAAAACTACACGATTCCGTGGAGTGTAAGCAGCATTGCAATTGAAGCCGGTATTCTTAACCTGAAAAATTATACCTCATATTTGCCCGATAAACGGGATTTAATCAATTGCAAACTTCTTGTTGAATCTTCCCTTGCAGAGTTCGAAGAAATTGAAATTTTGCCTTCCAATACGAATTATTACCTCATTCACCTAAAAACAGGAACTGCTTCTGAATTGAAAAAATATTTGGTGGAGAATTTTGGAATACTCATTCGCGATGCATCCGATTTCAGAGGGTTGAAACAACAATTTTTTCGAATTTCGTGCCAGTCGGAAGAAAATATTGTGAAGCTGAAAGAAGCGTTAAAAATCTATTTTCATGAATAATTATGAACTGATTATTCCCCTTGTGGCCGGTTTTTTTCTGGATGCTTTGTTGGGCGATCCGTATTGGTTGCCGCATCCGGTGAGGTTATTTGGAAAATTAATTTATGCTGGAGAGAAGAGATTGAACAAGGGTAAAAACAAAAAACTGAAGGGCGGGCTTTTTGCCATTGTTCTTATTGCTGTAACCTACTTTGGGTTTTTTTGTGTATTTGAATTCCTGGAGAACCTAAAAATATTGTATCTGGTAGTTGCCTCGTTGTTTGTTTTCTATGGCCTGGCTAACCGGTCACTTATTGTTGAATCGTTAAAAGTTATCCGGAAGTTAAATGGAGAAGGTATTGTTGAGGCGCGAAAACAATTAAGTACAATTGTTGGCCGGGAAACCAAAAATTTAAATGAAAACCAGGTGAGGATTGCAGTTTTGGAAACGCTCTCAGAGAATTTAAGTGATGGGGTAGTTGCCCCATTATTTTATTATGCACTTGGTGGCTTGCCTGCAATGTTTGCTTATAAAATGGTGAATACGCTTGATTCAATGATTGGATATAAAAACGAGCGTTTTGTGCACTTCGGTTATTTCGCCGCTAAAATCGATGACGTGGTCAATTATATTCCGTCCCGCGTAACCGCTTTTTTAATGGTTTTGATTACGCTTAACTTTCGGGGATTGAAGTTTATGTATAAATATGGAAGAAAGCACAGCAGCCCGAATGCCGGATTTCCGGAAGCAGCTTTAGCGGGAATATTAAACTGCCGGTTTGGCGGCCCGAATTACTACTCCGGAATGCTTGTTGAAAAACCATTTATTGGGAATCATTCACGGGCAGTTTACAATAAAGACATTTACAAAGCTTGTATAATCAACTTTTTTGTAGCATTAATGTTTTCGGCGGCTGTTATTTTATTGTGGTGGGTTTAGTTAATTGCTTTAATTCGCTGTCGTTCACATCGAAAGGAAACTCACAATTAATTTACCCGTTTATATAAACAAAAAAGGATGGGTCAACACCCATCCTTTTCACTAACTAAACCAATAAAACTAATCAAACCTAAACTTATAAACTAAAACTTGATTCAAATGTAAACCGAAATTTGATTACTTAGGTTAAGCGAATGTTAAAAAAGCTGTTGTATAGCATATCTTAACTGAATGTTAAATTGGTGATATTTTTTATAGTATTTATGAGTTGAAATAAAAAATGCCCATCGTTTCCGAAAGGCATTTATTTGTTTGCTAACTATTGCGTTTTGTCTTTTTCATCTTCTCCCGCAATGGAATCCCGCATGGAAGTATCAGCCATAATATTTTTATACTTCATATAATCCATTACCCCCAGGTTTCCATTTTTAAATGCTTCCGAAATTGCAAGCGGAATTTTTGCTTCTGCTTCAATTACTTTTGCCCTCATTTCCTGTGCTTTTGCTTTCATTTCCTGTTCTTGGGCTATCGCCATGGAACGGCGTTCTTCTGCCTTTGCCTGTGCAATGTTTTTGTCGGCTTCAGCCTGGTCGAGTTGTAGCACAGCTCCAATATTTTTACCAATATCAATGTCGGCAATGTCAATCGAAAGAATTTCAAAAGCTGTTCCCGCATCCAATCCTTTTTCAAGAACCACTCGCGAAATAAAATCGGGATTCTCCAAAACCGATTTGTGTGAGTGAGACGAACCAATTGAAGAAACGATTCCTTCACCAACACGGGCTAAAACTGTTTCTTCTCCAGCTCCCCCAACTAATTGCTTGATATTTGCACGAACAGTTACCCTTGCTTTGGCAATTAACTGGATGCCATCTTTCGAAACAGCAGTTACGGGGGGTGTATTTATCACTTTAGGATTTACAGACATTTGAACAGCTTCAAAAACATCGCGGCCGGCAAGGTCGATGGCAGTTGCCATGTTAAAAGTTAGTTCAATGTTTGCTTTTGCTGCAGAAACCAACGCATGTACAACATTGGCTACATGTCCGCCGGCAAGATAGTGAGCTTCCAGAGCGTCGCGGTTTAACGGAACGCCAGCTTTTGTCCCTTCAATTAATGCCCGCACAATTACGCCGGGAGGTACTTTTCTGAAACGCATCAGGAATAACTGTAACAGCGAAATCCGAACGCCCGAAACCAATGCTGAAAACCAAATTCCAATAGGAACAAAGTAAAGCATTATAAAAAGCAAAACAATTACACCTATAATTAATCCGAGTGAGCCTATTTGTTCTATCATACTATTCTTTTTTTAATGGTTCTACAATTATTTTATTGGTATGAATTTTTAGAATTTTTACTTCAGTTTGCGGATCAATAAAAGATCCTGTTGATTGGGCCTCGACTACCTCGCCATTAACTTTTACTTTTCCAGAGGGAGCAAGTCGCCCAATAGATCTTCCAATGTCGCCAACCTTTAATTTTTCTTCATTTATCGTTTCAACTTTGCCTGAAATACTCGATTCAAGAATCATTTTTTTTCCCTGCTTCGATTTAAAAAAATAGTAAATCATTAAAGGGGCTGCAATTAATACAATAGTTAATGTTATAAATCCACCGGAAGTTCCATATGTGGTAAAAGCAATATAAACACTCCCTATAAGCATTAAAAAGCCACCGATTCCTGCAATAGTTATTCCCGGAATTACAGCAAATTCAATAAGCAACAACAATAATCCTAATAAAATGAGCAAAATAATGGCAAGTAAACTCATATTAATCGATTGTAGCGTTAAGTTTTCGTTCGATTAAAGCATCTTTTAACGGTTTCAACGTTTTAAAGCCGCCTTTTTTTACCTCACATTTTCCTTTATAGTGCGTAATAACAGTACATTGAGAAGCTTGCTCGTAGGTGTGTTCGCAAACTTCCATTAATGCATGAATTACATAATCAAATGAGTGAATATCATCGTTATGCAAAATCAGAACATTGTCATTCGTCAGACTATCATTATAATCTTCTGTAGGCTTTCTTTTTGTTTCTTTAGAAGTCATTTTATACCCTCAATTTCTTTTGCCTGTTCCAAAGTTATTCTTTTTCCTTGTAAATACGGCACAATAAATGCATCATCTATACCTTCCTGCCGAACTTGTTTTTGCATAACCAGTGCATCTTCAAAACGGGTTAGGTTTCCGGTAGTATAAACAACAACCCCTTTTTCATCCGTATAATTATCAATTTTCCGGATTAATGAAATTTTATTGAAAAGCGACTTTTTATAACTTGGTATGCCGCGACTATAAGCGCCAACCTGTATTTTGTAAACCAAATCAGAGTTATCTGATTTTGATGTTGGACTTTCAGGTTTGGCATCTTTAACAAGTATTTCCGGTATCACAGGCTCTGAATTATCCTGTTCTATAGCGTATGTGATTTTGGCAGTTGTTGGCGCTTCCTCAATCTTCGTGGATTCAATCCTGAATTTTTGAATCTCATCGTCGGAAGCATTTTGCCAGTATTCATTTTCCAATGACTTCGATTGCATCATCATCTGATTGGTTTCCCCCTTCAATTCATACGTGTAGTTTTCAAGATTAAGAATTTGTTCTCCTATTGAATCTTTTTTACTTCGTTCATAAGTTGAAGCGTATTTTCCCCGTAAAAAATCGAGCGTTTTTAAATTTTTATCCAGTTGTTTCTGCTTCTCGGTTGCTGATTTAAACAGCTCCCGTCCTTCTTCCGTTTTAAATTGCGAAAGAAGTTTATAGGTAATTTCACTATTAATGCTGAAGTTGATTTGAGGATCGGCAGGCGCTTCGATTACACTTACTGCATCTGGTTCGGGCATTTTTTCTGCAAAAGTTGAGTCCTGATTTTCTTCATATAATTCTTCTGCTTGAAGACTGTCCTGCTTTTCAACACTTGAATCAGCCAAAGTTGTCGCTGCAAGGGTAATATTTTCAGTAGCCATTGTTGAATCTGCCAAGGGTTCCGGTTCGTCTTTTTCAACCGGATAAGGATTTATCTTGTCATAACATTGTTGAATTTTCTCTGGCAGGTTAACTCTTTTCGATTCGTTTTCTCCTACCGTTTTTCCAAATTTATTGTAATGTTTTAATGCCTGCTCCCAATTTTCCTGCGCCTGGTTCTGAACGCCCAGATAATAATCAATATCAAGTGGCGATACTTCTTTACTGGCTTTTTGGAGATAAGCCAGCGTTTTTTTTGAATAATGCCCGTTTTCGGTACGGCAGGCACCATAAAAATAATTTATCATGAAATCATCAGGACGCTCATTCAGTAACTCCCGAAAAACCGGTTCCGCTTCTTTAAAATCTTTTTTGTCGAAAAGTTGAATGGCCTTTGCAAGCAAATTTTCCTGAATCGTTTTTGAATCTGCCTGTGCCGATACAAACAAAAACATCAGGAATAATGTTAGGAGTGAAGCAAAAGATTTTAAAGATGTCATTTTATTCATAATCCTTAATTACTCGGGTAAAATTAAAAAAAAATAGGCCTTATTTTAATTCCTGAGCCGATTTCATTGAATAATTATGGCTTTCAAATAAGGTGAGATTTGTCATTTTAAACTTATATTTGTGAATCTTAAAAATTCGATAAGAAATATGTCAAAATTAAAAGTGGGCGAAAAAGCTCCATACTTTGAAGGTATTAATCAGAAAGGCGAAAAAATTAGTTTAAATGATTTTAACGGGAAGAAGTTGATTCTTTATTTTTATCCCAAAGATGATACTCCCGGGTGTACGGCAGAATCGTGTAATCTTAGCGAAAACTATGATTATTGGTTAAATCAAGGATTTGATGTTGTTGGTGTAAGTCCTGACAGCCAGAAATCGCATGAAAAATTTGCGGGGAAATTCAATTTGAAGTTTAACCTGATTGCTGACACGGAAAAAGAAATCTTACAAGCTTACGACGTATGGGGAGAAAAAAGCATGTATGGCCGAAAATATATGGGAGTTATCAGAACTACATTTATTATTGATGAAAGCGGCATTATATCAGATATTTACGAAAAAGTAAATACAGGAGACCATACAAATCAAATTATTGAATCGCTAAAATTATAACCTTAACAAACCATGACAAAAGAAGAAAAACTGGCAATGAATAAAGAAAAGCTGAAAGCGCTTCAGCTTACCATGGATAAAATTGAGAAAAGCTATGGAAAAGGTTCCATAATGCGAATGGGCGACCGGGTAGTTGACGATGTTTCAGCTATTTCATCGGGTTCCATAGCATTGGATGCAGCTTTGGGCGTTGGTGGTTATCCTAAAGGAAGAATTATTGAAATTTACGGTCCTGAATCTTCAGGAAAAACAACTCTTGCTATTCATGCAATTGCTGAGGCTCAGAAAGCAGGTGGAATTGCTGCTATTGTAGATGCAGAACATGCTTTCGATCCTTACTATGCGAAAAGTTTAGGTGTGAATATCGATGAGTTACTAATTTCTCAACCCGACAATGGAGAACAGGCGCTTGAAATTGTTGATAATTTGGTTCGTTCGGGTGCGCTTGACATTGTTATTATTGACTCGGTAGCGGCTTTAACCCCAAAAGCCGAACTGGAAGGCGAAATGGGTGATTCCCGCATGGGGTTGCAGGCCCGGTTAATGTCGCAGGCTTTGCGTAAACTTACAGCCAACATCAGCAAAACAAAAACCTGTTGCGTTTTTATTAACCAGTTACGCGAAAAAATCGGGGTAATGTTTGGTAATCCTGAAACTACTACCGGTGGAAATGCACTTAAATTTTATGCTTCTGTTCGTTTAGATATCCGGAAAATTGGACAGATAAAAGACGGAGATGAAGTACAAGGGAACAACGTTCGTGTAAAAGTTGTGAAAAATAAAGTTGCTCCGCCTTTCCGGAAAGCCGAATTTGATATTATTTATGGCGAAGGAATTTCAAAAACAGGTGAAATTATTGATTTGGGCGTACAGTTTAATATTGTCAAGAAAAGTGGTTCGTGGTTTAGTTATGGAGAAACCAAATTAGGCCAGGGACGTGAATCGGTGCGTAAATTAATAGCCGACAACCCGGAACTTTCGCACGAGTTGGAAATGAAAATTATTGAAGCAATTACAGGTAAAGTTTTAACAACAACAGAATAAATTTATTTTATCCGATAGAAAGTACTGGGTGAACCGCTTCTGTCGATTCATCCAGTTTTTTTATAATTACGTTTAAAAAATAGTCGAATGAAAGTGCTCAAATTTGGTGGAACCTCAGTTGGATCTGCCGAAAACATCAAAAAAGTAAAGCAAATTGTTAGCAACCAGCAAAGCGATGTTATTGTAATTGTTTCCGCTTTGGGCGGGATTACCGATAAAATTTTAACGGCTGCAAAAAACGCATCAACCGGCAGGGGTGATTTTCATTCAACATTAAATGAAATCAGGCGCAAACATACTGAAACCATTGAAGAGCTTTTCAACGGAAATGGTTCAATTAAATATATTGTTGGCGAATTGCTTGATGAACTGGAGCAGATTTTAACCGGAATCACCCTTGTTGGTGAATTAACGTCAAAAACACTCGACCGGATTGCCGGAATTGGAGAGCGAATTTCGTCGCATATTGTTGCACAGTTTTTGGGTGCTGTTCGCATTGACTCTTCGGAGTTAATTCGTACGGACAGTAATTTTGGTAAAGCCACAGTTGATTTTAAAGTGTCCGATGCAAATATTCAAAAGGCATTTCAGAATTTTACCGGAGTAGCAGTCGTTCCCGGATTTATTTCAAAAAATGAAAAAGGGGAATACACAACGTTAGGCAGAGGAGGATCGGATTACACCGCCGCCATTGTATCGGCAGCATTAAATGTTGAAATTCTTGAGATTTGGACTGATGTAAACGGCTTTATGACAGCCGATCCCCGGGTTATTAGCAAAGCTTACACCATACCGGAGTTAACATATTCCGAAGCAATGGAATTGTCGCACTTTGGGGCCAAAGTAATTTATCCGCCAACAATTTTGCCGGTTTATCAAAAGGGAATACCCATTCTGATAAAAAATACTTTCGAACCGGAAAACCAAGGAAGCCGAATTTCAAAGGCAGTTGAAAATGGACATGATCGGTTGATTAAAGGAATTTCATCGATATCAGGAATAACTTTAGTTACGTTACAGGGAATTGGAATGGTAGGTGTTACCGGAATTTCCATGCGGTTGTTTACCGCGCTTGCCCGGGAAAATGTAAATGTAATTTTAATTTCGCAGGCTTCATCTGAAAATTCTATTAGTGTTGCCATTGAAGAAAGTATGGTTGCCATTGCCGGAAATGCTATTCAAAATGAATTTGAAAAGGAAATTACATCGGGAAAAATAAGTAAGATTGATATGGAAAGTAACCTTTCCATTGTTGCAATCGTGGGTGAGAATATGAAGCATACCACCGGGATTGCGGGTAAACTGTTTTCAACCATTGGAAAGAATGGTGTAAATATAATTGCCATTGCACAAGGCGCTTCGGAGCTGAATATTTCGTGGGTGGTAAGAAATGAAGAACTTCGCAAAACACTGAATATTGTTCACGAATCTTTTTTCCTATCGGAAAATGTTGAGCTAAACGTATTTTTGATGGGAATTGGAACTGTTGGCAACAGTTTTTTACAGCAATTACAGAAACAGCAGCAAAAATTATTGTCTGAAAAACACCTGAAAATAAAGCTGACGGGAGTGGCAAATTCAAGAAAGATGATCTTTAACCGGGAAGGTATTGATATTTTAAGTTACAGGGAGTCACTTCAAAATTCGGATAAAATTTCTTCACTGAAAGGTTTTGTAGACGAGGTCCGGGAAATGAATATTTATAACTCGGTATTTGTTGATTGCACTGCCTCTGAACAAGTTGCACAAATGTACAGGGAGCTTCTTCAATCCAACGTCGCGATTGTAACAGCAAATAAAGTAGCTGCGTCTTCCCGATATCAGAATTATGCTGATTTAAAGAAAATAGCCAAACAAAAAGGAATCAAATTTTTATTTGAAACCAATGTGGGAGCGGGATTGCCGATAATCAATACCTTAAACGATTTGGTAAACTCGGGTGATAAAATTTTGAAGATAGAAGCTGTGCTTTCCGGAACTTTGAATTTTATATTCAACACAATTTCTACCGATACTCCAATGAGTAAGACCATTCGACTTGCAAAAGAAATGGGTTTTTCTGAACCTGATCCGCGGATTGATTTAAGCGGTGTTGATGTAGCCCGAAAAATTTTAATCCTAGCTAGGGAATCAGGATATAAGATTGAAATGGAAGACATTAAAATTAACCGTTTTATTCCCGATTCTTATTTTGAAGGTACATTGGACGATTTCTGGAGTAGTATTTCAGAGGTTGACGATTCGTTTGAGGTAAATAGGAAAAAACTGGAAGCGGAAAACAAGAAGTGGCGTTTTGTAGCAAAATTTGAAAGTGGAATTGCAGAAGTCGGATTGCAGGAGGTTGATTCAAAACATCCGTTCTACGACTTGGAAGGAAGCAATAACCTGGTGATGTACACCACTGAACGGTATCATGAATATCCAATGTTGATAAAAGGATATGGCGCGGGCGCTTCTGTAACGGCTGCAGGCGTTTTTGCCGACGTAATAAAAGTTTCAAACCTGTAATAATTCACGAAATATTTAATTCAGTAAAATAAATTAGAAAAATAATGATGACCAGGAATTTGAATATAAATGCTACTCTGTAGTGCGTTCATATTCCTTGATTTTAATTATAAAGACAGAGTGAAACGACCATGAGAAAATCTTTCATACAAATGCGAATAATTGTTATCACGGGAGTTCCATCTGTTACTTTAAAGAATATACAATATATAAACAGATGAAATATCTTATCATATTAGGAGATGGGATGGCAGATGAGCCATTAGAGGAATACGGAAACAAAACCCCGTTGCAAATGGCAAACAAACCACACATCGACTGGCTCGCAAAGAATGGAAAGAACGGTTTATATAAAACAGTTCCTGATTCCATGCATCCGGGAAGTGAAATTGCAAATTTAGCAGTTCTTGGCTATAATGTTGAAAAGGTGTTTGACGGGAGAGGAGTATTGGAAGCAGCAAGCATGGGGATTCAACTAAATCCTGGAGATTTAGGATTAAGATGTAATTTGCTGACCATTGAGGATGAAAAAATAAAGAATCATTCAGGAGGTCATATTACAACAGAAGAGGCGAAAATACTTATCGAATTTCTAAATGAAAAAATGGGGACTGATACCATTAAATTCTACCCGGGTGTTTCGTATCGGCATTTGCTGGTTATAAAAGGTGGCATTAAATATTTAAAGTGCACCCCGCCACACGATGTTCCGGGGACACCATTTCAGGAAGTTCTGATTGAAGCAAAAACGGAAGAAGCTAAAAGTACGGCTGACCTGCTAAATAAAATGATTCTCGAATCCCGGAAATTACTTGAAAATCATCCGGTAAACCTGGCACGAAGAGAAAAAGGGAAAGATCCGGCAAACAGTATCTGGCCATGGTCGCCAGGGTACAAACCTGTTATGCCAACTTTAAAGGAAATGTTTGGGATTCAGAAATCAGCAGTGATTTCGGCAGTGGATTTAATTCATGGAATTGGAGTTTATGCAGGAATGAAAGTCATTCATGTTGAAGGTGCTACCGGGCTTTACGATACCAACTATGAGGGAAAAGCAAAAGCAGCAGTTGACGCATTAAAAACAAATGATTTGGTTTATTTGCATATTGAGGCCAGTGATGAAGCCGGACATGAAGGAGATGTGGAATTAAAAACTAAAACCATTGAATATTTAGATGAAAGGGTTGTTAAGTATGTGTTGGAAGAAACTGCAAAAATGGAAGAACCAGTTGCAATTGCCGTTTTGCCCGACCATCCAACTCCGTGCGCTTTAAAAACACACACAAGAAAACCAATTCCTTTTATAATATATTATCCTGGCATCGTTCCGGATAGAGTGGCGGTTTATGATGAGTTTAGTGTTGAAGAAGGTGATTATGGTGTAATTAAAGACGATGAATTCATGAAATTATTCTTAGATAAAACCTAGTTTATAAAGGATATTTTTTATGCTTGTGTTAAATTTGTATGACAAATGTCATGTATTGAGAGCATTTAGACTGTTTTTTAATATTGACAGTATAATTTTGGAAATAAATTTACACCAAATCAACTTTAAATTATTAACCGTTCCGGCCAGATGAAATATTACAGCACCAACAAAAATACACCTGAAGTAACATTGAAAGAAGCCGTCGTAAAAGGACTGGCTGCTGATAATGGCTTATTTATGCCTGAACGTATTGAAAAGTTTGATGAATCTTTTTTTGCACATATCGAAGATTTGTCGTTTCAGGAAATTGGTTTTGAGGTTGCCAAAAAATTCTTTGGTGAAGAAATTGAAGAGAAAAAACTTAAGGAAATAGTTTTTGATACACTGCAATTTGATTGTCCGGTTGTTAAAGTAAAAGAATCTATCTACTCGCTTGAGTTGTTTCACGGACCAACCTTGGCTTTCAAAGATGTAGGTGCCCGTTTTATGGCGCGGTTACTCAATTATTTTTTGAATGACAGAGAGAAACTTGTAAATGTTTTAGTTGCAACTTCGGGTGACACAGGTAGTGCCGTTGCAAATGGTTTTCTGGGAGTTGATGGGATTCATGTTTACGTTCTATATCCAAAAGGGAAGGTGAGCAAAATACAGGAATCGCAGTTTACTACGTTAGGACAAAACATTACAGCACTTGAAATCGATGGTACTTTTGATGATTGTCAATACCTGGTGAAAACTGCTTTTCTCGATGTTGAGTTAAATGAAAATTTAATTCTTACCTCTGCAAATTCTATCAATGTGGCCCGTTTTTTACCACAGGCGTTCTACTATTTCAATGCTTATGCCAGGTTAAAAGAAAAAGGTCTGCTTAAAAATAAGGAGTTGGTAATTTCCGTTCCAAGTGGAAATTTGGGAAATATAACGGCAGGTCTTTTTGCACGGGAAATGGGATTGCCGGTTTCTCAATTTATAGCAGCTAATAACAAGAACGATGTAGTTTTCGAATATCTAAATACAGGGAATTATAATCCAAGGCCATCCGTTGAAACCATTGCAAACGCAATGGATGTGGGCGCTCCAAGCAATTTCGTCAGGATTCTGGATTTATATAACCATTCACATGAGAAAATATCTTCGGTGATTAGGGGTTTCAGTTATTCCAACGCTCAAATACGAGATGTTGTTAAAAATGTTTACAATGAAACCGGTTATTTGTGTGATCCCCATGGTGCCTGCGGATATGAAGCACTAAATGAGTATTTAAAAGAAAATCAGTTGGGCGTATTTCTGGAAACTGCTCATCCTGCAAAATTTACAGAAACCATGGAAGCCATTGTTGGGGTGGGAAATGTTCCAATACCGGCAAAGCTTAAAGAATTTATGAAAGGTGAAAGAAGAAATATTGCTTTAAGTAAAGATTATTCATCTTTCAAAAACTTTTTAATGAAATGTTAGTTATAACTACATAGAAAACAAAGCGGGTGAAATGTCTGACAGATAAACAGGAAATGGAGTGCAAAATGATTATTCTGATCTGAAGTTTTCAAATTTCGAAAACTAATTGTAACTTCAAACCCTTGTTTTTCAGTTTTTTGTTAACGATTCAACTTATGAGACAATTAAAGATTACCAAGCAAGTTACCAATCGAGACACCTTGTCACTTGATAAGTATTTGCATGAAATTGGGAAGGTAGAGTTGCTTTCGGCGGAGAAGGAAGTTGAATTGGCTAAAAGTATCAGAAAGGGAGATCGAAAAGCTTTGGATACTCTCATAAAGGCAAATTTGCGTTTCGTGGTCTCCGTTTCAAAGCAATATCAAAATCAGGGTCTGAGTTTACCCGACTTAATCAATGAAGGAAATCTGGGGCTGATTAAAGCAGCAGAACGATTTGACGAAACACGAGGATTCAAATTTATTTCTTACGCAGTGTGGTGGATTCGGCAATCCATTCTTCAAGCTTTGGCTGAACAAGCGCGTATAGTTCGGTTGCCGTTAAATAAAATTGGTTCCATTAATAAAATAAACAAAGCATTTAACAAGCTTGAACAAGAGTTTCAGCGGGAACCTACGGTAGAAGAAATTGCGCAATTAATGGAATCGAAGCCCGAAATCATTGAAGATTCTCTTAATTTCTCCAATGTACATGTTTCGATGGATGCCCCGCTTCGCGATGAGGAAGCAAATAATTTATACGATGTAATGTTGAATGAAGATTCTCCTGACCCCGATGAATCTTTAATGAATGGTTCGCTTAAGCAGGAAATTGAACGTTCATTATCAACTTTGGGAGAGCGAGAGGCAGAAATATTACGCTATTATTTTGGACTGAATAATTATCATCCCCACACTTTAGAAGAAATTGGCGATGAGTTTGGTTTAACTCGCGAAAGGGTTCGGCAAATAAAGGAAAAGGCTATAAAAAAATTAAAAAATCAATATCGGAACAGATTATTGAAATCTTACCTCGGAAAATAGTAGTTTTGCCGGATGAAACGAATTATAGCACCTTCAATTTTAGCCGCTGACTTTAACAATTTAGGAAAAGATATCGAAATGATAAACCGGAGCGAAGCCGGATATGTTCATTGCGATGTGATGGATGGCGTTTTTGTTCCTAATATTTCTTTTGGAATTCCTGTGATTGAGCATGTAAAAAAAATCGCTCAGAAACCTTTGGATGTTCATTTGATGATTGTTAATCCCGATAATCTGATACCGTCATTTGTTAAAGCAGGGGCCTCAATAATTACAGTTCATTTTGAAGCTTGTACACATTTACATCGTACAGTGCAAGCGATAAAAAGTATGGGGGTAAAGGCCAGTGTTTGTTTGAACCCACATACTCCTGTGGCTTTTCTGGAAGACATAATAGCTGAATTGGATATGGTTCTACTTATGTCAGTTAACCCGGGTTTTGGCGGGCAAAAGTTTATTGAAAATACGTATAAAAAAGTCGGGCAGCTTCGAAGTCTTATCGATAAGAATAATCCTGAGTGTTTAATCGAAGTTGATGGTGGCGTTAATTTTGAAACAGGAAAAAAACTTCTGGACTATGGCGCAAATGTTCTGGTTGCGGGTAGTTTTGTTTTTAATTCTGACGATCCTGTCAATGTAATTCAGAAACTAAATTCACTCTAAAATCTTTAGCGAATTTCGATTTTTTTACAAAGCTCTTTATTATTCTCATTAAGAGGTTTTGCAACATCTCGTAACATGCATTCTGCTGAACAGTCGGCGCAGTTATGTTGCCCTGAAAAGGTTGCACTTTTATAATCGGCTTTAGCTGCAGGTCTTCTTTTTTTTCTTCCCAATTTCTTTTTGGCTTTCAGAATGAAGAAATACAATGCCGTTGCAATTATGATATATGTTATTATTTCTTGAATCATAATTGTAAAATTAAATTCCCGAAATTATAAACAGCAAATCCTGCAATCCAGGCGAGTAGAGTTGTATACGTAATTGAAAATATCGCCCATTTCCACGAACCTGACTCATTTTTTATTGTTGCTACAACTCCAATGCATGGAAAATAGATTAAGATGAAAATCAGAAACGCAAGTGCAGTTGGCGTAGTAAAAACAGCTTGCCCTGTTAATTTGCCTGATTCATGTACTTCATTTTGAAGTTTGTTTTGGAGATTTACCGTCGTCTCGTCGTTTTGTGTTTGGTACAAAACCCCCATAGTACTGATTACGATTTCTTTTGCAGGGAGTCCTGCTAACAAAGCAATACTCATCTTCCAGTCAAAACCCAACGGTCGCATTATAGGCTCAATAAATTTTCCTACCCGTCCTAAATATGAGTTAACCAAACGATCAGATTCAATTTGATTGTTTAACAAATTGATGGTTTGTTCTTTCTCCGAACTACTTAAATTAACATTGTTTTGTACCTGTTCAACTTGCTTAAGATATTCACCGGTATTTTTAGTTTTACGGGGAAAATATTCCAAAGCCCAAATTAGAACCACTCCGATTAAGATAATTGAACCTATTTTTTTTAGGTAATGTTTTGTTTTGTCCCACATGTGATAAAGAACATTTCTTAGGGTAGGCAAGCGATACGTGGGTAATTCCATTACAAACGGTGTTTCCTTATTTCTGAAAATTGTTTTATTCAGAATTTGAGCTGTAATAAATGCAAAAATAATTCCCACCGCATAAATTCCAATTAAGTAAAGAGGCTGGTACTTATCAAAGAAAGCTGAGATAATAAGTATGTAAACAGGTAGCCGAGCGCTGCACGACATAAATGGAATGATTAACATCGTAAGAATCCGGTCGCCTCTGTTTCTCATGGAACGAGTGGCGAGAATAGCAGGGACGTTGCATCCAAATCCCATAATCATTGGAATAAATGATCGTCCGTGCAAACCAAACCGGTGCATTATTTTGTCCATTATAAATGCAGCCCGTGCCATATATCCGGTTCCTTCCATTAATGAAATAAACAGGAAAAGAATCAATATATTTGGTAAAAACACAATTACACTTCCGGTTCCGCTAATAATACCATTTACCAGCAAATCCTTCAGCATTCCATCGGCCATAATCTCTGAAATCCAGTTTCCCAGCCAGGCAACCCCCAAATCAATCCAATTCATTGGATATGCACCTAATTTAAAAGTTGCATAGAACATTAAAAAGAGCAATCCTGAAAAAAGGGGAAAACCAAGGTATTTATTGGTTAAAAGGTTATCTATTTTTTCAGAACGTGTTTTCTTTGTTTGGTTTGGATCTTCAAACGTTTCTTTTAACGCTCCGGTTATAAAACTGTATTTAGCATCGGTAATAATTGTTTCACTCTCCTCGTTTTCCAGCGTTTCTATTTTATGAATTTCTCTTTCGGTACTTTTCTTTATTTCAGAATAGTTTGGATAATGGGAGAGGAGCTCTACTACCTGGTCGTCTTTTTCAAGTAGTTTGATAGCTAAAAACCTTGAAGAAATTTTATCTGTAATCGGTTTGTTCTCTTTAATTTTTTGACGAACAATTCCAATGGCATTTTCAATGTCTTTTCCGTAGTTAATGTGTACGTGCCTTGAAACTTTATCTTTTCCTTCAAAAACATCAATTACTCTATCAATCAGATTGTCTAACCCAATTCCTTTTGAACTTATCGTTGGTATAAACGGAATTCCAAGCAACTTCGACAGTTCATCCTTATCGAAGAATAGTTTTTTTCTTTCAAGTTCATCATACATGTTTAGCGCTACCACAATGCGCAAATCCATATCAATTAATTGAGTAGTAAGAAAAAGATTTCTTTCAAGATTGGTGGCATCTAAAACGTTTATTACAATGTCAGGGGTTTGCTCATAAATAAACTTTCGAACGTAAATTTCTTCTTTTGAATAGGCCGTTAAGCTGTAAGTTCCGGGAAGATCAAAGAAATTGAACGTATAACCCCGGGTTTTAAATGTAGCCTTCTTGATATCGACGGTAACTCCTGAATAGTTACCCACTCTTTCTTTTGATCCTGAAATAAAATTAAAAAGAGTGGTTTTTCCGCAGTTGGGATTTCCAACAAGTGCAATGTTTATTGTTTTTGTTCTTTCCGAATGGTTAACAAGATTGATTTTCCGGTCAATAACACCCTCAAAGTTCCCATTGCTTACTTCAACAAACTCATGCAAAGGAATAACTTCGATTAAATCGGCTTCCGATTTCCGAAGGGAAATGTTGTAATTCAATATTTTAAATTCAATTGGGCCATTAAAAGGTGCGTTTTTTATCACCTTTACTTCTTTTCCTTTTATAAAGCCCATTTCAGAGATTCGCTTTCTGAAAGAGCCGTGGCCCAGAACTTTGGTTATTACAACTGATTCGCTATGCTTTACTTCACTTAATTTCACTTCCCTTCAACCTTCCTAAATCAATATTTAATCTTATTCAAAATAAGCGTACAAATATATCCACATTTCCCTGTATTTAAAATAAAATGTAAATCTTCTTTACTTATGACAACAAGTAACTATTTTTGTTCGAATTATACGAGGTTTAATGGAAGAGGCGGAATATTATAAAAATGTACAAAAAGCACTTGAAAATTTGCCTGAGAATTACAGTATTCTTGAAGAGAAGATAGAAATTGAAGTTCAAATGAAATATTTTGAATTTGCAAAAAAGCTTCGAAATCAGAATGTTCAGGAGGAGTGTTATCAGAACCGGGAGGACTTGTTTCTGGAGGAAATTAGTGTAGAAAGAAAAAAACAAATTCTGGCAGCAATTGCAACGATTGACGATGTAAAAGCATACAGGACAATAGAAAAATTTGTAAAGGAATCGGAAGGAGAGTTAAAGCAATGGGCAATTCTGGCACTTCAGGAAAGCCGAATGTTAATACAAAGTTCGTTACTTGATGAACAACAGATATTTATTTCAACAGGATTAGGGGGGAAAGGTAAGAAGCTGCGTTACTATGTAGTGTTTATTAATCGAAAAGAAGACAAAATTTTAACCAAGACTCAACAAAAACTTTTAAAGAACGAAATAATATTTGAACTGAAAGCTAACGATGGTGAGTTTGAATCAATGGATTTTATGGAAGGGTTTTCAACATCTCTTTTAATGCTTCCGTTAAAGGCCAATATAAAAACAGTATTTCGTAATATCATCGATGAGTGTAACCAGTACGGTGATTTTCTTGATGAAGACATGATTGTTACGAATGTTAAAATAATGTCAAGGAGTGAGATAATACAGTTGTTACACCAAAATAAAAATCAGGAGTTTGATGACTTGGATGAAGAACAAGATTAATATTGCCATACAGGTTTTGCCTGAAGCTGAAGGAAAGTTGAAATACAGCTTGGTTGATGAAGCAATTGCTGTAATCCAAAATTCAGGATTTAAATTTAAGGTTTGTCCGTTCGAAACGGTGGTGGAATGTACGTTTGAAGAGTTTGAGAATCTATTAGTTAATATTCATCAGGCTTGCAAGAACGCAGGAACTGAAAAAATGATAACGAATATGAAAATTCAGGTTGATTTTAACGAGAATGTTACAATTGAAGATAAAATGAATAAGTACAGTTAAAGTTGTACCGATTTTGCCTGATTTTATTAAAAAATATTATATTTGCACCGCTTTTAAGGCAAAAACAACGGCCCTGTAGCTTAATGGATAGAGCATCTGACTACGGATCAGAAGGTTGGGGGTTCGAGTCTCTCCAGGGTCACAAAAAGAGATGTCATCAAGGCATCTCTTTTTTTATAAATAGACTTCAATTTTGGATAATCTTAGTCAATTTTAATTCAAAATCCTTCATTTTGGGGACAAATTCAATAAAATCTTGTCACTCTCATACTTCGAAATTTGTGGTTCGAGCTTCTCTCAAGGTTGACCTGACGGTATTCGAACCATTAAAAAATTGGCTATGGTTCAAGCTCTTAGTCTAATTTATTATAGAACAGCAAAACACCATCGGTTTAAATATTTATGTATATTTGTACTATGAGTACATTTATACCAATAAAAATAAACCAATTGCTTCAGAAGTTGCCTTCGGGGAGCCTGTTCTTTTCATCCTGGATGAGAGAGAACGGCATATCTTATGAGTTGCAACGACGCTATCGTGATTCCCAATGGCTGACATCCCTCGGGACGGGTGTGATGATCCGTATCGGGGAGCCCCCAACCATATACGGGGCTTTATCTTCATTGAACAAACAAGACGGAAAACATTTTCATGTTGGTGGATTATCAGCTTTGGAATTAGCGGGATATACGCATTATGTTCCTATGGGACGACCGGTTGTGTATGTCGGCCATCCTAAAGACGAATGGGTTCCGTCCTGGCTCAAAAAACATGATTGGGGTGTGGACTTATTATTGGTTACCTCAGAATATTTCGATACAGATACCGGATTAACCCCGATGATGCAGGGAGCATTTGAAATACTGGTTTCCACCCCGGAACGAG
>JAWKKP010000010.1:0-255739 GCA_041393215.1 Draconibacterium sp.
GTCGTTTACAAAAACAAAACCTTCCAAAATGTATTCATTGTCAGCCGTCCAGGTTACTGTTCCGGTACCGTTTCCATCATCTGAAATTACGTCATTGGCGTCTTCAAGAATGTAATCACTTTTACGGCAATTTTGGAAGAGCATAATAATAAGGAGAAAAAGTAATATCCGTTTTAACATGATTTTTCCTTTTTACATTTTTACCTCCAAATCAAAGAAAATAAATCCGCCGCCATCGGCATTTGCTGCCCATGGATACCAATCGTGATAATTCAGTGCAAGTTTAATGTTCTTTATGGGGTTAAACTGAATTCCTGCAATCAGGGCTGTTCCATCGCTGGAAAGGTTCCATGGGTTACTATCGCCTTCCAAAACAACCGATCTTACAATGTCATACCGCGCAAATAACTGGTATTTCGAAGTAAGGTTGTATTTCCCGTAAAACGAAAAGCCGTTTCTGTTGTAATCTTCTTTCCAGCTGTCGTTTTTACGAAATACGTATTCTCCGGCCAAATTCCATTTTTTATTCCAGTCGTAACTAACAAAAACAAGAAAAGTAGTTTCGTAAATTTCATTTTTGGTGAAATCGTAAACCAGTCGGGTTGTAAGGTTTTTAGGAAATTGAATAGTTGACCCCACCTGGTATTTAAAAGTATCGTCCATTTGAAGGCTACTGTAACCTTCTCCGTTCATAATAGTAAAATCGGCATCAAAAATTTCGTTAAACTTATAATTGAAGTTCACGCCCAGGTCGGCAGAAGAACCCAACCGATATTCATCGGCCAGTGTTTTCATCAGGTATCTTCTTTCCCAAATATCTTCCTGAAGTTTAAACTGTTTCAGGCTGATTAACCCAAATTCAATGTTAAAATCAGATTTTGTATATCGTAGAAAAGCATTTTTAAAATAAGCGTACCGGCGTAGTTTTGAATAAGGGGAAATATCTTCCGGGCTTCCTACGTCGAGGTTAATTTTGGCATAAAAATCTTCACTGAGGTGATACTCGTAGCCAAGATACCCCCGAACCAGCTCAAAGGCAGCTTCATCGGTTGCACTTCCGGTAATTCCTTTATGAAAATTGGCATAAAGTGTTGCAAAAGGATTGCCATATGGTTGAAATTCACTTTCCTGCGGGAAAACATAAACAGTGATGAAAAGCAAAGGAAACAGAATGAAAATGGCTTTCATATCGTATGCAGGTTTTTATTTTTTTGCGGGCAAATATATGTTTAACAATTAATATATTAGTAATTGTTTTTTAATATTTTGGTATTAATTATGCAATCGAAATGAGCTGAGATAAAATATTTTAAACATTGGTTAATTAGTTTTAAGTAATGTTTTCGATATCATTTAGTAACCGGTAAAACTGTATTTTTATAACCAGATGATTTTAATTTACCGTTGTTTACACAAAAAACCGTATAAATCATGAAGAATAAAATACTGATTGTAGATGATGAAAAGGACTTATGCGAGATTTTACAATTTAATCTGGAAAGCGAAGGTTATGAAATTGATATTGCCCATTCCGGGGAAGAGATGCTAAAAAAGGCGCTTGAAGATTTTGACTTAATTCTGCTGGATGTAATGATGGGGGGAATTTCGGGTTTTAAAGCAGCTCATGTTATTCGAAATGAAAGGAAACTAACAACACCAATCATATTTCTTACGGCAAAAGGTGATGAAAATGATATTTTAACCGGCTTTAATGTTGGCGGTGACGATTATATTACGAAGCCTTTTTCGATTAAGGAAGTAGTTGCCCGGATTAAGGCGATTTTAAAACGGGGAATTATTGAAAAGGAAGAAAAAAACCTGATTAGTTTCAACGATTTGAAGATAGACCTGACAAAAAAATCGCTACAAATTAATGGTGAACCGATTGATTTAACCCGGAAAGAGTTTGAAATTCTTTCACTTTTGTTGAAAAACGTGGGACAGTACATTAGCCGGGAAGAAATTCTTTCCAGAATCTGGCATGAAGATGTAATTGTAACCGAACGAAATGTTGACGTAAATATCGCCAGACTAAGGAAAAAGATAGGTGACTACGGCGTTAATATAAAGGGAAAATCGGGCTACGGATATTGTTTTCAAAACGAATAGTTTCTTTAAATGCTGCTAAAGAGATCTTTCAGAGGAGAAATTTTCCTTTATTATATTGTTCTTTTTGTCTTTTTTACGATAGCAATCCTTGTATTTCAATACCAAAGGGAAAAAAGCTACCGTATTTCACAACTTGAAAGTACCCTCGATAATTTTACAGAAATTACTTACCGGTTTATAAAACAAAAACACCTTATTGAACGTGGGGAGTTTGATCAGATTCTTGATATTGAATCTGTTCTTCCCAAAAAAAATATCCGTATTACGGTAATAAACAAGTCCGGTAAAGTTTTGTACGATAGTTTTGTAGAGGAATACATTTTAATGGAAAACCACCTGATGCGTCCTGAAATTCAAAAATCAATTCAGCACGGTTCAGGCTCAAATATCCGGCAATCGGCAACAACAAAACAGGAATATTATTATTATGCCAGGAGCTATCCTGAATTTTTTGTGCGGACAGCCGTAATTTACAATCTCGAAATACAGAATTTCTTAAAAGCCAGCCGCAGATTTCTGGTGTTTATTTTTGCTGCATTCTCGGTTATCGGAATTATTCTTTTTCTGGTTACCATAAAATTATCAGAAGCCATTACAAAGCTGAAAGACTTTGCTGTTAAAGCGGGCAAAAGCGAGTATATCGATTTTAATGCAAAATTTCCAGAAAATGAATTGGGAGTTATCAGCAGCCAGATTATTCAGATTTATTACAATCTGAAAAAGACAAAAGACGATTTGTATAATGAAAAGGAAAAGCTTTTTAATCATTTAAATGTTTTGAATGAGGGAATTGCGTTTTTTTCAAACAAGATGGAAAGTACGCTTTCCAACAGTAATTTTATTACAAAAATAAATGTAATCGCAAAAAATTCGGTTCGAAATCCTTCCGAGATATTTCAGTTGAAAGAATTTAAACGACTCCGAAAATTTGTGACCAATCATTTAAAATCAGGCAATATTTTAGAGTTGGAAGATCTTCCACAACTGAACTATACCATTACGAAAGGTGAGCGGTATTTCAGGATTCAATCCATTATTTTTCAGGATAAAAGTTTTGAGGTGATGATTACCGATATTACCCGGTTGGAAAAACGCCGGCTGTTAAAACAGCAATTAACATCAAATATTGCACATGAGTTAAAAACGCCGCTTGCATCCATAAAGGGGTATTTGGAAACGGTTTTGGAAAATCGCCCGATGGATGAAGAAAAGCAGAAATATTTTCTTGGGAAAGCCTATTTGCAGGCAGAACGTTTAACGGATTTGATAAATGATGTTTCGTTACTAAATAATATTGAAGATGCCGGTGAGCTTTTCCAGTTTAAACCAACCAATTTGAAAAAAGTAGTGCTGGAAGTTTATGAGAATTTTGCCAACCGCATGGCTGAAAAGAATATTCAGTTCACGGATCAAATCGAAAGAGAAACTATTATTAACGGAAACGATTCACTGTTGTTTTCCATTTTCCAGAATCTGGTTGAAAACTCCATAAATTACGGGGGCGACAATATAAATATTACAATAAAGGTTTATCTCGAAGACGATAAATATTATTACTTCTCATATTCCGATACCGGACCGGGTATTCCTGCTGAACACTTGCCGCGGATTTTTGAGCGTTTTTACAGAGTGGATTACGGACGCTCGCGCGAGACTGGCGGAACCGGGCTTGGACTTGCCATTATTAAAAATGCGGTTCAGCTGCATAAAGGAGAAATTTCGGTGAGGAATAACCCGAAAGGAGGCGTCGAATTCTTGTTTTCACTATCAAAAAAGTAATTGTTTTCTGCCTATTTTTTGCATCGGAATAATGAAATCATAGTCAAAAAGAATCCTGAAACTCTTGCTCCTTCTACCTTGCAGAGCATGTTACAAAAACATTAAGGAAATGTAACCCATCATTAAAAGAAGCTTAATGTGCCTGTAATAATTTGCGTGTTTCTTTGAGGCGTATTTAGTCAAAACACTGCAAATGTTTAATCGTATGAAGAAACTTTTACTTAGTAGTATTTTACTGCTAATCTTTTCTCTTTTCGGCCTGGCTCAAACAGGAGTTATTAAAGGTAAAATTACCGATTCCAAAACCAATGAATCATTGATAGGAACAACCGTTTTAATACAGGGAACAACACAGGGAACCATCACCAATTTCGATGGCGATTTTTTAATTCCAAAAGTAAATCCCGGTACCTATAATCTGGTTGTTTCTTTTATCTCTTATGAATCGAAGGTGGTAAGAGTTGAAGTTACAAACGATGAGGAAACAGAAATTAATGTTGCCCTAGATCCGGCCACACTTGATATTGGTGAAGTACAGGTAACTGCAAAACGAAGAACCGATACCGATATGGCGATGCTATCCAGTCTTAAATCGCAAAACCTTATTGTTAGTGGAATAAGCGCTCAGCAAATTTCCCGCAGTCAGGACAAAGATGCTGCCGAAGTGATTCGCAGGGTTCCGGGAATTACGATAACCGATGGTCGTTTTGTAATTGTTCGGGGTTTAATTGAGCGTTACAACTCGGTGATGCTTAACGGCGCAACAGCACCCAGCTTTGAGGCCGACAAACGTGCGTTTTCTTTTGATGCCATTCCCAGTGGACTGATAAACAATATTTTGATATACAAAAGCCCTTCGCCGGAATTGCCTGCCGATTTTGCTGGTGCTGCCATTAATGTGGAAACTAAAAGTGTTGCTGATGAAAATAGCCTTGTAATTTCTTATGGAACCAAGTATGTTCAGCATACTTCGTTTTCAGATGATTTTCAGACATATAAAGGATCGAAAACCGATTGGCTGGGTTATGACAATGGCGTTAGAAGTATCCCGGAGGGTGTCCCTTCTTCTGAAGGCTTTGCCGATCTTTATAAATGGGAAAGTCAGGATGATTTCCTGCAAAAGGCACCTGAAATTACAAGAATTTCCAAGTTGTTCTCAAATAACTGGACAACACAGTCTAAAAAGCCTTTTTTAGATCAAAGCTTTTCATTCGTCTCACAACAGAGATTTTTGATTGGTAGGGCCTCAATCGGAAATATAACAGCTTTAAATTATCAGTTTTCAAGCGAGTATCAAACCAGGGAAAGGAACGAGTATCAGCATTATGATGAAGAAACCGGTGTATTAACTCCCGATTTCTTATTTAATGATAGGAGATCTTCCCAATCGGCAAAATTTGGAGTAATTCACAACTGGAATATTATTTATGGAAAAAACCAGAAGCTGGAAATCCGAAATTTCTTCAATAATAACGGTACAACTACCACCAATTTAAGAGAAGGGCTTAACAACTATAGTAAAGAATATTTAAGGCTGAATGACTTGAAGTTTGTAAGAAGAACTGTTTATTCGGGGCAGTTGGCAGGAGAACAAATTTTTAACAAAGAAAGAACGAAAGTGAACTGGATGGTGGGTTACGGATTGACTAACAGTGACCAACCCGACAACAGACGGACGACTTATGTTCTCAACGAAACGGAAAGCAGCCCGAATTACAACAGGTACTACGCAAAAATTCAAAACCAAACCAATCCATATCTTTCAGGGAGGTTATGGTTAAACATGAATGAAAGAATCTACGATTATAAAATGGATTTGGAACACAATTTTCATCTGTTTAATTCTGAAAAAACATGGAAAATAAAATTTGGAGGATTGTATGAAAGGAAATTCAGGGAATTCGGTTCCAGGTTAATTGGTGTTGTAGCTTTGGGGACTCCTCCGGTTGATCTTTATGATCCCATTGAGGTGATAATGGATAAAGAAAATTTCTATATCGATGAAACCAGGCCATATCAACACGGATTGTCGTATAATGACTATACCCGCAAAAAAGATAGTTATAATGCTCATGATATCTTACAGGCAGGATATCTGAGTTTATCGATTCCGATAACCGGGAAAATCAATATTAACGGGGGTGTGAGGGTCGAAAAATTCAACCGGCTTATTACTGATTTTTATGAGCCAACTCCAACACCTGAACTTTTTGATATTGTAAGAGATACGGTTGATTTCTTTCCTTCGGTAAATGTAACTTATAATATTACAAACAAACATGTACTCAGGGCATCATACGGGAAAACGATAAACCGGCCGGAATTCCGGGAAATGTCAAATTTCGATTATCAGGATTTCGAGATGTTTGCCTTGGTTCACGGAACTGACACCCTGGACAATGCCTATATTCAGAACTACGATGTTCGATACGAATGGTATCCAAACCCTGGTGAAATTGTTTCAATTGGTGCATTTTACAAACAGTTTGAAAATCCTATCGAAGTATTCTTGATCAGTGCAGGGACTGGTTACGATTATAAGCCTGATAATGCAAGAGAAGGAAATAGTTTAGGGGTAGAGTTGGACATAAGAAAAACACTAACCGAATTTGAAAATTCAGGCAGTTTTTTAAGAAATCTGAAGGATATCACTTTGATTTTTAATACTTCTTTGATTAAGAGTAAACTAAATACCAAGGATAACAAAGACTCCCGCGAAGAGAGCAGGGTAATGCAAGGGCAGTCTCCTTATATTGTTAATCTTGGAATTAACTATTCAGGAGAGAACAACGGACTGGCAGTAAGCCTTTCATACAACCGCATTGGAAAAAGAATTGCCTATGTCGGTACAAAAGACAATCCGCACACATGGGAATTACCGCGAAATTCTTTGGATTTAACGGTTCAAAAAGATATTAGTGAGAGATTCTCTGCTAAAATCGGAATAAAGAACATCATCAAAGATCCGGTACGCTTTGTACAGTATTACGGAAGTGATGAGTCGCTGGAATTAAATACACTTAAATATTTTCCTAACCGATCTGTAGCATTCAGTTTGGTTTACAGGCTATAAAATTCAATGCATGAATGTACAATACAATTAATTTCTAAAATGAACATCATGAAAAAAGTTTTACTTAGTTTATTAGCATTATTTACCCTGGCTTTGGGTGTTTATGCTCAATCTATTGACAATTCCTTTTTCGAGGAGGTAAGTTATGTAGGTGCATTTGACGGCACCAACGACTGGACAGAAGGCTGGACAGAATGGAACCCTGTCGATGCTGAATATCCTGCAGCGACAGTTACCAAGGGTAACGCCCAGTTTTCGAGAAGTACCGGATTACACATTACAGCAGATGAAACCTGGTCGGGAGTGATTAAACTCGATGGCTGGGTATATGTAGATGCAGGTGCAACATTAACCATTAACGAAGGAACTATTATCAGGGGAACAGCCAAGAGCGGTTTGTTTATCGAACGCGGAGGTAAAATCAAAGCCATCGGTTCGAAAACGGCCCCGATTGTTTTCACTTCGAATCAGGCAGCAGGTTTGCGTGCACAGAGCAACTGGGCTGGAGTAGTAATTTGTGGAAATGCACCAATCAACACTCCGAGCGGGACGAGCCAGGCAGAAGGGGGTATTGAATCGGAATACGGAGGGGACAACCCGGCCGACGATTCAGGGATATTGAAATATGTTCGTATTGAGTTTCCTGGTTTTGAAGTATCCACAGGTTCCGAGATTAACGGCTTAACGCTTGCGGGCGTAGGAAGCGGAACAACGTTGGAATACATCCAGGTATCTTATTCGGGAGACGACGGATATGAGTGGTTTGGCGGAACAGTAAATGCCAAACACCTGATTTCTTACAAAACAGAAGACGACGACTTTGACACTGACTATGGGTTCAGCGGTATGGTACAGTTTGGTTTAATTTCAAGAGACCCTGATATCTTTGACAGTGATACAGGTAATGCTTTTGAATCGGACAATGATGCCAACGGTTCGGCAAATGAACCGTTAACCAAAGGTGTATTCAGCAATGTAAGTGCGTTTGGGCCTTTTGCCAATAAGAGCCTTACGCTGAATGAAAAACACGAAGATGGTTCAACCATGCGTATAAGAAGGAGTTCAAGATTATCGATATACAACTCGTTGTTTTTAGGTTGGGGCAACGGGCCGAGGCTTGAGTCAAAGAATACGATGGATGCCGCAGAAGCAGGAACATTGAACATTAAGAACTGTATTATAGCAGGGGATAAAAACACAAATTACCGGGGCTCTAATGATGGTTTTGATGCAGCAGGATTGGAAACCTGGTACCTGACAGCAGAGTTTCGTAATTCAATGTTATCGGCTAATGAGGACGCAAAAATCGTAAATCCTTTTAATTACAATACATTTAATTTCCAACCGATGGAAAATTCTCCTGTGTTGGAAGCTTCTTACTGGACTACTACACCGGCGGTCGATTATAAAGATGTTAACAGTACCAGAGTAAAAAATTATCCGAACCCGTTTAGTGGTAAAACAAATATTGAATTGCAACTGAAGAAAAATGCTTATGTACAGATTGAAGTAGTGAACATTTCCGGATCTGTAGTTACCGTTCTTCAAAGCGGAGATTTGTATGAAGGCACTCACAAGTTTGTTTTTGATGCTTCCGGTTTGCCAACAGGACTTTATTTCGGTAAGGTAAAAATTGGCAATGATGCCCAAACTTTAAAAATGATTACTAAATAACTAAATAAACTTATGTTTTACTTAATGCTTTGCAGTGTTTGATAAAAGGCAGTTTTTGCCTTTTAGCCCCGGAGCAATCCGGGGCTTTTATCAATTTTAACACTGCAATTATGGTATATCCCCAAATACACAATAAATTTGTCAAACACTGTAATTAAAAGATAATGAAGCAAATAATTTTAACGCTGCTTTTTTTTGTAGGATTTCAGCAATTTCTGGTTGCTCAGGAACTGGTTGAAAAAGAAGGAAACTATTTTTTAAACGGGGAACCTTATTCCGGAGTTTGGAAAACTTATTATGATAGTGGTTCGATTAAAATGGAAGCCCACTTTAAAAACGGAATGAAGAATGGTAAAACACTAATCTATTTTGAAGACGGTCAGTTAAACGAGATTCGATCGTACAAAATGAATGAAATGCACGGGAAGTGGGTTATGTATAACAGCCATAACATTAAGATTTCTGTTGCCAACTATAAAAACGGATTAAAAGACGGAAAGTGGACCATTTGGAACGATTACGGGAATCTTCTGTACGAACTTCAATATAGTAATGGTGAAAAAACCGGGGTGTGGAAAAACTATAATGAAAAAGGAGAGCTTATTAGTGAACGTAAATACTAAGCTTACAGCTATTTATCCAGTTGGAAATTCCATATTGATATCTCTCTTTCCCATTTAACGAGTGCTTATTTCTATTTAATAAAAGTGTAATAATTCTGTAACTCGGTTTTAATGAATCGGGAATACATTTGTTCTTGAATTTATAGGTTTAAAATTGATTAAGATGAAAAGAGTTATTATAGCATTGGTTTTTACCATTTCAATTTTTGCAGTTCAGGCAAAAGAGAAAGATAGCAAAAGTAATAACGATGCAGAAAATACTGCGGCAGTGGTAATTTCAGGAAATGTGGCTGATAAAAAATCGGGTGAAGCCTTGGTTGGGGTTGAAGTAAAAATTGAAGGTACTGATATGAAAACGTACACTGATTTCGATGGAAATTTTTCATTCAATAACGTAAAACCAGGCGAATATAAAGTTGTTACCAGTTATATTTCCTACCAGAAAAAAACAGATGTAGTTAATATTTTTTCAAAGGAAAATAATTTGAAAGTAAAATTAGAGGCATCCAATTAATAAGAATGACTTCTTTATAAATATCAGTTCAGTAATCCGAACTGATTTCCAGGTCTGAAAATGGCTGTCGCAGTATAACGGCAGCCATTTTTGTTGTTTCTGACCTTAATTGAAAAATAAGTGCAGAATTTGTTTTCATAAATTTTCGTGGCGAATATTAAAAATCATGGGCTAAAAAGGTTATAAACTGTCGCGAAACAGATCTACTTTTTCGAGAGGTATATTTTAATTTCATGCAAATATCTATTTTTACATCAATCAACTACAATAATTTTCAGCGATGAATATTAAATCAATACTCTTACTCCTCGTTATAGTTACTTTGGTTTCATGTCATAAAAAAGAAGTAGAAATTCCATTGCCCGAGCATCCCCGGCCCAATTTTGAGCGTGCAGTTTGGCAAAACCTGAATGGTTACTGGTATTTCAAAACCGATTCAACCAATGTTGGGTTAGAAGAAAACTGGCAGGATACACCCGGTATGTTTAATCAAAAAATACTGGTTCCGTTTTCCTGGGCAAGCCCGCTTAGCGAAATCAAGCGGCCAAAAGTCAATGTGGGTTGGTATTACCAATCCGTTGAAATTAAGGAGCCGGTGTTGTGGGAGGGAAAAGATACTTACCTGGTATTTTGTGCCTCCGATTTTAATACCACGGTTTGGATAAATGGTACCAAAGTAGGACAACATTCAGGCGGCTATGTTCCTTTCGATTTTAAAATTTCGGAGTTAATAAAAAAAGGCCCCAACAAAATAGTGATTCGTGTAGAAGATGAAGAACTGGATAATCGTCCGTCGGGCAAACAATATTACGGCAATGCTAAAGGAATATGGCAAACGGTTTATTTGGAGGCCCGGCCGGAAAAGTTCATCTCGAACATCCGGTTTACCCCCGACATTGATGCCGAACAAGTGACTGTTGATGTTCGATTGAACGCAGCTCCCGATACCATTTTTGCATTTAACCTGAAAGGAGATGAAAATGGAATTAATTTCAATAGCGAAATTAAAGCCGGAGAAATTTCTGCAAAATTTGTAATTCCAATTTCGAATATGAAATTGTGGGACTTGGAATCCCCGTATTTGTATGAAGTAAAGGCAAGCCTTTCATCGGGCAAAAATCCGGCTGACGAAGTTTCTACTTATTTTGGTATGCGAAAAATTTCGTCGGTAAGCATACCCGGGAAAGATTTCAAGTATGTGGCATTAAACAATAAGCCGCTTTACATGAAACTTACCTTGGACCAAAGTTATCATCCACAGGGTTTTTATACTTTTCCTTCCGACCAGTTTATGAAGGACGAAATTCAACGGGCGAAAGATTTGGGATTAAACGGGTTACGAATTCATATAAAAGCCGAAATTCCCCGAAAGCTGTATTGGGCAGATAAATTGGGGCTGCTTATTATGGAAGACATTCCTAATTTTTGGGGAGAACCCGATCCGGTTGCCAGGGCAAACTGGGAATATATTGCTGAAAAAGAAATGGAACGAGACTATAATCATCCAAGCATATTTTCGTGGGTGCTGTTTAATGAAACCTGGGGACTCTTCTCAACAGATTCAACCGGAAAAAGAAGTTATACGCCCGAAACACAGGATTGGGTGAAGAGTTGGTACTACAGGGCAAAAGCAAACGATATTACCCGACTTGTAGAGGATAATTCGCCATGTAATCTCGATCATGTAGTTACTGATATAAATACATGGCACAGTTATCTTCCGGCCCGGCACTGGGCCCCATTTCTCGATTATGTGGTTGAAAATACTTACGCGGGGTCAGGTTATAATTATATTGATGATAATGTTCAGACTGATGTTCCCATGTTTAACTCGGAATGTGGGGCTGTTTGGGGTTACTCGGGAAGTACGGGCGATATTGATATTACCTGGGAATACCACATTATGATGAATGAATTTAGGAAAAGGCTGAAAGTTGCAGGATTTCTTTTTACTGAATTTCATGATGTTATAAATGAATGGAATGGTTATTACCGGTTTGATCGATCTAAAAAAATGTTCGGACTTGATGAATTGGTTCAGGGAATGACAATGAGTGATTTTCATGAAGATTTGTATGTAGTGTCGGGCAAGGATTTTTTTGAGGACTATGAAGCGGGCTCAGTTATAACAATGCCGGTTGGAATAAGTGCTGTTACATATGATATTCCCGGTAATCTCAGGTTAAAATATGCTGTTTACGGATGGGATGCGCTGGGCGAAAAGGTCGATTATATTTCTGGCGAGATAAATATTGTGAAAGCAGAGCCATTTTCTTTTACACCTCAGAATGATGTTGTTTTTACTGCACCCGATCAAACGATGGTAATGATATTTGCCACGTATCTGGAAGATGGGAATGGAAATGTCATTCAACGTAATTTTGTTCCTTTTACAGTAAACGGAAAAATGACGGGCAATGACTTAGTAATAACAAAGTCTCCGTCCGATTATGTTGATCAGGCCTGGAATATAAAACAATTTGCTCCGCAGAATGGAAACAAAGTGTGGGGAATGGGTGCCGGTTATTTTGAATACGAATTTAAACTTCCGGAGAACCTGGATGCTGATAAAGTAGAAAGTATTGAATTCAGGGCTGAGTTGGCATCACGTTATCCACAGGAAAAATATTTGGAGGAAGGGGATGCGGAAAGAATTGGAATGACGGTGGTTTCAGAAAAGGGAAGAATTCCGGGTTATGGTAAAAACAGCTATCCGCAAACCGATGAAAAATTGCATGGCTCATTGTTGAAAGTTACGGCAAACGACCAGATTATTGCGGAATTGGAACTACCGGATGATCCGGCTGATCACCAGGGAATACTTTCCTGGAAAAATCAGGAACCTGGAAATGAATGGGGAAGTGAAGAAAAGAAACCCTGGTTGCTCGACGAGGCAGGATCGTACGGATATCTTGTAAAAGCCGATTTGGATGAACTGACATTAAAAGAGGCATTAAAAGCAGGCAAAGTGTCGATACGCTTGTTGGTTTCCGAATCATCAGACAATAGAGGGGGACTTTCGGTTTATGGGGCAAAATCCGGAAAGTATCCAATGGATTTATCGCTGATTATTGGAATGAAGAATTAGAAATGGACGCTTCCGTTTAAATTGTAATGCTCCCGGTATTTTCCGGGCGTGGTTCCGGTAGTGGCCTTAAAAACACGGGTAAAAGAATTAAATGAACCAAACCCCGATTTTTCGGCAACCATTTCAAGAGTAAAGGTTTTAGGAGATTCTTTTTTTAATAATTCCTTGGCTTCCTGCACCCGGTAGTTGTTGACGAATTCGTTGAAATTCATTTGAAATTCTTCATTGATCAATTTCGAAACATACGTTCGGTTGGTATATAATTTTTCTGAAATGTCTGTGATTCTCAAATCAGGCAGGATGTATATTTTTTCGTTTTCAAAAAGATATAGTAACTGGATTTTTAGTTGGTTGTTTTGTCCAGATTTTGTCTCATTAAACGGTAATTCTTCTTTATCATCATTAAAATTGGAATTAACGCTTATTTGGCGAGTTCCTTTAAAGCCGATTAAAAAAATTAGTGAACTGAAGATAGTGGAGGGAATTATTAACAAGCTTTCGTGTTTACTAAAGTAACCCCGCCCCATAATAGTTGCTGCAATACTTGCCGTTGCAGCCGCAAGTATAAGAACAATTATTGTTTTAATCCAGCTCAACGTTTTTCCTTCAGTATTTGAATAATAATCTTCAATTTGTTTGTTGTGCCGATTTACTAACTTAATTCCGGCATGTATATATATAATAACCTGAAAAAGGAATGCAATTCGGCTGCAAAGAAATATAAACCCCTTTGTTCCAACAAAAGTAGAAATATCAATACTCTTCAAATTTTTGTTGATTAAAATTTCCTCAACATAAATTATTCGGTTTTCCCGATTCATTATCAAAGAGGTGATAAAAACCAGGAATCCAAAAAACGCAGCTGGGATAAAGTGCTGTAGCTTTTCTTTTAACGTAATTTCATCGTTTGTTAAAGCTTCGAGATAAATAAAATATACTGGATAAATCAAAAGCATGCAAAAAACATAAACAAATTCAATATAAGAGTATAGTAAGAAGAGTTTGTTGAAAAAAATGGCATGACAGCAGTAAAGGATAAAGGCAGTTATCATAAAGGCACCAAGTAATTTCTTGGGTTTATCTTTTTCCTTAAGGTGAATTAGAAATATAATGCTCCAAAATAAAGTAACATATATTGGAGATAGGAGTGAGATATATTTTATCATCCGGTATAAATCGATTTCATAATACTTCTTTTGTTGAACAAGCGATCTAATTTACGATATTCGTGTTTGGAATTTATGATTTAACCGTATTTTTTACGATTTAATTGTCGCGCTTTCAATCATAATCTTGAACTTTGCTAAAAGTTTTTTAATACTTGATTAGAAAAATTTAGTAAAAATATTCGGGTAATAAATTCGCAGTATAAAATGCAATTTTTCCCGGCCCTCATCAATTAATTAGCCATAGGCAAAATGAAAGTTAAAGGGATAGAATTTGTTTTCTGTCCCTTTTGCATTTTAAAAGGAAGAATTTTTTGTTTGAATGTTTTTGTCGCGGAAGCGGCCAGGTGTAATTCCTTCCAAATCTTTAAAAACCCGGATAAATGTGCTAATGGAACCAAACCCTGATTTTTCAGCTATAAAATCCAAAGAATACAATGTAGAGTCTTTTTTACACAGCATTCTTTTTGCTTCTTCCATTCTGTACCGGTTAACAAATTCGCTGAAAGTGCATTTAAATTCAGTATTAATAAGATTGGAAATATAAGTCCGGTTGGTTTGAAGCTGGGCAGAAACCTGTGTGATCTTTAAGTCAGGTTGCTTATAAATTTTTTCGTTTGAGAATAAGTCAAGGAGTCCGGTTTTTAAAGCAGCATTATTGTACTTCCTGTATTCCTGTTCCGGTGTTTGTCTTTCGTCAAGTTCTAAATCTCTAACAGAATAGTTTTGCATATAGCCTTGCAAACCAATAAGGAAAAGCAGAATGCTAAACAGAGAGGAAGGAATAAGTAAAAGCCAGGTATTATCGAAAAAAACAGCTTTGCCGATAATGTTGAAAACAGTGCTTGTAAGCGATGTAAATACAAATGAAAAAAGTAAAAGATTAACCCAAAGTATGGTTTTACTTTCCAGATTGGAGTAAAAATTAGCGATTCGTTTATTATAACGAACCACTAATCGGCTTCCAAGCGCTGCAAATATTACTACCTGAAAGGCAAAAATAATCCGGCTGCCAATAAATATCCACTTCTGAATGGTAATTTTCAACGATTCCGGCTCTGAAAATACCTCTCGAAGAAGGTTGTGCTTTATATACAGAATTCTCTCCTCTGGTGCCATCAGTAAATAAAGAATTGCTGATGCCATGCCCGTAAGCAATGCAGGAAAAAGGAGCCATAAATTCCTGAAATTAATTTCTGATTCAATTGTCAGCAATTTTATGTACCAAAAATAAAGTGGATACACTGATAATGATGCAGCAATATAAAGCGGATCGAAAACGGAATAAACCTCTAGTTGCCGTTGAAAAAAAACCGCATGAGATAAGTAAAGCACAAATGCCGCAAACATAAAAATACCCAGAAAATGCTTTGCTCTGTTGTTAACCCGGAAACTTGAAAGCAAAACAATGCACCAAAAAAAGGTAACATAAGTGGGGGTATAAATTATAAAATCATACCACATGTGAAATTAGTTGCAATTTAGTTTTTATGCGACCTAAATTTACCATTTGCTTATGGCTTTTACAACATGCTTATCCAATAATATTGCTTCTCGATACATTTGTTTAAAAATCGAGATAAACCAGAAATGAACCAAATTCCTTTATTGCCAAACAGGATAAGAATATTTGCATATGTTTTTATTGGAGTAGGAATAATTTCCGGGTATCTCTATTTTTTTGGAGGAAAACCTGCGTTTTTTGTGGCAAAAGTTTTTGCCTTTGTTACATCGTATGCGGAGACCCGGTATTTTGTAAATGCACAAACCAATATTCTGGATGAAATAGCTGCGATCTTTATTATTACCGGATTCTCGATTTTAGTTTTTTCGAAAGAGAAAGCTGAAAATAGTGATATGACTTTCCTTCGTTTAAAAGCACTTGTTAATGCCGCTTATTTTACATTAGCTATTTGGGCATTGGTATTTCTCTTCATTTACGGATGGACAATTTTTTTATTCTCATCAGCAGTATTTCTCATATTCCTGATTTCAAGTTTTCTCATATTTCAAGTTTTGTTATTTCGATACAAAGCTTTAAAAACAATCGATAACCTTTAAAAATTAAAAATGAAAACAAAACACTTTTTTCAAATTGCCATCTTGTTGCTATTTGCCATTTTTATGTCGTGCGATTTGCTGGATGATGGAGGGAGCAATATTGGAGGAGATCCTTCACCCATGGGTGAAATCAACAACACGTTTGAAGTCGGGGTGTCATCGTTCCCCGGAGTAAGCAATACTTCTGCAAAGGTAACTGCGCAAAATGGAGATGTTTCAACCATTACTTATTCAGCAAAAATTACAGACCAAACTTTACTGAACCTGGCAAAAGCAATGCCCGATGTAGTTGTTGACGGAAATACTGCCAGTGTGAGCAGGGACTACAAAATTACAACCAAAGGTTTTCAGAGTGTGTACGAAGAAGGAAATCTTACCATTATGGATTATGATGCAAAAGTTGGTGATAAATACTCCTTGAAACATAATGGAAAAACAATTACACGCGAGGTTACAAAGGTTTCAACTGAAGACGAATACCAATGGGGATTTATGCTGATTAAAACCGTTCATGTGGAAGAAACCGGGAGAAATATTCCCGGAGTTTCGAAAATTGAATTTATTGGAAACCATCGCTGGGGGATGGTTGGCCTTGTGCTTCATTTCGAAGATGGTTCGAAGAAAACGATCGGAATTTTTAGTGATGCCAGTAACTAAGTTTCTTTTAAGATAATATCTGTAAAAAAATAATTATCAAAAATCAACAAAATGAAAGCGACCATAAACCTTAGAATTTTTTCGGTAATGCTTCTGTTATTATTTACAGGATCAATCTTTTTCCAGTGCGACGACCTTTTTAAAAAACATAACGACGACGATAACGACACTAATATTGCAGACGGTTCTTATATTGTAACAAATTCATCCGATCCAGAGTTTATTAAACTGGTTACCGAAAACAACGAAATTATTAATGTTTTTGGAACAAGAGATGCCACCGGACTACCCAGAAACGTAGAACAAATTAATATTACTCTTGATAATGGACAGGAATACCAATTCTTTTTCAACAGCGATAAACAACTGAAAACTGTAATTGCTGATAATGGTACCGTATTCAATTACGAATGGCTCAATAGCAATAAAGTAGCATTGTTTATTGACTGTAACGATGGTGTTAATCAGATCAATACAGAAATTGATTTAACCGAGCTTGAAACCGGAAAAAGTGCTGTATTAAATAATAACGCATTGATGCGGGAACCGGGCGATTTTTGTTATGATATAGAATTCACTCCTTTTAGCGATGCGAATGAAGTTGACTCTGGTGAGTTGTTGAAGTCGGCAGCTGGTTACGGTACAACATACGATTTACACACAACTTCCTGTGGGGCTCCATCAAACCAAAATCCTTATGCAGTTTATTTGTACGACCAATCAGGAAGTGTGCTTTTAAAAGAATTGTATGCCGAGTACGTTGCCAAAGGACATTACAAAATTATTGTTCCTGCTGGTACTGCTCCAACAATAGATCCACAGGCAGCGGTTGAAAAATTAACTGCGATTTTATCGCCTATTTGCGATGCCGCTGGCATTTATGGTGCAGTTTTATCGCCTGCAGCCTGTGCCTATATAGCAGCAAAACTGGCTTTAACGGGCATTGGAACCACTGTTGCACCTGCAGTAGGGACCGCATGTGCAGGAATTACTGCGGCACTTTCGCTTTATTGTGCAACTTTAGGTGCTTCGGGCCCTCCCGGATCCCCGTCCATTATGGATAAGATTAATGAGCAAAAACTACTTGAGAATTTCAAGCTAACCGGAAACATGAGACTCCATGTTAAATTTCATGGATTACCGAAAAGTATTACAAAAGCTTTTACCATTGCAGAAGGAATACCAGCGGTGTTAAATGCCGAATTATCTGAGAATGCAAAACCTAGCATTCGTTCTCTTGATCTTTCGCCTTCTTCGCCTGCGGCTAACCAGAATTATACTATTTCGGTTTCGGTATTTTGTGTGCCTGTTGGAAGCTCGATTTCGATTTCGATGGTTGGAACCGATGGCTACACTCAAAATAGTGAATATGTTGTTGCAGATGCATCTGAATCGGCCGGGACTTTTAAAATGACAGTTCTTGGCGCAGAATCTGGAGTAAGGGATGAAATAACTGTTGTGGTGAGAACGCCGGATGGACAAAACATTACCCGATCGGCATCACTTATTTTTGGTGATTAACGTTTTATTCACAAAGAATGGTTGAGCTGCAAAAAATAAAAAACAAACAGGAATTGATCGGAAAAACCTTCTTTTTCCTGTTTGTTTTGCTTTTCCTGTTTGCTTTGCTTCCATTCATTGAAGAAACTCCACTCTCAAAAAGATGGCCAATTACGCTGGTGGGTATTTTTCTTGCGATAAGCTTTTATATAACGTCTCAAATTTTCAAGACGAGGTCAAAAAAGTTTAATAATCTGTTAAGTGGTGAGAAACTGCTGGCAAGATGGGAACTAAGTAACGACATGTTATCGAATTATGTTCTATTTCAAAAAGAGGAAAGGATTAAAAAGAACAAAGCTGTTATGGTGATTACCGGAATATTATTTTTGATAATAAGTTTTCCTTTTTTGTTTTTATTGAACAAGGACGAAATTTCAGCATTTGTTCTAATAATGGGCGGAATTTTAGTTTTGGTTTTTCTGGCGTCTCTGTTTTTTCCATGGTATTATTCCCAAAGGAATATGAACGGAGATAAACAAATTCTAATAGGAACAAAATACGCCTATATTAACGGAATTTTTCACAACTGGGATTTTCCGCTTTCCGGTTTATCAAAAATCAACATAATTAAAATTCCTTTTTATGGAATAAAACTAAGCTACTATTATACTGATTTAACATGGCGACAATCGGAAGAACTATATATTCCGGTTCCGGATGATATTGATTTAGAACTTTTGGTTAATCAGCTAAAGTCAAATAACAGGAAATAGAAAAGGACCACTAGTGCGGTCCTCTTATCTTTTGTTAAACTTCAAATATATCTACTTCTCGGTAGGCCTGTATCAGCCTTTTCTCTCCTTCAATACCTTCCCCCGAAATTCCATGTTCCATTCCCATCACGCCATTGTATCCTTTATCATAAATGTATTTGAATACGTTTTTATAATTGATTTCGCCTGTTGTGGGCTCTTTTCTTCCCGGATTGTCACCAATTTGAAAATAGGCAATTTCATCCCAGGTAAGTTCAATATTATTAATTAGGTTACCTTCCATTTTCTGCATGTGGTAAATGTCGTATAATATTTTGCACGAAGGGCTATTGACTGCTTTGCAAATCATGTAGCTTTGTTGAGAAGTTTGCAGATAAAGGTCAGGTGAATCAGAAAGTGGTTCAAGCACCATTACTAACCCGTGAGGTTCCAGAATTTCGGCCCCTCTCCGAAGGGCATCGATTACATTGCTATCCTGAATTCCGATAGGAAGTTTTCGCTCAAATGCTCCGGGTACAACGGTCATCCATTTCGCATTAACACGTTTGGCAACTTCTACTGCCCTGCGACAGCCGTCAAGAAAAATATCGAGATGTTCCTTTTTCCCGGCAGCCAGCGTATTGGCAAGATTTCCACCTTTTTCTACAACAAATACCCCCATAAGCATATTCAAGTCAGTAAGAGTTTTTGCTATTTTTTCCTGTGTTTCCACATCTCTGCCCATCATTCCGTTATCTTCGAATGCAGTAAAGCCTTGATCGGCCATATATTTTATCTGGTCGATTAAATCGTCACCGGCACTGTTTTTAAACATTCCGAAGTGGGGCCCGTATTTGAGTTTGAATTTTTCAAATTGGGGTAAAACAGATTCTGCTCCGGTCGCACTTAATACACTTGTTAAACCTGAGAGTGCGACTCCCCCGACCGTTGCTTTTTTTATGAAATTTCTTCTTTCCATGGTTTATTGGTTTATTTAAATATTCTTTTATTTATTCGATAAAATTAATGATTTGTATTTTAATATTTCTCTACTATCCCAGCCTTTCTTCTTAAGAATTGAAAAAGAGAAATACGTTTAATTTCGGTAAAATATTATAACAGCCTTTTTGCTTCCTTTCAAAAGAGTTGTTAATTTTAACAGTTTTAATTTCTAAATCAACTAAAACGAAAGATAATGCATAGAAAATTACGTATGGGAATGGTTGGTGGAGGAACCGACGCATTCATAGGGGCAGTTCACCGTCTTGCTGCTTTAATGGACAATCAAATTGAATTGGTTTGTGGATGTTTCAGTGTTAATCCTGAAATTTCAAAGGCATCGGGTAAACTTTACTTCCTACCTGAAGATCGGGTTTATTCTACTTACCAGGAAATGTTTGAAAAAGAAGCCAGGCTCCCTGAAGGCGAAAGAATGGATTTTGTATCGATTGTAACTCCCAATTTTGTTCATTTCGACCCGGCAATGATGGCTTTGGACAATGGGTTTCATGTTGTTTTGGACAAACCAATGACTTTTACGCTTGATGAGGCACTAAAGTTAAAAGATAAACTGAATGAAACCGGATTGACTTTTGCTTTAACGCATACTTATTCGGGCTATCCGGCAGTTAAACATGCCAAACAAATGATTGCCGACGGGAAATTGGGTAAAATCAGGAAAATCTTTGTTGAGTATCCACAAGGTTGGCTTTCTTCAAAAGTAGAAGATGCCGGAAACCAGCAGGCATCATGGCGCACCGACCCAAAACGTTCTGGTAAAGCAGGTTGTATGGGTGATATTGGAACACACGCTCATCATCTGGCAGAATACATGACAGGATTAAAAGTAACCGAATTATGTGCAGAACTCAATGTATTTGTCCCGAACCGTTTACTTGACGATGACGGAGCAGTTTTAATGCGTTTTGACAATGGTGCAAAAGGTGTATTAATGGCAACGCAAATTGCAGTTGGAGAGGAAAATGCAATTCGAATTCGAATTTATGGTGACAAAGGCGGTGTAGATTGGGAACAAATGGAACCTAATACATTAACCGTTAAATGGTTCGGACAGCCAATGCAGGTTTTGCGGGTTGGAACCAGTCTTGATAGTGCTGTGGCTGCTCATAATACAAGGGTTCCGGGCGGACATCCCGAAGGTTATCTGGAGGCATTTGCAAATATCTACAGGAATTTTGCAACTACTATTAGAGCAAAAGCGAATGGTGAACAACCAACAAAGGAAATGCTCGACTTTCCCGGTGTTGAAGATGGAATTCGTGGAATGCAGTTTATCGATACAGTTGTAAAAGCCGGGTACGATGATGCTGTAAAATGGGTGAAATTTGGGGAATAGAATCTTGTACTGATTTCTTTAAACGTTGAACATTTAACTTTAAACTAAAAATAGTATGGCCAGACCAGTGACTCTTTTTACCGGACAATGGGCCGATCTTCCCATTGAAACAATATGTCAGAAGGCCAAGGAATTTGGTTATGATGGGTTGGAACTTTGCTGTTGGGGCGATCATATGGAAATAGCTAAAGCCGATCAGACATATTGCGACGAACGAAAAGCACTACTTCAGAAATATGATTTAAAACTGTTTGCAATATCAACTCATCTTGATGGGCAATGCGTTTGCGATAATATTGACATTCGGCACAAAAGTATTGCCAGTCCGCATGTTTGGGGTGATGGCGACCCGGAAGGTGTTCGCCGGCGTGCTGCAGAAGAAATGATTAAAACGGCCAAGGTAGCTAAGATGTTGGGATTGGATACTGTAGTTGGATTTACAGGAAGTCCGATCTGGCATTTGCTTTACTCTTTCCCGTCTGTTTCTTCTGAAATGATTGAAAACGGATACAAAGACTTTGCAAAAAGATGGATTCCGATATTGGATGAGTACCAAAAATTAGGAGTGAAGTTTGCCCTGGAAGTACATCCTACAGAAATTGCTTTTGATATTCATACAGCACATTTGGCATTAAATGCACTGAATAACCACCCGGCCTTTGGATTTAACTACGATCCAAGCCATTTCGGCTATCAGCATGTCGATTATGTGAGATTTATTTACGAGTTTTCCGACCGGATTTTCCATGTTCATATGAAAGATGTTTACTGGAGCGATGTTCCGATGAGTGTTGGTGTTTTTGGTGGGCATATGGATTTTGGAGACAATCGCCGGTACTGGAATTTCAGAAGCTTAGGCCGAGGGAAAATCAATTTTGAAAATATAATCAGGGCTTTAAATGATATTGGTTATAACGGACCGCTTTCAGTTGAATGGGAAGACAGTGGCATGAATCGCGAAGCTGGTGCAACCGAGGCTTGTACATTTGTGAAGAAAGTTGATTTTGCTCCATCAGATGTTGCTTTTGACGATGCAATGCACAAAGATAAATAACTCATTTCCCACAAGAAGTAACAGGATTATCCTGTAAAATATATGGATCATTTATTTTCTGCCTATCGGAAAAAGTTTGAGGAAGATCAATTTGCAAAAACGTCAGGAATAAAATTACTGGATGCCCGTCCGGGGTATGCCAAAGCGGAAATAGTAATTGGGCGAAATCATTTAAATGCGGTAGGGGTAGTTCAGGGAGGAGCTATTTTTACTTTGGCTGACTTTACTTTTGCGGTAGCATCCAATACACATGGAAAAATAGCTTTGGCAATTAATGCTGAAATTTCATTTTTCAAGGCAGTGTCATCCGGTATTTTAACTGCAATTGCAAGTGAAATCTCGTTACAAAATAAACTGGGCACCTATTTGGTTCAGGTTCTGAATGAAAAAGAAGAATGTATTGCACATTTTAAAGGAACCGTTTACCGGAAAAATGAAGAGATCGATTTTCAGTGAAGGAATAAAAAATCAACATGAAAATGACAAATAGAAGACTATTTATTAAAACTTCGACATTGGCCGTGGCTGGCGTTGGTTTGGCCTCAAGTATGCCAATGGCTGCTTGCGTTGGCGCTAACGAAAAACTGGTGTGTGGTTTAATTGGCGCAAACGGAATGGGTTTTGCTGATTTACAGGCATTTCTTCGGCAACCCAATACGGAGTGTGCTGCAATTTGTGATGTTGACGAAAATGTATTAAACCGCCGTTTGGCAGACACGGAAAAAATACAAGGAACAAAACCTAAAGGTTTCAAAGACTATCGAAAATTACTTGAAGAGCCGGGAATCGATGTAATCATTATCGGGACTCCGGATCATTGGCATTGTTTACCAATGGTTGAAGCATGTGAAGCAGGAAAAGATGTATATTGTGAGAAACCACTGGGAAATTCGATTGAGGAAATCAATATCATGGAACGAGCTGCCAACAAATACAACACAGTTGTGCAGGTTGGGATGTGGCAACGAAGTGATCCTCACTGGAGGGATGCTGTTGAATATGTTAAATCGGGCAAACTTGGAAAAATCCGTACAGTTCGTACCTGGGCTTACCAGGGTTGGATGGAGCCGGTTCCTATTAAACCAGACAGTGAGCCACCTGCTGGCGTTGATTATGATTTTTGGTTGGGTCCGGCAAAGAAAAGACCGTTTAATCCCAATCGTTTTCATTTTAATTTTCGATGGTTTTATGATTATGCCGGCGGATTAATGACAGACTGGGGTGTACATATTATCGATTACGGTTTATATGGCATGGGCGATCCTTCACCAAAATCGATTATGGCAATGGGTGGAAAATTTGCATACGATTTTGATGCATCTGAAACGCCTGATACCATGCAGGCATTATATGAATTCGACGGACACACGATGCTCTGGGATCATGGAACGGGGATCGATGGTGGGTATTTTGGTCGTAATCATGGTGTCGGATTTGTTGGAAATAAAGGCACGTTGGTTGTCGATCGTGAAGGATGGGAAGTAATTCCTGAACAAAAGAAAGGTAAAGACCTTATCGAAAGAGTGGATTTGATTAAAGGAACAGGCAAAGGTCTCGATCTTCACATGGAAAATTTTATTGATGGGGTTAAAAAACGAAATCGCAATCTGAACGCTAACATCCATGTGGCAGCTAATACAGCGAGGGTAGCACATTTGGGAAATATAGCTCAGCGAACCGGAAAACGTTTATATTGGGATAACGCAAACAGTAAGTTTATTGACGATGAAGATGCTAATAATTACCTCGTCCCTACATACCGTTCTCCCTGGCAGTTGCCCAAAGTTTAATAACAACAGGTAATGATTGTATTTAAAATTCATTTCAAATAATTAAAACTAAACTTATGACATACGTAGCACAAGGAAGCCGCTATAATACAATGAAATACAACCGTAGCGGAAAATGGGGTTTACAACTACCAGCAGTTTCACTGGGTTTTTGGCACAACTTCGGTGGAATAGATATACTCGAAAACGGCCGGCAGATGATGCATCGTGCATTTGATTTGGGAATTACCCATTTCGACCTGGCAAATAATTATGGACCGCCTCCCGGTTCTGCAGAAGAAAATTTTGGAAAGATATTAAAACAGGATTTCAGTGCTTACCGTGATGAGTTAATTATTTCATCGAAAGCCGGATATTTGATGTGGCCCGGACCGTACGGAGAGTGGGGAACCCGGAAGTACTTAATTTCCAGTCTCGATCAAAGTCTAAAAAGGATGGGATTGGAATATGTGGATATTTTTTACTCTCACCGTCCGGATCCAAATACTCCACTTGAAGAAACAATGATGGCTTTAGATCAGGTTGTTCGTTCAGGAAAAGCATTATATGTAGGTATTTCCAATTATCCGGCTGATATGACGAAAGAGGCCTCTAAAATTCTAAAAGATCTAGGAACTCCATGTCTGATTCACCAGCCTAAGTATTCCATGTTTGTTCGGTGGGTGGAAGACGAGTTGCTTGATGTTCTTGAAGAAGAGGGAATTGGTTGTATTCCTTTTTCGCCTCTTGCACAGGGATTATTGACGGATCGGTATTTAAACGGAGTTCCTGAAGGTTCAAGGGCCATGAGAGAAGTTTTTCTTAAAAAGGAACACGTGGATTCAGCTCATGAAAAAATTGTGAAACTAAATGATATAGCGCTTCAAAGAGGCCAGACTTTGGCACAAATGGCGCTGGCGTGGGTGTTGAAAGACAAAAGAATTACTTCGGTGTTGATTGGAGCAAGTTCGGTAAAACAAATTGAAGACAATGTAGATACTTTGCAAAATACAAATTTCACGAATGAAGAGCTTGCAGCCATCGAAAACATTTTAGAATAATATATTGATTAATAAGGCGTTTTTGAAGGATAGAAATTATAATTTCATATAAAAATACAAAATACTCTTTTTTATTATTGAATTTTAAAAAAAAACTGATTATTTTGAGGAACACAATTTCCGGGCGCACAAGCATAAAATAAATGAGTATTAATTTTGCATGCATTTTATATGAAAAATAGTAATGGAGATCAAACTAAAATTGAGTTGCTTAGTTGTCATCTCAATTCACAAAGGTGCAACCATCATTTGAAGGAAATTAATAGAAGTTATTCTTTAGCCCATAACTATCATTTAGAAAAGGATTATTTCAATTCAATTCGCTCATTAAAAAGTGCATTTAAAATTGCAGAAGAGCTTAAAGAAACAACATGCCTAAACTGTGCATCTTTTTTCCAATCAACGCTTACAGAATCACTTGAAAATATAAATTCTGAACTTAAAAGAATGTCAACAGGTTTGTTTGCAAAAAAGAGGTATCGTTCGAGTTACATCGAGTCCTGCAACATACTTAACGAAATTAGAAATACAAATTAGTTTTTATCGAGCTTATGTAATATAATTTCCTTTTCTTATGTCGCAATTGTAAGCTTTCGATGAGGTACAAAAGAATGTTCATAAAGAAGGGCAATGCTAGTGCAAGGAAGCTTTGGGATAAGAAAGGATACCAGAATTTAAAGAATTTAAGAGCCGAGACTTAGAAAAATGGTTTTGGAGAAACAAGATAAACAGATGGCATCAATCAGTTCTTATATCTAAAACTTCAACCTAAAGGAAAATTTAAGTCCAAAAAATCGATTGAAATCACAAAGATCCAAGATTTTTAAATAAAATGGGGTAATCCGTAAATCAGATTACCCCATTTTTTCATTATAGTGACTTTTGTTCCAACGAAGGCATTAGCCCTTCAAGTTTCTACTACCAGTTGAAAAGGCATAATTCCAATAGAGCTTCATCAGAAAAAATTCATCCTGCTGATCATTGGTAAAGAACAGTTGACATCACATAAAAAGAATCATCATTTGCAGCCGGAGCCGTTGTTAATGTGATCTCTATTTTACAAACTTGGCATTATTCAGGTATTCGAAACATTGTTTTACTCCTTCAAACTGAGTCATTTCACCACGAATACCTTCAATTTCCACATAAAATTCATCCAAGCCATTTTTATAAGCGGCATTAAATATATTTTCGAAATTCATCATTCCTGATTTGCCCAAAACCAAACGGTCTTTGATATGCAGAACAGGGAAACGTCCGGGATATTTTGCAAAATACTCAAGCGGGTCATTTTGTCCCATCACTGTCCAGTAAACATCCATTTCGAAAAATACCAACTTAGGATCAGTATTGTTAAGCATCAAATCATAAACCACGTCACCGCCTCTTCCATTATCATCTTTGCCAACGCGATCAAATTCATGATTGTGATTATGATAGCCCCATTTTAATCCTGCAGCCTTTGTAATTTCTCCTGCTTTGTTAAACACTTCGCCAACAATTGCTGCGTCATCTTTGGTTTCAACGGTTGGCATACCCGGTTGAACAATGGTTTTCAGGCCCAGTTTTAAATGGTCATCAACAGTTTTTTTCCAAAAATCAGCAATTTCTCCTGCGTTTTCTTTGGTGTATTTTCTTACCGGAGGATTTACGTGGGTTCCGGTAATTTTTAATCCGGCATCTTTTGCAATTTTACTGAATTCACCCATTTCGTAACCATACATTTTACCATCGCGGTAGCCGGCACATTCTGCAGATGTATAACCAATATTAACCACCTTCTTCAATCCGGCAGGAACATCATCCGTTAATTCTTTACCCAATGAATATAATTGTAAGCCAATACTTTTTTTCGCAGCAAACGCATTACTTTTTGATTCAGTTGCAGAAATTGGTGACATGCTTCCTGCGACCACACCTCCAACAGTTAACAAGCCCAGTTTTTTTAAAAATTCTCTTTTAGTTTCCATGTATTTTTATTATTAGGTTTAATATTTAAATGATACAAATACTTTGATCTTAAAGGCTTAATCCAAATTAATTGATCGATAATTCAGACTGGTTTTTACAAACAAACGAAATTAGTTTTTTTATCCGAAAGGGAAATAAGTATTTATTAAATTTCCTTTCGTTAGAAGCGATTTAAGCAAAAAAGAATGTAATTTTCAGTCACAAAAAAAGCAGAACCAGTTTCGAACTGTTATTGAATTACAGGAATGTCAACAGTTTTATACATAAAAAATATGGTTTGTCCACGTTGTATCGAAACGGTTGGACAGGTTCTTTCTGAAAAGGGATTTAAAGTCCAATCCATAAAACTGGGAGAAGCCGAAGTTGATACTGAGCCTTCGCAGCAACAATTAAACGACATTGATTTGTCGCTGAAAAAAAGAGGTTTTCAATTGTTAATGGATAAAAGATCCCAAATTGTAAACCAGGTAAAAGCCGAGATTATTCATTTGATCCACCATAACGAAATTCTACTTGTAAATTTGTCGGAGCATCTGGCAAAGCTGATTGGTGCTGACTATTCTTCCATATCAAATCTTTTTTCTTCTTCTGAAGGGATTACCATCGAAAAATTTGCCATTCTCCAGAAAGTGGAAAAAGTAAAGGAACTATTGTCATACGGAGAATTGACTGCCAGCGAAATAGCATTTAAACTGGGATATAGTAGTGCAGCGCATCTTTCATCACAGTTCAAAAAAGAGACAGGTATGACTACCGGTCAATATAAGAACCTGAAAGACAAGAATCGCAATCCGTTGGATCAGGTTGGGAATGTTTAGTTTGATCACCGTAAAAACTGATTTCAACTCAGCTATTATTAACTATAAATGTTTGATTTCAACTTTGCGGATAAATAATTCGGCACTTTCGGATTGAATCTGAATTTTCCCTTTTGACGGTTTTACGTTCGTGGCCCGGTTCACCAGTTTTCCATTCAAAAAAACAGTTAATTCGTCACCATCCGCAATACATTCCATGGTATTCCACTCACCCCGTGGATTTTCCACATCGTTTTTCCCTCGGAAATTAAGTTCATCTTTCCACTCCGGATCACGTTGCAACCAATTGATGCGGCCTCCGTTGATGGTTTCTTCTTGTCCATCGGGCTTAAAAACAAACGAGTTGCCTTGTTTCTCCGCTGCAACCGTTGAAGTGATGCTGAAATTGTCGGAACCGTCGCCAACAACGATAAAGTCGCCGGTTCCGCCTTCAATCATCTGACATTCGATGGAACGCATCCAAATGCCGCTATAAGCGCCATCTTCTCCAACAGAATGTACGAGTAAACCGCTGTCGCGAGCTTTCTCCTGCCGCGGCGGATGATTCGTTTCGCCCCATTTGAATTCCACCAATATCTTGTAGTTTTCATATTCCTTTTCGGTGGTAATACATCCCCATTCTTCACCCGAAATCCGAATCACTCCATTTTCAACCGTAAATACCTGTTTCGGATCATTATTTTTACCCCGGTCTTTTAAAAAGGTATACCAGCCACTTAAGTTTTTCCCGTTAAACAATTCAACACCTGATTTTTTCATATGCTTTTTCGCCGATTTTCCATTGGCATTGCTGGAATTAACCACGACAAACGTTAATAGAATAAAAAGTGTACAAGTGAATAATCTTTTCATAAGTATGGTTTTTATGAATAACTCCAATTTAATGATGACGAGTTATGCTGTCGAAAATACTAAATTCCATTTGCTAAAATATACTGTTAAAGAGAATTTATTTTTCTCAGAAAAGTCGATTTTCAGATTCAGCAACAAATACAATCTTTCATTTTAGTCAATTGGGCACAATCACACTTTCGCACAAAATATTGTAAGCATTTTCAAAAATTGTATAAAAACTTACCCCGTCATCCGGCTTACCTTTGTTGAAAATTGAGCGACATGGAACAGGTAAAGATAAAAACCGATTTAAGTTGCAAACATTGCGTAATGAAAGTGGAACCACTTCTTAAAAGTGATAAAGGAATTGTTGACTACAAGATTGATTTGGGGCACCCGGATAAACTGGTTACCATTAATTCTGAAGACGCAAATATAGAGGAAATCATTGCCGGATTTAAAAAGGCAGGCTATTCTGCAGAAATTGTGTAAGGATTCTAAAATGTTTGTGTAATATTATTGAAGATAAACATTTTAAATAAAAAATCGTTTCTTTGTTACATACAAAGCAAAAAATGATAAGAAAAATCAGCCATATTATTTTTTCACTCATATTGTTGGTGTCAACAATGGGGCTGGTTATATCAAAGCATTATTGTGGGGGTGAGCTTGTTTCTGTTTCCGTTTACCACAACGCGGATTCATGCTGCGATATGGATGGTTGCTGTCAGAACGAAACACATACCTATCAGGTAAAAGACGATTTTTCGACTCCTGTAATTTCTACTATTCCGGTTTTGGCTGAACTTGATGTATTGGGCCACGATTTGCTTGTAGTTGAAAGCCTGCTGACAGAGCCGGAACAGGAAAACACAAACTTGTATGTTGACTTTTCTCCCCCGCCAAAAACAACTCAAACTGTACTTTCGCAGAAACAGGTATATCTTTTATGATTTTATTATGATAAATTAATCTTCCTTCCAGGGAGATGCCATTGGATTTTTTACTCAAGCTTAATCCAGTGTAATTCATCAGTAATAATTCATAATTGAATGGTCATGTTAAATAAAATCATTCGTTTTTTTCTCGAAAACAGGTTAATCACAATCTTACTTTTTGTGGTTTTCATTTTGCTGGGAACGGTTTACGCGCCGTTTAGCTGGCACACCGGAATTTTGCCACGCGACCCGGTTCCCGTGGATGCCATCCCCGATATTGGCGACAACCAGCAAATTGTGGCCACCGAATGGATGGGGCGTTCTCCAAAAGATATTGAAGACCAGATTACCTATCCCCTAACTACCTCTCTGCTTGGAATCCCGGGAGTAAAAACCATCCGAAGCACTTCCATGTTCGGGATGTCGTTTATCTACATCATTTTTGAAGACAATGTTGAGTTTTACTGGAGCCGTTCGCGCATTCTGGAGAAGCTGAATTCGTTGCCACCCGGTACTTTGCCACAGGGAGTGCAACCAACGCTGGGTCCTGATGCCACTGCACTCGGGCAAATTTACTGGTACACGCTGGAAGGTCGCGACCCTAAAACCGGGAAACCGACGGGAGGCTGGGACCCGCAGGAATTACGAACCGTTCAAGACTACTACGTAAAATATGCGCTTTCCTCATCCAACGGAGTTTCAGAAGTCGCTTCCATCGGCGGTTTTGTAAAAGAATACCAGGTAGATATCGACCCGAATGCGATGAAAGCCTACGGCGTTTCGGTAATGGACATTATGCAGGCAGTGAAAAAAAGCAACCTCGACATTGGCGCTGAAACCATCGAATTAAATAAAGTAGAATACGTCATCCGCGGATTGGGATACATTAAAAATCTGGAGGATTTAAAAGAAGCGGTTGTCGCTGTGCGTAACAATACACCTGTCAGGATTGGGGATGTGGCACATGTAAATTTCGGTCCAGCTACCCGTCGCGGCGGTCTCGACAAGGACGGGGTGGAAGCTGTGGGTGCCGCAGTGGTTGCCCGTTACGGCTCGAATCCAATGGAAGTCATCAATAATGTAAAAGCAAAAATCGCTGAAATTGCTCCCGGGTTGCCACAAAAAACACTGGCCGACGGAACGGTTTCAAAAGTAACCATCGTTCCGTTTTACGACCGCACCGGTTTAATAAAAGAAACCATCGGAACACTTGAATCTGCCTTGTCGCACGAAATCCTTATTGCCATCATTGTCATTATTATTTTGGTACTAAACCTGCGCGCATCAGTATTAATTTCTTCGCTGTTGCCCGTTGCCGTTCTGATGACCTTTATCGTAATGAAATGGGTGGGTGTGGAAGCTAACATTGTCGCACTTTCCGGCATTGCCATCGCCATTGGCGTAATGGTGGACGTGGGAATCGTATTTGTTGAAAACATTATCCGGCACCTCGAAATGCCTGAAAACAAAGATGCCAAAGGGAAACGTCTTGTTTCAGTAATTTATAATTCAACGGTTGAAGTTTCTTCGGCGATTACAACGGCACTGGCCACAACCATTGTTAGCTTCCTACCAGTGTTTGCGATGCAGGCAGCTGAAGGAAAACTGTTCCGCCCGCTGGCATTTACCAAAACGTTTGCCTTACTGGCCTCGTTCCTGTTGGGAATCATCGTTCTGCCAACACTGGCCAATATCTTTTTCTCAGTAAGATTCGACAAAAAAAGGATAAACCGGATTTTCAACTTTATCCTGATAGCAGCAGGAATCCTGTTCACCATCTGGTGGCAGCAAATTCCCGCATTAGCGCTGGTTTTAATCGGGTTGAATAATCTTTTTGAATACAAATGGCCTGAAAACAAAAAGCAGTTCGTCAACTATATCAATATCGGAATCACCTTGCTGGTGGCTACCTGGTACCTGACTGTCGAGTGGCTTCCGCTGGGCGCCAACAACAGCAATGTTTCCAATTACCTGTTTGTGGCTCTTCTGATTGCCCTGGTTTTGGGAACACTTTTACAGATTGTTCACTTTTACGTACCCATTCTGAAATGGGCGCTCAAAAACAAGTGGACGTTCATGGCTTTACCTTTTGCAACTATTCTCTTCGGTATTCTTGCCTGGCAGGGTGCGAACCGGATTTTCGGATTCATGCCAGAAAAAGTGAAAGCTACTTCAGCATGGAATTCTTTTGAAAAAACGTTCCCTGGAATCGGCAAGGAATTTATGCCGTCGCTGGACGAAGGTTCGTTTTTGCTGATGCCAACCAGCATGCCACACAGCGGAATTGAGGCTAACCAGGAATACGTGGAATTGCTTGACAAACGACTTTCTACCATTCCTGAAGTGGAACTGGCAGTTGGGAAATGGGGACGAATTAACTCGGCACTCGACCCGGCGCCGGTGCAAATGTTTGAAAATACCATCAATTATCTGCCCGAATTCATTTTGGATGAAGACGGCCACCGGATGGCATTTAAAGTGGACAAAGACGGAAACTTTATGCTGAAAGACGGGACAACTTACAACGCCGAACGCGACGGTTTCCGCAAAATGTCGGCAGATGAACTGATTCCTTACAAAAACGGAGACTATTTCAGGCAGTGGCGACCGGAAATAAAATCACCGGATGACATCTGGAACGAGATTGTAAAAGTCACCAATATTCCGGGTCTGACTTCAGCACCAAAACTGCAGCCTATCGAAACCCGTTTGGTGATGCTTTCCACCGGAATGCGCGCCCCAATGGGATTAAAAGTATACGGCCCTGATTTGGAAACCATCGAAAAAGCCGGAATCGAACTCGAAACGATATTAAAGGAAGTCCCTTCGATTAAATCACAGTCGGTATTTTATGACCGTGCCGTGGGAGCTCCTTACATCGAAATAAAAATTAACCGCAAAGCGATTGCCCGTTACGGAATGACCATCGAAGATGTTCAGGAAATTCTGGAAACGGCAATCGGCGGAATGGCACAAACCAATACAGTGGAAGGCCGGGAACGTTTTCCGGTTCGCGTTCGTTACGCCCGTGAACTGCGAAGTACTCCCGAAGAAATCAAAAAGATATTGGTTCCGTCGATGACCGGTGTTCAGGTTCCGCTTGGCGAACTGGTGGATATCGGTTACACCCGCGGTCCGCAAATGATACGAAGCGAAGACACCTTCTTAAACGGATATGTGATTTTCGATAAAGTGGAAGGAAAAGCTGAAGTTGACGTAGTGGAAGAAGCCCAGAAATTCCTGAAAGACAAAATAGATTCGGGAGAATTGGTTCTGCCTGCCGGAGTTAGTTACGCTTTTGCAGGAAATTACGAACAGCAAATTCGCGCGACCAAACGTTTGGCAATTGTTATCCCGATTAGCTTGATGCTGGTATTCCTCCTACTCTATTTTCAGTTTAAAACGTTTACGGCTTCGTCCATCCACTTCTCCGGAGTATTTGTGGCGTTTGCCGGAGGTTTTATCATGCTTTGGCTGTACAGTCAACCCTGGTTTCTGAACTTTTCTATAGCAGGTGTGAACATGCAACACCTCTTCCAGATTCATACTATTAACCTGAGTGTGGCGGTCTGGGTAGGATTTATTGCGCTTTTCGGCATTGCCACCGACGACGGCGTAATCATGGGAACCTACATTCACCAGGTTTTTGAAGAACGCAAACCGTCCACGGTGAAGGAAGTTCGCGAAGCCGTAATCATAGCCGGTAAAAAACGTGTTCGCCCAGCTATGATGACTGCTGCAACCGCAATCATTGCATTGTTACCTGTACTTTCATCCACAGGGAAAGGTTCTGATATTATGGTTCCAATGGCGATTCCGACTTTCGGAGGTATGGTGATTCAGATTATGACCATGTTCGTGGTTCCGATTCTCCAGTGTTTCTGGCGCGAAGGAGAAGTGAAGAAACAGGCAAAACAAGTGTTAACCGTTGAAAATTAAGAGCCATGAAAAATTTCAAAATAAAAATAATAACGGTTGCGCTAATGCTGGCTTTTTCGCCGGTAATCGCGCAGGAATCAGAAACCTTTACACTGGATTCGGCACTGGTATTTGCTGCCAAAAACAATCCGGATGTAAAAGCTGCCTTTAACCAGTACCTGGCTTCGCTCGAAAAAGTTCCTCAGGTTGGAACCTTGCCCGACCCGCAGGCGTCTTTTGGATTTTTTGTAAAACCGATGGCGATTTTAGCTGGTAGTCAGGTAGCCAACATCGAAGTGATGCAAATGTTTCCGTGGTTTGGAACCCTGAAGTTGGCAAAAGACGAAGCTTCAGAAATGGCAAAAGCAAAATACGAAGTTTTTAATGCCGCCAAAGCCGACCTGTTTTATCAGGTGAAATCAAGCTGGTACCAACTCATAAAACTCGATAACGAAATCGCTTTGGTAAAGGAAAACATTGAATTATTGCAATCGCTCGAAAAACTGGCGCTGGTAAAATTTCAATCGCCGGAAACAGGCGGAAGTTCATCCGGAATGAACAACAACAATGGTTCAATGAATTCTTCGTCAACAGGAACGATGAATTCTGCCGGCGGAGGAATGAGTGGAATGAATGCTTCACAAAATCAGGGGAATGCTTTAGCAATGAGCTCCGGCCAGAATAGTTCGATGCAGGGTGGAATGACTTCGCAAAAAACCGGGCTTCAGGACGTTCTCCGGGTGCGCATGGAAATTCTGGAACAACAGGATAAACTGGCATTGCTGACCGACCAGCGTAAAACTGCTGAAATCAGTTTTAACATTTTACTTAATCGCAATAAAGAGATTTCAGTAACGATTACCGATTCATTAGAAAAAGTATCTCTTCCTGCAGAAAAACTCGCTATTGCCGACAGTATTCTGGCCAACAACCCGATGCTTTCGATGCTCGAAAAGGAAACTTCCTCTTATGAAATCATGGAGCAAAAAGCAGTTAAAATGGGCCTGCCGATGGTTGGTGTCGGATTGAATTACATGGTGAATCAGAAACGCGAAGGCAACACTTTTATGATGAACGGGAAAGATATGGTGATGCCGATGGTTTCAGTTTCAATACCCATTTACCGGAAAAAGTATGATGCCATGCAACGGGAAGCAGAGTTGATGAAGGAAGCCACAAAGGAGCAAACCATTAGTATGCGAAACAACCTGCAGGTGCAGTACCGTAGTTTTATTCAAAACCTGGATGATGCCGAACGAAGAATCAAACTCTACAATGAACAGGAAGAACTGGCACAAAAAACGACAGAACTTCTGCTCACCGAATTTTCAACTTCGGGAGCGGATTATGAAGAAGTTTTGAGGATGCAGTACAAAGTTCTCGATTACGGATTTAAACACATCGAAGCCGTTACCGATTACAACACAACGGTAGCGATGGCAGAAAAATTAATGGGAAGTGTGATGTGAGGATGTGATAATTTGAAGATGTGTTGATTGGAGGATTTCATAAAATTGAAAATCGCATAAAATTATAAAGATGAAAACAAGAAATGAAGTTTTAGAAATTAGTTTTGACCTGGCAGTTAAAATTATTGAATTCTCGGAAGAACTGGAAAATCAGAAAAAATTTGTGATTGCCAGGCAATTGTTGAGAAGCGGAACTTCAATTGGTGCAAACATTCGCGAAGCACAAAGCGCGGAAAGCAAAGCCGATTTCATCCACAAACTCAAAATCGCTCACAAGGAAGCCATTGAAACAGAATATTGGCTTGCATTGGTAAAAGTCAGTAAATCGTATCCTTCGCCTTCAACCGAAATCTTGGAATTGCTTACCTCAGTTCAAAAACTTTTAAATACCATTATTTCAACTTCAAAGAAATAAGAAAATGAAATCAATAAATAAATACAAAAAATACATAGTTCCGGCTACTATACTTATTACCGGAATACTTATTGGGATATTGATTGGACATAAATCATCCAATCAAAATATCGCCGAATCAGCAAATCAACAAATCAACGAATCATCACATCAACACATTGATGAATCAACCCATCAAATCTGGACCTGTTCGATGCACCCGCAAATAAGGATGGACGAACCGGGTGATTGCCCGATTTGTGGCATGGATTTAATTCCGTTGGTCAATGCTGATACCGAAATCGACGATGATGCCATCGAAATGAGTGAATCTGCCATCAAACTTGCCGAAGTTCAGACCTCAATCGTTTCCAAAGGTGCAGCTTCAAAAGACATTCAGCTGTACGGAAAAATTCAGGTGGATGAACGGCTGAAGCAGTCGCAAACCGCGCACGTCCCGGGAAGAATTGACAAACTGATGGTAAATGTTACCGGCGAGCAGGTGAAACAGGGACAGCTGGTTGCAACCATTTATTCACCCGAGCTGGTTACCGCTCAAAAAGAGTTGTTGGAAGCGCTTTCTTTAAAAGACAAATATCCGTCGCTGGTGGAAGCAGCCCGTGAGAAACTGCGTAACTGGAAACTTCCGGAAGAGCAAATCTCCGCGATTGAGAAATCGGGAAAAGTTACTACCGATTTCGAGATTCCGGCAACTACCTCCGGAATTGTAGCCAACCTGAAAGTAAATGAAGGTGACTATGTTTCCAAAGGCACGGTTTTGTTTGAAGTTACCAACCTTTCGAAAGTCTGGGGCGTTTTTGATGCCTATGAATCGGATTTGCACTGGATTTCATTGAACCAGAAAGTGGATTTTACCACACAATCGGTTCCCGGAAAAACTTTCACTGGTAAAATCACCTTTATCGACCCGGTAATCGACCCGTTAAAACGGACTGCCCGTGTTCGGGTTGAACTCGATAATACCAACCAGCAGTTGAAGCCCGAAATGTTCATTAATGGAATTATTCATTCCGACCTGAAAAACAGCAGCAACGACCTGACCATCCCACAATCAGCCGTTTTATGGACCGGAATACGCTCGGTGGTTTATGTAAAAGTTCCTGGTGCTGAAAGCCCAACTTTCAAAATGCGGGAAATAACGCTGGGGGCTGCAACAAAAGATACTTACATAGTTGTTGAAGGTTTACAGGAAGGAGAGGAAATTGTAACCAACGGTGCATTTAGCGTGGATGCCGCCGCGCAATTGGCAGGAAAAACAAGCATGATGAACCCTGCCGGCGAAAAAATGTCGACCGGGTACAACCATGACGGAATGGAAATGGGCGGGGAAGCAATGCCCAATTCGGAAACAAAAGTTGAAAGAGTTGAAGCTGATCCGAAGTTCAAAGCTCAGCTAACTGCTGTTTATAAAAATTATCTTAAAATGAAAGATGCTTTTGTGGAGTCCGATCCTGCAAAAGTGGGAGAAGAAGCAAAAAAACTGGAATCAGCCATTAAGAAAGTTAATATGAAACTCTTAAAAGACGACGCTCACATGGCATGGATGGACCAGGTAAATGTATTAAACAAGTCTATTGAAACGATTCAGTCAGAAGAGGATATTGAAAAACAACGTCAGGCCTTTTCTAATTTCAACAATGCTTTTTACAAAAGCCTGAAAATGTTTGGTCTGGCTAACGACACCGCTTACTACCAGTACTGCCCGATGGCTTTTGACGACAAGGGAGCATACTGGTTTAGCGACGTTGAAGAAATCCGGAATCCTTATTTCGGAGATATGATGTTGAGTTGCGGAGAAACAAAGGAAACTTTAAAGTAGTAAGCAATATAGGATAGTACTTTTAACTAAAAAATGAAAGTTATGATTTGGAAAACTCTTATAGTAGCAATTCTTCTGGTGGGCTTTGTAATTCTCGCTCTCGGCATAAAATTGCTTTTTGACAGGAATGCAACATTTACGCATCATTCCTGTGCACTCGATGAGGGTGATTCAGATTCAAATTTGGGATGTTCAAATTGTGAAATAAAAGAGGATGCAAATTGTGAAATAAAAGAAAAATAAGGGAGAAGGTTAGAAGATCGAAGCAGGAAGTTGAATATTGGGAGGAAGCTTCGGTCTTATTTCAGTCCCATAAATTTTAAACATAAAGGGAAATGAATATCAACATCAAAAATATGGTTTGCAACCGCTGCATCATGGTGGTTTCACAAATCTTAAGCGATGCTGAAATTTCTATTGAAAGTATTCAGCTTGGGAATGTAAGGACAGTGGAAGAGGTTAGTGCTGAGAAGCTCGAAAATGTAAATACTCAGCTGAAAAAGGTTGGTTTTGAGATTATTGAAGATTCAAAAAGCAGGTTAATCGAAAGAATTAAAAACAGTTGCATCGAGTATATTTTCAATAACGCAGGAGAAAAGAACATCAATTTTTCACAATATCTGGCAGATAAACTCAATCTCGATTATCCCTATTTAAGCTCACTTTTTTCTTCGGTGGAGGGAACAACAATTGAAAAGTTCCTCATCAATCTGAAAATTGAGCGCGTGAAAGAATTGCTGGTTTATGACGAAAAGACCTTAAGTGAAATTGCCTGGGAAATGGGTTACAGCAGTGTCGCGCATCTTTCAGGCCAATTCAAAAAAGTGACTGGTTTTACGCCTTCTTATTTCAAAAATCTGGGAGAACAAAAGCGAAAATCGCTAAATGATGTATAAATCTAAAAATCATATAAATAGATTTAAAAATAGTGTAACACATTGCAAAACAGCATCCGGTAACTTTACATTAGAATTAAAAAATTGAAATCATGAATAGTGAAAGTAAAATAAAAGGAAAGAAAAATTCTACCGGGAAACATTCTCATACGGTTCATCATCACAAACATGAGCATGTGGGAAAAAACAATACGCAGAAAGCTGATGGTTATTACTGCCCGATGAAATGTGAAGGGGACAAAGTATATAATGAACCAGGGAATTGTCCGGTTTGTGGAATGCATTTGATTCCGGTCGATGAAAATTTTAATAAATCAAAAGGAGAACATCATCAACATAAACACCATGATGAACATCACCATTACGACGTAGCCGAAAAGACAACCGGCAACGGGGAATATTACTGCCCGATGCGTTGTGAAGGTGATAAAATGTACGATGAACCCGGCGATTGCCCGGTTTGCGGAATGCACCTTAAAAAGGAAGAAAGTGCCGCCACAAAAAGCAAGACTATATATACTTGCCCGATGCACCCGGAAGTGAAACAAGACCATCCGGGAAGTTGTCCGAAATGCGGGATGGATTTGGTTCCCGAAAAAGGTGAAACTGAAAGTGATGAAGAAAAGGCTTATAAAAAAATGGCTAAGAAATTCTGGGTTGCCTTGGGTTTTAGCCTGCCCGTATTTATCATTGCAATGTCAGGGATGATTTCATTTCTGAATTTTCAGAAAATTGCACCGGAAAAAACGTGGAACTGGATAGAGTTCGCACTTGCTTCACCGGTTGTATTTTATGCCGGTTGGGATTTCTTTAAACGCGGGTGGAGTTCCATTGTGCGCCGAAGTCCGAACATGTGGACTTTGATTTCGATTGGCGTTGGAACAGCTTACATTTTTAGTGTTGTAGCACTTTTAGTTCCCGGAATTTTCCCTGAACAATTTAAGAATCACGAAGGAAATGTACACGTCTATTTCGAAGCGGCAGCAGTAATTCTAACACTCGTTTTGCTGGGGCAGGTACTTGAGCTACGGGCACATTCAAAAACCAATTCGGCTATTAAATCATTGCTTGGTTTAGTGCCTCCGGTAGCACGTGTTGTGCATAATGGAGAGGAACACGAGATTCCGCTGGAAGAGGTAAAACCCGGTGATATTCTGAAAATAAAACCCGGAGAAAAAGTACCGGTTGACGGAATTGTTACTGAAGGAAGTCCGGTGATTGATGAAAGTATGATTACCGGGGAATCCATTCCGGTGGATAAATCGGTGGATGATAAAGTCACAGGTGGTACCATCAACGGTAAAAAGGCTTTTGAGATGATGGCTGAAAAGGTTGGTTCCGACACGCTTTTATCTCAGATTGTGGAAATGGTGAATGAGGCCGGACGTTCAAGGGCACCAATTCAAAATTTGGCTGATGTTGTGGCTAAATATTTTGTGCAAATTGTTGTTGGTATTTCTATTGCCACATTCGCAGTATGGGCAATTTGGGGTCCTTCGCCTGCGTATGTTTATGCACTTGTCAACGCCATTGCTGTGCTTATCATTGCCTGCCCCTGTGCATTGGGATTGGCGACTCCCATGTCGATTATGGTGGGTTCTGGCCGGATGGCACAATCCGGAGTATTAGTAAAAGATGCGCGGGCAATTGAAGAAATGAACAAGGTTGATACGCTTATCATCGATAAAACAGGCACCATCACCGAAGGAAAACCATCCCTTAAAAATTATAAATCGTTTGGTAAAATGAACGATGACGAGGTACTTCAGCTGGCAGCATCAGTTGACGCAAATAGTGAACACCCGATTGCTGATGCCATCGTAAAAGGGGCAAAATCTAAAAACATTCAACTACAAAAAGTTGACGACTTTGAATCGGTTACAGGAAAAGGTGTTAAGGCAAAATATAAATATCAGAAAGTTGGTCTGGGAAATAAACGCTTGGTGGAAGATTTTGGTGCGACTCTTACAGAAGAAGTTGAAAAAGCAGCAAAAGAGTGGCAGTCGAAAGGACAAACGGTAATGTATCTTCTGCTAGAAAATAATGTTGAAGGACTGGTCAGCGTGGCCGATACGATAAAACCGACTTCCGCAAAGGCTATTCATGAATTGCAGAAATTAGGAATAAAAGTACACATGCTTACCGGCGATAACCAGTTTACAGCAAAAGCTGTAGCTGACGAATTAAAACTCGATGGATTTACCGCAGACTGCCTTCCCGATGATAAATACAAAAAAGTAAAGGAATTACAGGAACAGGGACGAATTGTTGCTATGGCCGGCGATGGAATTAATGATGCTCCTGCCTTAACGCAGGCTAACATTGGAATTGCTATGGGCACCGGCACTGATATTGCCATGCAAAGTGCAGAAATCACGCTTGTTAAAGGCGACTTAAACGGAATTGTAAAGGCTAGGGAATTAAGCCATAAAGTAATGCGCAACATAAAACAAAACCTGTTTTTTGCATTCGTATACAATGCTTTAGGAGTGCCGGTTGCAGCCGGAATTTTATTCCCATTTTTTGGAATTTTGCTTAGTCCGATGATTGCTGCAACAGCAATGAGTTTTAGCTCCGTTTCTGTAATTGCAAATGCATTACGTTTACGAAAAAAATAAAAATTCTGATAACATGATTAGATTAATAATGAGATTGTTTGAAACCTATTTCTATGGATTCCCCCTTCTAAATGGGGCAGGGGGATAAAGAACTCACCCCTTATATCCCCTCAAAGGGAAAATTTTTAAAAGAAACACTTGAAGTGAAAAGAATAATAACACATTGAATAAATAATATTTTAACCATTTAAAATTAAATAAAATGAAAACAAAAGTTTTAAGCTTGGTTGCCCTCTTTATGATGGGCGCTGTTTCGGTTTTTGCAGGTAATAAGACCGAAAAAATTGAAGTAAAAGGCAATTGCGGAATGTGCGAAAAACGCATCGAAAAAGCTGCAATGAGCGTTGATGGTGTTTCAAAAGCCGATTGGAATAAAGAAACCAAAAAGATGGAAGTCACTTACGATGACACCAAGACCAACACCGATAAAATTGAAGTGGCAGTTGCAAAAGTAGGTCATGATACGCCTCACCATAAGGCAAAAAAGGAAGTTTATGATGCCCTTCCTGGTTGTTGCCATTATGAGCGTTAAAGCTTTAAGTAATAAAGAAGGGACTGTTCCAAATACTGGTCAGTCCCTTCCTATTTCTAATTTATAACTAAAAAAAAAAATCTTACATAAGGAAAGAAATTAAAACACCTGCTGCTACAGCAGACCCAATCACGCCCGAAATATTACTGGCCATACAATATTGTAGAATATGATTCTTTTTATCGTACTTCAATGCCAGTTCATTTGCAACACGCGATGCCATTGGCACGGCACTTAGCCCGGTTGCTCCAATAAGAGGATTGATTTTCTTTTTGGAGAAAGCATTGTAAATTTTTACAGCAACAATTCCACCGGCAATTGAAATAGCGAATGCAACGAATCCGCCAACAACAATACCCAGCGTTTTTGGAGAAAGAAAAACCTCGGAAGTCATTGTTGCTCCTACGGTTAATCCCAGAAAAATAGTGGCTGTATTCATTATAGGCCCCTGGGCTGCATCCGCCAAGCGACTTGTTGACGAACCGACTTCCTTGATTAAGTTCCCGAAAAGCAACATTCCAAGCAATGGTACTGACGATGGAACCATAATTGCTGATAATGTGCCCAACGCAATCGGAAAAATAATTTTTGCAGCCTTCATATTTTTAATCTGATATTTGGCCGGATATTTCTTATCCATTTCCTTCATATTAATGGCAAATTCTTTTTTGGTAATCAGCATTTTAGCCACCAAAGGAATAATAACCGGCACCAAAGCCATGTATGAATATGCCGCAATTGCTATTGGTCCCAAAAGATGAGGAGCCAGTTTAATGGTTGTGTAAATAGCAGTAGGTCCATCGGCACCGCCAATAATTCCGAGCGATGCTGCTTCTTTTTCAGTAAACCCAACGGCAACAGCGCCTAAAAGAATGGAAAAAATACCAATTTGAGCAGCAGCGCCAAAAAGCGCCAGTTTCAGATTACGAAGCATTGGCCCGAAATCGGTAAGAACGCCAACACCCATAAAGATAATCGGAGGCAATAATCCCGTCTTTATCAGCATGAAATAGAGATAATTCATAATCCCGAATTCATGTGCTATTTCAAAAAGGTTCAAATAACGGCCTCCTTCCAGCTCTATCAACTCAGGATTTACCACGCCCATTTGTCCACCTGGAAAATTGGCCAATAATACTCCAAAAGCAATCGGAACTAAAAGCAGAGGCTCATATCCTTTTTTTATTCCGAGATAAAGTAATACAAATGCTATTGCCCACATGATCAGTGTTTGCCAGGTAATATTCCCGAGCGCTGTCATGTTAAACAGTTCTCTTAAAATTTCCATAGATTGGATTTATGTAATTTGAACCAAAACATCATCTTCTTCAACACTATCGCCATTGGATTTTAAGATACCTAGAACCTTTCCATCTTTTTCAGAAACAATTGCATTATAGGTTTTCATCGATTCAATATAGCATATCAAATCACCTTCTTTAACTACGTCTCCAACTTTTAAGGGTGTTTCCGAAGTATCTTTTGTTAGCATGAATTTTCCTTCCAGCGGTGCAATAATATCAAAGGCTTTTCCCCCATTTGTTGCCGCAGGGGCTGATGGTTTTTCTTCAACTATAGTTTTTGCTCCGTTTCCATTTTCTGAACCAGATGAAACAATATCACCGTAGGTTACTCCAACTTTGAATTTTTCACCATTAACATCAATTATCATCGATTTTGGTTCATAGGCACCTGCAGGAGCTTCAATTTTCTCCGATTTCTTTTCTTTAGCTGCTTTTTTGGCTGCCAAATCGGCTTCAAAATCAGCTTTCGCTTTACCTGATTTATAAGCGCGATACTGTTCCGGATGCATAGCAAGTTCCATCAATTCCTCATCGTCCTGACCAAAATCCCAGTTATTATCCTTCATTTCCTTTTTGAAAATATCCAAGCTATCGGGATATAAATCCTGGGGTACTCCGGTATAAAACTCTTTACCATTTGCTTTGGCCAGTTCAATAATTTCAGGATCAAGTTCACCGGGTAGTTTTCCTGAATTTCCAAGAATCATATCCCAAATATTATCGGCAACCATACTCCAGCGTTCACGCCCTTTAATTATTTGAACCACGTTCATTAAAGCAAGGTTTTTCACATACTGGCTAAATGGAGTTACCAATGGTGGATAACCTAACTTTGGCCAAATGTATTCCACCTCATCAAAAAGTTTGATAAGAAGATCGTCCTGGGTAAGTTTTGGCTGGTTCCGTTTTTCAAGCCATTTATTTAAACTTTCGAGAGTAGTAACCAGGTCAGCCATCAAACTCCCCATCATTCCACCCGGAAGTCCGGGGCCAATAAGCAATGAGTTCATGTGGCGGTTTTTAGGATTGATATAATATCCTAAGAAGTCGTCAATAAATTTCTGGGTTAAAGAACGAACTTCCATATAAGCTTTCATGTTGATGTCTTTTACCAGAAATCCTGCATCAAGTAACATTTCGCGGATGGCAAGAACATCAACGTGGCCTGTTCCCCAGGATAATGGTTCCATGGCAACATCAACATAATCTACTCCGGCACGGGCTGCTTCCAACACACTTGCCACAGAAAAACCAGGTCCTGCATGACCGTGATACTGAACCGGAATATCGGGATGTGCAGATTTAATATTCTTAACAATTTTCCCAATAAAAACCGGACGACCAATTCCTGCCATATCTTTTACACAAATTTCATCTGCCCCCATATCAATTAGCTGATCGGCAAGATTTGTATAATACTCAACGGTGTGTACTTTCGACATGGTTAAGCTCAAAGCTGCCTGCGAAATCATTCCGCCTTCTTTGGCAAATTTGATAGAGTTTTCAAGGTTTCGCGGGTCGTTCAACCCACAAAAAGAACGGGCTATATCTGTTCCCTGCAACTTTTTAACTTTAAACATTAACTTACGCACATCGGCTGGAACCGGGCTCATACGAATGGCATTCAGTGCCCTTTCCAGCATATGAGTCTGGATTCCGGCATCGTTAAATGGTTGTGTCCACTTACGATTCGCGATATTCGGATTTTCACCAAATAACAAATTAATCTGTTCAAAGCCTCCTCCGTTGGTTTCAACCCTGTCGAAACACCCCATATCAATAATTGCCGGAGCAACTTGTTCCAATTGGTCTACCCGGGGAACATACTTCCCCGAAGACTGCCACATATCTCTATACAGCAGACTAAATTTAATCTCTCTCTTCATTTCAGTCTATTTTTGGTTATTGGATTATTTTTTTATTTCTCCATTTTTTCAACGGAAGTAACTTTGCCTTTGCCTTTGGTTACAACATCAACTGCAGAAACAATTGCAGCAAGTTTTGATGGGGCAATTTCGGTAACAGAAACAGATTTTTTTTCTTGAATTACAGGCTCAATGTAAAGCATATTTGTAACACGAATGATGAGATTTCCGAGTGCTACCACCATGATTAAAATGAAAAATACGGTGCCCATACCTGTTACCAAAAGGTTCAAAGCTTCAGCCATTTTGTGTTTAATTTAAATTGATTTGGAGGAACAAATTTATATATCTATATGAATTATGTGATTAATACAGTATTAAATTGAAAGTAAATTTTTCTTTTTTATTTCAATTCAGAAGTTTTTTATTTCTATTTTTGCAAAATGAGAGCCATAACGTCCTCTCACTGGGTTTATTAGGGCAACTCACATTTTTTCATAATAAAATAAACGACTTTTTCATCCGTAGTTCATGATTTGTTTACATTGATTGTAATTTCTCCTTTAAATTAACAAGAAATAGCTGTCGTATAAGATAAAGACTTGAAGATAAGGCCAAATTTATAAAACTGTTGGTAGGTATTTTTTTACGTGTTATCGTGAATACTAAAATCAGTGCTTCTTCACCCGCCCATCTCAACAAACTAAAACTTTTGAAATTTCCACATAATATCATTTGACAACTTTTTTTATGTCAAAATTCACCTGCATTTCCATTGTCATCGAATTCGATAAAATTGTTGTGTAAAAGCCGTTGCCATATTTTTGCAGTAAAATAATGTATATGGCAAATGAAACATTTTATCGTATTAGGTGGTGGTTTTGCAGGAGTTGAGGCAGCTATAAAGCTTCGTAAACATGGCTATAATGTTACTTTAATTTCCGACAGGGATTATCTTTTTATTTACCCGATTTCCATTTGGATTCCGGTGAAAGAAATCAGTTTTGACGATAGCAAAGTTCCGCTTGCCGATCTTCAAAAGAAGCACGGTTTTAACCTGATTATCGACAGCGTAGAAAGCATTGATACTCAAAACAAAACTGTAAAACTAAAAAACGGAGAAGAATCGTACGATTACCTGTTTATTGCATTGGGCATGAATAAAGTATCGATGAAAGGCGATGAAAACACCTTGTCGATTTGTGGAAAACCGGAACAGGCAGTTAGCATTGGCAATGAGCTGGATAAACTTGTACAAGCAGGAAAAGGAAAAATTGCCATCGGTTTCGGAGGAAACCCAAAAGATACAAAAGGCTCGGCGGTGCGTGGTGGACCTGCGTTCGAACTGCTTTTCAATATTAGTACCTACCTGAAAAGAAAAGGACTTATTGATAATTTTGAATTGACTTTTTTTGCTCCTATGGCTGAACCCGGGAAGAAAATGGGAGAAAAAGCATTTGCCAACCTCGGAAAATTCTTTAAACATTACCGGATAAAACAACATGTTGGAGTAAAAATTACAGGCTTTACTTCAAAAGAAGTTATGTTTGAAAACGGGGATACCCTCGAAAGCGATCTTATTGTTTACATTGCCGGCGGAAGCGGACATTCAGTGCTGAAGAATTCAGCCTTGCCACTTTCTGATGCCGGATTTGTTAAGACTTTACCAACTTGCCAGGTTGAAGGATTTCCGGAAATTTATGCCATTGGCGATTCTGCCGAATTACTTGGCCCGGGCTGGGGCGCCAAACAAGGACACATGGCCGAAATTATGGCAGATGTTGCCGCCTACAACGTTCATCAGCAAATAACCGGTTCCGGAAAAACAAAAAGTTATGTCGATAAAATCAGCATTATTTGTATAATGGATTCGGGCGATGGAGCTGCATGGGTTTCGAGAAATGCAAAAAAAGAGTCGATGATTATGCTCCCTGTTGTGGGACATTGGTTAAAAAAAGGCTGGGGGTTTTATTTTAAAAACTCGAAAATGAACCGAATTCCACGAATACCGGGAATGTAATTGATAAGATTTCAGAACCAAGACTTTAAACCAACTTATATAACAGTATCAGATTTACACTGAAAATTTTTAAAATAACACCATGGAATTTAAACAATTAGATATAAAACCCGAAGGGAGCTGGCTAAAACGCACTTTCGAATCGAAACATACGAAAAAAACCATATTATATATTGTTCTTGGTGCGGTTGCAGGATTTTTATATTTCTGGTTTGCTGAAGAAAAACAGCTTGCTGATTTCACTACAGGTGAAATACTAAAGAGTATGTTTTTTGGCGGACTGTTTGGATTTTTTATAACCAATAATCCGTGTGCCCGAAACAAGTGTTAAAACGCACAAAGTTCTACCAGGAACTGAAAAAATTAAGGGTGCACGAATTCATGCACCCTTTCCTAATAATCAATTATCAGTTACCTGACCAAGAAATATTTTTAGTAAATATTTTTCAGGGATTAAAAAATGCCTCAACAGATAGAAGTTGTCGCCCGGAAGGAAAATACTAACATTCCTTAACCTTTCGTGGTTTACTGTATTAAACCTGTACCAGTCCATAATTGGCATATCTCCCGAAGTTGATTGTACCTTCTCTGTAACAACAATAACCAGTTTATTACCATCCAGAAAGAACCTGAAATTATCTTCAATAAACATCAGCGAAAATAGAGTAATTGCTACATCTCCATTGTCCTCTGAATAATCTACAATCTCAACTTTATCGTGAGTTTCGTCAATGCTGAAATGAAATGGTTCAATATATTTTTTGTGTTCAATTTGATTTGCTACTGCTTTCATGATTTCAATTTTTAGTGTAAATAAATCGTAGAAAAAATTTCCCGGCATATAAGTTACTCTATCAGGAAATAAGCAGAATAATCGAATTTTACTTACCGGGACTGCTAAATTGAAACCGCAGGCGGAGGGAGGTCGAGAAATAAGACGCTAAAATAATTGGAATGAATCTGTAGTATATATGGAGCAACCCGTGAAACTAAAAAGTTCTGTGAACCGCTATTGATTTTTGGAATAACTGGAATGCCTGTTACGTTATCCAAGTCGCATGTTTCCTGTGTGTCCTGCCATTCATCGAATAAAACTGCATTCTGCCCGCTTAACGCTGAAAACTGTGAACTGTATTTTTCTGTTCGTTCACCTTTTATTGTTTGCCCTTGACTATAGGCACAAACTGCAAAAAATAAAACGAACAATATGGTTACCAGTAGTCGCATCTTTATTTTTAATGATACAGGTAAATTTAAAGATTATGCAGTTCGATTAATGTTTATGCATTGTTAATTAGCGTTAATGAATCCTTAAGAAAGCTTAATAGCCTGATAAGCATCTGAAATTAAAGTGCTTTTAGCAATAAATGTCTGCGAATTTTTCAATTCTTTAAAATCTCTTTAGAATGTTTCGATAACTTGCATCTCATGAAACTGTTAATTGTGGAAGACGAGCCTGCTTTGCTGGAAGAGATTAAAAGCTTTCTGGAAAAAGAAAATTACACCTGCGAAACAGCGGCAAATTTCAATGATGCCGAAGAAAAACTGGCAATGTATCATTACGATGTTGCATTAGTTGACATTACTCTGCCCGGCGGGTCGGGCTTGCAGCTTATCGATAATCTGAAGAAACTAAATGCCGATACTGGGATTATCATTATTTCAGCACGTAATTCACTCGATGATAAGCTTACTGGCCTTGATCTTGGCGCCGATGATTATATTACCAAGCCTTTTCATCTTTCGGAACTTAACGCCAGGGTAAAAGCAGTGCTGAGGCGCCGGAAATTCGACGGAGCTACCACAGTTGTTTTCAACGAAATTGAATTGCAGCCCAATGAAGGAACAGTAAAAGTTAACGGGGAAAATGCAGTTTTAACAAAAAAAGAATTTGAAATGCTGTTGTTCTTCATTTCCAATAGAAACCGGTTATTAACCCGCGAATCGATTGCGGAACATCTTTGGGGCGACAACATTGACCTAGCCGATAATTTCGATTTTATTTACACACACATTAATAACCTGCGCAAAAAAATTATGAAAATCGGCGGAAGCGATTACATTAAAACTGTTTACGGGATTGGCTATAAATTTACTGATCAATGAAATTACTCAGCAAATTAAATAAACGATACGTTTTTTGGTCACTGACAGTTATGGCCTTTTCAGGAATTATTATGTTTTTTACATTGTCTGTTATAATCAACCATCAAATGGATGAACGGCTGTCGGAGAATCTTCAGATGGTGGAAAAACAGTTGCTAAAGTCACCCGAAACTGTTTTCCTTGAACCAGGAGCCAAAGTGCAAAAAACAGTAAAAGCCCCTGAAGCCATCTGTTTTTCAGACACACTTATTTATAATGAAATAGAAAAAGAATACGAAAACTACCGGCAAATCACCACAGTAAAATCTATCGGAGGAAATTATTATCATATTATTTTGCGGAAGTCAAAAATAGAATCGGAAGATTTCCTGCTCACACTGTCACTAATAACGATATCAGGAATGATGTTGCTTTCGCTTATTCTTTTAATAGTAAACCGCCGCGTGGCAAAATCGGTATGGCAGCCCTTTTTCGATAATCTCAAAATAATCGAAGAGTTTACCGTTGTAAGCCAACAACCACTGCAGTTGAAAGAAACTGGAATCTCTGAATTTGACCAGCTTAATTTAGTTATAACTCAGTTAACCCATCAAATCATCAGCGATTTCAAAAATCAAAAACAATTTTCAGAAGATATATCGCACGAACTGCAAACACCGCTCTCCATTATCAGTTCACGAATGGAAAGCCTGCTGGGTAATACCGGATTAAAGGAACATTCTGAAGTATTAAACGGCATTTATGCATCAGTCAGACGACTTTCGAAACTGAACAGGGAATTAATTCTGCTCAGTAAAATAGAAAACAACCAGTTTAAATCAGAAGAAAAATCAAATCTGAAAATCATTATATCCGAAAAGCTGGAAGAATTTTCAGAACTGATTACATTAAAAAAACTTACACTTGAAAAATCAATTGAAGATGATTTTGTAGTTCCCTTTCCACCGGCCCTGGCAGAAATTTTGGTAAATAACCTTCTTTCAAACTGCATAAACCATAATATTTCAGGAGGAAAAATAAAAATCGAAATCGATGAAAATAAGATCTCGGTTTGTAATACAGGCAGCGAAAAAATTGCAGAACCCGAAAAGTTGTTCAATAGATTTTACAAAATCAATCCAGCCAGCCAGTCGGTTGGTTTAGGGCTGGCAATTGCCAAAAAAATCTGCGATCTGCATGGATTAAAAATCGAATATTCGTTAAAAAATGAATGGCACTGTTTTTCTGTTTTAATGACTCCCCCGAACTTCTCTTGAGATCTTCAAAATTTCTTTAGATTCCCTTTCTATCTTTAACAATAATCATAAAAAATACTACCATGAAAAAATCAATTTTTGTTATTGCAGTACTGACAATCAGTCTGCTTGCGTGTTCTCAAACACCTCCCAAATCAGTAACCGATAATTTTAACTCGAAGTTCTCAGGTGCAACCAAAGTAAAATGGGACCAGGAAGAGGCAAATGAGTGGGAAGCCGAATTTAAACTGAATGGCGAAAAGTTGTCGGCATCATTTGACAATGCAGGGAAATGGCTCGAAACCGAAACGGAAATCAAAAAGTCGAATTTGCCTGAAAATGTACTTTCTGCCGTAAACAGCGAGTTGGAAGGATGGAAAATTGAAGCGGTTGAAAAACTGGAATCGCATGATTTCACTGGTTACGAACTTAGCGTTGAAAAAGGAAAACAGGAATTTGAAGTTCAGGTATCGGCAGATGGAAAAATCATTTCGAAAAAGAAAGTGAATGAAGAAGAAGAAGATGAAAAATAAATAGATAATGTAACTAAAAGGTGGATCACCCCCATTTTTAAACCATTTAAAGTTATCTTTAGTCTGATTTAACAACCTGATTTTCCAACTGATTATGTATGCACTTAAGCATTTGGTCTGGTTGCTTTTTCTTATTTCAAGTCAATTGCATGCACAGCAACGCAATCTAGATTTCTATATCGAAAAAGCCAAAATGAACAGTCCTCTTATTCATAAAAGCGAGTATGAAAAAAAGATGATTCAGCTTGATTTGGAGCAAATAAACCGCATTTATTCCAAACCGGAAGTTACCGCTGAGGCAGGCGTTTTATTTGCCCCGATTATTTCTCACGACGATAATAAAAGCCAGTTTCAATTAGTTACAAAAGATGCAAACGATTATACCGGTTACGACCTTGCTGTTACCGATGGCGGGCAATACCAGGGAATTGTGTCGCTGCGCCAAGGATTACTGAATAAATCGAAAAAAGACATTTATGCCGAAAAAGCGGACATCGACACCCGGATAAATGACAATAACATTGAACTGACAGTTCACGAACTTGAAAATGTGGTAAAACACCAGTATATAATTTGTTTGAAATCGGAAAAACAGGCAGCAGGCAGCCTCGAAATCATTGGCCTGCTCGACGACCAGCTCCAGACCATGAAAAAGCTGGTGGAGAATGCCATTTACAAACAAAGCGATCTAATGTTGCTCGAAATTACGCGCCGCAATTACGAACAGGAATACGAAACCTATTTAGCCGAATATAAAAGCAATATTTACGATTTAAACCTGATTTGCGGCATTACCGAAAATAATGAAGTTCAACTCGGCGAAATTACTTTTCAGCAAAATCCACTGATTTTAACGCCTTCTCGGTTTTTAACTTCCTATTATCTCGACAGTCTTTCTGTAGCTACCAACCTGAAAATCTCGGAGATAAAATATAAACCTGAACTTTTCTTTTTTGCCAATGGCGGGATGAATGCGGTTTACCTTCCTTCGTTTAACCGTCTCGGTTTTAGTACCGGCCTCACTTTCGGCTTAACGCTTTATGATGGAAACCAACGCGATATTGAAAGACATAAGTCGGTTATCCAATATGAAAACATTGCATTCGAAAAACAAAAAAGCGCTGAGCAGAATACCATTCAGAAGAATTTTGTACTCGATAAACTTAATTCGTTAGACAAAAGAATTTTGCTTGCAAACAAACAAATCGAACAATATGACAAGCTCATGGATTTGTACAAAATTCAACTGGCAAACGGAGAATTTTCAGTAATGGAGTACAAATATCTTGTTACCGAGATTTCTTCAAAAAAACAGGAAGCTGTGTTGCTCGATATGGAAAAGCAAATTGTGATAAACGCGTGGAATTACTGGAACTATTAAAATACTGAAGATGAAACGAATATATCTGTTTTCTATTTGCATTCTGACTTTTGCCATTCTGACTTCGTGTGTTAAACATCAGAAAGAAGAAACAGAAGAAACTGTTGTCGCAAAAGCATCAGTAAAAACCACATACGCGGTTAAAGGAAACATTAAAGACAACCTTGTATTAAACGGGAAGACAGTGTATTTAAAGAAAAACCAGGTTGTGTCGCCCATTTCGGGATATATAACAGCAGTAAATATTAAACTGGGCGACCAGGTACAAACCGGCGATGTTTTATTTGAAATAGAAACCCGCGAAAACCAGGCGCTTCAACAGATGGGAAAAGCCGGTTCTGAATATGGAAAAATTAAAGTATTGGCCACCACTTCAGGAATTGTAAACGAACCAGTAACATTGGGGACCGGAGCATACGTGGTTGAAGGTTCGCCGCTGTGCAGCCTTGTTGACAACAAAGATTTACTTGTCCAGGTAAATGTTCCGTACGAAAATCATAACCTGATAAAATTGGGGAATTTATGCTATTTGCTTTTACCCGATGGAACGGAAATTAACGGGAGTGTATATCAAATCAGGCCTTTTGTAAACGAATCTTCGCAAACCCAGGAAGTTCTGATTAAACCGTCGGGTGCCCGGCAACTTCCCGAAAACATGAACCTTACAGCCAGTTTTCAGAAAGCAGAAAGCAACAATACGCTGCTGATAAACAAAAAAGCGCTTCTGACCGATGAAACACAAACTGAATTCTGGGTGATGAAAATCGTCCAGGACAGTGTTGCAATACAGGTTCCGGTTGAAACAGGGATAAAAACAGACAGTATGGTTGAGATTATTTCTTCAGGATTAACTCCGGAAGACATTATCATTCTTGAAGGTGGTTACGGACTTGAAGACAGTAGCCTGGTAAATATCATCAGAGAACCATGAAGAATATTTTTGTGAAATATAAAAGTCCCATTTCAGTCATTCTTTTGCTGATTTTATTAGGCGGGGCATTTTCATATAAAAACCTGAAAACATCGCTGTTTCCCGATGTAACTTTTCCCAAAATAAAAGTAATTGCCGACAATGGTGAGCAGCCAGTGGATAAAATGATGGTAACTGTAACCAAGCCGCTGGAAAACGCAATAAAAAGAGTTGAAAAACTTTCGCTTATCCGTAGTGCAACAAGTTTAGGAAGTTGCGAGATTTCAGCATTTATGGAATGGGGCGCCGACATCGATTTGGCAAAACAGCAACTGGAATCGCGCATCAACCAGATAAAAAACACCTTGCCCCCCGATGTGCAGATCACTATCGAAAAAATGAACCCTTCCATTCTTCCGGTAATGGGTTATTCTCTTCAATCGAAAACAAAAAACCAGATTGAGCTGAAAATGATAGCCGAATACCTTGTGAAACCTTATTTTTCACGTATTGAAGGCGTAGCTACAGTAGAGGTAATAGGAGGGAAAAACAAGGAATACCGCATTGTGCTGAACCAGGAAAAACTAAGCACTTTACGCATCAATCCACAGGACATTGAAAATGCTTTTCAGCAAACCGATTTTATACAGTCGAACGGTTACACCATCGATTACAACCGTTTGTACCTGACAGTTACAGACGCCACCATTCATGACAAGGAACAACTGGAAAACCTTGTACTTTTTAACGATGCAGCCAGAAAAATAAAAGTAAGCGACATTGCAAAAGTAGAAGTTGCCGAGCAAACCGAATATATCAGGATTAAAGCCGACGGCATGGATATTCCGTTGGTAGCAGTTTTAAAACAACCTGAAAGCAACCTCATCGATGTGTCGAACGAAGTGATGGCCAAAGCCGAGGAGCTGAATAAAATTCTGCCAGCCGATGTTAAACTGAAACCTTATTATAACCAGTCGGAGTTTGTGCACGATAGCATCCGTAGCATCATCGATGTTTTGTGGATTGGTTTATTGCTTGCTATTGTTGTTGCCACCATTTTCCTGCGCTCGTTAAAAGCCAGCAGCGTTATCCTAATTACCATCCCCATTACGCTTGCACTGACATTTCTTGTCATGAAATTTATTGGTTACGATTTTAACATCATGACGATTGGCGCAATTGCTGCTGCCATCGGATTGATTATCGATGACGCGATAATCGTTGTGGAGCAAATCCACCGAACGCACGAGGAACATCCCGACCAAAAACCAAGGGAATTAGTGGGGAAAGCCATTCATTTCCTTTTCCCGGCAATGGTTAGTTCGTCATTAAGTACCATTGTTATCCTAATTCCTTTTCAGTTAATGACCGGTATCGCCGGCGCCTATTTCAAAATACTGACACAAACGATGATAATTACTTTGCTGTCATCATTTGTAGTTACCTGGATAGGATTACCTGTTATCTACCTTCTGCTTTCAAAAGACAAACAACTGGGCAAGGATCTCCATGCGACAGATTTCAAACAAAAACACTGGGTTGCATTTTTTGTGCGGCGGCCCTATATCAGTCTGGTAATTGTTGCAGGATTAATTCTTTCAATAGTTACAGTAATTCCAAAACTCGAAACAGGATTTCTTCCTGAAATGGATGAAGGTTCAATTGTGCTTGATTACAAAACGCCACCTGGTACTTCGCTGGAAGAAACGGACCGTTTATTGCGACAAATCGATAAAATCATTGAATCGGTTCCCGAAGTTAAAACCTATTCCCGACGCACCGGAACTCAGATGGGTTTCTTCATTACGGAACCGAACGATGGGGATTACCTGATTATTCTAAATAAAAACCGGGAAAAAACAACGGTTGAAGTGGCTGACATCATCCGAAAACAAATTGAAAAGTCGATGCCGTTTATGGAAACCGAATTTATGCAGGTAGTTACCGATATGCTTGGCGACCTGATGGAAAGCGGAAATCCGATCGAGGTAAAGGTTTTTGGTGACGATCATGAAAAAATCAAGGAACTGTCGCGCCAAATCGGAGACAGCCTTGAGTCCATTGATGGTGTGGACGACGTGTACAATGGAATTCTTATTGCCGGACCGATGTTGAACGTTTTACCTAAAGAAGATAAACTGAAACAGTTTGGCATGTCGGCAAGCGACATGCAGGCCCAGGTACAAACCTACATCGAGGGAAGGGTAATTGGGTCCATTCCTGAAAAAGAGCAACTGACCGATATCCGGATGATTTTCCCCGAAAACAACCATACACCAATTGAAAAATTGAAAGATGTAAAAGTGTGTACACCTAATGGCGACTATTTGCCGTTACAGTTTTTTGCTGATTTTTCGGTAAAAAGCGGGGTTGCCGAAATTGAACGCGAAAACCTCCAAACAATGGGAATGATTACCGCCCGTTTAAATGGCATCGATTTAGGTTCTGGAATGAAAGCCATTCAAAAAAAAGTGCAATCAATCAGCCTTCCTCCCTCCTACCAGGTTGTGTATGCAGGTTCATTTGCGCAGCAACAAAAATCGTTCGATGAACTTCTGCAGATATTAATTCTTGGAGCATTGCTGGTTTTTACGGTTGTTTTGTTCATGTTTAAAAGCCTGAAAATTTCGCTCACAGTTCTTTTCCTAAGCCTGCTTGGTATTTCAGGAAGTGTACTAGCACTGTATTTTACGGGTACACCGCTAAACGTTGGAAGTTACACCGGACTGATTATGATTATCGGAATCATTGGCGAAAATGCCATTTTTACGATTCAACAGTTTTTGTTTGAACTGAAAAAGTCGAATGTAAATAATGCACTGGGATTTGCGATTTCGCACCGTCTGCGACCAAAACTGATGACGGCAACGGGCGCCATCATCGCACTTACACCGCTTGCTTTGGGTATCGGTTCCGGCGCAAAAATGCACCAGCCGCTGGCAATTGCGGTAATTGGTGGATTAATAATTGCCTTGCCTCTTTTGCTGATTGTTTTACCCGGATTTTTAAAATTGATGTTTAACACGAAAAAGTTAGTGGAATTAAATTAACAAGAATCAGATTAAAGATTAGCATAATCCAAAAGAAAAGCGTATTCATGTTCTCCAATACTGAAGATTTGAAAAATCTATTTCTGTTTGGATGAAAATCCTATTTGAGAAAAAGCTCATCAATAAAAATCCACGCTGGATTTCCTTTTGCTGCATGCCATTCAGGAAGTTTTTTCAGGTTGGAGACATTAAACTGATAATACTTAAAAGAAGTATCCGCCGGCAAATTACATTCAAACGACTTTGTTTCGTTGTGATCGCCTTTTTTGGCTTCGGGGAATTTTGCATTCGCTATCGAAATGAAATTCAGACCATCATTACTGCCCGAAATTGAAATTGAATGGATCGGAAAAATGTAGGCTCCCAAATTAATCAGCGCATTAAAACTTGCCGACTTTAACGTTTGCTCCCTATTAAAACCAATAACAAATTCCAAATCGGAGTCCTTGTATCCAAGCCACTTCCCGTTTGAGGTATTTCGTTCACCCAATTCCAAATCGAAAAGTGTTTTTGCGCCCGATGCCTTGTACTTTGGATTTGGATTGGTAATTAAATAAACCGTATCCGGCCGGATTTCCGATTTGTAGAATGACCGCTGTACCACCTTGCTTCCAGTCCAACCCTCTTTAAAAGCCTTTGCCTTTAAAACAGTGTTTTCTGAAATCACTAATGCACCGGTGTACCTTTTACTTTCCACACTGTCTGGCTCACTCCCATCAGTGGTGTACCGAATATCAACCCCATTTAAATAGTGCCTGATATTTACCGTGAGCCTATCCGGAATAATTGCTGAATCCTGATCAATTAGCGGCTCATTGAGCTGAAGAAATTCACTCTCCAAATTATCACCGATTGTAATTTTAACATTTGGATATTTCCCCATCAGATCTTCCAGTCCTTTTGCATTTACATTTTCTGACCAAGCATTAAGTGTCGTAAAATTTGCTCCGTTCAAAAGTTTTTCCAAAGAAGCTTCATCACAATCAATTCCACAAATAGATAAAGATTGAAGTTTGGACAAGGTTTTTAGGTTTTCAAGAGAACCAATTTCCAAACCTGTATAATTGATATTCAATTTTTCAAGATTTAAAAATTGTGTAATGATGTCCAAATCTTCTTTATCGAGCGGCATTCCCTGCATATTGAGTTCTACAATATTTTCTTTGATTTTTTCCAACTTTTTTAAATTTTCACGATTGTAAAAAGACCCTTGAAAAAAGTTGACTACTACTCTGTCGGAACCCGGGAACAGTGCATTTACAGAACAATAATTAGAATTAAATTCAGCTAAATCGGGCAACGGTTTATCGGAAATTACTTCAGCTGTATTCTCAGGTCCCGGCTTTCTAACAAGCTTATAAAGACTGTCTTCTTCCGCCAGCTCATTCATTTTTAAATTGAAGTTGGCCCCTGATTTTATCCAGTTGTTTAAAATACTGATCTCATCTTTTGTAAGCTGAACTTTCCCATCCGGTGGCATGTGATCATCGTCTGAGAGTGGTAAATGAATCCGTTTTAGCAAAAAACCATCATCATCTAACCCAGCACCAAAAATATTTCCGTCTTCGCCACCTTTTAGAATATTTTCCGGGGTATTGAGCCGAAGATCTCCTTTTGCTTTATCCGGCCCGTGACATGTAACACATTTTTGCTCCAGAATCGGGGCTATTGCAACCTCATATACTGTTGCATTTTCATCAAAAAGTCCAACCTGATTTTCAGATTTCGAACTTTCAGGAAAACTTAAAGCATTTATACCATGCGTTAACTGGGCTCCTTTATGAGTTGCTATAGTTAAAACGGAAAGAAATATAATCGAATATATCTTCAGGATAACCGGTTTTGAATGAAGCAAAGAAAGATACATCCAACTTAAAAACGCAATAGCAACTCCACCCCATTTATGAATAAGGATCAAATCGCCATTGGATGCGTTTTCCCTGGCAAGCAACAATCCAAAAACAGCAACGATTGAGGAAATCAAAGCATTAATTACCAAGAGCAATTTCTCGGTTTCTAACGGAAATCTCCGCTGCTGGAAAAACAAAAAGTAAATGCTGATCAATATCCCGAAAACAATCGGAAAATGAAGCACCAACGGATGGAATTTCCCCAACCATTGAAGAATAAGCCCGGGTTGAATTTTATCCAGAAATATTGCCAGAACCAGGATAAACGGATTCAATATCCAGAGGCACCACTCAGGTATCTGATAAATTTTTCTTTGCGTCATGTTTAACTGATAAGGTCTGGTACAACATTGCCTGCAACGTCAGTCAACCTGAATCTTCGCCCCTGGTGTTTATAAATAAACTTCTCGTGATTGATTCCCATTAAATGCAAAACTGTAGCATGGAAATCGTGAACATGAACCGGCAATTGGGTGATGTTGTAGCCGAAGTCATCGGTTTCGCCGAACACTCCCGGCTTAACTCCGCCACCTGCCATAAAAATTGTAAAGCACCGAGGATGGTGGTCGCGGCCATAATTGTCTTTGGATAATTTCCCTTGGCAATAGTTGGTGCGCCCGAACTCGCCGCCCCAAATCACCAGCGTCTCGTCCAGTAAACCGCGTTGTTTTAAATCTTTTATCAATGCAGCCGATGCTTGATCCACATCTTTACATTGTCCTTCAATTTCAGCAGGTAAATTCCCGTGTGAATCCCACCCTTGATGATATAACTGCACAAACCGAACTCCGTTTTCCGAAAGTTTTCGGGCAAGCAAACAGTTTGCTGCATAAGTTCCGGGCAACAAACAATCGGGACCGTACATTTTTATTATCGATTCGGGTTCGTTTTGCAACGAAGTAATTTCGGGAACTGCCATTTGCATCCGGTAAGCCAGTTCGTATTGTTGAATTTTGGTAACAATTTCAGGATCACCCATTTCTTTGTAAGCGGCTTCATTTAAGGCTGAAATTTCGTCAAGCATGGTACGTCTGTCCGTTCGATCGATAAAATTGGGATCCGACAAGTATTTTACCGGTTCTTCGCCACTGCTAAACTGAACTCCCTGATGTATGGAGTCCAAAAATCCGTTCGACCAGAGTTTAGAATACACACCCTGACCATTTCCTTTGCCTTTACTTAGTAAAACACAAAAGGCAGGTAGGTTTTTATTTTCACTACCTAAACCGTAACTAATCCAGGACCCCATGCTCGGGCGATTCCCAACCTGTGCTCCGGTTTGAAAAAAGGTTAGCGCGGGATCATGATTAATTGCTTCTGTATAAATGGAACGAACGATACACAATTCATCACTGATGGAAGCAATATGAGGCAGAATCTCGCTGAACCAGGCGCCATTATTTCCGTATTGGGCAAATTGAAACTTTGTGCCTGCCAGCGGAAATCGGGCTTGCCCTGAAGTCATTCCGGTTAAACGCTGCCCCATTCGAATGCTTGCCGGCAAATCTTCACCCTGCATTTTCTGCAACATCGGTTTATAATCAAACAGATCCAGTTGCGAAGGTGCTCCGTTTTGGAAAAGATAGATAACACGTTTCGCTTTGGGAGCAAAGTGCGGCAATTGATTTGCAAAAAAATCTTCTTCATTTTTGCCATCAAGAATCCCGGGAATCATCAGCGACCCCAAAGCAAGCCCGCCAAGTCCAAGACTCATCTTCGACAAAAATTTTCGTCGGTTCTGGTTTAAACCGTGTTCGATAAACTCATTCATGCTTTTGCTAGGTTTTTGTTATTGTCTCTTCCAGATTATAAATTATCAGAATCGTTTTCATCAAGGCAGCCGCTTCCTGCCGGTTATATTCTCCTTTTGGATGAATGTATTCTCCTACATTTAATGTTGATTGAAGAATTGCTTGATTTGCGCCAAAATATTCCAACTGATTTTTACAGTATTTTGTAAGACTTTCTTTTTCGAAGTTTGAAGGTTTTCTCACCAAAATTGACTCAAAAATCTGCTCCACCTTTTCATCCAAATCTTTTGGTTCTGCTGAAACCCGTTCTGCCATTACTCTTGCAGCTTCCAAAACCGAGGGATCATTCAGCATTACCAAAGCCTGCAATGGTGTGTTTGTGCTTGTACGTTTTGCTTCACACTCATCACGGTTGCTGGCATCAAAAATCATCATTGAAGGCGGGGGGGCAGTCAATTTAATAAACGTGTACATTCCGCGCCGGTATAAATCGGAACCGTGATCCTGTTTATAAGTTGCCAGTACTCCCCGGCCGGAAGTGGTGCTTTCCCAAATTCCTTTGGGTTGATAAGGTTTTACACTTGGCCCGCCAATTTCAGGATTTAATAAACCACTGCTGCTCAACACCCAGTCGCGAACCATTTCAGCTTTGAACCTTACTCTTGGTGAACGGGCGTAAAGGCTATTTTCAGGGTCAACTTCCAATTGCTTTTTGTTTACCACCGCCGATTGACGATACGTGGCGCTCAGCATTATCTTTTTCATCAGGTATTTAATATCCCAGTCGTGTTCCATAAAATCGACAGCCAACCAGTCAAGCAATTCCTGGTGGGTTGGCAATTCTCCCTGTAACCCAAAATCGCCTGCGGTTTTTACAATGCCTTTTCCAAAAATGTCCTGCCAGATAAAATTCACAAAAACGCGGGCCGTTAACGGATTACTTTTATCAACGGTCCATTCTGCTAAACCCAGCCTGTTCTGCGGATATTTCACGGTGTCGTATGGCATTATCGATTTTAAAGCTTCCGGATAAACACGAACATCGCTGGGGGCATCGTAACTTCCTCGGCTTAAAACGTAGGTTGGCCTTTTCCAGGTACTGTCACCCATCACAGAAACTTCTATAATGCTTGTATCAACTGCATTGATATAAGGCATCAGAGCATTACGTTCTTCAGCAGTTATAAAAAGCTTCGGATTTTTTGCAGGTGTTGATTGACTCACATCTCCTTCATAACCAATTTCTTTACTCTGATTAAAAAACGCATATAATTGGTAATAGTCTTTTTGAGAAAACGGATCGTATTTGTGGTCGTGGCATTGCGCGCACTCGATGGTCATTCCTAAAACTGCTTTCCCATAAGTTTTGGTTTTATCCACATTATAGAACACACGATATTCCTCATCGATGACACCGCCTTCTTCGGTATATTTATGATTCCTTAAAAATCCGGTTGCAAGAATATTTTCTTTTGTTGCATCAGGCATTAAATCTCCTGCCAGTTGCCAGGTCAGAAATTCGTCGTAAGGCATGTTCTGATTAAAAGCATGAATCACCCAGTCGCGCCATGGCCATTGTGAACGGATGTTGTCGTCCTGAAAACCAAATGAATCGGCATAACGAGCTAAATCTAACCAGAAAATTGCCATTTTTTCGCCATACGAAGGCTTTTGCAAAAGCGAATCCAACAATTGTGCGTACCAATTATCATTTGAATTATTTGACCAGAATTCGATTTCTTTGTATTGGGGCGCAAGCCCGGTAATATCCACAAAAGCCCGTTTAATTAATATTTCTTTTGAAGCTTCATAGTTTGGTCTTAATCCTGAGCTTTCAATTTTTTGAAGAATAAAATTATCAATCTCATTTTTCACCCAACTTCTTTTCTTTACATCTGGAGGTGCCTTTCTTTCAGGTGCAACAAATGCCCAGTGTCTCTCATATTTTGCTCCGTTTTTGATCCACTTTCTAAAAATCTCAACTTCTTCTGCTGTTAGTTTTGGAAGATTGCTTTCGGGTACAGGCATTAATAATTTTGGGTCTGCTGTTTCTATTCTTCTAATCAATTCACTTTCTTCAGGATGGCCGGGAACAATGGCAAAGTGGCCTTTGTTTTCAGGCAACTCAGCAAAAGCGCCCGATTCTAAATCCAACCGTAATCCGGCTTTTCTTTTGTTGGCATCAGGGCCATGACAAGCAAAACATTTATCGGAAAGAATAGGGCGGATATCACGGTTGTAAGAAACCTCATCATGATGAGTTATTAATCCTTTATCACTAAAATGCAATTTGCCCAATATTGCCAGCGCTATTATGATCAGAGCCGCGATTGCCAGCCAAGTGTAATTTTTTTGTGTCATTCAAGCTTAATATTATACCTGGATATTCTAGATACGGGTAAATTTGTATGGATAAACTTTCCCTGACGCCCACTGAGCTACATACAGGCTTCCTTCGTCATCCACGCAAACATCATGTGGGTGTTGAAAAATCTTCTCTGTTTGATAAAGCGGAGCTAGTTGATCGCCTTTGTAAACTGGTTCTGAACCACCAAGATTGGAAACCACTTTATTGTTTTTATCCAGGATAGTTACAAAACCTGATTTTTCATTTGAAAGACTGGGTGATCGGAGAACTGCCGCATATAAATAATCGCCACTAATTACCGGTCTGCACACACAGGCTCCGGGTATATGAATAATTTCAATCAAATTACCTTCCATCGAAAAACGTTTAAATGCATTTCGCGTCCGGTCGGTAATTAATAACGTGGGTTTTGAATTCCGGTAATCGACACAAATTCCGTGAGCGTTATCAAAATGTTCGTCGCTTTCCCCTTTTCCGCCAAATGAATTTTTTAGGTTTCCATGTTCATCGTAATGCAAAATATACTGTGCCCCGTAACCATCAGCAATATAAAAATCGCCGTTATCAAGAACGGTTGTTTCTGTTGGAACAAAAGCATCCTTTTTTTGATATACCGGGATATCGGCAGGCGCGTCAATCGTAAGTAATATTTTTCCGTCAATTGTAGTTTTGTAAACCTGGTGCCGTACCGTATCGGTGATGTACAACAAATCTTCTTTGCCGGTATTGTGAACCGTTAAACCATGCGCACCCGGGAAAACAGTTCCCCAGGTATCAATCAGTTTGCCGCTTTTATTGTAGATAATAATGTTGTTTTTCGTTTCATTGGTCAGCAATAAAATTCTGCCCTTGTTGTCCTGAATCATTTCGTGACAATCATTTACCGGGGTTTTATCCGGATTTAGTGCTCCCCATTCCTTATTTATCTGGTAAGTCATTCCGTTGTGACCATACGTGGCACCTGTATTTCTTGCAAATAAATTTTTGGTGGTAATTAATCCGACAGAAGTAATTGCAGATCTTTTTATAAACGTTCTTCGTTTCATTATAAGTGGTTTTAGGTATCAAATTGGATTGAAGTTTAGCTAACAGAATGGGAAGAAATTTCCAATTATATATGCCAGAAAAGAATTCTTTTACGTTAGCAAATTAATTTACTGGCTTAGTCTGTTATAATTTTTCAATCTCAACTATAAATCAATAAATTAACAATAAAAGACAAATAAAGGTTTAATTCATCTTTATTTTAAACCCTATCTAAAAGAATAGCTGAAAACGAAAGAAAAATGTGTTGTGGAAATAACGGTAAGCGCGGAGAAAGTTAGTTCGTGAAATCTCTGATAAACACTTCAATTTCTTTGCGAACTTCCTCGAAGGTTTTGTAATTTACCAGCTTTATATCCGGGGAACCTGCAATCATTGCAGAAAGGTTCTTCCCGGAATCTGTGCGAAACAAGCATAATACTTTTTTACCTGATTCCACTGCACGCCCAATTTCGTAACCCACACCCATGGAAACAGTGGTAACCTCGGCAACTAAAATATCTGCTGACAGTAGCCATTCCAAGTCACGATCGTGAATGTATTGATCGGTTATACCATCGTCGCCCAGTTCGGTAAGTTTTAGATCGCCAACATGCTCGGTTAAAACTTCACCAAACGTTTTCAGGTAGTCAATTATTTTTAAATATAATGCTGCGTCTTCGCGGCCTCCGCGGATTGAACCGGCAAAATAGATTTTCATCGATACTATTTTTTTGTTTTCAAAGAAATATTTTTTTCTGATTCATTATCCACAAGTTTTACTCTTTGACGCGGCAAACTTTCGGGATAATTTTTCTGAAGAAACTCCACTAGCTTTTCCCTTATAAAAACCCGCAAATCCCATGCTGTTGAAGAATCTTTGGCACTAACCAAAGCCCTTAACTCAATGGTATATTCTTTTGTATCGGTAACCTGAAGAACATTTACTTTTTTATCCCAAAGGGGAGTACTCTCCAGAAGCCGGGTAAGTTCGGCACGAACAGCATCGAAAGGGACACTGTAATCGGTATAAATAAATACAGTTCCCAAAATTTCGGCGGTTGTCCGGGTCCAATTCTGAAAAGGTTTTTCAAAGAAATACGTTGTTGGAACAATTAAACGCCGTTTATCCCAGATATTAACTACAACGTAGGTTAATGTAATTTCTTCAATTCTGCCCCATTCTCCTTCAATAATCACTACATCGTCTAATCGGATAGGCTGTGTTATGGCAATCTGTAAACCTGCAATTACCAACCCGATAATTCGCTGAGCTGCAAAACCAATGATAATACCGGCAATTCCGGCAGAGGCAAACAAACTGATGCCAATTCGTTTCACATTATCAAAAAGCATCAGAATTAGACCAATACTGATAATGATTATCAAAAACACAATTATCCTTTCGAGTAAATTGAACTGTGTTTGAAACTTCCGTGACCGAAGATTATCTTCTGCAGATGTGTCGTATTGCTCAAGAAAAATTCGTTTTACTACACGAATTGATGCAATAATTGACCACGATAAACAGACGATCAATAAAATGGATCCAATTCTTTGTGTAACGTCAGAATATTCTTCGTCAATCAATTCATATTTTGTAACAAAAATCTTGAAGAAGAGGGCTAAAAGCAGCAATAAAAATGGTATTATAAATTTTTTCAAGTATTTCATCCGATCAAAGTTAAAGATTTAAGGGTATTTTTCTTTATATAAAGTATCGAATTTACTTAGATTTTACATTAGCATTGGAAATTTCAGAAATAAAAAAGGAGGCCATTTTGACCTCCTGTACCAATGTATTTAATCGGTTTTATTTCCTTGAAATAATAAGCCCCGGCTGAAAGTGTGCAGAATATGCATTTGAAGATTTTAATTCTTCTATGGCTTTTTCAATACCTTTATCTTCGTTAATCGCGGCTCTTATTGCACCTTTTTGGTAATAGTATCTTGAAACGATTTCATCTTCCAGCAATTCACTGATTTCATCTTTGTAGATATTTAAATCGGTATCGAGATTTGGTACTAATTTAGCTTTCAACGCATCAAATTCCTTTTCTGCTAGCTGGTAGTATTTATCTCTTTTAGCCGATTTCACCAAATCATCAAATTCGTCTTTTGAAGCTGAAACATATTCAAACTTATTTTCTTTTACAAAAGCTTTAAATTCGTTGTAAATATTGTCAGTAATTTTAAAATCTTCCGGTTGTGGAATACTCTCATTTTCATTTGAGTATTTAGTGGCAAAATCGAAGATCATAAATTTCTGGATCATTTCAACGCTTAAACTACTAAGTTGGTCGGGATCGATTTTAACATCAGGAACAATACCTCCGCCATCATATACCTTTCTTCCTTTTTTTGTGGTAAATTCGGTAATTAACGAATCAGGAATTGTGCCCACACTTCCGTCTTCATTCCGGTGAGTATAGTCGAGTGCCTGAATACATCTTCCGCTTGGAATATAGTATTTTGCAGTTGTAACTTTCAGCTTTGTGTTATAACTTAAATCGCGTGTCGTTTGCACCAGTCCCTTTCCGAAAGTACGGGTTCCTACAATAATTCCCCTGTCAAGATCCTGGATAGCACCTGCAACAATTTCTGATGCAGAAGCAGAGCCGCTGTTGGTTAAAACTGCAATCTTAATTGTTGTATCAATAGGATTCGATGTAGCTTTATATACTTTATCCCATTGTGCAACTTTCCCGCGTGTGCTGACAATTTCTTCCCCTTTTGGAACAAAAAAGTTTACAATTTCCACAGCTTCCATTAATAAGCCGCCAGGATTATTCCGAAGATCCAGTATCAAGGCTTCAGGTTTATTTTTCTCTAATTCGAATAAAGCCTGTTTAACTTCGTTGCTACAGTTGGCGGTAAATTGCGAAAGGCGAATATAAGCAGTGTTATCATCAAGCATTCCGTAATATGGAACTGCATCAATGCTAATTTTCTCTCTGACAACATCAAAAGTAAGCGGTTTTTTATCTCCGGGACGTTGCACTTTAATGGTAACCGGTTTTTTAGCCGGGCCTTTCAAAAGATTGCTGACATCTTCAGTCGTCATCTTCTCCGTTGACTTTCCGGACACTTCAAGAATAATATCGCCGGCCTTTAACCCAAATTTCTGTGCCGGGAATCCTTCGTAAGGCTCAGCAATAACAATTTTGTCGTTTTGTTTACTGATTAGTGCACCGATTCCGGCATATTCTCCGGTTGTCATAAACCGAAAGTCCTCCATATCGTTTTCCGAAATGTAGTTGGTATAAGGGTCGAGCGAACTCAACATATCATCGATACTTGTTTTTACAAGCTTATTCGGATCAATTTCGTCAACATAAAACAAATTCAATTCGCCAAACAGTGTATTATAAATATCGAGGCTCTTTGCAATTTCAAAATTTTTGTCGTCGCGGGTAAAACTAAAAAAGCCTACCCCGATAACTGCAATCAATGCAATTCCTATCCAAATCTTCTTTCCTTTCATCTTTTTAATCTTCTTTCCTTTTTATTGCATAAATGAACCTTGCATGATGACAAATAGTTTTTCTCTGTGTCAGGATCATGACCATGCCCGCTTCATTCCTATGCTTTTGTTTATCTGATAAAAACTCAGTCTATCTTCAAATAATCTGCCAAAAGTATAAATCTTACTGGAAATAAGTATACATTATATTCTTTCCATTACGTTAAAAGATATTAAACTCAGCTTTTTAAGAAAGTTTTAATGCGGTAAATTGTTCACTTGCCAATGGTTTAATTTACCGATGAAATCCTTGTTTTCAACGAAAAAACTTTCTGCAGAAGCTAAATCAGAATTAAATTACAACACTGTTAATTAATTCTAATTTAACACCTTAAAATACCAAGTTATGAAAAAGAAAATCGCGCTTCTGTTTTCCGCTACTTTAACATTAATTTTTACATCCTGTATTTTTATGGGGCCCTGGATTGAGGGTAACGGCAATGTTGTAGAAGAAAATCGAAAAACCAGAGATTTCAACGAGATTGAAGCAAGTCGTGGAATTAACGTTTACATTTCGCAGGGAGAAATGACAAAAGTGGTTGTTAAAGCCGACAAGAACTTGCTGGAAATTATTGAAACCCGAAACGAGGGAGATAAGTTGGTGGTTACAGCAAAGCAAAATATTCGACGGGCAAAATCGAAAAATGTATATGTAACCACACCCAAAGTTGATGAAATAAAATCTTCTTCAGGGAGTAACGTTTATTCTGAAACCAAAATTGTTTCAAAAGAACTTGAATTGTCTGCTTCATCGGGCAGTAATATGACGCTTGAAATCAATTCAGAAAATGTTGACGTTTCAGCTTCATCGGGTAGTAACATCAAACTTCAGGCTACTGCAAAGAATCTGGAAAGTTCTGCTTCTGCCGGGTCAAACATTCGAATTGAAGGGAATTCCGACTTTTTTACTGCAAAAGTTTCTTCAGGAGCAAATATTAAGGCAAAAGAACTAACCGCCGAAAAATGTGATTTAAATGCCAGTAGCGGTGGAAATATCTGGATTTCCGTTACTGATGAAATAACAGCAAATGCCAGTAGCGGTGGAAATGTTTTTTATGCAGGTAACCCGAAAAATACAAACATTGAAAGTTCTTCGGGAGGAAATGTGAAAAAAGATTAGGCAGAACTGTAACTTTCAATATTTTATATCGTCCTGTTTAAATAATCAAAACAAATAAGCAACAATGAAAGCATTCAGAAACCTATTTACAATTGTTTTAATAACCTCGCTTGGCTTTTCTACCAGCGCTTTTAGCGGAAATTCCGACAAAACAGAAATCAGAAATGTACGAGATTTTCAGGCTGTGAAAGTTTCAACCGGAATCGATTTGTACCTGGAAATGGGCGATACAGAAGAAGTAAAAGTAGTTGCCGACGATGACATTATTGATGACTTAATTACAGAAGTTGAAAATGGCACTCTTCGGATATACATGAAAAAATCGAACTGGAATAACTGGAATTGGGGCCATTCAAAAGCACGCAAAGTTTATGTTACCGTAAAAGAATTAAATGAAATCGATGCTTCATCGGGTTCTGATGTTGAATCGGAAAATACACTGAAAGGTGAAAGTCTAAAAGTAAAAGCCAGTAGTGGGAGCGATGTTGATTTGGATATTATTTATAAAAATTTTTCGTTGAATACCAGTAGCGGTTCCGATGCAGAAATAAAAGGTAAAACAAAGAACTTTGAGGCAGATGCCAGCAGCGGAAGCGATATTAACGCAAAAGATCTTGAAAGTGTAATCTGTAATGTCCGCGTAAGCAGTGGTTCCGATGCGAGTGTGAATGTTTCAAGTGAATTATATGCGAAAGCCAGCAGTGGAGCCGATGTTTACTATTATGGAAATCCGCAAGTTAAAGATATTGATGAGTCGAGCGGAGGAGATGTCACACACCGGTAAAATATCTTATTATTTCATATTAAAAGGCGGATATCTCCGTCTTTTTTGGTTTTAAATAGCTCAAAAAATAACATTTTCCGTAAGCAACTGTTTTAATTAATATAACTTTGTGTGCTGATTAAAAATCATTTGAGAATGAAACTTTTAATTTTATTATATCTGTTTAATTTTTTACGTACCCTCTTTATAATTCTGATTATTTACTACGCAATTCGTTTGTTTGCACGCTATGTTTTACCATTGATGGTAGATAAAGGCATAAAAAACATGCAGCAGAAAATGAACAATCAACAGCAAAACTACAATCAGCAAAGACGAAGAGACGGAGAGGTAACGATTGAAAGAGACCGAACAAATCCCCGGAACAGAGAACAGAATCAGGGAGAATATGTCGATTTTGAAGAAGTAGACTAAAACTCTCTCCATACAAATTTTCCCCAATTCATTTCAAAATATTTCACAACAAGCAATTATATCCTATTTTTGTCCCCGTTATTTCGAAATCTAAAATTATTATGGCACAGGAAGATGTTTTTAAAAAGCTGGTAGCACACTGTAAAGAATATGGTTATGTTTTTCAATCAAGCGAAATTTACGATGGTTTGGGCGCTGTTTACGATTATGGTCAGTACGGTGTAGAACTGAAAAACAACATCAAAAAATACTGGTGGGACAGCATGGTTCTTTTACATGAAAATGTTGTCGGGCTTGATTCAGCCATTTTTATGCACCCAACTATTTGGAAAGCTTCCGGCCACGTAGATGCGTTTAACGATCCGTTAATTGACAATAAAGATTCGAAAAAAAGATATCGCGCTGATGTTCTGATTGAAGAACAACTGGCTAAAATTGAAGAAAAAATCAACAAGGAAGTTGAAAAAGCGGCAAAACGTTTTGGCGACGCTTTTAATGAACAACAATTCAGGGAAACCAACCAAAGAGTTTTGGATAATCAACAAAAATGGAACGCACTGTACGATCGTTTTGCCAAAGCACTAAACGACAGCAACCTTGAAGAATTGCGCCAAATTATTGTTGACGAAGAAATTGCGTGTCCAATTTCAGGAACCAGAAACTGGACTGATGTTCGGCAATTTAACCTGATGTTTTCTACCGAAATGGGTTCTACCACCGACGGAGCTTTAAAAATTTACCTTCGCCCGGAAACTGCCCAGGGAATTTTTGTAAACTACCTGAATGTGCAAAAAACCGGACGAATGAAAATTCCATTTGGGATTGCTCAAATTGGTAAAGCTTTCAGAAATGAAATTGTTGCCCGCCAATTTATTTTCCGCATGCGCGAATTTGAACAGATGGAAATGCAGTTTTTTGTAAAACCGGGCACCGAACTGGATTGGTTTGAAAAATGGAAAGCATTCCGTATGAAGTGGCACCGCTCGCTGGGTTTTGGAGATGAAAACTATCGGTTCCACGAACACGAAAAGCTGGCACACTACGCCAATGCTGCCGTTGACGTGGAATACAAATTCCCCTTTGGATTTAAAGAAGTGGAAGGAATTCATTCACGTACCGATTTCGACCTTTCACAACACGAAAAATTTTCAGGCAAAAAACTTCGTTATTTCGATCCGGAAATGAACGAATCTTATGTTCCTTATGTGGTTGAAACCTCAATTGGAGTTGACCGGATGTTCCTTCAGGTAATTTCGGCCTCGTACCACGAAGAGCAGCTTGAAAATGATTCAAGGGTAGTATTGAAAATTCCGGCAGTTTTGGCTCCGGTGAAACTTGCTGTTCTGCCATTGGTAAAAAAAGACGGGCTTCCTGAAATTGCCCGTGAAATTATTGATGACCTGAAATTTGAGTTCAACTGCCAATACGATGAAAAAGATTCCATTGGGAAACGTTACCGTCGTCAGGATGCAATTGGAACGCCATTCTGTATTACCATCGATCATCAAACGCCAACGGACCAAACAGTAACCATTCGTTACCGCGACACCATGGAACAGGAACGGGTTAATATCAGCGACCTGAGCAAAATTATAGGTAAACAGGTGAGTTACAAAACGCTCTTTCAGAAAATTCAGGGATAATAATTCTTCCGATAAATGAAGAAAATTTTGATAATCACGTATTACTGGCCACCCAGTGGCGGCGGCGGGGTAATGCGATGGTTAAAAATGTCGAAATTTCTTCCTGAGTTTGGCTGGCAACCCATTATTTACACTCCGGAGAATCCGGATTCGTCGGTTGCTGATGAAAGCCTTGTAAAAGAAATTCATCCGGATGTTGTTGAGTTAAAAACGCCAATTTGGGAGCCATACGATTTTTACCGGAAACTGACCGGTAAAAAAAGCGGCACTAAGTTTAAAGCGGGTTACATTTCCGAAGCTTCATCGGCAGACTGGAAAAGCAAACTTTCGGTTTTTATTCGTGGAAATTTTATGATCCCCGATCCGCGAAAATTCTGGATAAAACCATCTATAAAATATTTATCCCAATTTCTTCAGGATAATCCTATTGATGCGATGGTTTCTACCGGCCCGCCCCACAGCATGCATTTAATTGCACTTGGGTTAAAAAAGAAATTTGATATTCCCTGGATTGCCGATTTCCGCGACCCGTGGACCCAGATTGATTTTTATCATAAACTACGCTTAACCCAATGGGCAGACAGAAAGCACCATAAACTGGAAAAAAAGGTTCTGCAGAAAGCCGACCACGTGGTTACTGTAAGTCCTTCGTGGCTGAAGGATTTTGAAATTCTGGGAAAAAGAAAGATCGAATTAATTACCAACGGTTTCGATCCGGATGATTTTAAAGAATTCTGGCCATCGCAAAACGAGCTTTTTATTATTTCTCATTTTGGAGCTTTTAATCAGGACCGGAATCCGCATTCACTTTGGAAAGCTTTACGGGAAATTGCTATTGATAACGACGAATTCAAAGAGAAGTTAAGAATCCAGCTTATTGGACAAACCGATGAGTCTGTTCTTAATTCAATAGAGAAAAACAGCCTGAGCGAGAATCTGATTCTTCAACCATTTTTGCCACACTTGGAAGGATTAAAGCTACTGGCTGAATCTTCATTATTATTACTTCCGATTAACGATGCTCCTAACGTGGCGGGCATACTTCCTGGGAAAATGTTTGAATACATTGCCTTACGCAAACCAATTATTGCCGTTGGGCCAATAAAGGCAGATTTTGCAAAAATTATTAACGAAACAGGTACGGGGAACTCGTTTAATTTTGAAGATGTTGAAGGAATCAAAAATTCAGTTGCAAATTATTTTGATTTATTCCAGAAAAATAAACTTCAGGTTGAAGCCGCCGCAACTGAACAGTTTTCAAGAAAAAACCTGGCAAAAAAATATATTGAACTGCTAAATCAATAGCCTATTTCAAATTCTTCAGAAATGGGTGATATTCGCCTTTAATTCCAATCGGAGTTATATTTCTTACATGGTCTGTCAGTTCTATACTCTCGCGAACATCGTCGATGCCAAATCCATTTCCACTTAAAATATTCTGATAGGTAGCGGTATGTAAATTGTCAAAGCCGCCACTGAATTCTACTTCTTCTCCTGCAACACTAATTGATCGGTAAGTACGCATGTTTTTCTCCAAAGCCTGCCTGGGAAGATCGCTATAATCGAGACTTAAAAACCAGCGGATCCGAGCCTTTTCCAACTGAAGAAATCCTGCAGCTTTATTTTGATTATAAACATGAACTATATTTTCCTTTACATTTCCAAAAATCCAGGTTAGCATATCAAACAAATGAATTCCAATATTTGTGGCTATACCTCCTGATTTGTTCGGATCACCTTTCCAGCTCTTTAAATACCATCTCCCGCGCGTAGTGATATAGCTCAAATCGATATCGTAAATTTTGGCGCTTTCGCATTCAATTTTACTTTTCAGGGCAAGAATAGCCGGATGATAGCGAAGCTGAAGTACGGTATAAACCCGCTTTCCGGTCTCTGCTTCAATGTCCTTGATAATGTGCATATCTTCCGGATAAATAACCATAGGCTTTTCGCAAATAGCATCGGCTCCGTTCCGAAGTGCAAACCGGATATGCGATGGATGCATGTAATTTGGCGTGCAAATACTAACATATTCAATGGGTTCACCTTTCATCTGAAGATCATCCATATATTTATCAAGATTCTCATGTTCAAGAAAAAACTCAGCATCGGGGAAGTAGCTATCCATTTTACCTAACACATCGAACCTATCAGAAGCACAGATCAAAATATTCCCTGTTTCTTTAATGGCCCTCATATGGCGTTCTGCAATATAACCTGCCGCCCCAATTAACGCGAATCTTTTCATTTTTGATTTCTGTATTAGTAGTTCGTTTTGAACCTAACTTTCCTTTAATTGTAAAAATCCTTCGACCAACTCATATTTTTCTCCGGTTTCGGGGCAAATCAGCTCTTCTCCCAAAACATTTCCTACTCGGCTTACCCAACCTGTTTGCTTTGCCGGAACTCCGGTCATTAAAGCAAATGGTTTTACATTTTTTGTGACAACAGCTCCTGCACCAATGAAACAATACTCTCCCAAAGTAACTCCACAAACAACTGTTGCATTTGCACCAATAGTAGCGCCACTTTTTACGTGAGTTATTTTGAACTCATTTTTTCGGTTTACTCCGCTCCTCGGATTAATTACATTCGTAAATACCATGGACGGACCAAGAAAAACGTCATTGTCACAGATCACACCTTCGTAAACAGAAACATTGTTCTGAACTTTTACATTGTTGCCAAGCTTTACCTTATTCCCGATAAAAACATTTTGGCCAAGAACACAATCTTCACCAATTTCAGCAGAGCCCATTACGTGACAGAAATGCCAAATTTTAGTTCCATTTCCAATTTGAGCTCCTGTATCAACAACTGCAGTTTCGTGAGTGAATATTCCGGTCATCTTTTATCTTTTGAAAAAAATTCTTTAACCGAAGTTACAATATATTTCAACTGGTCTTCCTTCAGTTCCGTATGCATTGGTAACGACAAAACAGTTTCAGAAAGTATTTCCGCATTAGGGAAATCGCCTTTTTTATATCCTAAAAACTGGTATCCTTCCTGAAGATGGATAGGTTTTGGATAGTAAACCATTGATGGGATTCCCTTCGATCTTAAAAAATTCTGAAGCTCGTTTCTCTGATTTGTCTTTATTGTGTATTGATGAAAAGTATGCGTGCTGTAACCGGACCTTACAGGAACTTGGAGTTCCTCAACTTCAGCAAGATGACTGTCATAAAATGCAGCCGCTTCTTGCCGTGCTTTTATATGCTTATCAAAATACTTCAGCTTAACTTCAAGAATTGCGGCCTGAATGCTGTCTAACCGCGAGTTTACCCCAATTCGTTCATATTGATATTTCTCTTTCATCCCGTGATTTGCAATGGAACGGATAATTTCCGCCAGTTTTTCATTTCTGGTATAAATTGCACCGCCATCGCCGAACGCACCTAAACTTTTCGAAGGGAAAAAAGAGTTACAGCCAATATCGCCAATTGTTCCGGCCTTTTTTCTGCTTCCATCTTTAAAAATAAAATCTGTACCGAAAGCCTGACACGCATCTTCAATTAAAAACAGATTATACTTTGAAGAAAGCGTTTGCATGGTTTCCAAATCTGCACATTGTCCAAACAAATGGACAGGCAATATGGCTTTTGTTTTCTCCGAAATAGCTTTTTCGATTTTTGAGGAATCAATATTAAACTTGTTTGGACAAACATCGACAAAAACAGGTTTTAACCCCAACAAACAAAGAACTTCTACGGTCGCAATAAATGAAAAAGGAGTTGTAATTACTTCGTCGCCGGGTTTAAGGTTCAACGCCATAAAGGCAATCTGCAAAGCATCAGTCCCATTAGCGCATGCAATTACATTTGTGTTTAGATATTCTGAAAGCTTCTTCTCAAAATCGAGAGCTTTGCCACTTTTAATAAATTTAGTCGATCTAATTACTTCCTGCATTTCCTCATCAATTTCTTTCTTCATAGTGAGGTATTGCCCGTAAATATCCGACATCAGAATTTTTTGCATTTTTTTTAGTTTCCCGGTTTCTGTAAAGCTACATCTAACTGATCGCCCCAAAAATTATTCTCAAGCTTTTCTACCAAACCGGGGGTTTGTTTCCGCATTATTTTCCAGACGGGTTCTGAATAATAAAGTGGCGCCCAGGTAAAATAACTTGATGAGTGAATAACTTTATACTCAGGTAGAAATTTATTAAAACATTTTGTCATCGAATTAATATCGAAATACCACAAATGATATTTGGGTGATAACGACTTCCACAATCTTAATGCTGTTCTTGCATTAAAGGACTTTATATTAGGTACAGAGAAGAATAATCTTCCATTCGGATTAAGTAGTTCATCCAGCTTTTGAAATGTTTCTTCCAATTCGAGAATATGCTCAAGCGTGTGGCAAAGAATAATGTTATCGTATTTCCCATCCAATTCTGCTAAGTCTTTTGCCTCAAGGTCAAGCCCGTATTTCTCTTTTCCGGTTATTATTGCCTTTTCGTCAAGATCGATACCTTTCAATTTTCCAATTTGGGGCAGTTCATTTTTAACGCCCGATAGTAAAATGCCAGTATTGCAGCCCACATCCAAAACACTTGTCCCAAAATAATTTTGAGCAATGGTTTGAATGGTTCTGGAATGTCTTCCACTAAGTTTCTGGTACTCATAACTACTTTGATAGTCGGGTATGGCTTTTAAAGAATTATCATACATCCGGATTGTTCTGCAGTTTTTACATTCCACAATCTCGATTTTTGGAGAAGAGCGATCAAAAAATTTAATTCGGAAACCTGCATGTTTTTTGAATTCACCAGAACCACACCAACACTTTTCGTAAATCATTAGTCCTTCTTTACTATTTTATCCAAAAACAAATTAAGCAAATTGAATTTATATCCTAAATAACTCTCTGTTGTATGCATATATTTCAGCATTACCGAATTAAGATAAAAATTCATTTTGTTTTCATTCCTTAACTCGATTAACCGATGAAGATTATATAATACTGCATCATATTTCTTCGCATAAACCTTATCTGTCAAACCTTCGATTATTGAAGTTAACTCCTGTAAATTATCAAAAAAGATGAACCCTTCAGGATTGAATCCCAGTTTTTGAAGCGCCAGTTCGCCGCCCCAGTAAATGGGAATCGTTTGAGTTTTTACACAGTCAAATAGTTTTTCAGAAACATATTCGGGATACTTTCCATTTTCCACCACAATCTGAAATTTGTAATCGGTAAATGCATTGTCGATGTTACCAAACCTTTGATACCCGGAACCAAAAACATCGGCTTTTCCACTGAGCTGATTTACAATGCTATGGCGAAATTTATGGCCTTTGAGATGCTGTCGGCTTGAACAAACGATGGATACTTTTCCAGGTTTATTTTTAAAAAGTGTTCCGGGAATAATATTGATAAAATTATCATTGTTAACATAGAGGTCTCTACAACACAAATAATTTTCCAATTGATAAAAATTCCCGAAAGATATTTCTGCATCAAATTTCATCTCAGGAGATAACCATTTTTGGTATTCAACAACTGCCGGAGATTCAAGGGCAAGTAAAATGTTTCTTTTTGACGGATTGTATTGTGCCGGAATAAAACTGTTGTAACAAAGATTTATACCATTCTTTTTAAACAGCTTCTCATATTTGCGGGAAATACCCATCGAATGATTATTTCCAAAGTCAAATTTTCTCAGTTTATTTTGTAATAAATGTGACTTCATTTTTTAATACGGTTTATTATCGATGGTTATTCCAACATCCTGAAAATGCTTACGTAATTTCATCATCTAATTTGGTTTTTTGAAGAAATAATCTACAGGGAAATCCTTAAATGAATTTTTTTCTATTTGCTCATGTACTTCCAAAAAATCTTTGGCAAATCCTACATATTTATTCTGAATTAACTCCGACATATATTCCACACCCGGTAAATCGAGCAAAATAACTTTACAGCCAAAAGCAAGCGCTTCATAAACAGCCGTGGAATAAACTCCAACAACATATTCCGATTTACTTAAATATTCATATAAGTTGGTTTCATTATTGTCGATAATTTCAACGTTGGAATATTTGCCAATATTAACCAAATCCTGATAGTCGCTTTCCCATCTTGCATACTCTCCCGGATGCAATTTATACTTTACTGTATATGATTTAAACAGGTTCGCACTTTTCGTAAAAAGCTCACTTATTCTTAACCCGATAGTGCCCTGCGAAAGAATGGCAATCTGGTTTTTAGTTTTATTTTGCTGAAAGTACTTCTTGCTAATAGCGTTAAAATAAGGAAATCCTTTAATAATAATATTTTCATCTTTTAGCGGTAACCTGATGTGGTCTTTCCAATACTGTCCGAAAACATACATTTTATCCGGGAAATAATCGATTTCCTGATGTTTCGGATAACTGTATCCCATGTGAAACCTATCAATCGTTCCATGCTGCAATTCTATACTTTCAACGTTACAATTTTTTGCAGCAGCTACCAACGCTTTTTTAAACGTATATGCACAAACAATGATAATTTTTTGCGGTTTCCGTTTTTTAAGAAGCTTTACGTAAAATTCAAAATCGAATTTAAAATAAAGATATGCCAGCCTGAGTAGATGAAAAAGATTGAAATCGATCTTTAATTCATCATTTATTTCGTTGTTTATTTGCCTTATAAATCCTGACTCTCCTTCATTAAACCTGAAAGAACTAAAATAACTCTTTACGATTGTCCTTATTTGCTGATAATCCTGGTGCTTTCGATTTTCCCGCTCGTGAGTAAGATGAATATTTTCATGAAGTTCTTCTATAATTTCATAATTCTCCAACTTTTCCTCTTCAATAAAATATTTAGTGTAGATATCGATGAGTTTGCCGTCAACATTAACTTTTCTGCCAGTATTGAAAATAAGCATGTCCTTTTCATAACTGCCTGACAAAGGATTTGATATAATTGAATAATAAAATAAAGAGGGAGATGCTTTTAATAAATCCTTAAAACCTGTTTTTTTTGTATGAGCTCTTTTATAAAGCCCGACAGCCTGGGCCAGTTCAGTAAAAATCCTGAATCGTTGGTACTGCCACACTTTAATACCATCGATTTCATAAACTATTAAATTGTATTTTTCTTCAAGCCTCCAAAAAAAGTTAGCAAGTGTCTCTAAATTTATCAATTGTATCAATTTTGTTTACACAATAAACCTGACTTCTTCATACTAATAATTATCTATGATTTCGTTGTTATATTTTTCCAGAGCAACATTTAAAAGATTGCATTCGATAAGAATATACTCCGAAAATTCTCGAAAAGCGCCATCTCCGCCCTTTTTATTGAGTATTAAGGTTGCATTGTCCGAAACATAATCAGGAGTACCAAAGGGAACTGCACTAAAACCGACATTTTTTAAAACCTGAATATCGTTAATATCATCACCAATGTATGCAATCTCATTTAAGCGAATATTCATTTCAGCAGCCAGCCTTTTAACTTCTGCCAGCTTATTTTTTACCCCTGATTTCAGGATATCTATTTTTAGTTTTTTGGCTCGGTTCTTTACAATGTTTGTGTCTTCACCTGTAATTATTCCAACCGGGACCCCCAACAAGTGAAAGAAAAGAACACCGGCACTGTCAGATGTATTGAATTTTTTCCATTCATTTCCATCTTCGGAATAGTACATACCACCGTCGGTCCAGACGCCGTCAATATCAGTTAAAATTAGTTTCGGCAAATCCATTATTCAACCATATTAAGATAGATTATTTCGTTTGCAGGTAATGTCACTTTAGCTTTTTTCCCAAGTAATTTTTCCTTCTCCGACCATTTAACTCCGTCGCCGGGACTTAACAAATGAATATCGTTCAATGTTATTGTTTGCCCCTGCTCAATCCGTTTTAGCGTTGCAACCGAACGTTCGAGTTTAGTTTTAGCAGAACTAACTGCTTCCTCAATTATTAATTCTTCGGTTCCCATTGAAAGTTCAAGATTACGGATATCTCTAACCATTCTGAAGATTCCGTCGATGCCAAGTGAGCCGGCCTGGTCGGTCCCTTTCATCTGACGGTCGATAGTGATATGCTTTTCTATAATTTCAGCCCCCATTGCTACAGCAGCAACAGGAGTTGAAATGCCAACAGTATGATCGGAATATCCGATTGTGTATTGAGAATAATGTTTCTTTAAATAGAGAATTGAGTTGAGATTGACATTTTTATAACGGGTAGGATATTCGGAAACACAATGAAGAATAGAGATCGCCGAGTGATGTTTTGTAATTATATCGAGGGCATCGTCTAATTCCTTTTTTCCACCCATTCCCAACGAAAGTATAATTGGAATTTTTGTTTCAGCCATCATCTCAAGCAATGGCAGATTGGTCAAATCACGTGATGCAACTTTCAGCCTGTCGGGCTTAAAAAGTTTTAATACACTTAATGCCCCCGGAGCACATAACGTATCAACAAACTCCAACCCTATGCTTTTTGCATGTTTGTATATTTCAAAATGCTGTTCATCGCTCAGTTCCAGAAACTCCCTGTGTTCACCATATGTTTTGCCAAACGAATGTTCCGACAAATAGGGTTTTGCCATTTGAGATGCGGAAAGTTCCTGTTTTAAATCTCTTTTGGTTAATTTAATGGCATTTATTGGCTTCAGATTTCCCCCAAAAAGTTTATCAACTACCTGCCGTGCAGCAATCTCAGCCAACAATTTGGCTATATCGACTGATCCATTATGATTTTGACCTATTTCACCAATAATATATGTTTCCTTCATTTTTTTTGGTTTTGTTTAATGTTTTGTTCCATGTGCTTCAAATAATGAGGGTTATTTTTCAAAAACTCGATTATTTCTTCTACATCAAATTTCTTTTCTTGACCTACCAATTTATGATAAATTTCCTTTTGAACCTCAAAATCATCCAAAGTATCGAGCGTCAGGCGGATATTTTTGTTCTCTGAGATCCATTCAGGAATAGCTTCAAATTGTATTTTAAATTCATCGGGATGAGTATAAATATAGTTGGTAACATGTTCCAGGTAAATTCGGTCAACATTCAAATTCTGAATTTTCACCAGTGTTTCTAAAGTTACCAACTCAGTCCAAAAACCATAGTGAGTTTGAATTGAAGGCGTTCCTTCCACCGTTTTAAAACTGTGATAATCGCAAGTTCCATCCCACGCAAAAATCAGTCTTTCAACGTATTTCACTGAAAGAAACGGATTATCAGCACATACCCGAATGATATTTTTTATGTTATATTCTTTTGCAGCTTCAATAAAACGTTTCAAAACGTTGTTTTCACTGCCTCTGAAGATGTTAATGTTCTGTTTACGAATAAGATTTACAAGCTTATCATCCTGATTATTTGTTGTAGTGGCAACAATAACCGGAATACTGAAATTATCTTTTAATTTAGAAATCAATAATTCCAAAATACTTTGACCTTCAAAAAAAGGAAGCAGCACTTTATTCGATAATCGTGTTGAACCAACTCTTGCCTGAACTATAAATGCAGTATTTGTCATTGATTAAAAGATTACATTTCTCACTTAAATCTGTTTATAATATTCCTGAACATCGAATTAATATCGGTTGAAACTCCAAAAGTGATAATTAAAGCGCCAAAAACAAACGTTATTAATGAACTTCTGACAATGATGTCAGAAATTAACTCCATTTCCGGAATTAATCTGCTTGAGAAATATGCGATAACGAGAGATAGGGCAATCAACAAAAACCGGTAATTAAACGGTTGAAAATGAAACTTTCTGTAAATAAATATGTACCTCATCAGATTATTTATCAGCATGGAAACAGCAGATGCAATAGCGGCTCCCGTAATTCCCCATATCGGGATAAAAATCAGGTTGGTTATAATAACCAATACAATTAGTACAATCACAAACCACAACATTGTTTTGTAATATTTCGAAAAACTTATTATCTGATTATTTGCTCCCGTAACCATATCAATGAGATACCCCAGCCCGATAAAAAAAATCACCCACTTACCATTAACATATCCCGGCCCTAACATTTTCAATATATTTCCAACGTTGGCCCATATTCCAATAAAAATTAATCCACCAATGATAAACTGGTTCAAACAGGTCTTTTGGTAAATAGTATCTATTTCCTTCAGGTCATTTCTCTTCCATGACTCGGCTATTATCGTTCCCGATATTTTAAGAAGTGGCCGTGAAGGTATCACAACCAGGGCTCCAAAATAGAATGCAATTGTGTAAACACCCGTACTCCCCAAGTCAATCATCTGGTTTACTATAATCTTATCGATATTAAAAACTACGGTGGAACCAAATCCGGCAAGAATACTGAATGCTGAGACACTAATCATTTCATTCCGAAGGTCTTTGCCGATAAAGTCCAGCCTGGGCCGAAAGTCAATTTCCTTTTTTCCAAGTAAATGAATAAAAAAGATGAACGTTTTTAAACTTACAACAATTGCGTAAGCGATTATCAACTGGTTTAGCGTTAACAACCTGAAAACAAAAAACAATGTTATAATCAGAATAAAAACTCTTTGAAGGAATTCCTGCAAAAATGTTCCGAATACTGCATCGTAAAGCAACTTGTTGTAAACATCAAAAAAGGTAAAAAAAGCGGTTAGAATTGTCAATGGAACAATCAGATATAAATAATCAGCAAAAAGTTTCGATTTTTCAAGATTCGATTCAACCAAAACCGGAGAAAAAAATGAGAAAATAGCGAGAAAAATTATCGACCCGACTACCAGAACCATTGATGAAATAAACAAATATCCGTTGTGCCCATTCTCCTTATTTCTGAAATAAGGAAATAATTTCGCTGTAACTCCATTTATTCCTAAAGAAACAAACTGACTGAACAAAACTGCGTACGCAACCAATAAACCGAACAATCCAATTGTATCAGTATCAAGATACCGGGGAAATAGGTAAACAGTCGTAACAAATCCCAATCCAACACCTAAATACGACCAAATACTCCCCTTAATGCTTTGTTTTATGATTATTCCCATTTAAACTGTCAAAACTGTTATAAATAATTATTTTTGTTCATCCCGAAATTTAATTTACTAAAAAATAACTGATGACAAAGATAAAAGGCTTCCGCGATATTTCATTCCACGCAATCATTATCGTTTTCTTTCTGATTCTTTCCTACACATATATGTCCCCCCTTTTAGAAGGAAAGGTCGTACAACAATCAGACATTATGCATTTTAAAGGCATGGCAAAAGAACTTATTGATTACAGGGAGGCAACCGGAAAAGAAGCAGTTTGGACAAACACCATGTTTGGCGGAATGCCGGGTTACATGATTTCCGTTAATTATCCCGGAAACATTATGAACTTTTTACACCATAGCCTTTTTAGTATATTTCCATTTGCAGCTATCATATTCTTGTATCTCACAGGTTTTTATATTCTATTAACCAGTTTCAACTTCAACCGATGGCTGAACGTATTAGGCTCAATTGCATTTGGGTTTTCGTCTTATTTTCTTGTAATAATAGCTGCAGGGCATAATTCAAAAGCAGCCGCAATTGGTTATTTACCTATTATTATCGCCGGTGTTTTGTTGGCATTCCAAAAAAAATGGACGTTGGGAGCAATTCTTTTTTCAATCGGATTATCACTTGAGATTCTTGCCGGGCACCTTCAAATTACTTATTATGGACTAATTCTTATTGCCATTTACGGACTCGTAGAATTGATCTATTCCATTAAAGAGAAAACGGTTAGCTCGTTCGCGAAGGCATTCCTGTTTCTTGTTGCAGGTACTGTTGTAGCAGTGGGGATGAACTTTTCACGATTATACACTTCATGGGAATATTCAAAAGAAACCATTCGTGGGCCATCGGAATTAACGATAAATAACGAAAACAAAACCACCGGACTTGATAAAGACTATGTGGTTCAATGGAGTTATGGTATCGGAGAATCGTTTTCTTTACTTGTGCCAAATATAAAAGGCGGTGCAACTCAGATTCATGCAGGTGTAGATTCAGAAAGTTACAAAGTGTTGCAGCAGAAAGGAATTCAAAATCCTCGCCAGATTATTCAGTCAATTGTAATGTATCATGGAGATCAACCCAGCACCGCAGGCCCGGTTTATGTTGGGGCAATCGTTGTATTCCTGTTTGTTCTCGGACTATTTGTTGTAAAAGGAAGATATAAATGGTGGTTACTTTCTGCAACTATCGTTTCTATTGTTCTTTCCTGGGGTGGAAATGTAATGGGACTAACCAGTTTTTTACTCGATTATCTGCCTCTGTACAATAAATTCAGGGCGCCAAGTATGACACTTGTAATTGCTGAAATTACAATGCCTTTACTGGGAATTATTGCTTTAAGTAATATTATTTCAGGAAAAGTGGAAACAAAAGAATGGCTGAACGGATTAAAATGGTCTGCTATTATAACCGGCGGCCTTACATTGCTATTTGCCATAGCTCCCGGAATAACCGGTGATTTCAGTAGCCGCTATGATGCAATGTTAAAACTCCCCGATTGGTTAGTAGAAGCAGCAGTTGCAGATCGTCAGGCAGCACTGCGCTCTGATGCCTTTCGCTCATTTATCTTTATTGCATTGGCAGCAGGAGCATTATATTTATGGCATCTGAAAAAGGTAAAAACAAATATTTTGTTAATCGGCCTGGGCCTTTTAATCCTGGTTGATTTATGGACGGTAGATAAACGTTATTTAAACAACGATAATTTTATATCGAAAAGAGAGGCAACAAATCCTTTCCCCGAAACTCTGGCCGACAAGGCGATATTACAGGACAAAGATTTATATTACAGAGTTCTTCCATTGCAGGGAGACGCATTTCAGGATGCACGAACTTCGTATTATCATAAAAGTATCGGTGGATATTCTGCAGCAAAACTAAGGCGCTACCAGGAAGTTATCGACCATAATCTTCTGCCTGAAATGCAGCTGATGGCAAAAGGATTACAATCGGGTGGACAACCGGATTCTGTATTTAATGAACTTCCGGTATTGAATATGCTAAATACTAAATACATTATTTACGACTTGAATAGCGCTCCGTTGCGAAATGCACATAATATGGGAAATGCATGGTTTGTAAATGGGTTCCAAATGGTTAAAAATGCTGATGAGGAAATTGAGGTTTTGAAAAATATTGACCCTGCAAATGAAGCTGTAGTTGACCAGAGGTTTGGGAAATATGTAGAAGGCAAAAATTTTCAAAAAGACCAAAGCGGAAGCATTGTTCTTACCGAATATGAACCCAATTATCTGAAATATACTTCCAAAGCTGCCTCAGAGCAGTTGGCCATTTTCTCCGAAATTTATTACGATAAAGGATGGTACGCATACATTGATGGCAAAGAAGTCCCTCATTTCAGGGTTAATTATGTTTTAAGGGGGTTAGTTTTGCCAGCGGGTGAGCATACAGTTGAATTTAAATTTCATCCAAAATCGTATTACACAGGCAACAAAATTTCATTAGCAAGCTCAATCCTTTTGATCCTTGCCATTGCCGGATATGCATTCAGCGAATTCAGAAAAAGAAAAAGTGCTCTAACTGAATTATAAAATGGCAGAAAGATTAACAAAATCTTTTTACCAAAGAGACGTTTTGGAAGTTGCACCCGATTTGCTTGGAAAAATTATCGTACGAAAATTTGACAACTATGCCATTCAGCAATTTAAAATTACTGAAGTGGAAGCTTACCGGGGAATGGAAGATTTGGCCTGCCATGCAGCCAAAGGCAGGACTAATCGCACAGAAATTATGTTTCGCGAAGGTGGCCTTGTTTATGTTTATCTTATTTATGGGATGTACTGGATGCTTAACATTGTAACGGGTTTTGAAAATGAACCTGCAGCAGTTTTAATCAGAGGTGTGGAAAACATTTCCGGTCCCGGAAGAGTTGGAAAAACGCTGAAATTGAACAAATCGTTTTATGGCGAAAACTTATTAACATCAGATCGAATCTGGATTGAAAATTCACACGCGATAACCCAATTTAAAACTTCACCCAGAATTGGAATCGATTATTCCGGAGAACCATGGGTAAGCAAACACTGGAGATTTTTTACCGACTAATTTTTACCGATCACAAAACGGTCATATAACCAAAGAAATACAACAGCACCAATCGCAACTCCTGCATAAACAATCCAAATACTACCCGGATGATAGGAAGTCCACAAAAAATGTTGTAGTTCAGCTTGATTCATCCCTAATTTTTCCGCAGCAGTATTAATATAATCGTTCTTTGAAAATTCGTCTGAAATTTCAGGAATTGAGATACCACGTTTGGCAACTTCCTGTTGAAGCAAATAAATTTTGTCGGCGATTTTCTCATAAACATCCCCTGAAAGCCAACCCGCTAATTGATGTGCTGCTGCTATTGGAAGAAACGATGTTCCCATATAAAGCGCTTTTTGATCGGCGGGTGCAATTCGTCCGACATATTCTGTAAATTTTGGAGAACTGGCCATTTCGCCCAATGCAAAAATTAATACACCGAGTAAAATCAGCCATCCACTCTGGTTCGAAAACATCATTCCCAAACCTCCGGCCAAAACCAAAATTCCTCCCATCATAGCAGCCAACGGTCGAAAACGCATTACAAATGTGGAAACCATCAACTGAAATACAATAATGTAGAACGAATCCATACTCGACATGGTAACCGCAGTAATTGTGCCTTCACTCGTTCCAATTGATTTCGCCAGCCAGGGCCAAACGGAATAAATTCCATCGTAAATTACACCTGTATCAACCCACTGATCGATAAAAACCGGGAAAGAATAGTATAACTGATTAAAGGCCGTCCAGAATAAAATCATGATTATCAGAAACAATACATACTTCCAGTTTTTCAGCGTAATTCCGATATTTACAAAAGCCTGAAGAATGTTTTTACCCAATGAAAATTTTTCTTTGTTTACTACCGGTTCGCGAAAGAAAAACAAGGTTATCAGATAATTCACCCCAATGGCAAACATTGACATATAAAACACATAGTCCCAGGTTTTTTGCATCAAAATTCCGGCAATAAACGGCCCGATAAATCCACCGATGTTTATCATCATATAGAAAATGCCAAATCCTATTGATGAAGTTTCGTCAGTAGTGGTTCTTGCAATCATGGCCGAAATAATGGGTTTAAAGAATGCTCCTCCAACGCAAGTCCAGATAAATGCGAAAAACATCCATCCGAAAGTATCGAAGCTTTTAATCATATAAAACCCTGAAACATAAAGAGTAAATGAGAGAAAAAGAATTTTTTTATACCCCACTTTATCAGCAATTGCCCCGGTAATTAAAGGCAAAAAATACAATAACATCGACCCAGTCCCCATAATTATTCCTTTTTCAGCTTGCGATAATCCTAAAGCCCCGGTGTCTTTTGAATTTACCAGATACAATGCAAAAGCAAGATAAAACCCGTACCAGGCCCAGCGTTCAAATAATTCAATTGTATTAGAAGCCCAAAAAGTTGTGTTATATTTTTTAATTACCGATACAAATCCCATAATCTGTTTTTTGTTTTGCTGCGAAAGGTAACAAAAATCTAAAATTCAAAAACTGAATTTGTAAGCGAACATTTTTTTAGATAAAAATTGAGTTATTACTGGTTAACAAAACCAACCTGAATTTACCCAGAAAAATTACCCAATAAACGTAGGACTATTTTGCAGATGTTTCTTTTCTACAAATTAAAAACAATAGTTATAAGAATAATTAAAACGATAACCAGAAAAAGCATCAGGAAAAATCCAACAACACCGATTTGGAATCCCTTATTCATTTTCTTGGTTTTGGTAACCAGAAGAAGCTGTTCAATAGAACTAACCAGGCGGTAAGGCGATTTTTCATTTTTTACAATATAATCAGCAGCACCAATCTTTATTAATTTCACTGCTGTTTCCACGTCGTTTTGCCCGCTAATAAAAATAAAATCAATTTCAGGATATTCAGCTTTTACCTTTTTCATCAACTCCAATCCGCTCATTCCTCCAAAAGTATAATCCAGAACAATGATGTCGGGCCTTGACTCCAATTCCTTCATGCAGGCATCAGGATTATCAAAAGTCTTTACATTTGTAAATTTTTTAGATTGTAAGTGGCCAACAATCAGATCTTTATAAACAATATTATCTTCAATGATAAAAATTAACGGATTTTTCGTTTTTTGCATAGTAAGCCATATTTTGGGTAAAAGCTAGATAACCATAAAATAACGGATTTTTTCTCAGAATTCAAATCCAAAACTGTTTTGAAAAGATTTTATTTATCACCATATCATTAACGGTTTATTCATTGAAAATAGTCTTTGTTTAACCAACAATTTTTTGGGCTTTTAATATAATTTATTTCAACATTTTTCAAATTCAGATAATTGTTCTGAATTCATATATTACCTAAGTTTGTTTTTGAAATTAAGTAGCAGAATTTTAAAAATAATAATTTAAACAAGGCCTATGTTATTGGCAATTGACATCGGAAATACAAACATTGTTTTTGGAATAAAAAAGGACGAACAATGGGTAAACTCCTGGCGAATTCAAACCGATCCGCTTAAAATGGCTGATGAGTACGAAGTAATCTTCCGATCGCTTTTGTCGGCAGGACAAATTTTAACACGAGATATTCATCATGTTGTTTTGAGCAGTGTGGTGCCATCTCTAAATTATCCGTTTAACGAAATGCTTTTAAGCCTTTTACCGGATTCAAAAATAGTGACCGTTACTCCGGAGATTTATCACAAACTACCTGTTAAGGTTTTAAATCCTTATCAAATTGGAACCGATCTGGTATGCAATTCAATAGCGGCATTCAGGAAATATGGCAGCTTAACCACAATTATTGATTTTGGAACGGCACTAACTTTTACAACTATTGGCAGAAACAGTGAAATACTGGGGGTTGCCATTGCACCCGGATTACAAACGGCGGTGAGTGCCCTTGCAGGGAAAACTGCTCAGTTACCCCAAATACACCTAATTCCGCCGCCTTCTGTATTAGGTGAAAATACCACCCATGCGATTCAGGCAGGGATTGTTTACGGTTTTACCGGGCTTGTCGATTCAATTATTGAACGGACACAAAACGAATTGGGTGAAAAATTAACTGTTGTTGCCACTGGTGGACTAAGTTCGATTATTGCTCCCTTAACCCGGAATATTAAAATTATTGAACCGATGTTAACTCTTGATGGATTGAGTTTTGTACATTCCTATTGCAGCTAGTTCATTTCAATTATTTTCAATAATTCATCAATATTTGGTGTCAATATAATTTCAGTCCTTCGGTTCATTTGTCTGCCTTCTGCTGTTTGTTCTGCAGAAAGCGGAAGATATTCGCTCCTGCCGGCAGCAATAATCCGAACCGGATCTATATCGTTGCCTGCCATCAGAATTTTGGTTACAGCTGTTGCCCGCATTACGCTTAAATCCCAGTTATCTTTTACTTCGCCCGAACCGCGCATAGGAACATTGTCGGTGTGCCCTTCAACCATAATATTGATATCCGGATTCTGAGCCAAAACTTTGCTAAGTTCTTTTAAGGCTTTCTGACCATTTGGATCGACGTCCCATTTGCCGGTTTTAAACAATAGTTTTTCGTCTAACGAAACATAGACTTTTCCATTCTTCTCATGCACCGTTAATCCTTTATTATTGAAACCTGTAAGTGCATTCATCACTTTATTTTTTAAGTCTTTTACTGCTTCATCCTTTCTTGCGAGTATTTGTTGGAGTTCAATTAATTTAGCATTTCTGCTTTCCAGTTCTTTTTCAGCCTCACGAAGTTTATCCTCACGAATATTCAAATCCTCTCTTGTTTCATTCAGCTCCTTCAACAAATTCTCAATTTCGGTAGAACTTCCGGAGTTTAAAACATCGAGCTGACGTTGTAAATCAGCAATTTCTTTTTCGGTAGCTACTACTCTTTCTTTCTGAATTTTTACCGAATACTTTGCATCGTCCAATTCTTTTTCAACCGATTTTAGTTTCGATTCAAGCTGTTTGTTCTTATCTGCTAACCCGGAATTAACCGCTTCCAAATCAATCTTCTCTTTTTTTAGTTGTTCATTTTCGGCAATACTTTTTTTCATCTTTTCCTGCGAATCATTGTATTGTTTTAATGAAACACACGACGATAGAAATATAACTGCAACGATGAATGCTATTTTGTTTTTCATGGTTTTAAACATTTTTTTATCAAAAATATATTTTTTAGACGAAGCCACTATAAATTGTAACATTTTGCTCTTTTCAACTCCTCTCTTTTTCAAATTTTTAACAGTTTCTAACGGAATATCCCCGTGAGCTTTTTGAAGAAATTACTTTCAAAAAATGAAAACTTGGGCAAAAAGTATGTCTAATTTGATTATTGATCTAACTTCGCGTTTTGAATTAAAAGAATAAAGGATTTATATTAATTTTGGAAATATTTTTTTCACAAAATGGATGATATCAAGGGGAGACTACTGGAAAAAATAGACAATCCTGCGGACTTAAAGAAGCTTCAGACTGAGGAACTTCCTGAAGTTTGCAATGAATTGCGAAATCTCATTATTGAGGAGGTTTCTATCAATCCCGGGCATTTTGGTGCAAGCCTGGGTGTTGTTGAGTTAACAGTAGCTCTTCATTATGTTTATAATACTCCTTACGACCAACTGGTTTGGGATGTGGGCCATCAGGCATATGGGCATAAAATTCTAACCGGGCGAAAAAAAGTTTTTCATACCAATCGAAAATATAAAGGCATTAGCGGTTTTCCCAAACGGGGTGAAAGTGAATACGATACATTTGGTGTAGGTCATGCGTCCACATCTATTTCGGCAGCTTTAGGAATGGCCGTTGCTTCGAAAATAAAAAAAGAACCCAGCCGAAAAGTAGTTGCGATAATCGGAGATGGTGCAATGACGGGAGGAATGGCTTTTGAAGCTATGAATAATGCTCGGGGTATCAATTCCGATGTGCTTGTCATTCTGAATGACAACAACATGGCCATCGACCCCAATGTTGGCGGTATTAATCAATATTTACTAAATATTTCAAAATCTCAAACGTATAACCGGTTTAAAAAAGATGTTTGGGAAGGTTTGGGAAAACTGGATGGTTTTGGAAGAAAAACAAGAAAGTTCCTTCAACGGAACCAACATGCTATAAAGACCATGTTGTTAAATGAGAACAACTTGTTCGAAGCATTTGATTTCCGGTATTTTGGCCCTGTCGACGGACATGATGTGGTTTATCTTGCTAAAGTTCTGAACGATTTAAAAGATATTCCAGGCCCGAAACTGTTGCATGTTATCACCAAAAAAGGAAAAGGCTTTAAATTGGCCGAACTTAATCAGACTAAATTTCATGCACCAGGAATTTTTGATAAAGATACCGGTGAAATTTATTCCTGTGACTGCCCGATTCAAAAAGCTCCGAAGTTCCAGAATGTTTTTGGTCATACACTAATTGAGTTAGCAGAACAAAATGAAAAAATTGTAGGAATTACTCCTGCCATGCCAACCGGCTGTTCCATGAACTTGATGATTGAAAAGATGCCCGATCGTGCATTCGATGTAGGAATTGCAGAACAACATGCTGTTACTTTCTCAGCAGGACTTGCAACACAGGGAATGGTTCCGTTCTGTAATATTTATTCAACTTTTATGCAGAGGGCTTACGACCAGGTTATTCATGACGTGGCGCTGCAAAATCTGCATGTGGTTTTTTGTCTTGATCGTGGCGGACTGGTTGGAGAAGATGGGGCCACACACCATGGTGTTTTCGATATTGCATATATGCGTTTGGTTCCTAATATTGTCGTTTCGGCGCCTATGGATGAAATAGAGCTTCGGAACCTGATGTACACGGCCCAGCTTCCGGAAAACAATCGCCCGTTTTCGATTCGTTATCCGCGTGGCTGCGGAACAAAACCCAATTGGAAAACTCCTTTTGAAAAGATTGAAATAGGAAAAGGCAGAAAATTAAGTGATGGGAAAGATATTGCATTGGTAACCATTGGAAAATCAGGAGTATTTGCCAGCAGGGCGGTTAAAAGTTTGGAGAACAATGGCATTTCAGCAGCTCATTACGACATGCGTTTTGTGAAACCCATCGACGAGAAAATGCTTTCCGAAGTATTTGAGAATTTTAAGTATGTACTAACAGTGGAGGATGGAGTCATTCATGGAGGTTTTGGAAGCGCTGTTCTTGAATTTATGGCAACAAATAACTATTCATCTAAAGTGAAAATGCTGGGTATCCCCGACATTTTTATTGAACAGGGAACGCCAGATGAATTGTATCGGGAATGTGGAATTGATACTCGGGGAATTGTAGAAACTGTTACTAAAATGCTTGGCAAATAATATTTCCATACTTTGCCCGTTTTCAACTATTGTACACTAAATATATTATATATTGGACATTTACCTCAAAAGAAAGCGCGGCAAAATCCTTCTTCTCTTAACGGCCATAATCATTGGTGTAGCTTCTTTGTTATACACAAACTGGCTTACAAAAAAAATGGCCCAGGAAGAACGTAAAAAAGTTGAACTCTGGGCTGAGGCAATAAAACGAATAGGCGAACCGGTTGAACCTTCCGACAATCAAAAACTAAACGAAGAATTAAACACTTCATATCTCACATTGATTATGAAAATACTGGAACAAAATACAACGATTCCGGTGATTATAATTGAAGCAGATACCGTAAATAACTTTTTTAACATTCACTTTAAAGAAAGCAGAAAAAACAAGGTACTGGAAAGCGAGTTAGAGAAAATGAAGAATTATTCCGACCCAATTCCGCTGCAACTTTCCGAAGATAATATTCAATTACTTTATTTCAGGGAATCAGACATACTTCGAAACTTAAAAATATATCCAATCATTGAGCTATTTGTAATAATTATCTTCATTGTAGTTGCATATTTTGCATTTGCCGCTACGCAGCGAGCGGAGCAGAATCAGGTCTGGGTGGGTATGTCAAAAGAAACAGCACACCAATTGGGGACACCCATCTCTTCTTTAATGGCATGGATTGAATTGCTGAAAATGCAGAATGTGGATGAAACTCTTGTCAAGGAGTTCGAAAAAGATACCCAGCGACTGGAAAAAATAACAGAGCGCTTTTCTAAAATTGGTTCAAAACCTGAATTACTTCACGCCAATCTCGTTGAAGTTCTTTTTTCAACGATAAGTTACTTAAAAACACGTTCTTCAAACAAAGTAATTTATGAAACTTCATTTTTGGAAACAGACATTGTGGATACCCCGTTAAACGCGGCTTTGTTTTCGTGGGTAATTGAAAACCTTTGTAAAAATGCCATCGATGCCATGGGAAACGATGGAAAAATAACGATCGGGATAAAAGACAAAAGCGATCAGGTTTATGTTGACATAACAGATACAGGTGTTGGAGTAGCAAAATCGCAGTTTAAAACCATTTTCCAGCCTGGCTATTCTACAAAAAAGAGAGGCTGGGGATTGGGACTTTCCCTGGCAAAACGGATAATTGAAAATTATCACAACGGTAAAATCTTTATAAAATGGTCAGAATTAGGAAAAGGTACAACCTTCAGAATTATCTTGAATAAAAGCAGCAATCAAACGAAAAAAAACAACCGCCAATTTTAGTTGATAGGAAAAACTGATGTAATTCATTTTTAATCAATTCCTAAATTTTTCCATTAAACTTTCAACGTTTCCAAAAAATTTATACTTTTGCATCCACTTTTTTCAAATCGTGAACTGGAAGTCGAAATACAATATTGAATTTAAAGGTCTTAAAGAAGGATTACACGATTTTGAATTTGAGATAGATAAATTGTTCTTTGAACATTTTGAAGACCGATTGGTTGACAACGGTGAAGTAACGGTAAAAGTAATTCTGGAAAAACGAAGTACTTTTTTAAAACTGCAACTAAAAATCGGAGGTTGGCTGGAACTAACCTGCGATCGTTGCCTGGATAATTACAATCAACCAATTGAAAATGAAGCTGAATTATTTGTGAAATTTGGCGAAACAAAGTATGAAGATGCAGAAAATGTAATCTGGGTAGATCCGGAAGAACATGTTATTAATCTGGCACAGGTTATTTATGAATATGCATCGCTAAGCATTCCGCTGAGGCACATTCACCCTAAAAATAAAGAGGGAAAAAGAGAGTGCAACAAAGAAATGCTAAAAAAACTGAAAGGTTATATGCACACCGAGAGCGCAGAGGAGCCAAAAACCGACCCGCGCTGGGATGCTTTGAAGGGATTAGGATATAATAATTAAAAACAATAAAAAATGGCACATCCAAAACATAGAATCTCGAAAACGAGAAGAGACAAAAGACGTACGCACTATAAAGCTGTTGCGCCTACGCTTGCTACATGTTCTAACTGTGGAACAACGGTAAAATACCACACTGTTTGTCCGGAATGCGGATATTACAGAGGAAAGCAGGTTATTATTAAAGAAATTGCAGTATAATTTGCATACAAAACCAGGTTTTAAACCTGGTTTTTTTTCGTCCATTCTTGAACTTTTCGAACGCATCGATGAATTGTTCATCCCTAACTTTAGTTTTTGTTAACCTCTAATCTATCCCTTTCACTAATTCTTTGTAAATCCTTGTATTTACTTCTACATTCGCGCCGGAATTTTTTTTCATTAAAGACAAAACCGTTAAAATGGCAAATATAAGAGCCGCAATTACCGGAGTTGGTGCTTTTTTACCAGACTACCGGCTAACAAATGATGAATTAAGTACAATGGTTGACACCACCGATGAGTGGATCATGCAGCGCATTGGAATCAAAGAACGCCGTATTCTTAAAGAAAAAGGAAAAGCTACCAGTGATATGGGAACTGCTGCTGTACAACAATTGCTGCAGAAAACAAAAACTTCAGCAGATGAAATCGACATGCTGATTTGTGCAACCATCACCCCGGATATGCCTTTTCCGGCAACAGCCAATATTATTGCGAATAAAGTGGGAATCCATAATGCCTGGAGTTTTGACATAAATGCAGCCTGTTCAGGTTTCATTTTTGCACTTTCAACTGCTGTGCAATTTATAGAGTCGGGAAGATATAAAAAGGTTATTGTTGTTGCAGCAGATATGATGTCAGCAATTACCAATTATAAAGACAGAACCACCTGTCCGTTGTTCGGAGATGCAGGAACAGCAATACTTCTTGAACCTACTACAGAAAATATTGGTGTTATCGACTATATTAATAGAGTTGACGGTTTGGGGCGCCATCACCTGCACATGAAAGCCGGAGGCTCTTTACGCCCCGCATCTTTTGAAACTGTTGAAAGGGGGGAACACTTTGTTTATCAGGAGGGGCAGGCTGTATTTAAAGCCGCCGTTTCAAGTATGGCCGATATTGCCGTAGAAATCATGCAAAAACACAACTTAACGGCAGACGATGTTGCCTGGCTGGTACCACATCAGGCTAACATGAGGATTATTGACGCAACAGCCCGGAGAATGGGAGTAGGCAAAGAAAAAGTAATGATTAACATTCAAAACTATGGTAATACTACCGCAGCAACTATTCCACTCTGTTTGTGGGATTATGAAAAACAGCTACAAAAAGGCGACAATATCATTCTTGCTGCATTTGGCGCTGGATTTACCTGGGGTAGTGTCTACTTAAAATGGGCTTACGATTCAAATTAAGACAACACTTTAGCGGTGTTGAAACCGATTTGTTTTCGTTCATATTTTTTCTTCTTGCAAATCTTCAATGCTAATTAATACGGTTTAAAGCAACTTAAATCGCTTTAAAATAACCTGATTGCAAAATCGAAAAAGCTTTGGTGAAAATGGCAAAAAGTAGTATTTTCATGCCGCTGAAAACGCCTGGAAGTTAGGCTAAAAAACGAAAAAGATAAAAAATGGCAAAACAATCATTAAAACCGAGCGGTGAAAGCCTGAACCAGGCAATCAATATTATTAGTGAAGGCACTAAAATAAAAGGAGATATTATTGCCAGTGGTGATATTAGGATTGATGGTGAATTAAATGGCAATATTTCAGCAAAAGGCAAATTAGTTGTAGGTCCAACCGGGAAAATTAAAGGAGAAGTAGATTGCTACAATGTTGAAGTTTCCGGTATTATACAAGGGAAAGTTTCAGCCAGCGAACTGCTTAATATGAAAGCAACATCAAAAATTGATGGGGATATTATCGCAGGGAAATTGTCTGTTGAACCGGGTTCTATATTCTCTGGAACCTGTACAATGGGAACACCCAAACATCCCATGAATGAAACAGAAAAACCAAAATAGAAAGTCAGGATTCGACAATTTCATCCGCTATTCCGGCCTTGGCTTCGAAATGATGATAATCATTGGGATTTTCACATTTCTCGGATATAAAATTGACCAATGGATGGAAAACGATTTTAACGGGTTCACTCTGGGATTAATGATTTTTTCTGTAATTTTGGCTATCATTCATGCAACCAGGGGATTACTGAAAAAGAAATAATCGTAAAAAGCCAAATTTCATTTTCCTGAAACAAATAATCAAATTAATAAATGAAACAATTTATTTTTAAAATATTAACTGTATCAATTGTTCTGGCTCTTATCGGATGGGTGGTATTTTCTTTCTTTCTCAAAGAATATTATTTGCCGGTACTTCCTTTTATGCTCTTGTTTTTTATGATTGTAACCATATCGGTTCATGCATGGCAACTAAGAATGGCAAAAAAGGACATTGCCAAATTTACCCGGAGCAATATGCTGCTCACTTTTGTCAAGCTGGTTATCTATTCGGTTTTTGCCGTTGTTTATATTGCTTTTGAAAGCGAAAATGCACTGGTTTTCGTAATTTGTTTATTTGGAATCTACCTTGTCTTCTCCATAATTGAAGTTTCAGATTTAACCCGGATTTCGAAAAAAAAATAAAATTAGACTCATCCTTTCTCAAATATCAATTTTCGGACAAAAATTTAAGAAATAAGTTTTTAAACATTGTTAATTATGGTACTTATGTGCCATTTTTTCACTTCTCATACAAAAAAATCTTTTAATTTTGTGGACGTTAAAAAGAACAACAAAAAAGTGGTTAATAAACAGGCAGGCTACATTTTTTAGCTTATTAGAACTAACCATTTAAAACGAATGAAAAACTGAATTTGACTATGCTAAAGCTTTTCAAAGGAATCTTTATATTTTTTACATTTCTACTGTTTGTAACTGTTCCTGCAATTGCGCAACACAACAGTCATGAAGGAGAACACTCACAGGCAACTGAATCTCACGAAGAAAAAAGCTTTAATGCCGGTGAATTTGTAATGGATCATGTTTCCGATGCTCATGAATGGCATATCTTTTCGGTGGGAGAAACTCATGTTAGTATTCCGTTGCCCATTATTTTGTACAGTAAAAATCCTGAATTACACAACGGGAAAAGTCTAAGCTTTTTTATGTCGTCAAAATTTCATCACGGACATGAAGATTATAACGGATTCAGGCTTTCACAATCAGAAGAAAATAAGGGAAAAATTGTTGAAGTTGACGCTAACGGACACGAACTGGGAAAACCATTGGATGTGTCAATTACAAAAACGGTGGCTGGGATTATTGTTTCAGTGATTATTTTGTTTTGGCTGGTATTTTCGGTTGCTTCTTCTGCGAAACGAAACAAAGGAAAAGCACCATCCGGAATTCAGAATTTATTTGAACCAATTATCCTCTTTATTCGCGACGAAATTGCAAAACCTGCCATTGGTGAAAAGAAATATGAAAAGTACATGCCATTTCTCTTAACAGTTTTCTTTTTTATCCTGGTTAATAATTTCATGGGATTAATTCCTATTCCGCCATTTGGTGCAAATGTTACCGGAAACATCGCAGTTACCATGGTACTGGCTTTATTTACATTTGCAATTACAACTATTAATGGTAACAAACATTACTGGAAAGAAATTTATTGGCCGGATGTACCCGTGTGGCTTAAGTTTCCACTTTTTCCGTTGATGCAGGTTGTTGAGTTTTCGGGAATGCTAACAAAACCATTCGTTTTAATGGTTCGACTTTTCGCCAACATGCTTGCCGGGCACATGATCGTAACCGTTTTTGTGAGTTTAATTTTTATTTTTGCCAGCCTGTTTAGTCCAGGTGTTGGACTAGCAGCAAGCCCGGTATCTATTGCATTCTCAGTATTTATTTTACTACTCGATGTTTTGGTATCATTTATACAAGCTTATGTTTTTACTTTGTTGTCGGCACTCTATTTTGGAATGGCGACGGCAGATCATCATTAATATTAATTATTTAAATTAAATGCTATGTTATCAGCAATTTTAACTGTATTGCTACAAGCGGCCGCCGGTGCAACTGTCGGTAAAATGGGTGCTGCTTTGGGAGCTGGTTTAGCTGCAATTGGTGCAGGTATGGGTATCGGTAAAATCGGTGCCAGCGCCATGGAAGCTATTGCTCGTCAACCCGAAGCCAGTGGCGACATTCGCTCAAATATGATTGTATCTGCAGCGTTAATCGAAGGTGTTGCTTTCTTCGCTGTAATTATTTGTGCACTCGTTATTTTCGTTTAGCAAAAAACTTTAGGCAGCAGCCTCCGGGATTGCCGGAGGTTTTACTGCCAAAAATTTAAAAATTAAAATTATGGGATTAGTAACGCCGGATCTGGGGACAATAATATGGATGGTTATCATCTTTGGGGTCGTACTTTTTATACTTGGGAAGTTTGCCTGGAAACCAATTCTAAATGCATTAAAAGACAGGGAAGAATCGATTTCTACCGCTTTAAACTCAGCTGAACTTGCACGCAAAGAAGTAGAAGGATTAAAAGCCGATAACGAAAAAATTATTGCCGAGGCAAAAAGAGAAAAGGATATTATCCTGAAAGAAGCGAAGGAAATAAAAGAAAAGATTATTGCCGAAGCAAAAGAAAAAGCGAACCTGGAAACTCAGAAAAGTATTGAACAAGCTCGCGAACAAATAAAATCGGAAAAAGATGCTGCAATAAACGACATTAAAAAACAAGTGGCTGAACTTTCTGTAATAATTGCCGAAAAAGTGATTAAAAAAGAGCTTGGGAATAAGGGCGAACAGGAAAAAATGGTGGATGGTTTAATCGATGATATCAAGTTAAATTAACGATGGATCAAAGTGCTATATCCGTTCGCTACGCAAAAGCTTTTTTTGCTACCGCAAAAGAGAAAAAACTGTTGGATGTTTTGAAATCAGATATTCAATTGGTTTTGGAAACATGCGATAAATCGACCGATTTTATTCTTTTGTTGGAAAGCCCCGTTGTAAAATCTTCAAAAAAGTCAAAACTTATTACTTCTGTTTTTGAGGGAAAAGTTCATGAATTAACCATGAATTTTTTAATGTTGATTGTGGAAAACAAGCGAGAAGTATATATACCCGGAATATGCCGAAACTTTTTGGCTCTTTGCAGAAAAGACCAAAACATAAAATCGGCAGTGCTAATTACTGCTAACGAAATGAGCGAAAAAACGATTGAGAAAGTCGGGAAGTTACTTGAAAAAGAACTGAAAACCAAAGTTGAGCTCTCTACACAAGTAAATGAAGATATTGTTGGAGGTCTGATTATTCGATTGGAAGACACTCAATTCGACGCCAGTGTGGCTACTCAAATTCGAAAAATAAAACAGAAATTATTGGAATCTGAAATCAAATAAAATTGCATTAAGCTTAAAATATAATAGAAGATGGCAAATATAAAACCTGCTGAAGTATCACAAATTTTAAAACAACAACTGGAAGGTTTCAAGTCGGAAGCTGAACTGGAAGAAGTTGGAACCGTTTTACAGGTTGGTGACGGGATAGCACGTATTTACGGACTTTCAAACGTTGAATCAAACGAAATGATAGAGTTTGACAGTGGTGTAAAAGGCATCGTGCTTAACCTGGAAGAGGATAACGTTGGAGCGGTACTTTTAGGCTTATCTTCCAAAATAAAAGAAGGTGATACGGTTAAACGTCTCGGAAGAATTGCATCGATTATGGTGGGTGAAAAACTTCTGGGTCGTGTAATTAATACCATTGGAGAACCCATTGACGGGAAAGGTGCAATTCAGGGCGAATTAATGGAAATGCCGCTGGAAAGAAAAGCTCCCGGTGTTATTTTCCGTCAGCCGGTAAAACAGCCTTTACAAACCGGGCTAAAAGCAATTGATGCCATGATTCCAATTGGCCGTGGACAGCGCGAGTTGATCATCGGCGACCGCCAGACAGGAAAAACAGCTGTCGCCATTGATACCATTATTAATCAACGCGAAAATTTTGAAAAAGGCGATCCGGTTTACTGTATCTATGTAGCCATCGGACAAAAAGGTTCAACTGTTGCCAACATTGCTGCTACTTTAGAAAAATATGGGGCAATGGAATATACCGTAATTGTATCTGCAACAGCTTCCGATCCTGCCGCCCTTCAATATTACGCACCTTATGCAGGAGCATCAATTGGAGAATATTTTCGTGATACAGGCCGCCATGCTTTAATTATTTATGACGACCTTTCAAAACAGGCAGTTTCCTATCGTGAAGTTTCACTGCTTCTTCGTCGTCCTCCGGGCCGTGAAGCTTATCCGGGTGATGTTTTCTATCTGCACTCCCGTTTATTGGAACGTGCTGCAAAAATTATTGAAAGTGATGAAATTGCAGCCAATATGAATGACCTACCAGAATGCTTAAAAGGAAAAGTAAAAGGTGGAGGTTCTTTAACTGCACTTCCAATTATTGAAACACAGGCAGGTGACGTTTCTGCATATATTCCAACTAACGTAATCTCAATTACCGATGGTCAGATCTTCCTGGAATCAAACCTGTTTAACTCGGGTATCCGTCCGGCAATTAATGTGGGTATTTCTGTTTCGCGTGTAGGAGGTAGCGCCCAGATTAAAGCAATGAAAAGAATTGCAGGTACATTGAAACTCGACCAGGCCCAGTTCCGTGAGTTAGAAGCCTTCTCGAAATTTGGCTCTGACCTCGATGCAGCAACGATGCGCGTTCTTGATAAAGGACGTAAAAACGTTGAGATATTGAAACAAGGCCAGTATTCTCCAATGAAAATTGAGCACCAGGTTGCTGTAATTTATTGCGGGACAAAAGAATTACTGAGGGCAATTCCGGTTGATAAAGTAAAAGAATTTGAAGTGGACTTCCTTGAAATGATGGAACTGAAACACAGAGTAGATGTTTTGGATGAATTAAAAAAAGGAAACCTTACTTCAGCAATTGAAGATACCATTCGAAAAGTTGCAGCAGAAGTAGCGGAAAAATATAAAAAATAATCGAGATAAAGAGTGCCTGAGTAATTGTGAGGTATAAAAACCTCATTCACACTTTTACTCATTCACGCAATCACAAATAAAATGGCTGGATTAAAAGAGATACGAACAAGAATAGCATCAGTAAAAACAACAAGGCAGGTAACAAGTGCCATGAAAATGGTATCGGCAGCAAAGTTGAAAAAAGCGCAGGATGCCATTTTACAGATTCGTCCGTATGCCGATAAATTACACCAGATTTTGGTGTCGTTAAGTGCCAGTCTGGAAGATGTGGAAGACTCGGTTTACACACAGCAACGTAACCCTGAAAAAGTTCTGATTGTACTGATTACCTCTAATCGTGGGTTATGCGGTGGATTTAATACCAATATTTCAAAAAAAGCAATAGAGCTTGTAAACACAAAATACAGTCAGCAAATGCAACTTGGTAAAGTTCATTTTGTTTGCATTGGCAAACAGGGAATGCGCCAGTTGAAACACCGGGGAATGAATGTAATTGGAGACAGAAATCATCTGTTTGATGAAATCTCTTTTGATAATGTTTCCAAAATTTCTTCTGAAATTATGAAGGCATTTAGCGATGGAGATTACGATCGTGTTGAAATTGTTTACAACCAGTTTAAAAATGCTGCAGTTCAGGTTCAAACTACAGAACAATTTTTACCTGTGGAGATGAAAGCTGAAGAATCCGAAACATCTGGAAACTACAACTTCATTTACGAACCTTCTAAAGAATTTATTATTAAAGAACTAATTCCACGTTCATTAAAGATTCAGTTTTACAAAGCTCTGCTCGATTCAAATGCAGCTGAACATGGAGCCCGAATGACAGCAATGCATCAGGCTACCGACAATGCAACTGAATTGCTAAGTAATCTTACATTGCAGTACAATAAAGCACGACAAGCAACAATTACGGGTGAAATTCTTGAAATTGTTAGTGGAGCCGAGGCTTTGAGAGGATAATTATAAAAACGCTCGGTTTCAACGGTTTTCTAATGGTCTTGCGAAAAAATAGATAGTATTTTACGGACACTATAATATTACTGTTAAAATAATACATAACTCATAAAAAAAGAGGCTTTCTTTTGACGGGAAGCCTCTTTTTTTATGAAGTTTATTTACTACTTAACGAACATATACTTTTCTAGCCTGCTCGTCCGCAGTTACAATATAAATACCCGATTTAAGAAAACGTGAAATATATAAATCTGAATTTACCTTGATTTGCTCAATTTTACGGCCCCATAAGTCATAAACTGTAACTTCGGATTTTGCTCCTTCAACCACAATCTGCCCTTTTTTTGAGTAAACAGTAATTTGTCTATCACTAAGCTGTTCAATTCCGGTTGGAGTATATGATTTCTTCCAATAAGCCACTGTAATGTTAAAAACAGGTCCGGTTTCATAAGATGCAGTTCTGTTTGAAGAGAGGCTAGTTCCATTTTCGTCAGCTGCTTCTTCATATGGCCAATCATTATAACACCAGACTTTATACTCAATATCGGCAACATTAGGAACTATTGCAGTAAAAGTTCCATCCTCATTTTTAGTGGCCTGAACAGCACTGGATATATCCCAGCCATTGTAGCTTCCAACAATCCAAGCTTCATATGTACCTTCAGGAACAGTAACATTAATAGTAATATCTCCAACTTTTGATGGGTCAAAAATGGCCTTGAAATCATCGCAAACAACAGTCCCGCCATCTGCCATGTAATTGAAATTGGTAGAACTTGTTTGTTCGTAGGGCCATCCAGGACCAGCCAAAAATTTATACTCCAAGGTGGTTGTATCCAATGTATGAATAGTCAACATGAATTCTTTTCCATTCACCGATTCATCAACTAAAGTCATTTCATCTGAGGTTGAATTCCATCCATTAAAAGAACCTGTAAGGTAACATACAAATACAGTACTCGGAACTAAAACATCAATTGTTACATCTGCTTCCTGACCGGGATCATAATACGCTTGAAAGCGACTTACAGTATCTCCGGCCTCTGTCATTTCGGAGAACTTAAAATCGGTTGATTCTACTTGTTGGTATTTCCAATCAGGACCTGCACAGTATTTGTAAGTTAGATCTGTAATTTGCTCCTCTGTCAATTCCACATCAACTGTAAAAATGCGAGGACTTTCTGATGCTAGTGTCATTTTTGTAGCAGTAGTACTCCAATTGTTAAGTCCTCCTACCAGGTAACAAACCTGAGTAGTATCGTTAGTTACTACCTTAAAAGTGTAGGCATTGGCAAAGGCCATCCCATTAGCTATTAAGGCGATTAATAGAATAAGTAAAAGTTTCTCTTTCATAGTCTTAAAATTTAATAGTTAATAACTTAAGTGGTTTATTATAGTGATTATGATTTATCCCATTTACATGAAACCACACTTTTAGGAGCGATGGTTAATGGAAAAGAATGGGTTTCATCATCAATAACAAGTTTTATAGCTAAGTCTGTATCATTTTGTAGAACCACTCCATAGGTTCCATCCTGATTTTCAACGGCTGTTAAATACAATCCGTTCTGAGTAAAACCGTTGGTTGCAATACGACGGGCACCCGGCAAAATAACTTTAGATAAGTGGGCTATCAGATAATAATGAGATTTTTTATCAAGCGTTGTATAATCTTTCGAACTTATCTCTATCGCACCATAACAGGTAGTACATCCTCCCGGACGATTAGGAGCCCCATTTTCATCAAGAAGATAATTCCAAACAATAACACTTTTCCCGTAATTATTCAACGTGCCGATTCCTATTTCACGCATGCTCCACATCAAATCCCCATCAAACGAATAGTTCCAGCTTCCTATCGACATTTCAGTGAAATAGAGATTTTTGCCCGGTGCGACGTTATGTACGTTTAACATTTCGCTTTTATCTCCTCCGTAAGCATGGAATGCTGCACCATCTATGTATTGAGCAGCTTCAGCATCCTGATAAATTTTTACCGGATAATTTTTTTGATCCACAATATTATCGTAATTATAATTGTGGTCATAAATTACTATCCTGGTTGTAATGCCAGCCTCCTTAAATTTAGGTCCCAAAGCGTTTTTTATAAAATCAGCCTGTTCTTGCCATGTCATATATAACGAGGCTGAGTTTCCCCTGTTAAGGGGTTCGTTCTGAATTGTAACAGCATCAATATTGAAACCTTCATTATTCATCTCCTGAATGAAACGAACAAAATAGGTTGCATAATCCTGATAATATGCGGGATTTAACTGCCCACTTGTCCATGAATTATATGGCTGCAAGTCAGTTAAATTATTTACCTTCATCCACCGTGGGCATGTCCAAGGAGAACCTAAGATTTTTAGTGTTGGATTAATGGCAAGAATTTCTTTCAGAACAGGAAATAAATCCCGTTTATCCAACTCATGAATAGCAAAATTTTCGATTCCCGGAGTATCACAGCATGTGTATTCTTCCAATGAAAAATCAGAACACCCAATGGAGATTCGAATATAACTATATCCTACTCCTTCTTCCGGATCGAATGATTCTTTTAGTAATTCAGTTCTGTTTTCCTTACTCATATGAAGCAGGTTATAACAAGTAGAACCTGTTATAGCAACACCGAACCCGTCGATTTCCTGAAAAACGGTAGAAGCATCCAGCCAAATAGTGCGTTCTACATCCATGTTCGGTTTTGTATTGAAACTTACCGGAACATTTTTGAATAACATCGATTTATTTGCATAGGTAACATACGTTTCTACGTCTTCAGCAACAGGAGTCTCCGAGTCGTCCGGTTTTTCTTCAGCGGGCTTACAAGCATTAACGCTGATAAAGAAAACGACTGCTAAAAGCGACCAGCAAAATTTCAACATCTGCCTTGTATTCAATTTTTTAACTTTTAGTAATTTTTTAGTTCTCCTTCTCAATTGTAATTGTCTTCGCATTTTGATTCAGTGTAATTTTAAAGACTCCCTCAAAAGAGGTTGGGCCACCATTAATATTACCGGTATTTCCGGTATCGGTTCTTCCAAAGAAAGGTGCTGTTACGGCATACTGTGCAGCATCAATTTCATGCGCGGCATCCCACCATCCGCGCTTGAAAAAGAATTTGAAATCCAGGCTTCCGAAACCGTCACCATCATCGTCAGTGTTTTTCCCGTAAATAGTCAATTGATAAACGCCATCAGAAACCAGGCGACAAGGTGCATAATCAAACGGGGTGTTCCAGTTCCAGCTTGAAGTAGTTTCATATGGCGCCGAAGGACGGCCAAACCCTGTTCCACAAACCCAAAGAGCCTCCGGATAAATAATATCCGGCTGTGGTTCAACGTACAGATATTTCCCGTCGATATAATAATAAGCTTTATAAATTGCTGTGTTTCCAAGAAACTTTGCTGTATTCTCACCCGTAATTTCAAAATAATCAGGCGGTAAACTGCTCGACAAATTCGATAATCCGGTAAATGTTATTTCCATATCTTTTCCGAAATAAACATTTCCACCCATGAAATTTTTAGATGCCATTACTATCGGGGCCAGATCATTATTAATATCCAGCTCATCAACGGGTTCTAATAATTTTCCATCCACTGCAATGGTAAATTTCAAAGCATCGAAGGTGATTTTTGAGATTCCAACCAGCGTTTCATCTGTAGAAGTAATCGGGTCGCCAGATTGAGTGATTAAACTAATCCCTTCATCTCCTTTTCCAAAAACCAATCCAGTCCAATCCACTTTACTGAATTTGTCAATTTTTGTAGCTAACCGATATGTAACCGAATTTCCAAAGCTCATCCCTTCCGCCGAATAAATTAGATTTTGTTCATCTACAAGGCTTAATTTGTATGTTTTGCCTGCAGTGGGAACCAACCATATGTCACTAATATCTGGCCTTTTAGCAGTGGTATTCTCAAGGATCATATCAGTTGTATATCCGTCAACATTAATCGAAGAAAGATATACTTTAACAGGAATGTTATCGGGGCGATTGGCAACAAAGGGGATGTGATAACGGCGGGTTATTTCAGAAGAATTCCCTTTTGTACGTATGCTCTCCTTTGAAACCAATTCATTGTTAACTAAAACCTTAACCTCCAATGTGGAAAGTGGTGTTACTTCGTCCGAAAGTGTTACATTCAAGGTAATTGAATCTCCATAAACAATTGAGGATTCTTCAACCAGAGCTTTTTCAAAAACCGGATAAGATTCCGGGTAGGTAACAAGCACCCTGTCGTCTTTACAAGTGTAAAACAGGTTTGTTACAGCTAGTACTATTACTATTTTTACTAAGTTTTTCATTTCGGTTTGATTTTTCTAATCCTAACATTATTATTAATAACCGGGATTTTGAACCAGGTTGGGATTAATATCAATTTGCGATTGAGGCAGAGGCAAAAGAACGTTGTACTCTGTTACCATATCCATCGGCAATCTTCCGGGATCTCTGGAGTTCAGTGAGTTCATAACATCGAAAACTTTGCCTGTTCGAACCAGATCAAACCAGCGCTGCCCCTCAAAAGCCAATTCGAGCCTTCTTTCATTTAAAACTGCATCGGCCATACTGCTTGCCGAAGAAACAGTTGCCGTACTTAAGTTCGGTAAGTTCACCCTTGAACGAATTGTATTTACCAGGCTAGCTGCTTCAGAAAGGTTCCCGAGAGCAACATACGCCTCAGCTTTGAGCAAAAGAATATCGGCCAGTCTTAGTTTTATAATACTGTTAAATTTTGAAGGAAATTTGTGCATGTGCGGGTACGCCGCTGAAGGATAATGATTACTCCAGGTTACCGGGGCATAAACAATCGTAGTGTTTTTACGAATGACGTCTCCTTCTTTGTCAAAGGCCGCAATTAAATTACGGGAAGGTGTAAGCCATTTTGCCCAATCATAAGTACTATTCGGATCCGTTTCATCAATGCCAAACATCCATGTATTCCAGTTACCTCCGTCTGAAAATGGAATTTCAAAAATAGATTCAGAAGTGTGCCGGTATTTTACATCGGTTTTACTGTCGTTTACATTAAACAAATCGCCATAACTTGCAACGAGAGAAACATCAGGTTCTACTTTTTCACAATATTCCACAACTTTCGAATAATCACGCATTGGAATTTCGGCATACACTTTTGCAAGTAATGCGTTTGCAACAGTTTTTGAAAAGACAAATTTGTTTGCCGGATCAATATTTGGTGCTCCTCCGTCCTGCAGAGCAAGGTTTAAGTCAGCTATTATTTGATTATAAACTTCTTCTTCAGTGTTTCTTCCCGGATAATATAAAGGGTAAACTTCCTGAACATTTTCAGCATTAATGGCAGGTGGTTCAACTAAAACCATTGGCATTCCCCCCCACAAGCGAACCATATCAAACATTATCCAGGATCTGAAAATGAGTGCTTCTGCTTTCCATTGCTTACGCTCGGCGGCAGTTAATGCTGGATCGGGGACTGAGTCCACATTACAAATTACACGGTTTGCTGCACTAATCAGACTGTAATATGCGTTCCAGTCTCTTTCAATATTTTTATTAATTCCATTTTGCTTTTGCTGCTCCAATTGAGTTAACTCAGCATCGGTTGCTCCACGATATGAATTGTCGGAATGAGTGTCAGAAATCACCAGAAAATCAAGGTTCCAGTTTTCAAGCCCCGAATTTCCTTTCAGTAAGTTGTACATTGCCTCGTATTGCGTCAGCATTTGAGCACGGGTTAAATATTTTATTGTTGAACCAGTACTGTCGCTTCCTCCAATGGTCAATTCGCTATAACTTGAAATCGGACCTTCATCAAGCGAGCATGAAAGGATATAAATCGCAATCGATAGAAATATGCTGTATTTTATTAAATTTTTCATTTTCACTTTTTTTAGAATTCAACATTCAAACCCAGTGTATAACTTTTAGAATGAGGATATGTACCCCAATCAATTCCTTGCAAAACAGCACTTCCTCCGTACTGATTTACTTCAGGATCGAAACCGGTGTACCTTGTAATCGTGAATAAGTTTTGCGCAGTAAAGTAAGGTTGCAGCCTTGTTACACCCCATTTCCTTAGTAATTTTCCTGCAATGCTGTAAGAAAATGTAAGAGACTTTAGACGAAGGTAACTGCCATCTTCAACAAACCGGGTTGAAGCAACCAGGTTATCTTTGGCTGACGTAGCTTTTGGCATATAGGTAATTTGCCCAGGCCGGCGCCAGCGATCCAGGACACTGGTTGACTGGTTTTTAGCATCATACATGCCCTCAGTTTCCATTCTCGAAGCATTATAAATATCATTTCCTTGGGAACCCTGCAGGAAAATATTTAAAGAAAATCCTTCGTAGCTTAACGTATTGGTAAGACCATAGGTAAAATCCGGATTTGGGTTTCCGATATAAGTTTTGTCAGAGAGAGTAACTTTGCCATCGCCTGTAATATCTTTAAAAATTAAATTACCGGTTTCAGCATCCACCCCTTCACTTATATACCCCCAAAACATACTTAAAGGTTTTCCGGGCGTCATTCTGATAACATTCTCACTTGTTGCCTCAGAGGTTTGCCCGTAGTAGTAAACATTCTGCAAAGTGAATTTTTCCACCCGGTTTCGGTTAACCGATATATTTCCTTCGATATCCCATTTCAGTTTTTTTATCTGATTTTGCAAATTGAAAGAGAACTCTACTCCTTTGTTAGACATTTCCCCTTCGTTGCGTGTAATTGAACTTACCGATGCTGTGGAAGGCAATGGAACATCCATCAACAAGTTTGTAGTGTATTTGTAATAGGCATCAATTGTAAATCCTAACCGACCTTCCAAAAGAAGGATATCAGCGCCGACATTCGTTTGCGTAGTGGTTTCCCATGTCAGGTCAATATTTTTCATATTTGCAGGAGTAAGAGTTGGTAAAGCGTTGCTTTTCCCTGTCTCCCACCAGTTTTGACGAACGATATTGTATAATTGAAGATATGCGTAGTCACCAATTCCCGACTGGTTTCCGGTTTGTCCCCATCCCCCGCGAAGTTTTAAGTCTTCCAGCCAGGATATGTCTTTCATAAAATCTTCGGCGGAAATTCTCCAGGCACTGGAAAATGAAGGGAAGTAGCCCCATTTTTTTCCGGGGGCAAGTTTAGATGAACCATCTGCTCTAAAATTCGCTGTCAGGTAATATTTGCTGTCATAATTGTAAGCAACTCTACTAAGGTATGACATGATTGCCCAGTTGGATGCGTAAGTTCCACTATATTGTTCTACCTTATTTCCCGCATTTAATGTTTTAACAGATGCATCCAGAAAATGAGAAGTCGTCATATATTCCTGCGACCATTGTGATGTAGTCCAGGATGTACCAGCCATTGCTGAAATTGCATGTTTGTCAATTGTTTTATCAAAAGTCAGAATATTATCGAATACAATTATTGTACTCAAAGATCGCGAGTCGGATGCATTTCCATAATTGGTGCGTCCATATGCCGTTTTTATAGGATCAAGAAAACTTGTTGTGTTATTATAAACCCTATCGACGGAACCTGTCGATTTAAATTTAAGTGTAGGAGAAAACACGATATCTCCACTTAAACTTCCCACAAGCCTGTTGTTTGCATTTTTATTATCTTCAGTGCGCGACATATTTTCTGCAGGCGTGGTTACCTGCGCACCATAAAAATTATTGTAATACTGATTTGGGTTTTGCGGATCCCAAATAGGAGCATAAGTAGGGGTATTTATAACCGACAGAATAACTCCTGCCCTGTTTGATCCGGTGCCCGAGATAATACCGTTGTATTCGTAATCTGAATAAGCAATGTTGGAGCTGACTTTAAGCCACGAACGAATCTGATCCTCAAAATTTGCCCTGAAGTTGTATCTTTTATAGTAAGCAATATTTATTATTCCTTGTTCATCTACCATTTCGCCAGAAACATAATATTTCATAACGTCGGTAGCATTGGCAAACGAAAGCTTATAGTTCTGTGTGACTCCTGTTCGATAAGTTTCAGAGAACCAATCCGTAACATCGGTCAGTCCATCAGGTATAGTTGCCGCTCCAATTTCATCCATTAATTCTTTGTAATCAGCAACATTAAGTGATTCCATTTGCTTAACAACGTGATTAAACCCTACACTTGAATTAAAAGTAACTTTCGCCTTTCCCTTAATTCCGGACTTTGTTGTAATTAAAACCACGCCGTTTGATGCGCGAGAACCATAGATGGCAGCAGAAGAAGCATCTTTCAGAATCTGAATGCTTTCAATATCATTTGGTGAAAGAAAATTAATCTCGGACATAGGAACTCCGTCAACAACATATAACGGATCATTACTCGCATTAATTGAAGTATTTCCACGCACACGCACTACCATACCTGCACCCGGTTCACCAGAAGGTTGTACAACATTCACCCCTGCTGCTTTTCCCTGTATGGCAGAAGCTGCTGAAATTAAAGGACGCTCATCAAGATCTTCAACTGTAACCGTTGATACGGAAGTTGTAATATCTTTTTTCTTAACGGTACCATAACCGATAACAACTACTTCATCAAGTGCAACCAAGTCTTCCATTAACACAACATCAATAGGAGCGTTTCCAAGTACAATTTTTTCCTGTGGTTGGAACCCTATCATTGAAAATACGAGAGTATCGCCTTTATTGGCAGATAGATTGTAAATGCCGGCTGCGTTAGTTATACTCCCGTTAGTTGTACCTTTAACTACAATAGTTACGCCTATCAGCGGCTCGCTATTTTTATCAGTTACTTTACCTGTAATTCCCGGTCTTTGCATAGTGTCTCCGGCAGGTAAACTATTCTCTGAAACTTTTTTTGAATTATCAATCAAGGCAATTTGCCTATCGTAAATAACATACTTTATCTGAGAGCCTTTAAAAATCTCATCTAAGATGTCAAAAACTGATTTATCCTTCACATTGATGCTCACTTTCCTGTCAACATCAATATCCCCACTAAAAAAGAAACGGAATTCACTTTGATTCTCAATAGCGTCTAAAACGCTTTTTACGGTAGCGTCTTCCTTTACAATTGTAAGTTTACTTACTTGGGCATAACCTTCAGAAGCAAGAGTTACTACAACTGAAACAAAAAACAAAATGGCAGTTAGCTTCATTTTCTTTAAGTTTTCATTTATCCATGGTACAGACTCATGGATTAAACACCTTTTTTTCATAAATTTACTTTTTTCAAAACTTGATTTAATTCAGTTTAAAAGAGGTGGAATGCGGGTTCCTCCTCTTTTTTTATTCAATCTTTTATACCCTTTTTAAAGAGTATTATGTATTTATAATTTTATTCCATTTTCTTTTTTGTAAAATAATTTTATTACTCTCGTTTTTTCATTCCAGGTATAAGCAATAGGCGCGGTAACACTTAGCAGGTTTAAAACTTCACTGAATGTTTCCATTTCAATAGTTCCTGAATAATGAATTCTCTTTAATCTTGGATCATCATCCAAATCAATTTTAACATTGTAAAACCGTTCCAGTTTTTTTACCAGTTCGGGCAAGTACTCTTCTCTAAAAATCAATTTACCTTCAATCCATGAGGTATAGAGAACCGTTTCTACTTTTTCTACCGATACATTATCTCCCGAAAAAACAGCCTGATAGCCTGGCTCAAGAGTAGCCAATTTATTGTTCGGATTAACTACCTGCACCTTTCCGCTAACCAGTGTTGTTTCGAAATCTTCCCCATCAATTGCTTTAACATTAAATGTTGTTCCCATAACCTGCACTTTTCCCAAGTTCGTGGAAACAATAAAAGGATCTCCATTTTTTTCAACTTCAAAGTAGGCTTCTCCCGAAAGTTTAACCTCCCTGACTCCGTTAAATTGCTCTGGAAAGACTATTTTGGATCCGGAATTCAGCCAAACAAGAGAACTGTCGGGCAATACAAAACGCGTACGTGCCCCCCATGGCGTCACGATTGTTTGCTCTGCAACCGGAGCTACTGAACCTGTTTTTCCTTTAAAGAGAAAACCGCCAATAAAAAAACCGATTATCAGAGCTGCTGCAACAGGCAGGGTAAACTTTTTCACCCTTTCTGCCAACGTCCGACTCGGGACTTTTGATAAGGATGGTGGTGTAATTAACCGCATCATGGTACTCCATTTTCCTGCCATAACAGATCTTTCTTTCAGCGTATCTCCTAAAATTTCCTGTATATTCAAAAAATGCCTTTTGTTTTCTTCAGAAGCCTTTATCCAATTAAGTAGTTTCTTTTCTTCTGGTTGACTAAGTCTCCCAGCAAGAAAGTCTTTTATCTTTTTTTCCAATTCCCTTCTTTTAATTATTGTAATTTAAGATATAACAATTTTGACCCCGGTTTCACCAACCTAGAACAGAATATTTTTTGATTTTATTTTTGAAATTCGAGGGGATTTACCTACAGTATTATATTCATAATCAGAATATTGTAAGAATAAAAAAGATTTTTTTGCTATTCTTTCATAAAAGACAAAAGGAAGAAAATAAATAATTCAGGGTTTAGTTTTGCACGCGCAATTTTTAATCCTTTTGCCAAATGTTTATCAACCATGGTCGTAGAAATATTCATTACAGCAGCTATTTCCCTGATTTTTTTCCCCTCAAGCCACTTCAGCCTAAAAGCTTCGCCACACTTCGGAGGCATTTCTGCTATAATTTTTCCCATTTCTTCCGCCAACTTCTCCTCCATGGAACTATACTCTTCCTGATCAAGAAAACTGATATGATATAATTCTTCTGACTCAAAGTTGATTTTGTTTAAGGCAAACTTATCTTCAACCAGTCTATGTTTCAATAAGTTCAGACATCTGTTTTTTACTGTAGTATATAGAAATGAACCAGCCTGTTTTTCATCGTCAATGAATTGGGCATTTTGCCAGTAATGATAAAAGACATCCTGCACCAAATCCTCTGCTTCGCTTGAATTACCAAGAAAACTTTCAGCATATTTTTTTAATCGGGGATAAAATAACTTAAACAATTCTTCAAAGGCTACCAGTTTTTCTTCTGATATTTTCCCTCCAGATATTTTCCCACCTTTCATTCAACTGTCTTTTAACTTTCCCTTTGTAATGTTGATTCAATATAATGCTACAACACGGTGTAAATTTAACGAAAGTACATTTCTAAAAGAAAGACAGATTACCATGAAAATAATGCTTTACAACAAGATACAGCATTCAAGCAGACTCGTTTTTCCCAACAATCACAACCTTCATTGCTTGTTGAAATCCATGTTTTAATGCGGCTTTTCTGAATTTTTCAATCTCCGGTTTTAAACTACTATATTCTGGAAAATCCTTGACGGGTTCAAGCATTTGCTCCATCTTCTGTACATAGAATTCAACATCCTCTGGTTTCGAAATCATATTTTTTGATTTATTGAAATCAAAATGAAACTTAATATCGATTCCTGCATTTTCTATTATTTCCAGAATCTCTGATTTCTTAAAAGTCGGATTATGCGAAACTCCAATTAGCCGATCGACCGAACTACGAAAATGATGATACATTTTATGTACTTCCTGCGCCGGTGATAAATTATCGCTGAACAATTCATTTACAATAATCCATCCTCCTGGTTTTACAACACGTCTCATTTCGTTCAAGGTTTTTGAAATATCGGGTAAATGATGCAGTGCCATTGAAATACTTGCAACATCAAAACTGTTGTCTTCAAAACTAAGATTCTCTCCACCCATTTCTACAAAATTCACTTCCGGGTATTTTTGTTTTGCCTCATTAAGCGAATTCGTATTCGGGTCGATTCCTGTCAGTTGAGCAGATGGAAAGACCTCTTTCAAAACGGCAATAAAATCCCCGGTTCCGGTTCCAACATCGAGAACTGAATCCACTTTCACATCTTTAAAAAAATCTATTAATTGCTTCACAGTATTTTATTTCAAATTAATAATAGAAACGCTGATAGTGCAGTTACCACGATTACTGCAGTCCGATAAAATTTATCCGATAGCTTTTTTACCAACCAAACACCCAAAAATGCACCGGCTGCAATGCCTGGCAAAAGCAGAATGTCGAGTAATAAAGTATTCCATGAAATGGTTTTCCAGACAAAAAGATGTAAAGGGAATTTTGAGAAATTAATTATCAGAAAAAACCAGGCTCCGGTTCCAATAAAACTATTTTTTGGAAGATGCATGGCGAGCAAATAAATGGCAAAAATAGGGCCGGCAACATTTCCAATCATTGTTGCAAAACCACCCAGAACTCCCATTGAAGCAGCAAACCACCAGGTATCCGGAAAAAGATTTGAACCTTTCTGCCGGTCTTTCCAAAGCATTAGAGCGATGCACACAAAAACAAGAATTGCAATAATATTCTTAAACCATTCATCATTAACTACCTGGCCAACCCAAAGAGCAATTCCAACACCTACAAAAGCCCACGGTAGCAGTTTCCACAGATATTTCCATTCTGCGTGGCGATGATAATAACTGACCCCGAAAATATCCGCCATCATTAACATGGGTAACAAAATTCCGGTAGAAGCTTTTCCTCCGAAAATTATGGCTAAAGTAGGAACTACAATCATGGAAACACCAGGAACGCCAACCTTCGACATTCCAACAAACATTCCGCAAACCAATAGTAAACCCCACTGAAGAACAGAGAAATCAAGTGCAATCATTTTCAAAATATCTTTTCTTCCAACTCCCGGAGTTCATTTTCATTCACCTCGCTAAACCATTCGTTTATTTTAACACGGGCTTTTTCTTTCACCTCGGGAGTAATACTTGAAGCGATTTGAGTTAAAGCGAATAAAAGTACTCCTAAATCATCGGAATAACCAATAACCGGAGTTAAATCGAAGATGGCATCGGCTGGTAAAATAAAATATCCCAACGAAGCGGCAATATAAAGTTTGGTTTTTAAACTTGTTGCTGGTTCCATCATTGCGTAATACAACAACAAAACGGCATATACAACTTTTGCCCCGGCCGCTTTTGAGAACTTCTTGATCTTTTTCCACAACGACTCATCCGAATAATATTTTGAATATTTTTCTTGCATTATTGTAAGCTTGCATTGTTATAATTTAAAGGAACATTACCGTACCTTTCAACAATTATATCTAAAACTTCGTTCACCTCATCACTCGTTTCAGCTCGTAAAAGCTGAATTTTAAGTTCTCTAAAATCGTGCAGTCCTGGAAAATATTTAGCAAAATGACGTCGCAACATTAAAATTCCGGGACGCGCATCATCTTTCCATTCCAGATTCAAACTCATTTGTTCTTTCAGCACCTCCACAACTTCTGAAACAACAGGAAATGGAAGAAGTTCCCCGGTTTGAAGGTAGTGTTTTACTTCTTTAAACAACCATGGGCGACCAATTGCACCACGGCCAATCATTAAAGCATCAACACCGGTTTGCTCTAAAAATAATTTTGCCTTTTCAGCACTGTTAATGTCACCATTTCCGATAATTGGAATTGAAATTTTTGGATTGTTTTTTACTTCCCCAATCAATGTCCAATCTGCTTTTCCGGTGTACAATTGTTCTCGGGTTCGTCCATGAATAGCAAGCGCTGCAATTCCGGCATCCTGTAACCGCAACGCGGCTTCCATTATTGGTTTATCCGATTCAGTCCAGCCCAACCTTGTTTTTGCAGTAACCGGAATTTCCACCACTTTAACAATTTCAGCCGCCATTTTTTGCATTTTGGGCAAATCCTGAAGCAATGCAGCGCCGGCACCGTGGCGCACGATTTTCTTCATCGGGCAGCCAAAATTAATATCGATAAAGTCGGGATTTGTTTCAGCCGCAACCTGCGCAGCATGTACCATCGAATCGATATTATGACCATAGATCTGGATGGCAACCGGGCGATCAAAATCGAACAACACCATTTTTTGTTTCGTCTTTTTTATGTCGCGAACCAATGCTTCCGAAGAAATAAATTCGGTGTACATTACATCGGCGCCAAATTTTTTGCACATCCAGCGGAATGATTTGTATGTGACGTCCTCCATAGGTGCCAAAAAAAGTGGTGTTCCCTTCAATTCTATTTTGCCGATATTCATCCTGTTCAATTTCAGACCGGTGCAAATTTAATGAAACACGCAACTTTTTGGAATATTTATTCATCTAATCATAAAATTCGCAAAATGAAAAAGATTCTATTTATACTTCTTTTCATTGCTGCTTTTGTCTCATGTGAAAAGAACGAACATGCTGATTTCTTTTTATTTGGAATGGAGAATGGCTTTAAAATCAACGACTTTTATCATTCATCTGACAATTCATTGAAATTTACGATCACAGAAATTAACGACTCGCGTTGCCCAAGTGATGTAGTTTGTATTTGGGCTGGTAAAGCCGATGTAAAAATTAAAGTGGAAAGTCCGGTTTCCGGTAATCTTATTTTGAGCACAATTAACAATGGCACAGACACTAACATTGATACAATTGGGAATTATTCATTTCAGCTCATCAACGTTTCTCCTTATCCTGTTTCAACCAAAGAAATAGAATTGGAAGACTATAATGTTATTTTAAAGATAGAAGAACTTTAATTAAAGAAAAGGTGCTCGACAAGAATCTTTAGTCCAATTATGACCAAAATTACTCCTCCAATTATTAATGATTGGTGACTTCTTTTAGCAGGGATATTTTTGCCAAACAGCATGCCTAACATGGAAGCAAAAAATGTAACTCCACCAATAACAATAACGGGCCATAAAACAGGAACATTCAAAAATCCAAAACTCAATCCAACAACCAGTGCATCAATGCTTGTTGCGACGGAAAGACCAATTAACATTCTAAATTTGAAAGGATTGAAACTTTTTAACGAGCTATCCGGCTTGATTCCTTCAATAATCATTTTAATTCCAAGAAATAGGAGTAAAGCAAAAGCAATCCAATGATCAAAAGAGGAAATTAACCCCTGAAGCGAGCTTCCGATTAACCAGCCAACAACGGGAAAAGCTGCCTGGAAAAAGGCTAACGAATTGGCAATAATTGCCGCCTGGTGAAAACGGATTTCCGGTTTCATTAATCCACAAGAAACTGAAACTGCAAATGAGTCAAAACTCAATCCAACTCCAATCATTATAAAGGTTATCAGCTGAAGAATAGTCATTTTAAATAAAAAGTGCAAAAATAAAGTTTTTGTCTGTTTATCAGACAAAACAGTGAGATGAATTAATCAAGGAATAGCTTCTTGCTGCTAATTTTCAGTTATTTAAAATCATTTTAAAAAGGGCTTTCACAACATTCAAAAACTTGCAGAAAAAGTTTTAAGCAATCCGGACGACGCAAAAGCTGTTTAAAGCGAGGAAAACGAAGGAACTTCCGGATAAAAACGAGGTTAAAAGTATTGAAATGGAAAAAGATGAGAATAAAACAAAATAAAAGTAATAACATCAAACAAAAATAGGCAGTAAAACTACTGCCCATTTTTTATCGCGTATTCATTTCTATTTAATTTGTAAATTTCGAATAAGTAATAATCAGTCTTATCCCTGTAGCGCTTGTACTCCCTTTTAATACGACTCGGTTTGCCTCGTTATTTTTTCGGGCAGGTGTTAAATAAAAACCACGATTCTCGGCTTTTCCTCCAATAATTTGCTGCAAATGCTGCGTAATATTGAAATGATAGGTGTAATCGCTCAACAATCCTCCTCCGTAATAGGCAGGACTAAACGAATAATCCTGTGGTAATCGCTCAACATCAGCCGAGTCCACAATTGTAAAAAGCAGTTGGTCGGGAGGAGGAAATCTCGACACCTGCGAAGCTATAGTATCAATCTGGAAAATTAATTCCGCTTTATTTATCGCTGTGTTCGTAGAATCAGCCCACGAAGTAAGATCATCAATAAAAATCCGTGATTTTAATCCTCCGGTTGCTTGTATAAAAATTAATGAATCTTCATTTGTTTCAGAATTCAGATTATTATAAAAGGGGGTGTTTGTGTAGTCGTGTACAATGCGGTTAACACGAGCACTTTTCGAACTGATGACATAAGGCATTACTAATGCTGAATCACCTCCCAGCTTACTCTGAATATCATCATTATGATAGAACAATGCTACTGCCGAGCCCTGCCATATGCTGGATGAAGATGCAGCAAGATATAAAACAGTGCCGCCTTGCTCATTCAGTTTTTCCGTTTCAACATATAGTCCTTTAAAATACTCCAGAAAAACATCATTATTCACCATTTGCAACGAGTCTGCATTGAAGAGTTTTTCCCCAAGTGAAATATCCAAAGGAATTGATATTACCTGATAAAATGTATCTTGTGATGCTGAATCCAGGCTAACTCTTGGTATATATTCTTTTTCGCCCAACAGTTGTGTTGAAGCGAGTGACTTTAAATCTACATCCTGATAATAGGAGTAATTTTTATATCCATTTGCTGTCGAATCATAAACGTCAGTGTAAAGATCCTCTTCAAGTTCATACACCTTAAATCTTTGTGGTGTTAATGTATCACCGTATATTACTCTGTAGTATAAGTACAAGTTGATTGAATCCAGGGCCGCATTTTTTCCGAAATCGGGAAACCCTGATAATCTGAACTGAGCCGCGAAATCAATAGTAGTATTGCCAAAAAGTGAATCGGTAAAACTACCCAATAAACTAGTTGAGGCTTCATCGGTTCGAATCAGATTTTCCTTGTGTGTAAAAGCAGAAATATCTTCTTTTATAATAACACTTTTTACATTTATCAAATCTCCTGAAGGCAGAATTTCAAGACCAATGCTGTTTTGTTCCTTGCAGCCAACCAGCGCAATTACAAATAGCAGTAGAAATATAACAACCTGATTTCTGTTTTTATTTTCTGTTTTCACTAAACTTCTGATAATTAATTTTGTCGATATTTTCTGTTTTCAAAAAAGTTACACAAACGTATTAAAAAACGTTGACAACACTACTTTATTGATAGGATTTTTGATTTTTTTACAATTAAATTTGATCTTTTAACATACAGAAATCAAAACACTTTATCGTAAAAATCATTGTAAGCATCTATATATGTTTCTTGGGGATGATAATCAAGAAACAGTTTTCCTGACGACGTTGCATAATCTTCAACGGTTGGACTAATTTTTTTAGCGCCTTTAATTACCGCATCTGAAAAATTAATGGCCAACTTACTAACATTGTTGAAAGTTGGATCCTTGATTACCGTAACGTCTTCACGCGTAATTCCTTCAATTTGAAGCTTCTCGCAAAATTCAGAATTCAGCGTATTTTTAAAGTCATCGTCGTAAACAGAATAAACTACTTTTGAATTGCGGAATAATGGATTTTTATTGTAAAATCTTTTTATATAAAGCGGTACCAAAGAAGTTAACCACCCGTGACAATGAATAATATCAGGAGCCCATCGTAACTTGATTACGGTTTCTAGTACCCCTCTTGCAAAAAAAACAGCACGCTCATCGTTATCCGGAAATTCATTTCCTTCTTTATCGGTTAAAATATATTTCCGTTGAAAATAATCTTCGTTATCGATAAAATAAACCTGCATACGAGCCGCCTGAATTGAGGCAACTTTTATAATTAAAGGATGATCTGTATCATTTATTACAAGGTTCATTCCCGATAAACGAATAACCTCATGAAGTTGATTTCTTCTTTCATTTACGCATCCGTATCTGGGCATAAAAGTACGGATTTCCCTACCTCTTTCCTGTACTCCTTGCGGCAAGTACCTCGAGATTTCCGACATGTTACTTTCTGGCAAGTAGGGAGTTATTTCTTGTGAAATGTAAAGGATCTTTTTCTTTTCCATTGACCAATGAGAGCAGTTTATAACAGGCTGCAAAGGTAATAAAATATCCTGAATATTCAACGTTAGCAAGTTATGTAGATTAAATGACTTGTTTCGATTGCCTCTATTTACATAAATTGCGAATTAATTTTATTTACTTTGCAACTCAAAATTGGATGGGTTATGTTTCTGATTGAAACAATTAAGGAATTACAGAAAAAAATAAACGAATTAAAATCCGGAGGAACTGTTGGGCTTGTGCCTACCATGGGCGCTTTGCATGCCGGACACATTTCTTTAGTTAATAAAGCTGTATCGGAAAATCAGGTTGTTGTTGTCAGCGTCTTTGTAAATCCTACCCAGTTTAATGATTTAAAGGATTTGGAAAGGTACCCGCGAACTTTGGATGTTGATTTGGAATTGTTGAAAGAAACGGGTTGCAACATCGTTTTTGCCCCATCGGTTAAGGAAGTTTATCCTGAACCGGATTCCAGAAAATTCGATTTTGGGAGTTTGGAAACCGTAATGGAAGGGAAGCACCGCCCTGGCCATTTTAATGGTGTAGCACAAGTTGTAAGTAAATTGTTTGAAATGGTGAAACCCGATAAAGCCTATTTTGGGTTGAAAGACTTTCAGCAATTATCCATTATTAAAAACCTGGTAAAACAGCTTGAACTACCGGTTGAAATTATTCCTTGCCCGATTGTACGTGAAGAAACTGGTTTGGCTATGAGTTCAAGAAATGAATTGCTGTCGGCTGATGAACGAAAAAATGCAGCAACAATTTCAGCAACCCTATTCAAAGCAAAAGAACTTACCGGGCAGAAATCCGTACAAGAGCTTGCCGTCTGGATTGAAGAGAGCATCAACAAAAATGCATTTTTAACTGTTGAATATGTTGAAATTGTTGACGACGAGAAACTTCAACCTGTTAAAAACTGGAATGAGAAAAGTAAAAAAGTTGCGTGTGTCGCTGTTTATTGCGGCAAAGTGAGGTTAATTGACAACATTGTTTTTAACTGAAAAAAGCAAAGTCATGCAAATTGAAGTTTGTAAATCAAAAATACATAAGGTTACAGTAACTGAAGCCAACCTTCAGTACGTAGGAAGTATAACCATTGACGAAGATTTGATGGATGCCGCCAATCTAATTGAAAACGAGAAGGTTCAGGTGGTAAATATTAATAATGGCGAAAGGCTGGAAACCTACGTTATAAAAGGAGAGCGTGGAAGTGGTACTATTTGTTTAAATGGTCCTGCTGCACGTAAAGTAGCTGTTGGCGATGTTGTTATTATTATTTCTTATGCCTTAATGGATTTTGAAGAAGCAAAGACTTTTAAACCCTGGATTGTTTTCCCTGATACCGAAACAAATTCTATGGTTTAAACCCACATTTCTATACTTTAATATAAAATTCAACATCTTTTTACCTGCCAATTATTAATTTCAGGAATATTTAAGCAATTCATTTTTAGCCAATTTATATTCTATAAAACTTACCCAATTTGGCTAAATTTGAGGACTTACTACCTAGTTTAGGTTTTTGAAAGCTTAAATATGCCGCAAAAAGTTACCATCAGTCTTCAGCCCGTCGATAAAATTTTGAGCGTTAACAAGGGTACACCTCTCATCGATATTCTTTATGAATATGGAATTGAGTTTCCTTGTGGGGGAAAGGGCACATGTGGAAATTGCAGAGTGAAACTTTTAAATGGAGAACTCGCCTTTGACGAGGCTCAACAAAAGAAACTTGATAAGCTAAAACTCGGGAAGGAATGGAGGCTCGCCTGCTTTTGCAAGGCCGAATCCGATATCACACTCGAAATTTCGCAATTCGAAAATATTATCCTGGCCGACAGTTCAACCTTTAATTTCCGCGCAAAAACCGGGTATGGAATTGCCATCGATTTAGGGACAACAACAATTGTTGCTCAATTAATACATCTTGAAAACGGACACGTGATTGATTCAATCTCAGGTTTAAATCCGCAGGTAAGATACGGTGGCGATTTAATTTCCCGGATTCAAAGTTGCTTGGACGGGAAATTTGAGGAACTGAAAAATTTAATCAGGAGTGAAATTGGGAAAATGATTTTGGCAATTATAGGGAAACACCCTGTTGAAGTTCGGAAAATCATTTTAGTTGGCAACACGGTTATGCACCATATCTTTTCAGGTATTCCGGTGGAGCCACTTTCTTTTTATCCATTCCGGTCGCTCCATTTACATGTTCAACCATTTTCGCCGGAACAGTTAAGATGGGATTTACCTAAAACCACCAAAATTGAGTTTTATCCGGCAATTGGGAGCTTTGTCGGAAGCGATATTTTAGCCGGTATTGCCGCCACAAAAATGGCAGAACGAAAGGAATACTCCATCTTAATAGACCTTGGCACCAATGGTGAAATTGTGGTTGGCAACCGCGAAAGAATTATTTGTGCGTCAACCGCAGCAGGCCCGGCTTTTGAGGGGGCAAAAATCAGCCAGGGAATGCGGGCAACTACAGGAGCGATTTCGTCGGTAATTTTTGAAAACGAAAAATATTTGGCTCATGTTATTGGGAATGTTCCGGCTAAAGGAATTTGCGGCAGCGGGTTAATCGATATGATGGCAATATTAATCCAACAGGAAAAAATTGAAGTGTTTGGCGAAATAACCAGTGGGGAAGAGAAAATACCGGTTTCAGGAAAAGTAGCAGTAACACAACAGGATATTCGTGAATTTCAACTGGCAAAAGCAGCACTTGCAGCAGGGCTACAGATTTTATTAAACCAGTTGAAAATTACTTTTAACGAAGTTGAGACCGTTTTTATAGCGGGTGGTTTTGGAAATTTTCTGAATATAAAAAATGTTGTCCGAACCGGATTAATTGAGTGCGAAGAACAAAAAATTGTAAAACTGGGAAATACGGCCCTTATTGGCGCTAAAATGTTTTTGTTTGAGGATGATAATTTTACTCAAAAAATCCTGCAAAAAACTACACATATTAATCTCGAAGGTGATCCAAATTTTCAGGATATTTATGTAAAGAAGCTGATGTTGGAATAGTTAATTTTCAAATATTTCGAGATAGTTTATAAATACAGTTTCACAACCTCCTTCCGTTATGTCCAGTTCTCCTGATACATCTTTGGAACACCCCGATCCCATTAATGGCCTTATTTCAACGTTATAATTGTAATGACCCGCTAAAAGTTCCATTCTTATACCATAATTCACATCACAGTTAGGAACCGAATCTGCAGGAGCTTCCAATTGTCCCATGTGTTTACCATCTATAAAAACATTCACGGTTGTAATGCAGTTGATAATACCGTAATTTGCTCCAAAAACGACGGTCCCAGTTGCCTTACTATCTTCGTCTTTACATGAAAAGAAAAGGAATACGCTAAAAGTCACGAATAAAACAACGATCTTTTTCATTAGATAATTGGTTTATTCAAAGATTAGAAAATGGGAGATATGGTTGCGTAAATTTTAGTTCTTTACCAATTCCTTTGTTGAAAGCAATCCACAAGCCGCATAAATATCCTGTCCGCGCGAAGCACGAATGGTGGTAAGAATTCCCTTTTTGTTTAATTCGTCTTTGAAACGCTGAATAGTAGCATCATCCGGACTTTTTAAAGGAGTTCCCGGAACCGGATGAAAACGGATTAAATTAATTCGGCATTTCAATCCTGAAAGTAAATTTGCTAATTCTTTTACATGTTCCTGCGAATCATTTAGCCCTTCAAAAACAATATATTCAAACGAAACCCTGCGTTGACGGCCAAAGTCCCAGCGTTTGATTTCGGCTACAACATCTTCAATCGGATAGGCAACTTCAACGGGCATCAGTTTTCGGCGTTCTTCATTAAAAGGTGTATGCAAACTCACTGCTAAATGAGCCTCACTGTTTTCAAGAAAAGTTAACATGCCTGGAATGATTCCGATTGTAGAAACCGTAATTCTGCGCGGACTCATAGCAAAACCCCATTCAGAGGTGAGAATTTCGATACTTTTTAAAACCTCATCCAAATTATCAAACGGTTCGCCCATTCCCATGTAAACGATATTGGAAACCTCATCGGCTTCAACAATGCTTTTTATCTGGTTCACTATTTCGCCGGCAGTAAGCTGTCCCTGAAAACCCTGTTTGGCAGTAAAACAAAACAAGCATCCCATTTTACATCCCACTTGAGAACTCACACAAACTGTCCTTCGATCGCGTTCAGGGATCATGGCTGTTTCTACAAACTTGTGCTGAACTGTTGGGAAAAGGTATTTTTTAGTCCCATCGATGCTTTCCTGAACTTTGGTAGGAGCGATCAATCCCAACTCAAATTGTTCGTTTAAAACTTCCCTTGCTTTTTTGGAAAGATTGGTCATTTCATCGATTGATGAAATATTTTTCTTGTAAAGCCAGTCAGCTATTTGTCTTGCAGTAAATTTTGGCAGGCCAAGTTCCACAACCAGTTCCTGCAATTCTGTTAATGTTTTTCCAAAAAGCTTTGCTTCCACTTCAAAATTTTTTGCAAAGATACGATTTCCAAGTATTCAAAAGATTTCAAACAAAAAATCAGTTCCGGTGACTTTTTAAATTAGAAACATATGTTAAAAAAGAAGGTGAATGATAAATAAAATCGGACTTATTTGCTAGTTTTAATACAAAAAACATATTATGAAAAATAAGATAATAAGGAAGATACTAATCTGCGACGACCAGAAAAGGTTTATTGATGAATTTAAAACGAAACACGGATCCACTTATCATATAATGGATGAGATGGAAACCAGGAGATTGTTGCAAAAAATTCAGAGTTACAAACCAGATATTTTATTATTGGATTTATATTATCCGAGAGACAATAATCCCGATTTTGAAGAACGACGGCTAAGGGCAGAGGCAGAACTCGATAAATTAAAGATTCAGATTGAGCATACAAAAAAGGCCGTTGAAGTAACGTGGGAACCATTGGGAATAAACATATTAAAAGAAATCAGAAAACATTATGACTCAAAAAAACTTCCTGTAATTATTTATACACAAAGGGGCCTTTTTTTGTTGGACGATAAAGAAGTGCGGGAAGTAACTGAAAATAAAGGACACTGGATGTTAAAACATGAGTATAGCGCACATACCGAGCAGACAATTATAGACGGGATAATAAATGATTCAAAAAAATTAAATAAATATAAACTGTATAATGTAATGACAAGCGGTGCAATTATAGGTTTGCTTGCTTCCCTTTTCTTCTTTGAAAAAGATGTTGTTATGAGTATTGTAACCGGTGCAGGAGGTAGTTTGTTAGCTTTTCTGATTCAACTTCTATTGACTCAAAAACCTGCTAATAAATAAGATAGTACCAGTTAATATTTTACTAAGAAGAAGACTTTTTCTTGCCAAAGACCCGGAAATATCCTGATGCATTTACAAATCAGGTTTTGCCTTCCAGAGTTTTTTACCTGCTTTAAATAAAAGCAGTAGTTTTTTTGTTTTACCAATTATAAAAGATGTGATACGTAAAAAAGACATTTTTCAATTTGTCATATTGCTCCCATTTTCCTGTGTTTTGACTTGTTTAATTCCGAACCAGAGGAGGAGGGCATTGAAATCTCCATCTGTAGTTAGTTACGGAAGCACTTTCTCATAAACGGTGTAAACAAAAACTGCCGGTTTTTCAACCAGCAGTTTTCATCCTATTTTTATTCCGGAATTATAATCCACCCGGCCAGATTGGAGGTGAGGACGGAACACCTGACTGTGCCTGTGATTCTTTCGGACTTAACACAACCAGCAATGATGCTGCTGTTAAAGCTGCATATTTACCTCCTTTTCTCAAAGCTTCCTTGCGCGTAATTTTGGTCGGATCGCCTATTTCGGTTTTTACTATCTTATTTGTCATAGCTGCTGTTTATTAATTTCCTGTTCGTACTACTTTCACCATTTCACTTCTGTTTACATCTTTTACCCATACAAGGTAAACCCCGCTTGTTGCCTGCGGCACTTCTATCCGGTTTTGGTTTGAAGAGGTGAGCCTTTCTGAGGCAAGTTTCCTCCCCTGCACATCGAAAACTGTTACTTCGCTTTCACCGGTAATTTCTCCCAATATCGTTATGGCGCCGTTGTTGTACCATGCCCTAAATTTCGACTGACTATTCAGAATATCATCCACAACCGTAGTGTTCGAGAAGGTAAGAGTAAAACGTCCGTAACCTTGTGTTTCATCAATAGTAGTTGTGTAAATATCTGCTTCGGTGCTAAAAGTAAAGTTTGTACCTGTTTGTTTGTCGTTTAGCACCGGGATTATTTCCGAAGGGAAGTTTTCCTGTTTCAGGCTGAAACTGATTTCCCCGCTTGTAGCTGCATCTATACCTACCGGTATTTCATATTGTTCTATTCCTGTTTCAGGTAAACTCTGTAACCCAAAATCAACACCATTGTCTTCAATCAATTTTGTGTAAATATCAAATCCACTTTTAAATACTCCGGCATCGTACCCAACATCGAGGCCCGTGCTCATGTCATCATTAAACTTTAAACGGGCTGTGCTGCTTTTTCCTGACATTGATGCTGTCAGTTTTAATTCGGGCCATAATAAGGTCCCGCTTTTAAATCCTGCAGCGGGCTGGTGAGTTTGCATGGCTGTGGTAAACTCAACCTGCGTAGCCCCGTTTGCTGCCTTTACAAAAAATGCCTGTCCTAACTGCGCATAAAAGGCTGCATCGCCAAGCGCTACTATGGTGTAGGCGTCATTACCTTGTTCCCATACATAAACAGAAGTATAGCTCTCATCCAGGTTACCGGTATTCAATGCAATAAAGTTATTGTTGTTATCAGCCGCTGTGTTAATACTAATTGCTGAAGGATAGGGGTTGCCCACGCAATTCCATCCATAGTTGCCAGTTCGGGCAACTGTTGTATTTACAGTGCCTGTTGTCAGTGTTCCTGTAAAAGTAACTGTCCCGTCGGCATCAGTCCGCAAGGAAAAACCTTTTCCTGAAGTTAAATTTCCGGATTGTGAATTGGTGAAAAAGGTATTCCAGTCATTGTTTTGTTCATTGTAGTCCATCATTCCACGGTAACTCTCACTTGCAGGCACGTTTGTGTTGGCTGCAAGAAAATCTGATATAGTTTCATCCAATACAGGTGAAGATATCATATGCCACACGTTTCCGGTAAGATGACGTTTTATCGTAATTGTTCCACTTACCACAAGATTACTTTGGCCTGTTAACGAACCTGTGGAACTGCTGCTGCTTTCTATTGTTAAATTTTTACATGCACCACCTGAAGAAAGGATTGGATAAGTATTTAATCCTACAGGAATGATCACATCTAATGCAGAAGTAGGAACAACATTCTTATCCCAGTTAGCTGCATCGTGCCAGTTGGTACTTTCGGAACCGTCCCATGTAATTATCTCTCCTATAGGCAACCCTATCGGGGATGATGGGGGAAGAGGCTGCGCAATTGAAAAATACGATAAGACACTTAAAAATAATACAATTGTGATTTTTATCTTTTTCATGATTTTCCGGGTTTAATTAATATAAACTTTTCCATTAAATATATCTCCCATTTCGGGGATAACTTTTACAATATAGATACCCCCTCGCGGTAAAGGAACGGTAAACTCTCCTGCCCCTGCAAGACCGCTGAAAACCTTCATTCCCGAAACAGTATAAACCGAAACCTGGTTTGTCCCTGCAGCAAGCTCCTGTATTTTTACTGCACGATTTTCACTAATCAATTTAATGGTATTTGATTTGATGTCAGTTAAAGTAGTTAACACCGATTTAAATCCCAAATAAAACGTCTTAACTTCTCCCTCTTCTCCTTTAAACACATAATCTTCATACTCAAGTTCTGCTATTTTATTCCTGTTTTCATCGAATAATACAATCGGATAGTCGTAATTATAGTTTTCAAGTTCCTTTAATACCAGTTTTTGTTCTCCCTTTGTTTTTACCAATACCTTTAATGGGATAACTGTTTCTTCAGTAATTTCAGGGATTGAATTGATAGAATAGATTTCATCACCAGAAACAGAATAAAGTTGAGGTGTTGCTGATTGCGCGGCTCCTGCAACCATTTTGGCGGCATCATATTCACCATCGAAGCTTAAAGTGGCATTTGTGTTTACACATACAACTGTCTCATCCGACTTTTCGTCTGCAGTAACTGAAAGTTTTATCTGAGGATTAATTATTGTGCTTTTAAAAGAAGGAGCCTCACTCGAAATTTTTGCTGCATCAGTAAACGAAAGACCAGAGGTAACATTCGTTACCTGTACAAAAAAACCTTGTGTAGGAGCAATGTATTGAGTTTGACCATTCGTTGAATTGCCACCAACATACGAACCGTAAGAACCCAGCTCAGGATGCCATAAATAAATGGCATTGTTCGTTTGATACAAATTAACCGGATTGCTATAATCACTAAGACTACTAACATTAGTCGCTCCAGACCAATCTATTGTTACGGGATAAGGATTACTGACAAAATTATAACCATAAAATTCACTGTCAAAAATAGTATCGATCACTCCTGTATTCAGAATACCGGTAAAGCTGGTGGTCAAATCATTCTCTTTCACATTGCCCTGATCGGTCCAGCCATAACGTACGGCATAACCTCCCATGGCAATTAAGGAATCTCCTGCGGTAAGGTAGTACCATCCGGAACTTGTTCCTGAATAAGCCTCCGCCTCTTCATTCCATGCAATATAACAACCAGAATATACTGCGTTGAGATCGGGAACATAGGTTACCGGGCTGCCAACATAATGCCACTGATCTTTTACCAGATACTGTTTTACAGTAGCTTCAACTCCAGTTGAATTATTCATCAACATTCCCTGTCCACTGGCATCAGCGTCGAGTACAAGGCCCGAAGTGCCTGCATTGTTTGTTAAAGTACCCGAAACGGTTAACGTGTTGCCGGAACTAATTGTCACATCTGCTCCTAAGCTAATTGTCATATCTGCTACTTCATAATCAGCCTCAACAGTGCAGTTTCCAGCTATGGTTACTTCGGTACTTGTTCCGGGAATGCCGGGGCTCCAATTAGCAGTCTCGCTCCAGTTACCTGTTCCTGTATAGGTAGTAGAAGTCAAATCAGAGACTGACAACGTTGCAGTATAAGTTGATGCACTGTAATCAGTTCCATCATTTACATCAAATACAAATGAAGTGCTGGTAGAGTTGGTCGTATAAAACTGTAGGTTACCTGCGTCGAGGTCAGCTTTTGAAACCTGATCATTATTAGCCAATTCTTCTCCACTATCATAATCATCGCCATTATCAGCATCTATGTATAAAGTGCCACTTCCAGGTATTGTTGTAACCCTGACGTGATCTAACGGATCGGAATCTCCATCAGAATACCCAAAGTCACTTGTTGAAAATGTGTACACATTATTGGTATAAGGACCTGAAGATGTTGAAAAACTGGAAGCCGTTGGAGCCGTATTAATACCGGTTCCTTGTATAGTGAAATTAAATGGATTCTCGTCATTGTCATCATTTGCAATTGAAAGTGTTGCAGTACGTATTCCAGATGCAGAAGGGTCAAAAGTTATTTGAAACGTTGTTGAACTGCCGCCACTAATTGTGGAAGAAGGAATTGATGTTACACTAAAATCAGATGCAGCATCCCCCGAAATTGCTACGTATGGTGAAACACCTGTCAGCGAAAGCTCCAAATTCCCTGAATTACCAATTGTAAATGTTCTTACAATTGTACCGGATGTTGCTGATACAGATCCAAAATCGGTGTGGTCAAAGATAGAAGGGGCTGCATCACCATCAACAATCTGTTCAGAATTTCCCTCAACAAATATCTCTTTAGTACCGAATACAGGAGTACCTTCTGTTTCCAGCCCTGTTGCATTATTTCTTGACCACCCGGTTAACCCGACCGGAGTTACAGAAATGTTACCGGTAAAAAAAAGAAAATCATCATCTGAAATATTCCCTTCCACTCCGTCATCATCAACCGTATTCCGGTCTATATTCCAATATCTGCTACCATCATACTCATCGTTATATATGTAATAAGTATCGGCTCCGTTGACAAATTTCCAATACTGAAATTCAAATAAAATGCCTTGATGAACATAAACTCCATTAGCAGACAAAGGATTAGTTACACCCGACAATTCTATATTTTCGGGAGTAAATCCACTTCCCCGAATGTTGAATGTATATGTTGATTCATTACTATCGTTGTTTGAAATTGTTATGTTGGCATTGGCATCTCCATCAGACGATGCATCGAACGAAACCGTGAATGTTGTTGAGCTTCCCGGGGCTATCGAATTTGAAGGTGGGGAAGTAATCGTAAAATCGGATGCTGCGTCACCATTTATCGAAACATACGGAGTTGCCCCCGAAAGCGTAAGCGTTGCATTTCCCGAATTTTTAATCGTATAAGTTCGGCTTCGTGTACCAGAAGAAATATCCAACGAACCAAAATGAGTATAATCTGCAAAATCGGGAGTAACATCACCACTGGCTATTGATTTTGAATTCCCGGTTACGTCAATTTCGGGAGCGGCAATTGTAGCCACTATTATAGGATCGCCGGTGTAAGGTGCTTTAATCGAATCCCAATCGCTAAGCCCTTTAGGTGTCCCATTCGTTGATAACTTATAAAATAATCCATTATCATCATTGAGGTTGCTTTCAGTTCCTTCATCATCCGACAGGTTTACATCGAAATTCCAATATCTTTGATTTTGGAAAACGTCATTATATAAATAATAGTTGGCAGCACTGTTTTTCCAATAAGGATAGCCATATAAGTAGCCCTGAAATTCATATGTCCCATTAGCTGTCAAAGGATCCACAATTCCTGTAACCGACAAGTCTTCTTCAATTATCCCTTCTCCACTTATTCCAAAAGTAAATGGGTTTTCATCAGAGTCATTATTTGATATTGATATTGTAGCTGTTCTGATTCCTTCTCCTGACGGATTAAAAGTTACAATAAAATCAGAAGAAGTAGTTTTTGCAATTGTACTCAATGGAAATGAAGTAACACTAAAATCAGCGGCATTTGCGCCTGTAAATGTAATGGAACCAATTAACAAGTCAGCTCCACCTCCGTTGGTAATGGTAAAGGTCCTTGCCGATGTTCCTGCTGTAACCTCTGCATAAGTAAATTCTGTAAAATCGGATATGCCGGAAGAAATATCACCTGAAGTTATATAGGTGTTATTCCCGGATACACTGATTTCAGGGAAAAGTGTTTCCTCTATAACATTTGGTGATCCAGAGCCTGAAAGTGTTGTCCAGGATACTACCAGAGTTGGAGAACTTTCCGGCGGATTACCTTCTGAATAAAATAAAACATCGGCATCATCCGTATCCACATCAATATTCCAGTAGGGAATACTGTTGTACGGTTTATAATAAATATAATACTCCTTACTTTCATGTTTCCATGAATCATGACCATTTAAGGTTTCAAAAGGTAAATAAGTTCCATTCGCTTCAGTGTGAGATGTTATACCACTTACAATTAAATTAACTCCTTTAGTAGATAAAGAAGAAAAAGCAAAGTAACAAATGAACAGAAGCTTCATTAAATTGAGAAATAGGGTCCTTTTCATCGTCTCTTTTTTGGTTATATATTATTTTAAAATGTTTTTTCGAATATTTAAATCCAACAAGATTTAAAATTTTACATTTCTTATTGAATGAAAACAAACTTGATTATTTTTTTGACAACTCTTTCATTATATCTGTTTATAATGTTACCAATCCCATCAATATAAAGATCGAGAGCCTAAAGAGGAGTTTACATATAGCTAAGAGAAAAATCAGAAACTGGGAAAGTCGCAATAAACATAACTTTCCTTGTAATTTTAGGTTTAAAGTGAATTTGTTTCATTTTTCTTCATCTGGGTTATCGCAATTTTTCATGTATCCAAAAAACAACCTCTCAAACATGTGACTTTAAAAGACTTTTGGTGTTATTACAATTGTGTCAACCCTCACCCAAATAGACTTTTAAATAACTTTTTATTTATTGTTTTAGATTTCAGAGACTATTTCCTCTGTAGCGCTCCATAGTTATTACAAACATACGCAATATTATGTATAGTTTGAATTTTAACCACCAAAAATAAAAGCAAATGTTCACAAGCATATATGAAGAACTAGATTTTAGGCGCGTAGAACCCTTTAACCCAAAAAAAATTGCTTAAAGAAAGAGTGTTTCCATTCCTCCAATAAAGGTATAAATTTGGGTGCTTTCCGGTGTTTTGTTGCCTGCTCGAAAGCATAGGCAATTTTCGGCAGTTTTGGTTCACTCTAATCTTGATTTTCTTAAACGAATCATCCACTCGTCCATGGTGTTGGAGATGAAGGTAAGTTTGATTGCGCCTGCGATTGTTTTGGGCTTAATATTATCAACATTGATGCCGCTGTTATTGCTGCATACTTCCCTCCCTGTATTAACGCTTCTTTCCTGGTTATCTTCCGTGCCAGATTCTCGCTTGTATTTGTCTTTTTAATCCTTTTCATTACTATCGGTTTTTATCTTCCTGTTTTTACTACTTTCATCATCTCACTCCTATTCAAATCTTTTACCCTGATAAGATAAATACCATTTGTCGTTGTAGGCACCTCAATCCGGTTCTGATTAATATTTTCGAGCTTTTGACTGGCAAGCTTCCTGCCCTGACCATCGTAAACCTCCGCTTCTCCTTCACCCGTGATTTCTCCCGCTATTGTTACGACACCATTGCTGTACCAAGCTCGAAAATGTGGTTGGCTGTTCAAGATATCATTTATTCCTGTAGCACCTGAAAAAGTAAGTGTGAAGCGCCCGTAACCGTTTGCTTCTGTATTTACAAAGGTTGTGTAAACATCTTCTTTATTGTTGAATACAAAACTGGTCCCTGTTTGGTTGTCGGTTAACACCGGTATTACTCCAACCACAAAGTTTTCCTGTTCCAGGCTGAAACTGATTTCTCCTCCCGATTTTACATCCAGTCCCACCTGTATTTCATATTGTTCTATTCCTGTTTCAGGTAAACTCTGCACCCCAAAATCAACCCCGTTGTCTTCCACTAATTTTGTATAAATATCAAAGCCTGTTTTAAACACGCCTGCATCGTAACCAAAATCAAGACCGGTTGTTGTTTCATCATTAAATTTTATCCTTGCCATACGGTTTGTTCCTTCCATCGAAGCGGTGAGTTTTAGTTCAGGAAACTGAACAGTCCCACTTTTAAAAGGAGCATCAGCCCGGTGTGTTTGCATATCTGTAGTAAACTGTACTTGTGTGGCACCGGTTTTTACCTTTACAAAGAAACCCTGACTAACCTGCGCGTAAAAGGCTTCTGTATCATCAAGCGAAACAATTGAATAATCACCATTTGTTTCTTCCCATACGTAAATAGCCCCGTAGCTCCCATCGAGATTATCCGCGTTCAAATCAATAAAGTTATAGTCTGCATCTGCTGCATTATTAATAAATATTGTCGAAGGATAAGGGTTTCCAACACAGTTCCAGCCATAATCGCCGGTGCGGGCAACAGTAGGACTTACTGTTCCACTTGCCAGTGTGCCGGTGTACGTGACCACTCCGTCGGCATCGGTACGAAGGGCAAAGCCTTTTCCTGCAGTTAAGTTTTCGCTTTCGGCATCGGTAAAAAAGTCATTCCAGTCATTGCTGGGTTCATCGTAATCCATCATTCCACGGGAATCTCCATTGACCGGAATATTGGCGTTGGATAATAGAAAACTGCTGATTGTTCCTCCGGAAGTCGGCGAAGATACCATGTGCCAGGCATTGCCGGTAAAGTAACGTTCAACTGTTGCCTGAATCCCCGGAGTTCTGTTAATGAGTTGTCCGGTACCCGTAGCATCCGACTTAATAAACAGCCCCGCAAAATCGGCATAATTGATTAATTTGCCGGCAACGGTTAGCCCAGCGAGTGGTTTTATGGTCAGGCAGGCATCTGTTTCCACAATAAGGCTGTCAACGGTTATTACAGTGCTAATCTCGGGACTATTGGTGGCAGTTGCGATAATTATTGTATCAGAAGGAACACGGTTCTCGCTCCAGTTTAGTGCCGTTTCCCATTCAGTAGAACTGTTCCCCAGCCAAATATTACCGGGATTAAAATCCTGCCAACGTAAAAACGGGTAGCCATTATTATCTGTTCCGTTTAATGCCCACAGGTTATTGCCGACAGCAAAATTCCAGCCTGCACTAATATAGGTTCCGGCTGTTTGCATTTCGGAAGTTGTTTTACCTGTTCCGACTGTGCTTGTAGTCTGTCCCGAAGTTTGAGTATCCCAAAAACAGCCATTAACAGTTGCCGAATTATAATAAGCAGCGAAACCGCCAAAACTGTTTGCCGAACTACTTACAGAGCCGGTACTGTAACAATTTGTAACAGTAGCGCCTGAGATATCAATTGCGCCGGCGAATCCACCAAGATAAGTCATGGAAGAAGTACTTGCGTTTTTAGAGACATTTCCTACACTATAACAATTCGATACTTTACCACCCTGAATTCTACCGATTAAACCACCAGAATACGAAGTGCCTATAACTGTAACATTACTGTAACAATTTTTCATTGTACCATAAGCAAACCATCCGGCTAATCCACCGGTATAGGATTGAACGCCTGTTACCGTGCCCGTACAATAACAATTTTCAATACTTGCATAACTACTATATGCTACTCCAACAAGAACACCAGCATACTTACCCGTTACTGCAGCATTGGTTACCCCAACGTTTTGAATTGTAGCTGTACCTATAGCTCCCCAAAGACCATTGTAATCTGTAGATGGACGATTAATATAAAGTCCGTTTATTATATGAAATTGTCCGTTGTAATGCCCGGTAAACATGGTATCCCAGTTCCCAATTGGCACGAAACCTAAGCCTTCGTTTAAGCTTGAAGTCGCTGAAGCATCTATATCTGCTGTCTGGATATAGTATTTATCCCATTCGTTACTATTCTCAGATAGCCATAACAGGTTTTCCAGATTGGCAATTTCATAAGGATTTGAAGAAGTTCCATTACCAGCAGGTGGAGCAATCGCTTCAATCATGAAAAAAGATATTTCATTTCCGTATGTTGTTCCGCTGCTATTGGTTGCATAGGTCCGCACATAATAAACAGTGTTGGCTGATAACCCTGTTAAATTAGAAGAGAAAACTCCGGCAGAAGGAGTACCTTCTTCAGTATAATAATCACTTAATGTTGGAGTGCCGGTTGTATTCCAGCAAATACCGTATTGTGTGGGAGCCGGAGTACCCAAAGTATAAATTGTGCCATTACAGGTGGCAGTAAGAGTAGATGTAGAGATGCTGGTTATTGAATCTGTTGATAAAGCTAATTCTGCATCATTTGTATAGCCTTGCCATGAAAGAAAAGGATAACCCCCATTTTCGGAAGAGTTAAGCCCCCATAAATCATCGTCGCCATTTTCTGATTCATCCATAAGATCCCATCCGGCTTCAAGATAAAGAGATGCTACCTGCATTTCTGCTGTTGTTTTTCCGGTACCTCCTCCGGAACTGGTTTCCTGTCCTGAAGTTTCTGTATCCCAAAAACAATTATTAATAGTAGTTGCAACGGTATAGGCTATTAATCCTCCAACATATGTAATTCCTCCGGTTACCAGGCCGGTACTATAGCAATTGGTTACAGTGGCAGAGTGAGTGCCCCCTATGAGACCACCCAGGTTTTGTGTTCCACCTAAACGCGTTCCGGTAACACTGACACTGCTATAACAGTTCAACATCGCAGATGATGCGGACAAATATCCCACCAGACCTCCAATGTTTCCATAATAGCTTCCGCTTGAAATACTCCCGGAAGAAAAGCAATTACTGATTGCAGTGCTGAGATTTGTCCTTCCAACCAATGCCCCCGCTAACTCATCAGCTGCAATTGAAACATCTTTTAAGCCTAAATCTATAATCGTAGCCCCTTCCGTATAAGCAAACAATCCAACGCCATCAACATGTGGTCTGTTTATATAAAGTCCGCTTACAGTGTGCCCGTTGCCATTATAAGTACCTGTAAAAGGAGTGTTGGTGTAGTAATCAGTATATGATCCAATTAGTGGCCATCCTTGAGATGCATCCCAGGTAGTTATAGCTGGATCTGCATCTGCAAAATCAATATCAGCGGTTTGGATATAATACTTGTCCCATTCAGAAGCATTTTGACTAATCCAATACAAATTTTCCCATGTGGATATTTCATAGGCTGTAACTTCACTAAACCCGTCACCCACAGATGGCGCAACGGCAGTTTGTGCCCCTATTTGCTGAACAAAAAAGACACCTACTATCAACAAAAACAGTTTTAAAAAATCTAGAGAGAGAATTTTATACATCTTGATTGAGTTTGTAATTTAAGGTAGATAAAGCTATCACGAAAGTTGCATTACCATTGAATTTATAGCGGGACAAAAGCGGGACAACCCCCTATTTTAGACCATATCAAGCACTTACATGCGTCATCACCCAGGGAAAGCAAGTTTAACAACTATTTCTCTTTTGTGTTTTAATCAAATTCGGGGAAATAAAAACTAAACAGACTTCATTTTAGAATAGATCAAAATTTCAAATTCGTACTATTTTTGTTACAGTGTTTTAAAAAAAGAATTATTCACAGCTACGATTTTCCCATGTCATCTATCAAAAAAATTTAGCCATTTAATCCCAAGATATACTCTGCTCAAAAAAGTTATCATAATATTTTAATTACTTTTGAAATTCAGGACAAATACAGAATTTGATAAGGCGTTTATAACCGCTAATATGCGTTGGATTCAAAACAGAGCTAAACACATCCTCCATTTAGCAATGGGATTGACTATTGTTCCACTTTTAATTATTGGTTTCTTCGGAAATATAAAATCGGTTGATAGCAATAAAGAAGAAAACGGACTATTGGTCTATGCTAATGAAACTGGCCAGCCTTTTATTTTAAAGCTGGAAGGTAAAATGGAATTTTACTGGAATCAATTGCTCGATCCGGCCGATTTCAAAAATGATTTACTGGTCAAAAGGCAGGACACATCATATTTTCCAAAAACCTGGAATGGAAAAATCATTGATGGACAAAAACTACCTGGCAGAGGATTTGCTACCTACCGCACCCAACTTTATTTTGACACTATTTGTCCGATGGCCATTCGTATAAATGATTATTGTAACTCCTATAAACTATGGTTGAACGGAACATTAATATCGCAGGCAGGGATTCCTGGAAAAAATGTTAAGGAAACGGTCCCGGCTAAGGTTAATTCATTAATAATCTTCACACCGCATGAAGGAGCAAACGAATTGATTATTCAGACCGCTAATTTCAACGAAAAATACGGCGGATTCCGGCAACCTTTTTTAATTGGAATTGCTGATAAAGTGAATACAGTTCACATTAAAAGACAGGTTATTGACAGTTTTTTGCTTGGCCTAATTCTTTTTGCTTTTTTATACCATATTGAGTTTTATCTCTTTAATCCTCACCGAAAATCATTTCTGTATTTTGCCATTTTTGTCTTCTTAATGCTTGTACGTCAAACTTTGTTAAGTAATATCTCTATTCTTGATCCTTTTTTACAAAAAAATATTTCTTTGTATTTAAAAACATCCGTTTTTGCCGTCTGGCTGGCTTCGCTTATCATTTTGCTCTTTTTTGAAGAATTTTTTCAGAAAGGAATACCCAAAAAGATATTAAAAATCTATTCTGTATGGATCATCCTTTTTTGTGGATTTATCGTTATAGCTCCCTACTACTATGTTTCTGTCGCGGCTCATTTTTCCCAGTTTACGCTTATTTTTGCCCTTTTATATCTGGTCTATTTACTATTTACTTCGATTGACAAAAATGAACAGGTAGAAATTAAAATTACTGTTGGCATTGTTTCATTTATTGTATTTGTATTAATTGAAGCACTGATTTTTAATCGCCTTTTGTATTCTGTGTATACTCTCCAGTTTGGACTTGCATTTTTTATCATATTTGAATCGTATGCATTAGGACTTGATTTTTCAAAAACCTATCAAAACAATCTGGCACTGGCAAAAGAACTTGATGTGCAGAATAAAAACCTAAGAGATTTAGTGAAAGAAAAAACAAAAGAAGTTCTCGAAGCAAAAGAGCGTGAAATCGTATCAACTCTCGTACAAAAATCCAAAACTGACTTACTCCTGAAAAATTTTACAGAAAGACTAAACAAGTTAAAACTTGAAAACAAAGATGAACAAAGAGAGATTACAGATATAATAAAAACCAGTGACCATACTATTACCAACGATGAAACGGATAAATACCTTCTGCATTTTCGCAAAGTTTATCCGCAATTTATAAAAGGCCTTCAGAAAAATCATCCTTCACTTACTCAAAACGAATTAAAATTATGTGGTTATGTGAAAATTAATCTAAGCAACAAAGAAATTGCAAATATATTACATGTTCAACCCGAGTCGGTAAGAAAAAGTATCACCCGGATGCGCAAGAAGATGGGATTAAAATCAAATAAAGAAATTACCTCATATTTTAACCAATTCTAACCTTGATTATTTTCAGTAAGAATAAACAATTATCTGTTATTCCATCAACGTTTTTCTAAAATCAGGCGCTTTCCGGTGTCTGGTTGCCTGTTCAAACGCATAGGCAATTTTCAGCAGTTTTGGTTCACTCCAGGCTTTTCCAAAAAAAGAAATTCCGATGGGTAAACCATGAACAAATCCCATTGGAACCGTAATATTCGGATAGCCTGAAATTGCAGCAGGCGACGAACTTCCACCACTGAAATGATCGCCATTTACCCAGTCGATGGTCCAGGCCGGACCGTTGGTTTGAGCGATGATTGCATCGAGATTATGTTCCTCCATCACTCTGTCGATACCTTCTTCTCCTGCAAACTTTTTCGAATCTTTTAGTGCAGTTGAATATTCTTCGGTCGTTAAGTCTCCCTTTTTCTGGGCCTGTAAAAAAATTTCCTGAGCAAACCAGGGCATTTCCTTATCGGCATTATTTTTATTGAATTCAATAATTTCTTCCATGCTTTTTACGGGTGCAGAAGGATGCTCGTGAAGATATTTATTGAGATCGGCTTTAAACTCATACAACAAAACCTGGTACGACGGACCGTCCCATTTCCGGTTGTTTTCAAATTCAGCTTTTTCTATAATTTCGGCGCCGTTTTCCTTCATCACCTCAACTGCCTGCTTAAAAAGCTCATCAACCCTGGCATCAAATCCAATCATTTGCGAGGCAATACCAATGCGCATTCCTTTCAGCCCGTTTTCGTCAAGGAATTGAGTATAATCGTTAAAAATCTCTCCTTTTTCAATGTGTGTTTCGGCATCGCCGGCATCGAATTCTGCAATGGCACCCAAAAGAATTGCAGCATCTTTTACCGTTCTTGCCATCGGTCCGGCAGTGTCCTGACTATGGGCAATCGGAATAATTCCAGTTCGGCTCCACATTCCCAAAGTTGGTTTTATTCCCACAATCCCGTTGATACCCGAAGGACAAACAATTGATCCGTTGGTTTCGGTTCCAATTCCAATAGCACTTAAATTGGCCGCTACTGCCGCTCCGGTTCCTGAACTTGAACCACAGGGACTTCTGTCGAGATAATAAGGATTTCGCACCTGTCCGCCGCGCCCGCTCCAGCCACTTGATGAAGTCTCTGAACGGAAATTGGCCCATTCACTTAAATTGGTTTTTCCCAACAACACAGCACCGGCTTCCCGAAGTTTCCGCACAATAAATGCGTCTTTTTCAACTATATTTCCCTCCAAAGCCAATGAACCGGCAGTGGTCATCATTTTGTCGCCAGTATCAATATTATCTTTAATCATCACAGGAATACCATGCAAAGAACCACGCACTTTTCCGCTTTTTCTTTCCTCATCCAATTGCTGTGCTATTTCCAAAGCATCTGGATTTAATTCAATTACCGCTTTTAAAACCGGATCAACTTTTTTTATTCTTTCAAGATATTTTTGACAAATCTCTACTGAAGTCAGTTCCCCGGAATTCATTTTTTGCTGAAGTTCTTCAATTGTTACTTCATTCAAATCGAAAGCAGAAAAATCAGGCTTTGTTTCTTTTGGTGTTTCAGTTGTACAGGCTGCTAATCCTGAAACAGCAATTAAAGAACCACTTACTGCTGTTGTTTTAAAAAAGGTGCGGCGTTTCATATTACAGACTATTAGATTGTTAGTTTCCAGACACAAGATTTATTAATTCAAATTACCTTCCCCGGGTTCTTTTTAACAAAATCCTCCCAGTTTTTGTATTCTTTTGATGTTTGTGGCTTGCTAAGCTGAATAAAATGACAAATGGCAACAGCTACCGCATCTGTTTCGTCCAGAACGGTATCCATTTCCTTTAAATTATATACTTTATGAAGAAAGTAAGCTACCTGCTCTTTTGAAGCCCTTCCCATTCCGGTAATAGCTTGTTTTACCAACAGCGGGGCATACTCCTGAATCGGCACTCCGTGCATAAGTGCAGCAGCCATTAAAACGCCCTGTCCTCGCCCGAGTTTCAGCATCGACTGTACGTTTTTCCCGTAAAACGGAGCTTCAATGGCCATTACATCGGGTTGGTATTCTCTTACCAGATGCAATGCACGTTCGTGTAACACCTTTAACCGCTGATAATGATCGGAATATTTACCGGGAGTAATGTTTCCCATGTGAAGAATTACAGGTTTGTTATTGCGAATTTCAATTAACCCGTAACCGGTAACGGTTGTCCCCGGGTCGATACCCAGAATTCGAAGTGGTTTTGATGCCATCCAATTTACTTTTTGCTTTTGTCGGTTTGCTGGACCAACACCCCGGCAATAATAAAAATCAATCCTACAAAAGTAGTGATGTAAATGGTTTCTTTCAATACAAAATGAATAAAAACCAACGAAAGAAAAGGAGCAAAAAACACCAGATTTCCGATTTTAGCATTGCTTGTAGTCAGGTTCATCGCCTTTAACCAAAGCACATAGGTAATTCCAACCTCGAAAACACCGGAATAAATTACGGCCCAAAGTGAAGCGCCCGGCAGAATCCTGAAATCAGAAAAAAAGAAAACCACTGGAATAAGATAGATGAATCCAACCACAAAGTTCAGGAACAATTTGATGACTTCGTCCCGTTTATCGCGAACATTAAAAATCCAGTACAACGACCAAAGGATTGAGCTTCCAACTGCCAATGAAACGCCTAAAACACTTGTGTTTTCGTAACCGTCAAGTCCTCCTTGCGAGGAAATAAAAAACACGCCAATGAAGCTTACAAACAGTGCAACAACACTTATCCAGCCAATTTTCTGATTTAAAAGTGGAACGGAAAGTAATGCAAGCGTAATTGGCCAAATCATATTCAATGGTTGTGCTACCTGCGCCGGTAGTAATGAATAGGCTTTAAACAAAACCAGATAGTACAACAGTGGATTAAAAGCTCCCATTAATAAAGTGTACGTCCATTGTTTTGGAGTTTGTTTAAAAATTAACGGTAGTTTTTTCTGGGTAAGTAACACAAAAAACAGCAGAACAACTGTAACGCCTGAAGCATAAAAAATAAGTTGAATAAAATCGAACTCGCGAAGTGCAATTTTGAAAGCCGTGGCAACTGTTGACCAAAATAAAACGGCAATGGAAGCGTATAAATAGGCTTTTTTATTCGAATTCATTTGGCGTTATTCCATCCATAAAAATATCTTCATTTGTTTTTGGCTCCATATTTTTTTCAGGATAGATTTCAAGTAACTCTCTGTAATTTTTTCTCGACTCTTCAATATAGATACTTCCCGGATGCCGTGTCAGCATTTCTTTGTATAAATCGCGGGCCTTTTCTTTTTCATTTAAATGGTAGTTACACAAATCAGCCAGTAGATAAAGAGCATCGTCTCCAAGCAAATCGTAACTAAACTCATTGTTTATTTTTTCAAGATATTCTGCGGCCCGGGAATAATTCTGATTTTCAATCTCAATTTTTGCCTTTCGATATAAAATATCATCCACCAATGTATGATAAGGATAGATTTCCATTAAACTGTCCAAAGCCGCCATTGCTGCTTCGCTTTTATTTTGAAAAAACAGGAGATCGGCTCTTGCAAACATCGTTAACGGAATGGCTGTGGTATCCAGATTCAAGTTATTTCCTATCAGCAACGAAAGTTCCATGGCATCGTTGGCAGTTAGTTTTGAAGTACTTGCTTTTAAAACATCGAGTTGCGCTTTTGCCCAATCAAAATTTCCAAGGTAATATCCCAGTTTGGCTTTTTTCAGTTTCACTTCATCTCCCAACGAATTAGTTTTGTTCTCGTCGATCACCTGCGAATAAATCAAAGTTGCTTCCCATGGATCATTGGCATAAACATAGATGTCGGCCATTTCAGTTTTTAGTTGCCCCAATTGTTCGGGTTTCAGGCGGGGAACTTCCAATCCTTTTTTCAATAAAGCAACTGCATCGTCAGTTTTATTCAAATAGAAAGCGAGTAAGTGAGCCGCATCCTGAACCATATCCAACGTCAGAACCGTTATCCCAAGATAGTTTAAACCTTCATTAAACTGGGCTGCCAGTTGTTCTCCCTTTTCTTTATCTTTAGAAAACTCGGTAGTGTACTGTAAATAAGCAGCATGAATTTTCAGCATAAAGGCCTGGCGGTAAAACGGGTTATCTTCTCCTTTTCCCATTAAATACTCAAAGGCTTTTTGTGCATCTTCGTAGTTCCGGTTTCGAAGCGCCATATTACCCAACTGCACAATCTGAGCATCTTCTGTTCCGGTTCTCTTATCAAGTGCCACCGATTGGCGAAGTGCGCTTGCGAACTTTTTCTCCTGAAGAAAAAACCAGATTAGTAAACGATTATATCCGATGATTTCCGGCTCAGATTGAATTCTTTTTAAAACCTGCTCGCGAAACTGGTCACGCAATCCGTCATCGATATCCAGCCTCATGGCCGATGATAAACTGCTCTGAACACGCGAAAGCTGATCTTCGTTTTGTCTTAACAGATCAAGATACTCTTCCATCATGTTTTCATAATCACGCAAATACAGGTAAATCCGCGCCAATTCATAACTGAATGATTCCTGCGGAAGTGCTTCCAGGCCTTTTAAATAGGTTTTTTTTGCATATTCATATTCACCCCAGCCAATAAATGCATTTGCCGCAATCAGATAATTTACCCGATTTGTTGGTATTGATTGCAAAGCCTGATCAAACTTTGCGTTTGCCTCCTCAATTCTTTTCTGCGCTTTCAAAACATGTCCCCAATGCACATAAAACTCCGGTTTTGGTGGCCGTTGTTTCTTTAATTCTTTTTGAATCTGGTCTTCCGCTTCCGAGAATCTTTCGAGTTTTACCAGGCAATCGACATAATATCTGAAGTAGGTTTCATTCTTTGAAATATCGTAAACTCCATATAAAAGCGGTATAGCTTTCTCGTATTCCTTTGCATTATAGTAAGTAATTGCCAGGCTCGACTGTGTTTGAAGAGGATTCTGCTGCTGCTGTGCCCAAACACTGTTTAACCCCAGAAACAATATGAATATGAGAAAAGTGTATTTCATTAAATTATGAATAAGATACAAAAATAACACTCCGTATCGAAGAATAGTTCTTTGGGAACTTTTTATATTTAATTTTTAAGTTTTAGCATTAAAACTTACTTTTGCGCAAAATATTTTGATATGGCTCACGAGTTGATGGAAAGGCAGCGACTGCCGAAATGGATGAAGATGACAATGCCGAAAGGCGAAAGCTATTCCAAAGTAAAAAATCTGGTTGAAAAACACGGACTTCATACGATTTGTACCAGCGGGAATTGCCCCAATATAGGCGAATGCTGGAACAGAGGAACTGCCACATTTATGATTTTGGGAAATATTTGCACCCGACGTTGCAAATTTTGTGCAGTACCACACGGCCGTCCTTTGGATCCTGATTTGGAAGAACCCAGGAAACTTGCAGAATCGGTGCGGATTATGGGGGTTAAACATTGTGTGATTACTTCTGTGGACCGCGATGATTTGGATGATCAGGGTGCAGGAATTTGGGCAGAAACCATACGCGAAGTGAAACGCGTAAATCCTGATACTAAAATTGAAGTTTTAATTCCTGATTTCAGAGGAAAAACAGAGTTAATTCAACAGGTAATTGATGCAGGACCCGATGTAATTTCGCACAATTTGGAAACCACTGAGCGTTTGACTCCGTTTATCCGCTTTGCTGCAAAATATCGTCGGAGCCTTGATGTTATACGTTATGTTGCACAAAATTTCGGGGTTGCCAAATCTGGCATTATGCTGGGATTAGGTGAATCTCACGAAGAAGTTTTGCAAACGATGGACGATCTGCTGGAAGTGGGATGTAAAGTAATGACCATTGGACAATATCTTGCGCCTACTTCAAAACACATGCCTGTAGTTGAATATATTACGCCTGCACAATTTTATGAATATGCAAAAATCGGTCGCAAAAAAGGATTCCGATTTGTTGAAAGTTCACCATTGGTGAGAAGTTCTTACAGGGCTGAAGAGCATGTAAATGCCTGATTAGGCAAAAGTTTCAAGAATAAAGTCTAAAAGGAAGTGGCACAATTTAATTATATCGACTTAGGTTTAAAAGACTATAAAGAATGTTGGGATTACCAGGAAAAGCAGTTTTCGGAGCTTATTTCGGAAAAACGAGCTATAGGAAAACCTACTGATAAAAACCATTTCTTGCTGGTTGAACATCCACATGTTTATACATTGGGCAAAAGCGGCGATGAAAAAAATCTGCTGGCAAATGCCGATTTCCTGAAAAAAATAGACGCAACATATTACAAAATCAATCGCGGAGGTGATATCACTTATCACGGCCCCGGGCAAATTGTAGGTTACCCGATTATCGACCTCGAATATTATAAAATTGGAGTACGCGAATACATTGAAAAAATGGAAGATGCTATTATTGATGCTATCGCAGAATATGGTATCATCGGAGGAAGAAAAGAAGGCGCAACCGGAATTTGGGTGCAACCTGACCATAAAGTGCGCGCCCGAAAAATTGCTGCGATTGGCGTTCGTGTAAGCCGGTATGTAACCATGCACGGATTTGCACTAAATGTAAATACCGACATGCGTTATTTTAATTACATAAATCCCTGTGGATTTGCCACTTTTGGTGTTACTTCCATTCAGCAGGAACTGGGAAAGGAAATTCCGATGGAAGAAATAAAAACAATGCTTAAAACGAAATTCAATCAAATCTTTTAATCCGTTTCAAATTCAGATAAAATCTCAGCGTTGATTTTCCGGTTAAAATCATTCATTAACTTCTGATTTTTGTGCGAAGCTAAAACTCCAGCGCGTTTAATTCCACCATGATAAGTTTTATTAAAAAATCCCAAGCCGGCCAAATAGCCGGTGATGTAGAAGCCATTGTAAACCTGAAAGCCTGCAAAGGTAAGTACCGACGCGTTTATTAAGAAGTTTACCGTTCCTTCGCCGGCCCGGCCTGCGTAAATTTGCCCGGCGCCTGGAATAAAACGTGACCAATTCTCTGCCTTTTTTATCGATTTCATGCGTGGTCTGTTTTTCTCCTCATATAAATTATTTACAACATTTTCTAATGCTTCTTCTTTTTCGGTTTCAAATTCCTGCATTTCAATATATTGCAAGAAACTTTGCTTTGCTTCATCCCATTTTTTGGTATCGTTGAGTGATAAAATTCTTATCGGCATGAAAAAATGGAAAGACGCAGTATCTCGGCTCCGGTGAAAAAACTCATCGATTTTCCATAATGCCCTGGCAGGGTCGCCGTTTAAATAATGACATAAAGATTGCTCGTAACTGACAAAACGATATAACGAATCTTTCGAATTTGAAAAGTAGATTGACTGTAACGTGTTAAGTGCTCTGTCATATTCTTTCAACTTTTTGTAGCATAGCGCTTTTTTGTACTTCAGGTAATTCAAATCTGCCTGGTCTGCGGTCTTAAAAATCAACCGTTCATATTCAATCGATGCTTCAAAGTACTGCCCTGCTGCATAAAGACTGTCGCTTTTCATTTTTCCTGCGTAGCTATTCGAAAAAATTACGCAAAGGAAGATGAAGTTGAAAAAGTACTTGATTTTGTATGGCATTTTTATGTTCATTCTCAATAATTTTAACCGAAATTACTGAACCGTAGATATTTGATACATAGTTAACAGCAAAAATACTACCGAATAGCAATGTTTTTGCATTAGTTATTCCTGCTTTACGATAGTTTTCCCAGGTTATAAATCCAAAACCAATTGTTCCAATCATGGACGCAATTCCGGAGCCGGTTTTGCCAGCATAAATTTTCCCCGAGCCGGGAATAATTCCTGACATAATTCCTGCTAAAACCGGCGATTTGGAACGATGTGTTTCATGCTCCTTCCTGATCTCCTGCAGGGCAAACACCTGTTGATGTAAAGCTGCATTTTCCTTGTTGATTTTATCAAGTAATTCCTTCGATTTTGTCCAGTTTCCTTCCAGCATTTCCAATCCGCCCAGTTCCAAATTCAGTAACGATAAATCCGGTTCGCTACGAATATTCATTTCCCCAAAAATTTTCCGGGCTTCGGAATAGTTTCCCAGGTAAAGCTGATTATATCCGGCAAAAAAATATGATTTGCTGAAAAATGCGGATTCCCGGTTTACTTTCAGTAGCGATTGGGTTGATTCTTCAAGCCTTTTTAAGGAGTAAAACGCCCAACCTTTATAATAATTTATTGAATCGCGCTGTTGCTCTCCGTATGGAGTTGTATCATGATCGATGAGGTGTATGGCTTCTTTAAAAAATTCCTTGTCGATCAAATGTTTAATGAAGGGTAACTCGCTATTCTCCTGAGAAATTCCCTGTTTAATCAGTAATAATAAGACTATTAATAAGGAATATCTCATTTGTAATTTTTTATTGCATCATGAAATCGATGGGTTTTAGGATCGATTTCATGAAATTTTAGATCGGTTGCGGCAATTCTGTTGCAACGGCTTAGCCTGTCGAACGAGAGCAAAGTTCCTTTTAAAAGTCCAAATTCTTTAACAGCCTTCTTGCTGAAATCGGAACAACTGGGCTCGAAAAGGCAACTCGCTGAAAGATGTTGTGAAAAAACATTCTGGTAAACAAACAAAGATCCTCCATAAAACAGGCTTACCGGGTTACTATTTTTAAATGTTTTCTTTTGATCCTTAAATATATAGGGTCGATTAACCGTGTTCGGGGCCTTTTCGCTTAAAGCTGAATCGACCAGGGTCAAATCTTCTTTTAAACTGATTTCCTGAGTATAACCTTTTAACAGAAATAAGAAAAGAAACAGGAATAACAAAATAACACTATTGATTTTTTGTAACAGGTTTCGTATCATCTGGTATTTTAAAATCGAAGTAAGAATTATTAGCAGTCGCTGACACTTTAACATCAGAAATGATGGTCCGGTTGATAATGGAATCACCGGTTTCCTTATAACTTATTTCAATAATTTTCATCGGAAGCCGGAATTGTGTAAAATCGCTATAGTTGGTATAATATATTTTCTTTACTATTTTATCCTTATTTGCCTGGTATTCTGAATAAACCGGAAATCCATTGTCAAATACCATTTTTACGGTTTCAATCCCATTTAATATTGTTGGAGATTTCCACAGGGTTACATAGTATTGTTCTTCAAAAGTATTCGAAACAAGTGTAAAACCTTCGTCGGCCAAACCTAGATGATCGGTTATATTGTTTACAAAATAATATATTAAATTTCTTTTTGATGACAATTCTGGGAACTGCTTAAAGTCAACTTCATTTTTTACAGGATAATACGTTTTAATCTCCCCAAGTGCATTTGAAACCATGATAAACTCCGGGGATGAGTGATAGTATTTAGTCAGAATTTGCTTATTGTTATCAAGGAATAAATCAACATCGGTGGTAAGTTTATTTCGGTTTTCCAAAACTTCAGTATGTTGTCTTAACGAAATATAATTTCCTGTTTGCGCATTCAGCAACGTACTTAACGCAAGCAATGAGAATAAAAAACAGTATTTTCCAAAACCTATTTGCATCCGAATTTTAAAAAAAAGTGTCTGCTTTTATAAAACAGACACCCAGTTATAGTTCGTATAATTATTTTACCACATGAAAAACTTCGGATTGTCAATATAAGGGCTTATATCTTTATTATCGATAATTAAAACGATAAAGTCGACAAAAGGTACGATACCAAAAATACCACCACATGTGAGAATATATCCCAAACCAGTCATGGTTTTAGTGCCCAAATAAAAACGGTGAACTCCGAAACCACCTAAAAAGAAGTCAAGAACGATAGCAACTACCGCATCTTTATCTCTCGATGCTACTGCAGCAGAAGGGATACCGGATGGGAGAGAACTCATTTCACCTGTGTTGACTGAAATCATACTTGTTTCAGTGGCATCAGCAAAAAGTTGATCAATGGCATGATCATCAATTGAATAAGAAGAGGCATTCACCTGTTTAAAAGCAACAATTGTTACTAAGAATAAAAGACAAATAAAGGCTTTTTTCATATTTCCTGTTTTTAAATTTAGTAGATGCAAGATAAAGTTTTTTTGTTTAACAATAAGCAAGGTTTTGTTCTAAAAATTCAATTTAAATTTTAATGATAAACCGTCCATATTACACCCTTCTTTTAATGCGCTTATTGTTGCCACCGCCTTTGCAACCCGGCGAATTGTCTTCCAACCCGGAAAGGCTCAATGTCGCTTGTCAAACTCCCTGATTTTTTGAATTACCATTGGCTCTGCCTGGTCGTACATATCACGGATAAACGGATCGTTAAAAGGCATGGTACGTTCTTCAAAAGGCATTTCTCCTACCCGGTCGAATAACCTTTCTTTGGCCGCCTGGATGTCTTTCCCGTAAATATGATAAGAATCGGCCTGCCAATTTAACCGTCCAAGTTTAACTGTCTTCCCCGTTTTTTGAGCGACACCGGCAGCAATCACTTCTTTGTTAAATTGGATAAACCCAAACATGTTCATAAAACTGGCTCCCCAGGCATCGTTACTGCGAAAGCGGATATTACAGTTTAACCAGTAAATTCCTTCCTCATCTTCCAGAATGCGATACCACAGCGACTGCAAACATGGAGGGTCGTAACATTCATTGTCGAGGTTTGGCATCCAGGTAATCATTTGTGCCTGACGTGTAAATGGCTGTGCCGATAATTTATCAATTACAATTTTAATCTGGTCAACTTTAAACGGACCTACTTCCAACGATTCTCCATTTCGAAGCTCTTTCCAAACGCCATAGTTTTTAATTCTTCCATGATAAGTATATTCCCACCGTGTATCCTGCGTGTCGTTAATATTTTTTACCCAGTGGTCTTTGAACCCTTTCAATTCCATGACATACTCTTTTAAATCCTCAATTCCTCCGGGGAAGGCCATGTGTATCATCGGGTCGGTTTCAGGCTCTTCAATGGTCATGTTTATGGTACAGTCGATACTTTCCGGATCGCCAGGTTTGTCGTATTGCGTTTTAAACCGTGTTCCTCTGTTATATAATTGAATGAGAGCTGTCTCGTATGTTTCAGCTAATGATCTTCCTGAAACAGTAATAACCGGAATACTCTTCATATCTTAAGTTCGATTTGTTTATGATTCTTAGTTCATTTCTAAAGATATACGATTGAATAATTTCACTCATTTAAAACGCTGTTTATTTTTCAACATTTCATCAACGAAAGGGAAAATATATGAATTTTCGATCAAAAAGTTTCTCATTTTTTTATAAACCGGATCGTATCTTTGGAATAATTTTAATTTTGTTGCACATATTATAATATTATATAAAATGAGTTCACATAATCAATCTTCAAGGAGAAAATTTATAAAAAGTGCGCTGGTAGCTGGAGCCGGCTTTACCATTATTCCTCGTCATGTTTTGGGTGGAAATGGTTTTATAGCACCATCCGACCAGTTAACCAAGGCCATTATTGGCGTTGGCGGAATGGGGCGCGGACACATTCCATATGAGGGAACAAGGGTTGTCGCCATTTGTGATGTTGACACCGAACATCTGGCATTGGCACAAAGCCAGATTGATTACGAAGTAAAAAAATTCCACGATTTCAGGGAAGTATGCCAGCTTCCTGAAGTGGATATTGTTCATATCGCTACACCTCCTCACTGGCATGGGTTAATGGCAGTAGAAGCCGCCAAAGCAGGCAAAGATATCTGGTGTGAAAAACCGATGACAAGAACCATTGGCGAAGGGAAAAAAGTAGTTGAGGCAGTAAATGCTCACGGAAGAATGTTCCGATTGAACACATGGTTCAGATTTAAAGATCCTTTTTATGGATTAGGTACCGACGTTAAACCATTAAAGAAAATTATCGACAGCGGAATTCTGGGTTGGCCATTAAAAGTTACAGTAAGCGGCATAACCGGTTACAATTGGAAGTTTTTCTGGAGTGGGGAACACAACTTAACACCAATGCCTGTTCCGAAGAACCTTGATTACGATTTCTGGTTGGGACCGGCTCCATATAAACCGTACAATCCAAACCGCGTTCACGCTAAATTCCGCGGATATTGGGATTACGATGGCGGTGGACTTGGTGACATGGGCCAACATTATCTTGATCCTGTTCAGTATATGCTTGGAAAAGACGACACGAGTCCCATAAAAATTGAAGTGGATGCACCGCAGCAACATTACGATGCAGTAGGTTCATGGAGAAGGATTACTTATACGTATGCTGATGGTTGCCAGATAATTTTGGATGGTGAAAACCGCGACAAAGATGCCGCATACATTGAAGGGCCAAACGGTAAAATTTACCGCGGCTTTAAATCTGACATTCCAAATCTTCATAAGTTTCTTGAAACATTGCCAGAGCCAGAGCCGCAAATTTCTGTTTTTTCTGAATCAGTAAAAACCCGTAAGAAATTTGCATTGAATGAAACCAATGGCTTCCGTTCAGCAACGATGGTTAATCTTGGAATTGTTGCCGTACGATTAGGCAGAACACTCTATTTTGATCCCGATCGATTGGAATTTATTGACGATGAAGGAGCAAATCAAATGATAAACCAACCTATGCGTGCTCCGTGGACAATTTAAATAATAAAGGATTAATGATTAAGGATTAAAACATGAAAAAAAATATATTCCAACTATTTACAATTCTCCTGTTGTCAGTGGTATTTTTAGGAACCTCGGCTCAGGACCGCAGAACACTGGACACAAAAGTTGCCGATATTCTGGCTCAAATGCCGACCAAAGAATTGGGTCAACGTGACCGTGTTATGGCCGAAATTATTAAACTCGGCCCTGAAGGGTTTAAAAAATTCTCCGAATTACTTGTTCCGCTCGGAACAGGTGACGACACAGCAGTAAGGTTTGCCCTAAACAGTCTGGTACGCTATGCCAGTGCTTTCGGAAATGAAGAAGAAAGAAAATATGTTGAATCGCAACTTCTCTCAGCTTTGGAAGAACATGCAGATACGGAAGTTAAAACATTTTTACTCAATCAACTGAATCTGGTAGCCGGCGATAAAGCAATAGATGCAACAAAAAAATATCTTACTCAAAAAGATTTGGTTGAGCCGGTAACACAAATGATGGTTCAAACAGGTTCAAAAAAAGCTACCATGGCTTTGTTTGAAGTACTTCCACAAGCTGGAGACGATGCTTCAAAAGCTACATTGGCAAAAGCGTTGGGTGTTTTAAAATGCCGGCAGGCCGTAAACATTATTGCCAGTTTTTCTTCATCGGAAAATCCGGCTTTGAAGAAAGCAGCATTGGCAGCATTGGCAAATATTGGCTCACCTGATTCATATGATGTCTTATACAAAGCAGCCAAAAGTGTTAATTTTACTTATGAGCCAACCGATGCAGCCGAAGCATTTCTGAATTATACCGACAGGCTTGGAGAGGAAAATCAGACTGAGCTTTGTAAAAAGGCATGCAAAATCATTTTCAAAGCCAACCAAACGGATGAGAAACTGCACAACTATTCAAAAGCGCTGGCAATTTACACCAAATATTTTGGTTCTGAAGCGCTGCCTTTGTTGTTAAAAGCGGTTGATAATAGCGACAAAGCTTTCCGCTATTCGGCATTAAATCTGGCTGAAAAAATGGATGACATTGCCACAACACGGGCCTGGATTGAAAAAGCAAAATCTTCTGCCGATGTAACAAAGGCTGAAATTATTGACATGTTGGGAAGAAAAGGCGATTTGTTTGCAGTTAATTTCATTACAGAAAGCTTGAATTCTCAATCTGCTTCGGTTCGTGAAGAATCAATTAAAGCTCTTGTGAAACTGGAAGATACAAAAGCAACATATCTGATAATAAGTCACTTAGTGGCAGGACGAGATATTGAAGCCTCGAAAATAGCATTGCTTCAATTATTGGATAAAGATCACCTTGCACCAGTGGCTGAACAAATGGCTAAGACTTCAGGAAAAACAAAAGCTGCATTTATCGACTTGGTTGCAGCCAAATCGGGCACTGCATATTTTAGTGAGATTTACGCATTTACAAAATCAAACAATGCCGATGAAAAAACTGCTGCTTTCAATGCTTTAAAAAGAGTTTCGGCTGAAAAAGATTTGGATGAACTGCTTCAGCTTCTGCTTTCGGTAAATAATGAAAAAGAAATTGAGGAGGTTCAACTTGCTGTTGTAGCCGCTGCAAAAGGTGTTAAATCAGAGCAAAAAGAGTCAGGAAAAATTCTTACAACACTAAAAAATACAAATAAAAAAGAGCGGTTAATTGCCATTCTTCCCGAAATTGGAGGAGATGCTGCACTTGAAACTGTTATTGGGTATTTTAATAATTCAACCGGGCCGACTAAGGAAACAGCTTTTGAAGCATTAACCAACTGGCAGGAATATGCTGCATCGAAAGCACTTTTCGAAATTTGCCAGTCAAATACCGCTTTCAGGGAAAAAGCATTTGCAAGCTTTATACGGCAGGTGAGTTCGACTGAATTGCCTGATGACCAAAAACTTCTGCAATACCGAAAAGTAATGCCGTTTGCAAAAAGTACTGATGAAAAAATAATGGTAATCAACTCCATCGGGAAACTGAAAACTTTTCTTTCGCTGGTTTATCTTGAACAGTTCCTTAATAGCAATGAATTACAGCAAACTACTGCACGGGCAATCATGAAAGTTGCTCTTCCTGGCACCGATGAAAATGACGGTTTTTCAGGCGAAATTGTAAGAAATTTACTGGATAAAGTAGCCGCAGTTATTTCAGGAGAAGAAAGCGATTACGATAGAATAAACATTAAAAACTACCTGGAGAAAATGCCAAAAGACAAAGGTTTTGTTTCTATGTTCAATGGTAAAAACTTAGAAGGCTGGCAAGGTATGCTTCTTAATGGAAACCCAATCAAAATTGCGGGACTTACCGAAAAAGAAAAAGCAAAAGCCCAGGAAGAAGCCAATAAAAAAATGTTTGAAAACTGGAGCGTAAGAGACAACCAGATTATTTTTAACGGACACGGTGCAAACCTGGTTTCGGCTAAGAATTACAAGGACTTTGAAATGATTGTGGATTGGAAAATTTCAAAAGAAGGTGATAGTGGAATTTACCTGAGAGGAACTCCTCAGGTTCAGATTTGGGACACATCGCGGGTTGAAGTTGGAGCACAGGTTGGTTCAGGAGGATTATATAATAATAATAAAGACAATGTTCGCGATCCGTTAAAAGTAGCTGATAATCCAATTGATGAGTGGAACACGTTCAGAATTACGATGATTGGAGAAAACGTAACTGTTTATCTAAACGGCGAATTAGTAGTAGACAATATCCGCATGGATAATTTCTGGGATCGCAGTATTCCAATTTTCCCGGAAGGAACCATTGAATTGCAGGCACACGGAAATGAACTTGCGTTCCGCGATATTTATGTACGAGAAATTAATACTGCTCACATCGGGTTAACCGACGAAGAAATTGCTGACGGATTTGTTTCGCTTTTCAATGGTAAGAACCTGGATGGATGGCAAGGAAATTTAACTGATTATTTCGCTGAAAATGGTGAAATGGTAGTAAACCCAAAACGTGGTGGCCATGGCAATATTTTTACTGATAAAGAATACAGTGACTTTATTTTCCGGTTCGATTTTCAACTGACACCGGGTGCAAACAACGGTTTGGGAATTAGGTCTCCTCTGGAAGGAGATGCAGCCTATGCCGGAATGGAACTGCAGATTCTGGACAATACAGCACCTATTTATGCTAATTTGCATGAATACCAATATCATGGATCACTTTACGGGGTTATTCCTGCGAAACGAGGATTCTTAAATCCGGTTGGGGAATGGAACTCTGAAGAAGTTATTGTAAAAGGTTCACGGGTGAAAGTAATTTTAAATGGTGAAACCATTTTGGATGGCGACATTAAAGAAGCCAGTAAAAACGGTACTCTTGACGGAAATGATCATTCCGGATTAAACCGCGACAAAGGCTACATCGGATTTTTAGGACATGGCTCTGAATTGAAATTCAGAAATCTAAGGATAAAGGATTTGAGCAAATAGTAAATCCGGAAAATCTAAAAAATACAAAATAGCAAAACAAAAAAGCCGCTTCAGTTTCTGAAGCGGCTTTTTAATTTATATCAGTAATTAATTAAATACTGTTGATTGCATTTAAATCGTCAAAAGCAACTTGCAAACGTGCAATTAACGATTCTTCTCCTTTTCTAAGGAAAACTCTTGGGTCATAGAATTTTTTGTTCGGCTTGTCATCACCTTCCGGGTTTCCGATTTGTCCCTGCAGGTAATCATGGTTATCAGCTTCAAACTTACGAATACCATCCCAGTAAGCCCATTGGGTATCAGTGTCGATATTCATTTTTATAACACCATATTGAATGGCTTCACGAATTTCTTCGTGTGTTGAACCTGAGCCACCGTGGAAAACAAAATTAACGGGTAATTTATCTTCCAATCCTAATTTTTCAACAATGTACTTTTGAGAATTGTCAAGAATTTTTGGAGTAAGTTTTACGTTACCTGGTTTGTAAACACCGTGCACGTTTCCAAAAGAAGCAGCAATCGTAAAGTTTGGAGAAACTTTGCTCAACTCTTCGTATGCATAGCAAACTTCTTCAGGCTGAGTGTATAATTTAGAACTATCAACTCCACTATTATCAACACCGTCTTCTTCACCACCGGTAATTCCAAGCTCAATTTCCAAAGTCATACCCATTTTGCTCATACGCTCAAGGTATTTTTTTGAAATTTCAATATTTTCTTTTATCGGCTCTTCCGATAAGTCAAGCATGTGTGAGCTAAATAATGGTTTTCCTGTTTCAGCAAAATGTTTTTCACTTGCATCCAAAAGCCCGTCGATCCAAGGCAGAAGTTTTTTTGCAGCATGGTCGGTATGCAGCACCACACGAGCGCCGTATGCTTCAGCTAATGTATGAATATGTTTAGCACCTGCAACTGCACCTAAAATTGCAGCTTGCTGACCTTCCATTTTTAAACCTTTACCAGCATTAAAAACCGCCCCACCGTTCGAAAATTGAATCATAACAGGAGCATTTGCTTTTACAGCTGCTTCCATAACAGCGTTAACTGATGATGAACCAACTACGTTTACTGCAGGGATGGCAAAATTGTTTTCCTGTGCTACTTTAAAAATAAATTGTAAGTCGGAACCTGTAACAACACCCGGCTTTACATGATCTGCTATTTTTCCCATAATCTTGTATTTTATTATTTTATTTTGAATATCTATAACTGCGGAAACAAAATTACACTTTAGGTTTTTAGGCCGCAAAAAACGAAAGTTAACGAAGATTAAATTCTTTATTATTTAATATTGTAATATTCCTTCAGAATTAAATTTAACGCAAAATTAAGCTTGTGGCATATTTTTTACCTCGCCGGTATTTTACAAACATATTAAAATTTACAAAATCGACTTCATAAATAATTAATGCAGTTGGAGTATGTTTATTTTGAGTGCATTAATAGCAGGATTGATATGCATCACCAAAGGGTATTAAAAATAAATATGAAGAATTTAAGAGGCAAAAAATATATCTTAACGAATAAATTTAATGGTCGATTAATTTTGACTTCTTATAAATTGTAATTTATTTTTTATTACTCTAAACATACATACTGTTAAATTGAAATTGTGATTTAAGGTAGTTTAAGGCGATTAGGGATTATTAGAAAATTAAAAAATTCCTATAATATTGAATTTATGTTTGTAATAAATATAAATATTTCTTGCTCACCCAAATTATATGCAATCAGCAATTTGATGTAATTTCTAAAATTAGGGGTACAAAAATATTCCATTATTTTCTAATTTATCTCTAAATAAATTTGTCGCTGCATTTATTATTTATTTCAATGTTATGTTAAGTAAATTCATGCTGACAGAATATCTAATTGCTTAATTTATTGCGAGTTATTTTAAGATATAACTTTTTATTTATATTTGCCCCCGAGACATTTTTTATTACGGTTTATTGATTTAAGTTGTTAATTTATGCTTTTTAAAATTAGGAAATCTATTGTTCGTTTTGAACCCCAACATGCTACTTGCCAAATCAAGAGAATAAGGATAAAAAAGATAGTTAATTATTTTTCTATTTTGATATTTCTTTTTATGACATTCTCTGTAAATGCAACAGTTTATTACGTAAGTAATTCGGGGAATGATTCTAATTCCGGCACCAGTGAAAGTCAGCCATGGCAAACATTAACAAAAGTGAATGGTTTTTACTTTAAACCAGGGGACCAAATCTTATTTAAAAGAGGTAACACTTGGAACGGAACAATAACAGTAAGTGGTTCCGGTTCTTCCGGCAGCCCTATTACGTACGGAGCTTACGGTTCAGGAGAAAAGCCAAAAATTTATGGTTCTGAGGTTATTTCCGGTTGGACAAAACATTCGGGAAATATTTATAAGGCCACTTTTAGTAAAACGGTTACACAAATTTTTGTTAGTGGCGATAGAATGCAAAATGCAAGATATCCAAATGACGATTACTTTTTTATAAGTTCGGTTGTGGATGCCCAAAAATTTACCTCTTCTCAGCTCGATGGTGGAATAAATTACAAAGGAGCAACATGGCTTGGACGAACGGTCAGGTTTCGATTAATTCCTCGAACGGTTACAAGCTCTTCTTCAACAACCCTGGCCTTGGATTCAGAACCTTTATTTGGCTTAAAGGAGGACATTACTTTCTTCCTATGTAACAAGTTGGAATTTCTTGATATGCCTGGTGAATGGTACTATGATGTAGCTACAAAGACGGTTTATCTGTGGACAAAAAACGGCGATTCGCCAGCAAACTATGTAGTCAAAGGTTCTACTGATGATTATGGTTTCAATATTCGCAAAAACGACCATATCGCAATAAAGGATTTTGATATTCAGCAATTTGGACAAACTGCAATAAATACAAGCTATTGCAATTATATTAATATAAGCGACAATAATATTCAAGATGCCGGAGGACGGGGTATTTATTCTGAACTAGGAACATATTATACTATTTCGAATAATAATATAAATGGAACTAACCAGGAAGCAATTTCAATAAGAGCAGCTAATTCAGTTGTAGAAGAAAATAACATCTCTGATGTTTCTGTATTCGAAGAGCTGGGACTAACCGGGGCTGGTTTGGGAATGGGTATTAGTGTAAATGGAGACAATACAAAAGTAAGATATAACCGAATTCAGAATATAGGTTATTCGGGAATCTCTATAACCGGCCAGAATTTGATCATAGAATACAACTATATTGATAATATTTGTACAACCTTAATTGATGGCGGTGGAATTTATTCATATACAGGAAGCGATGTTACTAAACCCGGAATTGCAGGAACAGTAATAAGAAATAATATCATTACAAACGGGACTGGAAGTGGAAAATCATACGGAAGTGATAAAAACGGATGTAATGCAATTTACATGGATCATGGGACACGTGATGTTATAATAGAGAATAATATACTAGCATGGAATTCCATTGGAATAATGTTACATGAGAGCAGCAACATTAACGTGAAGGGGAATACTGTTTTTGATGCCTATATATTGCTGTTATACGCTATGCAATATCAATCAAATATTATCAAAAACAATATATTTTGTACTCTCGACAGAAATGGAACAACTTCATGGTGGAAAGATTCACACCAGAGAATAGTATTTCAGACACAAGGTGCAAAAGGGATTTATGATTATAACAAATATGTTAGCCATTACAATAGTACTCGGATATTTGATAGTAACGGCGATGGCAATTTTGAATCATTTCCAACCTGGCAAGCCGGAACAGGACAAGACATTAATTCAAGTTGCGACATATCACTACTAAGCACTGGTGTAACTGAAAAAATTTACATAAATGATACTAAACAAGATAAAACATACAGTTTAGGAAGTTCACAATTCAAAGATATATATGGAAATGTATTAACAAAATCCTTTGTTTTAAAACCATTTACTGCCAGAATACTTATCGGAACTAATTTTAGCGACATCAGCGAAGTTAACCAAAGTGGAGATGTTACAGCCCCAACAATTTCTGTTTTTAACGTACCTTCCAGTTCTCAGAGTTTGACCATTCCAATCAACGGTTTTGTTGCTTCGGACAATGTAGCTGTAACAGGGTACATGATTTCTGAGAGTCCACTCTCACCAGATGCTAATGACGCAGGTTGGAACAGAAGTATTCCAACATCCTATACTTTTTCAGAAGCAGGTACAAGAACACTTTACGCCTGGGCTAAAGATGCTGCAGGAAATATTTCTTCAGGTGTTTCAAAAACTGTTACTATTGAATATCCCAGTGGGAATGAAAATTTTATTGGAAATACAGATGTATACAATTATATCGCTAAAGACAACAACTTAAGGGCCATGCCGGTTACTTTTTCTCAAAATGCATCCATAAATAGCATTTCCATATACCACAATGGAGGTACCGGCAATGTTTTAATTGGAGTTTATGACGACAGTTCGGGGTATCCATCTTCAAGCCTGGGAGCTACGCAATCTACAACTGTCAATTCAACCGAAGGATGGCAAACTGTAAATCTTTCAACGCCGGTCAATGTAAAGGCAGGGCAAACCGTTTGGCTGGCATGGGTATTTCAAAGTAATCCAGGAGTAAGATATACGGTAGGTTCACCAGGCCGGGCTTCTTCCCAAAGTACATGGGTTTCAGGGATCCCTTCTGATTTTGGATCATCTAATATAGCGGAATACAAATATTCAGTGTATTGTAATTTTACTTCTGAATCTAGCATTGTATCAGGAACATTGGGAAATACAGATATATTTAGTTGGATTGCAAAAGATAACAACCTCCGGGCCATGCCAGTTACTTTTAGTCAAAACGCATCTATAAATAGTATTTCTATTTACCATGAAGGCGGGACTGGGAACGTTTTACTTGGAGTTTATAGTGATAAATCAGGGGTACCTTCTTCCAAATTAGGATCTACACAATCTTCAATTGTCAGTGCAAGCGAAGGTTGGCAAACCATTAATCTTTCAACGCCGGTAAATGTTACTGAAGGCCAAACTGTTTGGCTGGCATGGATATTTCAAAGTAATCCAGGGGTAAGATATACAATCGGCTCACCCGGCAGGGCTTCTTCTTCAAATACATGGGCGTCAGGAATGCCTTCCGATTTCGGTTTGTCCAATATTGCAGATTATAAGTACTCGGTTTACTGTAATTTTACTTCAGAAGGCAGTGTTGTATCAGGTTCACAAGGAAATACAGATATATTTAATTGGGTTGCAAAAGATAACAACCTCCGGGCCATGCCGGTTACTTTTAGTCAAAACGCATCTATAAATAGTATTTCTATTTACCATGAAGGCGGAACTGGTAACGTTTTACTTGGAGTTTATGGTGATAGATCGGGATCCCCATCTTCCAAGTTAGGATCCACACAATCTACAGTTGTCAGTACTAGCGAAGGTTGGCAAACCATTAATCTTTCAACTCCGGTATATGTTACTGCGGGACAAACAGTTTGGCTGGCATGGATATTTCAAAGTAATCCGGGGGTAAGATATACAATCGGCTCACCCGGGAGGGCTTCTTCTTCAAATACATGGGGGTCAGGAATACCCTCTGATTTTGGTTCGTCCAACATCGCAGATTATAAATACTCGGTGTATTGTAATTTTACTTCAGAAGGCAGCGTTGTGAGTGAAGCACTGGGAAATACAGATATCTTTAATTGGGTTGCAAAAGATAATAACCTCCGGGCCATGCCAGTTACTTTCAGTCAAAGTGCATCGATAAACAGTATTTCGATTTATCACAATGGAGGAACAGGCAACGCAATACTCGGTGTATATCAAGACAATTCAGGTGCTCCTTCTTCAAAACTTGGAGAGACTCAATCTACCACTATAAGTGCAATTGAAGGATGGCAAACCATTGAGCTTTCAACCCCTGTAAACGTTAATGCAGGCCAAACTGTTTGGCTGGCATGGATATTTCAAAGCAACCCGGGGGTAAGATATACAACTGGTTCACCTGGAAGAGCTTCTTCTCAAAATACATGGTCATCAGGAATACCTTCTGATTTTGGATTATCGAATATTGCTAATTATAAGTATTCGGTGTACTGTAATTATAGCAGGTCTGCTTTAAAGGATGCAAGTATAATTGAAAATGCAAATAAAAGTCAGCAGCAAATCGATTTAATTAATATTAATAGTGAAACAAACGAAGTTCTGTTGGAAACTAAGAATATTTTCGAGTTCTCTATTTATCCAAATCCGGCAAATTCCTATGTTAATATAGATTTTGATTACATTCCTGATTCAGAAACAAGAATACTAATCTTTGACAATAGCGGGAGAACGATAGAAAATAAAATAATCCAGTCAACAACGAACCAAATTGATGTTAGCCAATATCGGTCCGGAATATATTTCGTTAAAGCAATTAATAAAGGCCAAAGCACAGTGAGAAAATTGATAGTAAAATAAATTAAGCTTACTATTTACTAATTACTCATAGAAATAACCATGGTTTTTCATAATCATGGTTATTTTTTTAGAATAAATATTTTTTCTGCCTGGCTGAAAATCTACCACAGAAAATTACATATTCTAGCCTTTTACAATATATTTTGAACACTATCCAATGGATTTACAATCCTAAATTGAAAGTGAGTTTATAACAATATTATAGACTCTTAAATTCATTTATTTTAATGATGATATTTGATATCAGGTCGATGCTGATCCATTTTCCTCTTTTACCTACGGCTACGTAATCTTTTTTTATCCAGATTTCTTAATACATATAGTTTATTAAAGACTTGTATGTCAGGTAAATGAAAGATTGCAGGGAGGATGGAAATTAACCTCACATTTTCTGATTAACATAATTTTTCTTTTTGTAATTAAAAAAGGCATTTGGGAGCTTCAAGTATGCTGATTTCTTTTCGTTAAAAAGTTTATTCGTATCAGCAATCTGATATCAAATTGAAAAATTAAATCATCGAATTTTCTGAATTTTGCCCAGGTATGAATAGGCAGTTGTTTTCCCTGTGCTTCTCGTTACTTTAATACTTTTGTTGTCGACACAAAACCAAGTTAGACGCTTAATTAAAGTATTTGAAGATGAAGATTTTTTCGAAAGGATCTGTCTACGTGACAGATTGTAAAACCTATTGCCCAAATTTTTCCTTTAATAGGACTCACAGAATTTACCGGCAGTTGCTGGTGTTAGCAATTATTTTGATAACAAGTCCGGTTGGTGCCACAATCTACTATGTTAGCAACACGGGTAATGATTCAAACGCTGGGACCAGTGAAAGCCAGGCCTGGCGTTCGCTAGATAAAGTTAACAGTTTCATTCCATCGCCAGGGGACCAGGTCCTTTTTAAGAGAGGAGGCTCTTGGATAGGTTCCATTACGGTAAATGCTTCGGGCAACTCGGGTAATCCAATTACCTATGGAGCCTATGGTTCAGGTGAAAAGCCGGCGATTTACGGTTCCGAACTTATTTCGGGGTGGTCAAAATTTTCCGGTAATATTTACCGGGCAAGCTGTAGCTCTGATGTTACGCAGGTTTTTGTTGATGGAACCAGGATGAATGTTGCCAGATATCCAAACTCCGGGTACATCGATATTACTTCGGTAGCTACTGCGACACAATTCACCGCTTCCAACCTGCCAAGCCAGTCTTCAGACTATTACAAGAACGCTAAAGTTCACATTCGTTCAAAAGACTGGCGTTTGGAGACGAAGGATGTAACAGCTTCTTCCGCACAATCGATAAGTTTCGATTCCGGTCTTATTTTTGCATTGACCAAAGGACAAAAATTCTTTTTAAACAATAAACTCGAATTTCTGGATCTCCCCGGGGAATGGTTTTATGACAGTACAACAAAAACGGTTTATCTCTGGTTACAATCCGGTGACTCCCCCGAAAACCATGTTGTCAGGGGCTCCACGATATCGTCCGGGTTTGAAATGTACAACAGGGATTATATTACGGTAAAAGACATCAGCCTGCTCCATTTTAAGAGCCACGCTGTAAAAACCGACAAATGTGATTACCTGACCATTGACAATAACACGATTACCTATTGTGAAGGCTCTGCAGTATATTTCTATCCCAACTATGTTAACGGGATCAATATCCGCAACAACACGATCCACCATATCGGTCAAACAGCCGTTATGGGGCGTTGTACTTCTTCTACCCTTAGCAATAACCAGATTTCGGAAGTTTCTTTATTCGGCGAAATCGGTATTGCCGGGCTTGGGACCGGAAACGGGTTCAGTATCGACGGGAACAACAACAAAGTTCAAGATAACAGGATCAGCAATGTTGGTTATAACGGGATCAGTTTTAAAGGGGAAAATACAGTGGTGGAATTTAACTACATTAATTCTGCTTGTAATACCCTTACCGACGGAGGAGGTATTTATACCTATACCGGACAGGATATTTCAAAACCCGGCTCAGCAGGTTCAATTATAAGAAATAATCTTGTACTTAACTGCATGGGGGAATATGAAGAATCTTCAGGGAAATATTCCTGTAATGGAATTTATCTTGATGAAGGGACCCATGATGTTACCGTTGAAAACAATACTGTTGCCAAAGCCGGTTATGCAGCTGTATTTTTTAATATTACCTCTAATAATATTTTACGGAATAATACAGTTTTCGATGCCCCTATCTTATTCTTATACGTTAAACAATATTTACCAAGCTCGTTGCAAAATAACATTTTTGTTACGGCAAACAGGAACGGTACTACTGCATGGTGGAAAAACTCTCACCAAAGAATAATCTTCCAGTTACTGGGGGCCGAAGGTAAATATGATTACCATACATATGTAAGCCATTATAACAACACGTCTATTTTTGACAGCAATGGCGACGGTCAATTTGAACCTTTTGAGAAATGGAACTCCGTTACCGGGCAGGATGTAAATTCAACCGTTGACTGTTCTGTTTTAAAAGAAGGAGAGAATGAAGTTCTTTTTTATAATGATACCAAACAGGTAAAAACAATTAACCTGGGAAGCTATACCTATAAAGATGTTTGCGGCAAACTGATTACCGGAACATTTACCCTCGAACCCTTTACTTCAAAAATACTGGTAAAAACAAATACTGTTTCAAATCAAAATCCAGTCATTAATAACCAGTCATTTGAAATAAAAGGGAGCAAATCAGCTAATTCCTTTATAGGCACAGTTTCAGCTAACGACCCGGATGAAGGTCAAACCTTAACCTATTCCATAACGCAAGGAAATGAAAGTGATATTTTTACAATTAATGAATCTACGGGTGAAATTTTGACCAACAAAGACATTGCATTGACAAAAGATATTAGCTATGCACTAAGCGTTGAAGTTACAGATAATGCTGTAGCTCCAATGTCAGCCACAGCGATTGTTACAATTAATTTTAAATATATTGAAACAACATTTGCAGAATATTTATTTGAAGAAACTTCAGGTACAATCGTCTATGATTCCAACAATAAGAACAACGGAAATATTATAAACGAGAATTTAAAAGCAGACGGGGCAAACGGCAAAGGCCTTGAATTTACTGGTTCAGGCTATATAACTTTAGGACAATCATTCAGTGACAACGTTTCCAATGAGGTTTCTTTGAGTGCATGGATAAAACCAAACTTATCATCTGCCGGTTACCAGGGAATCATTATGCACGGAGGGGTAAATACCGATACTTATGGCCTCTACATTTTCCCCGACTCTAAAACCGTTGGATTTAAAACCACCGGGACATCCAATGCCTGGTCGTCAATAAGTAACGTCAATAAACTCTGGGATGGACAATGGCACCAACTAACTGTCACCTATAACGGCACTGAAAAAATAATTTATCTTGACGGAGAGGTTCTAATAACAATACCTTCAGAAGGGAATATCGAATCTGGAGCCGGTTACAACCTGCTGGTAGGTGCCGGCAGGGATGGTGTTGCACCTTCACTCCTTTACAAAGGCATAATTGATGAGGCCAGAATATACAATTATGCATTAACGCCTGAGCAAGCATCGGCTCTTTATTCCCCGGTTGAAGTAGTCCCTGAAACAGTATATGGCAGCGAGGAAATCACAATCTGTGAAGGTGATTCTTACAATGGCTGGACAAGAGAAGGCGAATACAAAAGGACACTTACTGCGTTAAACGGTGCTGACAGTATTGTAACCACATATTTAACCGTAAATCCAACTTACACTATCACTGAAGAAAAAACGATAAAAGAAGGAGAAAACTACCTGGGTTGGACCAAAACCGGGGAATACCAGAGAACCCTGGCTACAATTTACGGGTGTGATAGCATTGTTACCACTAACCTCACCGTTCTGAAGTCAGTCACCACTTATGAAGATGTAAACATCTGCCAGGGCGAATCATATATGGGTTGGACAACAACAGGTGTTTATCAAAGGGTTTTGGAGGCTGCTAACGGCGCCGACAGTCTTGTAATTACCAACTTGGGAGTCAATCCTGTTTATAATATTACAGAAGAGATTACAATAACTGAAGGCGAAAATTACCTGGGCTGGACAGTGTCAGGGACGTATCAAAGAAATTTGACTTCCATTTCTGGGTGTGACAGTACTGTAGTAACAATTTTAAACGTAACTCCGAATCTGAAAATCTCTGAAGATCATATTGGAAACACTGAGATATATGCCTATACTGCAAAAGACAATAACCTAAGAGCAATGCCCGTTACTTTTGCACAAAATGCGATAGTAAATAGTATTACAATCTATCATGAAGGGGGATCTGGAAATATGATTTTAGGCACATATGCAGACCAATCAGGTACCCCTTCATCAATATTAGGTGCCCAGTCTGCAAAAGTAAATGCAACAGAAGGCTGGCAAACAGTTATGCTGTCAACACCGGTTAATGTAAAAGCCGGACAAACAGTTTGGCTGGCATGGATTTTTCAAAAGAATCCTGGGGTACGATATTTCATGGGAACACCAGGAAGGGCTTCTTCCAAAAATACATGGCAAACTGAAATGCCTGAAAACTTTGGAAAATCAAATATTAGTAACTATAAGTATTCTATTTACTGTTCTTTCACTTTTGAAGAAAACACCATTGAAGATATTATCGGGAACACAGATGTATTCTCATATGTTGCAAAAGATGATAATCTGAGAGCTATGCCAGTAACTTTTTCCCGAAAAGGAATAGTGAATAGTATTTCAATATATCATGGGGGAGGTTTTGGGAACATGATTTTAGGCATGTATGCGGACCAATCTGGCTCACCATCGACCAAATTAGGTGTTTCTCGATCCACACCAGTCAATGCGAACGAGGGGTGGCAAACAGTAGAGCTATCAACACCGATTTGTGTTACAGCCGGACAAACAGTTTGGCTGGCATGGATTTTTCAAAATAATCCAGGGGTGAGATATTCTATCGGAGCACCCGGAAGGGCTTCTTCTCAAAATACATGGCAAACTGAAATGCCTGAAAATTTTGGGATATCGAATACGAAAGACTATAAATACTCTGTTTACTGTACCTATATTACAAATAGTTATGATTTTAAAGATGCAACCGTTCCAGAAACTGTAAGTAGTATTCAGGAAGAAAAAATCAATTCACTTAAGATTACTAAAACTGAAAGTATACTTTCAAACGACATATTTGACATTGATTTTATGCTTTATCCAAATCCGGCAAGTTCAATGGTTAATATCGATTTTACCAATCTTCCGAATACTGACACAAGGTTATTGATTATCGATAACAATGGGAGAATAGTTGTAGATAGAAACGTTGGATCTCTGTTGAATCAGTTTGACATCAGCCAGTTTCCTTCCGGAATGTATTTTATCAAAACAATTAATAAAGACAAAACCAACACGAAGAAACTGATAATAAAAAGATAGTTTTTACTGTCAAAAACTTGCAGGTTTCCCGATGAAATTTCATTTTATCCAAAATGAATATTTTGGGAAGCCTGCAACAGTTTTGAAATATTCATCAATTTTAAATTAAATACGAAACAGAGGCTCGAATAACGATGCACATCACCTAACGAAAAATTGAATTTTAAGTACTCCTTACTTTTGATTAAGATTATAATTATCGTCAAATATTCTCACTTTAAATTTTCGTTTAAATTAGATAACTAATTTGATTCTTTTTTGTTATTATTTTTATTTAAGTGTAAATTGTAAGTAAAAATCAATTTTTACTAATTTAAATTTATTATCAAAAGGTTAGATTAGTGTTTGTCCTAAAACAATCATATTATTATTTAAGGGGAATTCTTTTTGCGGTACTCGTTTTCTTTGTAACAACAAGCAATGCAACTGTTTATTATGTAAGCGAATCGGGAGATGACTCCAATGTCGGGACGAGCGAGGATCAACCGTGGAAAACACTTTCGAAAGTAAATAAGATCTATAAATTTGAACCGGGAGATCAAATTTTATTTAAAAGAGGGAACAAGTGGACAGGAACCCTAACTGTGAATACGTCTGGTTCCGAGGGGAATCCGATTGTTTACGGAGCTTACGGCACTGGGGAAAAACCAACGATTTATGGTTCGGAAGTAATTTCAGAATGGACTTTGTATTCAGGCAATATTTACAAAGCAAATTTTAATTCTGAAATAACACAACTGTTTATCAATGGTAAGAGAGTAAGAATAGCTCGTTTCCCCAACAATGGTTATCTGGCAGTTGATGCGCTAATTAGCAATTTCAAGTTTACCTGTAATGAATTAGATTCTGATGTTGACTATAAAGGTGCAACTGTTATTGCCAGAACAGTAAAATGGTTATTGGAAACGAGCGTCGTAACAAGTTCTATTTCGAATACATTGACAATTGGCACCACTTTTACCTACAAGGCAAAAACCGGGATGAATTTTTTTCTAAATAATAAATTAGAATTCCTGGATAGCCCCGGTGAATGGTATTATGACAAGAAAACTAAAACTGTTTACCTTTGGACGCCTAAAGGCGATTCTCCTGATAACTATATTGTTCGAGGTTCTAATTCGGAAAATGGTGTTTCAATGACTAATAAAAATTTTATTACGATAAAGGACATAAGTTTTGAGCAACACCAGGGACATGCAATAAATACTAACTCTTGCGATAATTTAACTGTTGAAAACAGTACAATTTTAAATTGTGGAGGTTCTGGAATTTATTTTTACCCAAATTTTGTGAGTGGTTTGGATCTGAAAAACAATATTATTCGAAATACTGGTCAGACAGCAATTTTTGGCAGAACATCCAAATCTGTTATTAGTGAAAATAAAATTAAAGATGTTGCTTTATTTGATGAAATCGGAATCAGAGGTGTTGGAACTGGAGTAGCGATAAGTGTGAATGGAAATGACAATGTTTTAAAATGGAACGAAATAAGTAATATTGGATATTCAGGTATCAGTTTTATGGGAGAAAGAACATTGCTTGAATATAACTACATTGATTCAGTTTGCAATACGATAACAGACGGAGGAGGGATTTACACCTACACCGGGCAAGACATTAGCAAACCCGGTTCATCAGGATCCATAATCAGAAATAACATAGTTGTTAATTGTTTGGGAGAATTGGAAGAAGAGACTGGAAAATACTCCTGTAACGGGATTTATCTTGATGAAGGAACCCGTGATGTAACAGTTAAACATAACACTATTGCGCATATCGGGTATGCAGCAATTTTCTTAAATATCACATCGAACAATAAAATCGAATTTAATACCGTATATGATGCCCCGATTCTGTTTATGTATGCAGGAATGTATAAACCTAGCATAATTAAAAACAATGTTTTTGTAACAGCCGATAGAAATGGTTCGACAGCCTGGTGGAGAAACAGTTTTCAAAGATTGAATTATCAATATAACAATGCAAAAGGTATTTTTGACTATAATACTTATGCAAGTCATTACACCAAAGAAAACGCATTTCAACCTTTTGTAGATTTTGCTGCATGGAAAACATCAACAGGGCAGGATATCAATTCCAGTTACGATGTATCAAGATTACCCGAAGGTGAAACTGAGAAACTTTTTTACAATAGTTCAAAGAATAAGTTTGTTTATAATCTTGGAAATGCAACTTTTAGAGATGTTTATGGAAAGCTTGTTAAAGATACTTTTTCGTTGAAACCCTTTACTTCGCAAATATTAATCGGAAAGAATTTTGAACAAATTAATCAAAGCCCTGAAATCTCAGATCAAACTTTTAACATTAGATCCCCAAAATATTTAAACGATTCTATAGCAAAGGTCTTTGCATTTGATGCAAATACTTCACAAATACTAACCTACCATTTATTAAACGAAAATAAGATGTTTTCAATCGATTCTTTATCGGGGAATATTTTTGCTTCGGAAGAAATTCAGATACCAATTGACACGACTGTCGAGTTAGTAGTCATTGTTTCTGATAATGCAATAAATAATTTGTCTGACAGTGCTAAAATCTCTATAAATATAGAGGGTAGCGACTTATCTCCACCTGAAATTAGTTTCTTTTCTATTCCTTCAAACTCAATGTCTTTAACAATTCAAATCGATTCTTTCTCTGCCACCGATAATTTGGGGATTGGTACTTACATTCTAAAAGAAACTCCTGATTTCCCGGGAATTAGCGACACGAGGTGGTCTTCATATATTCCTGAGACTTACACATTTCACGAAGGGGGACGTCATGTCTTATACTTGTGGGTCAGAGACTTATCCGGAAATATATCTAATCCAGCTTCCGATACAGTAACCATTAATTTGCCTGATCTTTCGTCAACGTATTCTGAATATTTATTTGAAGATTCGCTGGATAGCCCTGTTGTATTGGATTCCAATGGACCTAATAATGGCGTCATAATTAACGATGTAACCCCTGTCGAAGGAGCATCGGGGAATGGGATGAAGTTTAGCGGTTCCGGTTATATTGATCTCGGGTTTGCTTTTAGCACAAATGTTCAGGATGCTATTTCTTTAAGTGCATGGATCAAACCTGTTACCCACTCCATCGATTATCAAGTTTTAGTTATACATGAAGGATTGAACAATGAAACTTTTGGCCTCAATATATATCCCGAATCAGGGAGAATTGAGTTTGTGACTAACGGAACAACAAATCCTGATTTTGGTATTGATGGGAACTTTAATTTGTGGGATGGAGAATGGCATCATTTGGCAGCTATTTACAACGGTTCAAATAAAATTATTTACATGGATGGCGAGATTTTAGCAAAAATCGACGCAACGGGTACAATCAATTCTGGAGAAGGATTAAATTTATTCATTGGAGCGGAATTAAATGATCTGATTCCGACAAATTCATATCATGGAAATATCGATGAAGTAAAAATATACAATTACGCTTTAAACACTGATGAAGTTGCAGAACTTTACAAAACCGTCAACCGGATTCAAAAAAAAACGATTATTACAGAAGATGTTTCAATTTGTGAAGGAGAGAATTATTTGGGATGGTCTGAATCTGGTGAATATACAAGAACCTTGCGTCGTGTGTGGGAGGGAGCTTCAGGAGCCGATAGTATTATCAACACAAATTTAATCGTTCATCCAACTTATATGATAAATGAGGTGGTCAATATTTGTGAAGGTGAAGATTATACTTTTGGAAATCAGATATTGAATATTACCGGAGATTATGTTGAGACATTTGAAACCGTTAGCGGTTGCGATTCAACTATCTATCTACATCTAAATGTGAATCGTTCCTACTATACTGTATTTGATACTATTATCTCGCCAGGTCAAAGTTACATGGGATGGACCGATGAAGGGACATATCTACAAAACTTAGTTTCAATTACCGGTTGCGACAGCATTGTTACAACAAATCTAAAAATTGAGGAAAGTTACACCCAATACATAAACCTCGAAAAAGGTTGGAATATTTTTTCTACTTATTTAACACCAATAAATGGAGATGTTGATGCAATTATGGAAAAATTACGTGATGCTGACGAGTTAATTGAGGTTGTAGATGAAAATAAAAATACATATAAGATTATTGATTCAAATAATAATTGGCAGAATAATATCGGTCAAATGCAAGAATCGGAAGGATACAAAATAAATGTTTCTGCTTCTTGTATCCTTGAAATTGTTGGTCACCATATTGAACTTCCTTTGTCAATTAATTTAAAAAAGGGCTCGAATTTAGTTTCTTTCCCGCTCAACGGCTCTGTGGATGCTATGGCAATTATAACACCGTTAATTAATGATGGCATTTTGGAAAAAGTTCAGGATGAAAAGGGGAATGCTATAGAAAATTGGGGAAGTTTTAATTGGATTAATGGAATCGGATACTTTAGTGCAGGAGAGGGGTATATTGTTCAGGTGAATAGAGATGGAATACTTACAATGAACAATATCGTTGAAAAATCATCAGCACCAACAATGTTTAACAACTTAGAAACAACCTACTTTAACCCCAAATACTATGGTAATGGGTGGGCTCACATGAATATTAATATTGTTGGGCTCAGCAATTTAGGGTTAAAAGCATTTGACGAGATTGCAGTTTATGACAGAAATATTTGTGTTGGTGCAAAAAAACTGGATGATAATAATTTTATTTTTGATGCAATAAGTATTCCGGCTTCTGCTTCAGAAGCAAATTTACAAAACGGCTTCACAGAAGGGAATCCAATTTCAATAAAAATTTGGCGTAACGACATAAATGAAGTTACACAGTTGCTGCCAGAAGTTCTTAAAGGTGAAATGGTATTTTACAGACAAGGGAGTGTATTCATAAAACTTACTACAATTGACGATATTTCAAACAATGTCAAAATATTTCCAAATCCGGCAAACAATATCGTTAATATACAACTCCACGTTTTACCTGATGATGGTGTTCAAATGTTAATGCAAGACATTTCCGGAAAAACAATTCTGGATTTCACTTTAACAGCAAATCAAAACATTTTAGATGTTAAGGATATTCCTGCCGGTTTATATTTTTTGAAGATTTTTGAAAAGAATTTCGTTTCGACTATTAAATTAATAATTAATTAATTGGGTTGGGAGGACTGAATAATATATTATGTTGTCAAATTTTGCAATTCAATATAATTTAATCATAATATAATTTTTTATTAAGCAGTAATTTGTAGTTTTAATAGTTAGAAATAAAGAAGGCTTTATTCTAATATATAAATCTATTTTTCAAATCATTAAAATTATTTTTCTAAATTATTCTTAAATTACTGGTTTGTTCAACTGTCTGTGTTTAAATCCTTTAATATAATTAGAATTCTTCTAAATTAACACTTTGCGTATTCGGAATACTTTTTTTTTATATTTTTACATCTACAAACCCGTTAAGAAACCATTTTAGACTGACGCTTTTGATCCACTCTACTTTCGGTTCAAAAGTATTTATTAAAAAAGAAATTACTGATGCAGAGGCTCAGTTAAATTGTGATAAATAATTAATAGTTTTTACAAACCCACTGGTTAAGTCACATTATACAAACCAATTAACCAGGTCAAAAACTAAAATTAGAAATCACAAGCATTTCTCATTGTTTATTAAATCGTTGTCTTATTTGGTCTGATTTTAGGGTTAATGGTGAGACATTAAATTTTGTTTTTGGACGCTTTAAAAATTTATGTTATGCTTATTTTTAGATCAAACCCTTTTTTTGTAGCTAGAAATTCTAACCCAAATTTTTCCTTTAATAGGACTCACAGAATTTACCGGCAGTTGCTGGTGTTAGCAATTATTTTGATAACAAGTCCGGTTGGTGCCACAATCTACTATGTTAGCAACACGGGTAATGATTCAAACGCTGGGACCAGTGAAAGCCAGGCCTGGCGTTCGCTAGATAAAGTTAACAGTTTCATTCCATCGCCAGGGGACCAGGTCCTTTTTAAGAGAGGAGGCTCTTGGATAGGTTCCATTACGGTAAATGCTTCGGGCAACTCGGGTAATCCAATTACCTATGGAGCCTATGGTTCAGGTGAAAAGCCGGCGATTTACGGTTCCGAACTTATTTCGGGGTGGTCAAAATTTTCCGGTAATATTTACCGGGCAAGCTGTAGCTCTGATGTTACGCAGGTTTTTGTTGATGGAACCAGGATGAATGTTGCCAGATATCCAAACTCCGGGTACATCGATATTACTTCGGTAGCTACTGCGACACAATTCACCGCTTCCAACCTGCCAAGCCAGTCTTCAGACTATTACAAGAACGCTAAAGTTCACATTCGTTCAAAAGACTGGCGTTTGGAGACGAAGGATGTAACAGCTTCTTCCGCACAATCGATAAGTTTCGATTCCGGTCTTATTTTTGCATTGACCAAAGGACAAAAATTCTTTTTAAACAATAAACTCGAATTTCTGGATCTCCCCGGGGAATGGTTTTATGACAGTACAACAAAAACGGTTTATCTCTGGTTACAATCCGGTGACTCCCCCGAAAACCATGTTGTCAGGGGCTCCACGATATCGTCCGGGTTTGAAATGTACAACAGGGATTATATTACGGTAAAAGACATCAGCCTGCTCCATTTTAAGAGCCACGCTGTAAAAACCGACAAATGTGATTACCTGACCATTGACAATAACACGATTACCTATTGTGAAGGCTCTGCAGTATATTTCTATCCCAACTATGTTAACGGGATCAATATCCGCAACAACACGATCCACCATATCGGTCAAACAGCCGTTATGGGGCGTTGTACTTCTTCTACCCTTAGCAATAACCAGATTTCGGAAGTTTCTTTATTCGGCGAAATCGGTATTGCCGGGCTTGGGACCGGAAACGGGTTCAGTATCGACGGGAACAACAACAAAGTTCAAGATAACAGGATCAGCAATGTTGGTTATAACGGGATCAGTTTTAAAGGGGAAAATACAGTGGTGGAATTTAACTACATTAATTCTGCTTGTAATACCCTTACCGACGGAGGAGGTATTTATACCTATACCGGACAGGATATTTCAAAACCCGGCTCAGCAGGTTCAATTATAAGAAATAATCTTGTACTTAACTGCATGGGGGAATATGAAGAATCTTCAGGGAAATATTCCTGTAATGGAATTTATCTTGATGAAGGGACCCATGATGTTACCGTTGAAAACAATACTGTTGCCAAAGCCGGTTATGCAGCTGTATTTTTTAATATTACCTCTAATAATATTTTACGGAATAATACAGTTTTCGATGCCCCTATCTTATTCTTATACGTTAAACAATATTTACCAAGCTCGTTGCAAAATAACATTTTTGTTACGGCAAACAGGAACGGTACTACTGCATGGTGGAAAAACTCTCACCAAAGAATAATCTTCCAGTTACTGGGGGCCGAAGGTAAATATGATTACCATACATATGTAAGCCATTATAACAACACGTCTATTTTTGACAGCAATGGCGACGGTCAATTTGAACCTTTTGAGAAATGGAACTCCGTTACCGGGCAGGATGTAAATTCAACCGTTGACTGTTCTGTTTTAAAAGAAGGAGAGAATGAAGTTCTTTTTTATAATGATACCAAACAGGTAAAAACAATTAACCTGGGAAGCTATACCTATAAAGATGTTTGCGGCAAACTGATTACCGGAACATTTACCCTCGAACCCTTTACTTCAAAAATACTGGTAAAAACAAATACTGTTTCAAATCAAAATCCAGTCATTAATAACCAGTCATTTGAAATAAAAGGGAGCAAATCAGCTAATTCCTTTATAGGCACAGTTTCAGCTAACGACCCGGATGAAGGTCAAACCTTAACCTATTCCATAACGCAAGGAAATGAAAGTGATATTTTTACAATTAATGAATCTACGGGTGAAATTTTGACCAACAAAGACATTGCATTGACAAAAGATATTAGCTATGCACTAAGCGTTGAAGTTACAGATAATGCTGTAGCTCCAATGTCAGCCACAGCGATTGTTACAATTAATTTTAAATATATTGAAACAACATTTGCAGAATATTTATTTGAAGAAACTTCAGGTACAATCGTCTATGATTCCAACAATAAGAACAACGGAAATATTATAAACGAGAATTTAAAAGCAGACGGGGCAAACGGCAAAGGCCTTGAATTTACTGGTTCAGGCTATATAACTTTAGGACAATCATTCAGTGACAACGTTTCCAATGAGGTTTCTTTGAGTGCATGGATAAAACCAAACTTATCATCTGCCGGTTACCAGGGAATCATTATGCACGGAGGGGTAAATACCGATACTTATGGCCTCTACATTTTCCCCGACTCTAAAACCGTTGGATTTAAAACCACCGGGACATCCAATGCCTGGTCGTCAATAAGTAACGTCAATAAACTCTGGGATGGACAATGGCACCAACTAACTGTCACCTATAACGGCACTGAAAAAATAATTTATCTTGACGGAGAGGTTCTAATAACAATACCTTCAGAAGGGAATATCGAATCTGGAGCCGGTTACAACCTGCTGGTAGGTGCCGGCAGGGATGGTGTTGCACCTTCACTCCTTTACAAAGGCATAATTGATGAGGCCAGAATATACAATTATGCATTAACGCCTGAGCAAGCATCGGCTCTTTATTCCCCGGTTGAAGTAGTCCCTGAAACAGTATATGGCAGCGAGGAAATCACAATCTGTGAAGGTGATTCTTACAATGGCTGGACAAGAGAAGGCGAATACAAAAGGACACTTACTGCGTTAAACGGTGCTGACAGTATTGTAACCACATATTTAACCGTAAATCCAACTTACACTATCACCGAAGAGAAAACGATAAAAGAAGGACAAAGCTACCATGAATGGACTAAAACCGGTACTTACGAAAGGACCCTGGCTTCCGTTTCTGGCTGCGACAGCACAATAATTACGTATTTAACGGTACTTTCTCCTGTTGAAACCTATGAAGACGTTACAATCTGCGAAGGTGATTCTTACAATGGCTGGACAACAGAAGGAGAGTACACAAAAACGCTGACTGCCTCAAATGGCGCCGACAGCCTTGTAACTACATATTTAATCGTAAATCCAACTTACACTATCACTGAAGAGAAAACGATAAAAGAAGGAGAAAACTACCTGGGTTGGACCAAAACCGGGGAATACCAGAGAACCCTGGCTTCCGTTTCTGGCTGCGACAGCACAATAATTACGTATTTAACGGTACTTTCTCCTGTTGAAACCTATGAAGAGATTACAATCTGTGAAGGTGATTCTTACAATGGCTGGACAACAGAAGGAGAGTACACAAAAACGCTGACTGCCTCAAATGGCGCCGACAGTCTTATAACCACATATTTAACCGTTAATCCTACTTACACTATCACTGAAGAGAAAACGATAAAAGAAGGAGATAACTACCTTGGTTGGACAATTTCAGGTAGCTACCAGAGAACCCTGGCTACAATTTACGGGTGTGATAGCATTGTTACCACTAACCTCACCGTTCTGAAGTCAGTAACTACTTACGAAGATGTAAATATTTGCCAGGGCGAATCATATATGGGTTGGACAACAACAGGTGTTTATCAAAGAACTTTGGAGGCTGCTAACGGCGCTGACAGTCTTGTAATTACCAACTTGGAAGTCAATCCTGTTTATAATATTACAGAAGAGATTACAATAACTGAAGGCGAAAATTACCTGGGCTGGACAGTGTCAGGGACGTATCAAAGAAATTTGACTTCCATTTCAGGATGTGACAGTACTGTAGTAACAATTTTAAACGTAGTCGCAGCTCAAGGAGGTGACGAGATATCTGTAATAGATAAATCAACTCAGTTTATTAGTCTGAAAAAAGGTTGGAATATTTTCTCATCGTATGTAATTCCCGAAAATGTAAATATGGATAATATTCTGGAAGGGTTAAAAACTGACGGTAATCTTATAATTGCAAAGGACGAAAACGGAAACACTTACGAAAAATTAAAAGATGGCTCCGGATGGACTAACAATATCGGTAATCTTGAAAAAACCAAAGGATACGAAATACAGGTAAATGCAAGTTGTGTATTAATGATAGCCGGATCAAAAATGGAGTTGCCTCTGAACATTCCTTTAAAGAAAGGCTGGAATATTATATCATTCCCTTATGAAGGATCGATTGACGCTATACAAATTGTTCAGCCATTAATTAATAAGGGTACTCTTGAAAAAGTTTTGGATGAACGGGGAAAATCAATCGAGTATTGGCGTAACCGGGGTTGGATCAACAGTATTGGAAACTTTGCAGGAGGAGAAGGATACAAAGTTTATGTAAATGCCGACGATGTTTTGGAAATCAGCAATTTATATGAAAAAACAACGAGCGTTCCAATTGAAACCTCTAACACACAACATTTTAATCCGCAATACACAGAGAATGGTATTGACCACATGAACATTAATATTCTTAATTTAAGCGAAACAGGCTTGACAAGTGGTGATGAAATTGCTGCTTTTGATGGTGAACTTTGTGTAGGTAAAGTGAGATTAACTGACAGACATTTTATTGACGATGCGGTAAGCGTTAATGCTACATCTTCAAACAAATTTACTGAATTTGGCTTTTGGGAAGGTAATTCAATTGAGATTAAGGTTTGGAAAGAGGCTTTAGATAAAGAGTCAATATCTACTCCAACTGTTTTAGACGGGGTAAACTTGTTCAAAAAATATGCGAGCGTTTTTCTAACCTTGAATAATAGTGCTAGTGAAATGGTTGATGGATTTAATCCTATTGAAATTAGCGTTTATCCCAATCCAGCCACAACGCATTTAACAGTTAGGTTATCAAGTATCCCTGAAAACGGAGCAGAAATGATTTTGTCAGATTTTACGGGGAAACAGATTATAAGAAGACAAACAACCTCGAATTATGAGAATTTTGATGTTCAGGGTTTACCGGCCGGAATATATTTCTTAAAAACCATAATTGGTAATGACGATGAAACAAAGAAACTGGTGATAAATTAATTCAATAAACTAATATTCGAAAAAAACAGAGGCTGTCCAATTTTACTTTTTTGGACAGCCTCTTTCTGTTTTATCAGAATTTAGTTTTTTAATACCTCGACATCATAGCCGAAATACCACCGCCATTGGTAACATTAGAGAACCCACGACGCATCAGAACCTGTTGGGCATAGGCTGAACGGGCTCCGGTGGCACAATAAACAATAATTTCACGGTCAGGATCGTCGCCCAGTTCTGCATTGCCCGACATCAAATCATCCAAAGGAATATTAATGGCATCAGGAAATGCCCCGCTTCTGAATTCACCGGGAGTTCGAACATCGATTACCAATCTTTTCAGTTCACCCGCGCTAACGTTTTTATTGGTTTCTGCTTCTTCCATCATTTTCTCTCCGATACTTTTTTTCTCGATTGGCAGCGGAACCATATTAATATTTCTGAAACCGGCAGTTATGGCATGACGTTGCAGTGAAATGTGACCTCCCGAAATATTTCTTACCTCTTTACAGCCAGCCCCAATTAAAGTACGCACTGCCTGGTGACCTTTTTTACCGGTCTCATCATACACCAGGATCGGAACATCTTTTGGAATTCTTTCCAAATTAGGTTGCAGCATTTCAAGCGGTAAATGATAAGCGCCATTCATGTTACTTTTTTGGTGAGCAAAAACATCGCGAACATCCAAAACAATAAGCTGATTCATGTTTTCCAGATAGTCATCCAATTCTGAAACCATCAAACTTGGTCCGTATCCCGACATTTTATTTTCAGCAACATAAGCAGCCATGTTCATGGCATCATTTGCCGTTCCGATTGGTGGAGAATAGGCAAAATCTATGTCGGAAATTTCACTAACCGGGAGTTTTGCAGCACAAGCAGTTGCAATAACGTCCAAACGTTTGTCGGCACCTTTGTAACCAGCTGTTTGTCCACCAAGTACAACGCCGGTATTTTTGTCGAAAACCAACAAAACACTCACGGTTTCAGCTCCAGGATAATACGAAGTATGGTGCTCTTTGTGAACAACCACTGCATCTGCGTCGATTCCGGCTGCGCGTGCTTGTTTCAGCGAAATTCCGGTAATTCCGGCAACTGCATCGAAAACGCGAACAACTGAGGTGCCGATAGCTCCTTTGTAACTGTGTTGTCCACCCAAAGCATTTTCGGCAGCAATTCGTCCCTGACGGTTTGCGGGGCCTGCAAGCGGAATACGTACTTTCTTACCGTTTACACGATGTTCGATTTCAACCATATCACCTGCGGCAAAGATATCCGGATCGGAAGTTTGCAATTTGTTATTGACCAATAAACCGCCGGCTTCACCAATTTCAAGACCTGCATCCATCGCCAGTTTCAAGGTCGGCCGAACACCAATGGAAAGCAGTACCATGTCAGCATCCAGTATTTTTCTGTTGTCCAGTTCAACTGAGTTATGGTATATTTTTGTAACCGCTGTTTCTGTATGAACTCCTACGCCAAAGGCCTTTAATTCGCGGGTAATAAAACCAGCAGTTTCTGCGTCCATGAGTGACATTACATGTTTCATTTTTTCCACTACATGAACTTTCAGGCCACGTTTCACCAATGCTTCTACCATTTCAAGGCCAATAAATCCACCACCCACAACTACTGCGGTTTTGGGTTCTTTTGTTTTTAGGTAGTTGTCGATTTTGTCCATATCTTCCAGTGTCCACAAGCTAAAAACATTGCTTGCATCCGCTCCCGGAATTTCAGGCTGAATTGGTTTTCCTCCCTGTGCTAAAATCAGTTTTGTATATTCAAATGTTCTTGTTGAACCGGTTTCGGTATTGGTTGTTTCAACTTGCCTTTTTTCTTTGTTGATAGCATTAACAAGTGTATTTGTGTGTACTTCTACCTGGTATTGTTCGTTAAAACTTTCAGGGCTTTGCAGGATTAGTTTTGAACGGCTGTCGATATCGCCTGCAATGTAATATGGTAAACCACAGTTGGCAAATGAAATATCAGGACCAGCCTCCAACATGGTTATTTGTGCTTCGGGAGATAGTCTTCTGGCTTTGGCTGCTGCTGTTGCTCCTGCTGCAACGCCTCCAATAATTAAAATCTTTTCCATTTTTTCTGTAATATCTTCAAGGTTAATTGACTCTACATTTTAAACATATCTAATTATATATATAAATAGATTTTCGTGCGAAAATAGGGAACTTTTCAGAAAAGCAATGCAAGATTGGGCAAATGTTAATTTATTGTTTAATGGGAGCGGCAGCCAAAATAATTGAAGGATTCAGGTAATTTATTTTTTCGTCATGAAATTCCAATTCATTACCCCGTAATTACAGTTTTCGGAAGAGTGAATGTCTTCCACGGTCCCTTTCCCTTTTTCTGCTTTTAACTTTTTAGTAGTGAAGTCTCCTTTTTCATAGTTGAAAGTAGTTCCGTCGTCATCGTAAAGAATAAATTCCCCGGAAGCTGTTCCGTAAACACGAATTTCAAGTGGAGTGTTTTCATTCCATTCCGAGGTTTGCCGGATTTGAGAAATCATGGGAATTATTCCCCCATCTTTTACAAACAGCGGAATTTGTTCAAAATCTTTATTTATGGTTATAATTTCTCCATTTCCCACATATTCACCTGTGTAAAAGTCGTACCAATTTCCCTGTGGCAAAATTACTTTTCTGTCTTCGTCATCTGCAAACAGGGGAGCCACCAGAATAGATTTCCCCATCATGTACTGATCTTTTATTTCTTTTTTAACTGCTTCGGAATAAGGATTATCTGTAGCATTAAATTCCTTCTCAACATTCTCCGCAACGTATCCGAAACCTTCTTCCAAATTCATAGCACGGAAAGGCGGGGTTCCATTAAAATAATAATCGGCAAATGCAGAATATAAATACGGAAGTAATTTCATTCGTAAGTAAGCAACCTCCTGACACTGTTGATACACTTCTGGAAAGGTCCAGGGTTTGGTTCCGTCGGCCCAGGCATTAATCATTGCCAAAGGTGAAAAGCAGGTGGTTTGCATCCGGCGAAGCCACTCTTCCGCATTTCCGCTGGCACGAACTTCCGGAGTCCAAAGCAAACCGGAGAATCCGGAATTAATAAGTGCGGTAATAAAATCGCGATGTTTATAGTAGTCGTTATATATAACGTACGGATAAGAAACTGAACCCGCATTCGCTGCCCGGATTAATCCGTAAGTACGTTCATTTTTATTTCGATAAATTTCATCGGTCAATGTCATCATTTGTAGTCCGTAGGTTTGTCGCATTTGTTCACCATCTTTTCCCGAAGGAAATTGTGCAATATCCGGCCAAAGCCAGCGATCGTAGCCATCCACTTCATCCATTTTAAATCCGCTAATTCCAATATCAAGCTGGTTTTCTTTGAAATGTTCCTGCATAATTTTCCTCGGTTGGTCGATGGTGTAATCCGGTACAATTCCGTTCCAAACGGTATGCGTTCCGGCATATGGCAGTAATTTATCATATAACACTCCTTCCGGCGAAATGTATGGATTCATCCAAAGATTCAGGTGGATGCCCTGATTTTTCATATTACTGGCGAATTCATTAGGATTAGGGTAGCGGGTTTTGTCCCATTCAAATGTACACGGATAGGATTTGCTATGCCAGCCGGGTTCCAAACCCACTACGTCCAACGGAAAATTCATTTTAGCAAATCCTTCAATTTCATTTTGAATATCAGCCTCATTATATAATGTTGGGGTACGTTGCCAAAAGCCAAGTCCCCATTTTGGAGGAAGTACTCCGCTGCCGCAATACAAGTTAAACCGCTGAACCACATCGAGCATATTTTCTCCGGCAAATAGAATTATTTCAACACCTTCGCCGGGAATCACCATTTCCAGGTTGTCGGAATACGGTTGTGCCGACCACGTCTTGTCTAAATTTCGGTCTTTGGGCTCAGGTGGGTTTTTGCTGTCAACCCGAACGCCCGTTCCCACGTAAACATCAATGTAGCGTGCCGAATTTACCAAAACTCCATATCCTTTTGTTGACACAAAAAACGGAACCGGCGCATGTGTCCGCCCGTTATCCTGCCCTCCATAATGATCCACATGCAAGCGCAAAATTCGTCCCCTTTGCTGAACGGTTTTAAAGTTCAGCCCAAAACCAAAAATCTGTTCTTCTGTATCCAAAGGAAAACGGAGGTACGTTTTTCCATTTTGAGTGAAAGATTTAATATTTTCGGGTGAAACAGGAAATTCAACTTCCGGCTTTTGATTTAAAGTCTCTGCCCGGGGTTTTTTGTTGGCTACCAAAAGCAGATTAAAATCATCGGGTTTATTTATTATCTCTTGCCAAATTCCGGGAAATTTTTTCTTCCAGACCGGATTAAGCGGATTTGATTCTTTTTTACTACAAGAAGCAAGAAGCAGTATAACAAAGATTAAAAAGCCTGTTTTTTGCATGGAATAATTGGTTTTTGTGAAATCTGATTCACAAATTAGAAACTTTTCTGAAATTTTTCGGAATTGCCCGCAAGTTATCTTCCCAACTCGTGTCAAAAAAAGATTGCTTTTAAAGGAAACTGTCAAATTTCAGTAAAAAAACTGAAAAATGACTGCCATTTTCTGTTAAACAATATCTGGTAAATAAAGTTAGTAGCGTTAAAGTATTTATAACTTAGTACTAAAAATCAAAAAGATACCAATGAACATTCGAATTGCATTTATCGTCGGTTTTTTGTTCATCACTCCATCTGTTTTCGGTCAGGATAGTTTGCTTACTATTCAGCAAGCTGTGCAGTCGACATATACGCGTAATACGGAGCTGCAACAATTGTGGGCTCGTTTGGAGCAAAAGAAAAATCAGTGGAGAACCGAAGCGGGTGTTTCAGCACCTGAAATCAGTTACTTCAAAGAAGGAATCAGCAGTGAACCCGGTGATCCTTACGATGAGCAGAGATTTACCATTTCGCAGGAAATCGATTTTCCGTTGACAACCTCCTATCGGTTAAAGGGAATTTCTGAAGATGTGAAAGCGCTGGAATTTCAAATTTTATCGCGTGAAAGGGAAATAAAAGCGGAAGTAAAAAGCCAGTATGTGGAAGTAATGTATGCTTTGCATCTGCAAAAATCGAGACAAAACCAGTTAAAACTAGCGGAAGAGTTGTATAACGCAGTTTACACTAAATATGAAACCGGAATGGGAAACGGAATTGATTTGGTAAATGCTGAACTGAAGTTGGATGAGGCAAAAAACGATCTCGATCAGTCGGAGTGGATTTTACACAAGGCGCGTTACGGTTTGTTTTATGCGATGGGTTTACCGGCGGAAGACCAGAAATATTCCATTCAGTTCTCAGATACATTGCAAGCCAAAAACATTGAAATCTCGCAGGTTTTTGCATTGGCCGTTCAGGAAGAACAGCCTGATTATCTGGCAACAGAGCATGAGTTTACCGCTTCGGAATACTTTTTAAAAGAAGCAAAAAGCAATATTCTTCCCGATATCCGATTCAATTTTTACAAACAGAATTTTGGTTCGGGATATAATTTTAATGGTTTTGAAGTGGGGTTGAAAATTCCAATCTGGTATCCGTTGGAGCAGAAAGGGAAGATTGAAATGGCAACGGCGAAACAAAATGAAATAAAATGGAAACAGCAGGAAGTTAAAATGAAAATGAAACGGCAGATTGAATATGCCTGGCATAATTATTCCGTTAGTCGTTCCATCATTAACCGTTACAATGAAACCATGAAAAACAAAGCTGCTCAATTGCAGAAGCTGACGCTCCGGGCATTTCAGTTGGGGGAAATTGATATGTTGAACCTGCTGAATGCGCAACAAACATTTCTTGGAAGTGAGCAGCGATATCTTTCGGCTTTACGCGATTATTATCTCCAGTTAGTTGCACTTGAAATTTATCTTGACGAAGATTTGGTTTATTAACCTTTTAATATACTATACAATGAATCGATTATTTACACTCATAATTGGTATTTTACTAACCTCGCTAATAGTAGTTTCCTGCGGCAAAAAGAATTCTAAGGAAAAAACTGCAGTAACTGAACAAAACGAACTTCCACCATCGCTACAAAGTGCAGAGAAAGGTGTATTTCTGGTCCGCTTATCTGAAAAGGAACAAAACGAACTGCAAATAGAAACTACAAAAGTGAACAGCAGTGTTATCGATTATTCAGTTTCTGCGCCGGGTGTTGTTTTTTATGCGCCTGAACATGCAAGTATTATCAGTACTCCAATCAATGGACAAATTAGTCGCATAAATAAATATGAAGGCAGTTGGGTAAAAAAGGGCGATGAATTATTCCGAATCCAAAGTCTGGAATTTGGGAACCTGGTTTCGGAATATATGCAAGCTTATGCCGAGGAGCATTTTCAGACCAACCGTCTAAACCGGTTAAAACAATTGGTTGAAGAAACTATTTCTTCCAAAAGCGAATTGGAAAGAGCTACTTCCGACTATGAACGGGCAATAGCATCATCGCGAGCAGCATATTCAAAACTAAAGGCAGTAGGAGTGCCCGATGAAGAAATTAAAGCGTTTACTGAATCGGAAAAAATTGATCCGGTACTTAAAATTCATGCACCCATCGATGGGGTAATCGAAAAGAATTTTGTTGAATTAGGACAGTCGGTAAATTCACTTGAAAATCTTTCGCGTGTACTTGATACAAGAGTGGTGCTGATTCGTGGCTATCTTTCGCCCGACGATGCCCGGTTAATCAATGCCGGCGATTCCGTGGTAATTTCAAAACGTGAGAATAACGAGGCCATTGCACGGGCAACTGTTACTTCCATGAATCCAGGACTGGATGAAAGCAGCCGTTCCGTAATTGCCAATATTATTTTGCCTACAACGGGAGGCTGGCCAAAACCTGGCGAAAATGTCCGTCTGGAAATTAAAACATCTTCATTAAAAGAAATTATTGCAATACCGGTTGGAGCGCTCACTTATGATGGAAACCAGGCAGTGGTTTTTGTGAGTAAAGGAGGCGGAGTTTTTGAGAAAAGACCAATTGATGTTTCTGAAATGAGAGATAAATTCGTTTTTGTTAATAACGGACTCTCGAATGATGAAGAAATTGCGACTACAAAAATTTTTAGTTTGAAAGCGCTTTCCCGCTTTGATGTCATTGCTGAAGAATAACCTTGAAAACCGGATCAAATGCTTAAAAATATTATCACATTTAGTGTCACGCAAAAATATGTAGCGCTTGCATTGGTAGCATTAATGGGGGTTGCAGGATATTTTTCGTTGATTCAGCTGCCTATCAATTCTCTTCCCGATGTAACACCAGTTCAGGTTTTGGTCATTACAAAAGCTGGTCGTTATTCTCCGTTCGATGTGGAAAAACTGGTTAGTTACCCGATTGAAACCGCAATGAACGGTCTTCCGGATGTAGCTGAAGTCCGGTCGATTTCGCAATTCGGATTGTCGGCTGTTACGGTAGAGTTTGAAGAAAAAACCGATATTTTCTTTGCTCGGCAAATGGTAAGCCAGCGGCTTCAATCCATATCCGACGAACTTCCGCCCGATGTTTCAAGCCCGCAATTAGGGCCGATTACAACTGCGCTGGGCGAAATTTACCAGTATGTGGTAAGGGGCGAAAACTATTCATTGACAGAACTTCGTGAAATTCAGGACTGGTTAATTGCACCTCAGCTAAAAGTAGTAAAAGGAGTTACCGAGATAAACTCATTCGGCGGTTTTGTAAAGCAGTATAATGTTGTGGTTCAGCCTGGCCGATTACGTTTATTTGGTATCGGTATTTCGGAAGTGCTGGACGCTGTCTCCAATAATAACAGTGTTTCCGGGGGAAATTACCTTGAGCACAACGGCGAACAATTTATCATCCGCGGCTTCGGGCAAATTAATAAGGTGGATGATATTAAAAACATTATTATTACGAATATCAATAATAAGCCGGTTTTTATCAGAGATGTTGCCAATGTTGAAATTGGGAAGCAAATTAGACAAGGCGGTGTAACACAGGATGGTAAAGGCGAAATTGTTACCGGAATTGTGATGATGTTGCGCGGTGGAAACGGAAGAAAAGTAATTTCAGCTATCGAAGAAAAGATTGACGAAATAAATACAAATCTTCCCGAAGGCGTTCAAATCGAAAAATTTTATGACCAGTCCGATTTAATTACCCGGACAACGGAAACGATTTCTACCAACCTGATTGAAGGAGGTTTTCTCGTCATCGTGGTTCTGTTGCTTTTACTGGGAGAAATATCAGGAGCATTAATAGTGGCGATGGTTATTCCCCTGTCAATGTTATTTGCATTTATTGGGATGCGCGAATTTGGACTCGCTGCCAACCTGATGAGTTTGGGTGCCATCGACTTTGGAATGATTGTGGACGGATCGGTGGTAATGGTGGAAAATATTGTTCACGGACTTCAAAAAGACCAGAGGGCAAACAAAAGTGCAGTAATTCATCAATCAGCACAGCAAGTGGTGCGGCCTATTTTCTTCGGGGTTTTAATTATTTTAATGGTGTATGTTCCCATTATGACGTTCAGCGGCATGGAAGGAATATTATTCCGTCCAATGGCGATAACGGTGGCTGCAGCTGTTTTAGGATCATTGCTGCTGGCATTGATTTTTGTTCCCGCAATTTCAGCTATTATTTTCAGGAAGGGAGTTAAAGTGCGAAAGAACTATCTTATTAATTGGTTAAGACCTGTTTACACCAGTCAGCTGGGAATGTATATGGAACGAAAGTGGATTGTGGTAACTGGGGCCGGAATTGTATTTGGCATTTCTGTTTTTCTGATGACCCGGCTCGGAACCGAATTCCTGCCTGAACTTGATGAAGGTTCAATTCTAATTGAGCAGGTTCGGATGCCGTCGGTGACATTGGATGAATCGATTGAAAATGCCAACTGGCTTGCCGGAAAACTGGTTCAAAATATTCCTGAAATTCAAACCGTGGTTCCTAAAACCGGACGTTCCGATTTGGCCAACGACTGGATGGGGGTTCATCAAACCGATGTATGGGTGATTTTAAAACCCACCGAAGAGTGGCGAAAGGGAATAACAAAAGAGGATATTGTCAACCAAATTGAACCTTACCTGAAAACGGAACCCGGGTTAGCCTATAATTTTACACAACCAATTGCCATGCGCGTTGATGAGTTAACCAGCGGTGTAAAATCGGATTTAGCAGTAAAAATTTATGGTGAAGATTTGGACGCGTTGAGTGACATTGGCGAACGAATTTCCAATCTTCTTCCTCAACTGGACGGGACAGCCAATTTTTATGTGGAACAAACCGTGGGACAGCCCTACGTAACCATTGAAATCGATCGTGAATCGGTGGCATCGTTCGGATTGAATGTGGATGACGTGCAAAAGGTGATTGAAGCAGGAATCGGTGGTCAGGAAGCCGGACAGCTCTATGAAGGACAACGGCGCTTCGGAATTGTTGTTCGTTATCCCGAAGACATTCGCAACGAATTGTACAAAATTCAGGATGTTCCGGTTCATTTGGCAAACGGTGAATTTGTGCCGTTAAAGCGTGTTGCCAAAATCGAACTTCAGGAAGGACCTCGTGAAATTCAGCGCGAGAATGGTTGGCGAAGATTAATTGTCGGAATCAATATAAAAGATATTGATTTAGGAACTTATGTTGCCAATCTACAACAGGAGATACAAGCAAAAGCCAATATTCCGTCAGGTTATTTTATCAGCTATGGCGGAACATTTGAGAATCAGCAACGAGCCATGCGTCATTTAATGCTTGTGGTACCGCTTTCCATCTTTATCATTATTGGATTGTTATACCTGAATTTTGGAAAGATGAAATATGCCATTTTAATTCTGTTAAATCTTCCTTTTGCGCTGTCGGGTGGTGTTTTCTTGCTTTGGATGCGCGGCATGTATCTGTCTATTTCTGCCAGTATCGGTTTTGTAGCCTTATTTGGAGTGGCGGTGCTAAACGGGATTGTTCTGGTCGATCATATCAACGAATTGCGAAAAGAACATAAAGGGAAGTTAAAAGACCTGATTATTGAAGGAGCGTCTGACAGGTTGCGACCGGTTTTGATGACAGCACTGGTTGCCAGTCTTGGTTTTATCCCGATGGCTTTTAATACCGGCCCGGGTTCCGAGGTTCAGAGACCGTTGGCAACCGTGGTGATTGGCGGATTAATTACTTCCACATTCTTAACATTAATGGTGCTTCCCATCATTTATTACTGGATGGAAAAACGTCGCAAAAAAGAACCGAAAAAAGAAAAAGTATCAGAATAAATTTCAGACTGCTTTGGTAACCATCAATCCCTTTGTTTCGTTCTGAAATAAAAAAGAAACATTGGGATTTAAGTCATTCATAAATGTTCAGGGAATCAGAATCTGTGTCCTGTTAATTTTTCCTTTGATAATGGTTCATGAAACCTCGTGTTCTCAAAATTTTGATTTTTATGAATTGCGAGAACAAATGGTGAAAACACAGATTGAAGCTCGCGGGATTTCTGATCCTGCAGTTTTAAAAGCACTCAGAAAAGTAGAACGGCATCGGTTTGTTTTGCCGGAATACATTTCAAGAGCGTATGATGATCGCCCGCTGCCCATTGATGAGGGACAGACCATTTCGCAACCTTATGTAGTTGCTTTTATGACGGAAACTTTAAATTTAAAGCCAACGGATAAAGTTCTCGAAATCGGTACCGGATCGGGATACCAGGCCGCTATTTTGGCTGAAATTTGCGATTCGGTATTTACGGTTGAGATTTTTGAAAAACTGGGAGAAAAGGCAAAATTGTTGTTTTCAGAATTAGGGTATAAAAACATAAACACAAAGGTTGGCGATGGTTATTTAGGTTGGCAACAACATGCCCCTTTTGATGTCATTATTGTTACCTGTTCTCCCACCCAAATTCCGGAATCGCTGCAGGAACAATTGGCTGAAGGAGGAAGAATGATAATTCCGGTAGGAAAAAACGGTTATTCTCAACAACTGGTTTTTCTGGAAAAACACAAAGGTAAAATCAAACAGAAAAATGTTCTGCCGGTGCGTTTTGTTCCAATGATCTCCAAAAACGGGGAAGAATATTGAAATTGGTATAGATTTTAATCTTTTTTCAATCCAAAATTCTTAGCTACTTTAATCAGTTTAGCCATAATAAAGCCGGGAATTGTGCATAGCATTACCCAAAGAAAAAACTGCTGATAGCCGATTTGATCCTGAATCCAGCCCGATATCATTCCGGGGAGCATCATTCCGAGGGCCATAATTCCGGTGCTGAAGGCATAGTGTGCAGTTTTGTATTTCCCTGCTGAAACATAAAGCATAAACAAAGTGTAAGCCGTGAAGCCAAAACCATACCCAAGCTGCTCAACAGCTACCGAGCCTGCAATTATCCGGAAATCTGATGGATGAACAGATGAAAGGTAAACATAAACAAAATTGGGAAGATTAATAGCAAACACAAAGGGCCATAGCGTTTTCTGAAATCCGTATTTTGAAGCCAGCCAGCCGCCGGTAATTCCGCCGATTGTAAGTGCAATTATTCCAATGGTCCCGTAAATCATCCCAACTTCCGATGTGGATAATCCAAGACCACCAACTTCGGGCGTATCCAGCAAAAAAGGAGATGCAAGTTTTACGAGTTGTGATTCTCCTAAACGGTATAAAAGAAGAAACCCGAGTATTGTCCAGATTTCTTTTTTTGCAAAATATGCTTGTATCGTTTCACCAAATCCGGAAAGAATTTCGCGAAAACTGTTGGTTGTCTTTTGAATGTCTTCTTTTGGTAATGGAAGAAATACCTTGTGGTACAAAGCAAAAACAACAAAAACGAATGCCATTATGCCAAAAGTTACAGCCCAGGCAAAAGCAATTTGTTTACCACTTGCCATTTTTCCCAGCCATTCTGCATTTTCGAGATAACCGGCGAGCATTACCAGCAGTCCTTGACCTGTGACCATCGCAATACGATAAAATGTATTTCGGATTCCAACGAAAAATGCCTGTTGATTTTCATTCAGCCCAAGCATATAAAATCCGTCGATGGAAATATCTTGTGTTGCCGAACTAAAGGCGAGTAGCCAGAAAAATGCCAGTGTTCCTTTAAAGAAGTAAGTTGTTGGAAGAGTTAGGGCCACTCCAGCCAAACCGGCCCCAATAAACAATTGCATGGTAACAATCCACCAGCGCTTGGTTTTGAAAAGTTCAACCAGTGGACTCCAAAAAGGTTTGATTACCCACGGTAGATACAACCAACTTGTATAAAAAGCAATGTCGGTATTTGAAATATCGAGCCGTTTGTACATAACTACCGAAACTGTCATCACCAGAACGTACGGCATTCCTTCTGCAAAATATACAGATGGTATCCAGGCCCACGGATTTCGTTTTGTTTTTGAAAATTGTTCCATGTTAATGCTTAAAATTGGGGTTTACTTCCATTTCCGGATAAGGATATTGCAGTTCTGGAAGTCCGGATTTTTAGTGCATGCTTTTCGCAATCTTTCGAGGAATGTAAGGCAATTTTCCTGATTTTTAGCGTAGGTATTTTATGGTTCATTATGCTACATTGATATCAATGCAGGTAAATTTCAGTAAAATAATTTAGAAATCGAGGTGAATGCCAATTTTATTGAGGTTTACATCAAATGAGAAAGAATTACCATTTTTAGGAATCCATAAACTACTGCCGTGTTAAAAGTCAGATTCATCACCTTTGTTGCTGTTGTGTTTCTGCTTTTTATTCAGGATATTTTACAGTGTATAGGGCCGCTGCCGTTAATGACTGTACACTTAACCAAACGGGGTAGTTTATTCCTCAACGCTCGAACAACCTATGAGTTACCGGCTGAAAACCAACTGGGCGAAACCATGATGTCTACTCCTGCTACATTCGCATAAATAATAAGCTGCAGACTACAGAATTTCGGAAATTTCATCGGCGGCATTATGCCAATAAGTTTTTAATCCGGCTTCATTTGCAGCAACGACATTCTTTTCCAGGTCATCGATAAAAATTGATTCATGTGGTTTTATCCCGGCAAGTTCAGTTACTTTTTCATAGGAAGTCAAATCCGGTTTTCTTTCATGAATTTCATGGGAATAATAGTCTTTTACAAAAAGAGACGGAAAGTCTATTCCATGTTGTTGTTTAAAATCTGCATGCAATTTAGAAATGTGAATCTGGTTAGTGTTACTGAAAAGATAAACATTGTACGTTTCGTTTAATCTTTGCAACATTTCAACCCGGTTTACAGGAATATCCAGAATCATGGCGGTCCATGCATCATCAATTTGCTGGTCGGTTAAATCCGGATTATTTAAGATTTGCCTGACTCGGGCTCTGAAATTTTCAGGAGTTATTTTCCCAATTTCAAGTTCATGGAAAACAGGATCAACGTATGTTTGTCTTGGATCAAAAGCATTTTTATGCAAGCCAATTTGTTGAAATGCTTTTATTGTCGCGTCAAAATCGAGACGAAGTAAAACATTTCCTAAATCGAAAATGATGTTTTTTATATTTGTAAGGTCAATTTTCATTTGATTAAAATTTAACAGTTGCTAATATAAAAATTAATAACAGCACGCGTGAAAATTCAGGGCAAACATTATCATACAATTTGGTTAGATAAGGATGACAATCGTGTTGTCCAGGTCATCGATCAGCGAAAGCTGCCATTTTTGTTTGAGACTTTCGAAATAAGAACAACAAAAGATACTTTTTTTGCCATTCGTGAAATGGTAGTCCGGGGTGCTCCTTTGATTGGTGTTACTGCGGCTTTTGGAATGTATTTGGCAATTCTGGAATTTGAAGAGGGAGATTTCTCAACCTTTATTAAAACGAAAGCTGAATATTTAAAATCGTCGCGTCCTACAGCAGTGAATCTGGCGTTTGCAGTTGATGAAATGCTGAATTTCATTTTTTCACTAAAAGAAGACAAAAGTAGAATCGAAAAGACGCTCGAAAAAGCGAATGAACTCAAACAAAAGGAAATTGATTACAGCGAAAGAATCGGCGAGTTTGGTTTGGAAATTATTGAGAAGATTTACCAAAGGAAAAACTCAGCTGTGAATATTTTAACGCATTGTAACGCCGGCTGGCTGGCCTGTATTGACTGGGGAACAGCAACAGCTCCAATTTACAAAGTGCATCAGAAAGGTATTCCTGTTCATGTTTGGGTTGACGAAACCCGGCCAAGAAACCAGGGTGCGCGGCTAACTGCTTTTGAATTGGCTGAGGAAAATATTCCGCATACGGTAATTCCAGACAACACAGGGGGGCACCTTATGCAACATGGAAAGGTGGATTTGGTAATTGTAGGGAGCGACAGAACTACCTTAAAGGGTGATGTGGCAAATAAAATCGGTACTTATTTAAAAGCACTGGCAGCAAATGACAATGGGATTCCATTTTATGTGGCGTTGCCATCTTCAAGCATCGATTTTCAAATGAACGACGGAATTAAAGAAATTCCGATCGAAGAGAGGAATTCTGAAGAAGTTTCTGAAATTGAAGGTTGGACAGGAAAAGAAATGCAGTCGGTTCGTTTAATTCCCGTAAAAAGTAATGTTGCCAATTACGGTTTTGATGTTACTCCGGCAAGATTGGTTACCGGGTTAATAACCGAGAAAGGAATTTGTAATGCAAATATGGAAAGCATTCTGACACTTTTCCCACAAAACGAAAATTCAAAAAAACACTCATGATTCGCCAGTTTGCGCGACAAAAAGAAGAATGATCAATATTCTTATTTTGAATTAATTTTTAAAAAATGAAGAAAAAAATAGCGATAATCGGTGGTTCCGGATTTGAAGATCCGGCTATTCTTAAAAATCCGGGTGAAATAAAGGTTGAAACTCCTTACGAAAAACCATCATCAGGTTTTAAAACAGGAAAAATTTCAGAAGTTGAAGTTGTAATTCTATCCCGTCATGGAAGAGATCATGCAATTCCTCCAACACAGGTAAATAACCGGGCAAATATTTGGGCAATTCGTGAATTAGGCTGCACACATATTTTGGCAACAACTGCCTGTGGAAGTTTACGGGAAGAAATTAAACGTGGCGATTTGGTTATTCTTGATCAGTTTATCGATTTTACCCGTCACCGTGATATTACTTTTTCCGATTCTTTTCAAAATGGTGAGTTAAAACATACGCCAATGGCCGATCCATTTAATGATGAATTGAGGAAGAAATTAATTCAAAAAGCAACTGACCTAAATCTGAATTTTCATTCAAAAGGAACTGTGCTAACGATTGAAGGACCGCGATTTTCTACCCGTGCGGAATCGAATATGTTTCGTTTATGGGGAGCTGACGTAATAAATATGTCGGTGGCGCCCGAATGCATTTTAGCTAACGAAACCGGAATTCCTTATGCTGCAATTGCGCTGAGCACTGACTACGATTGCTGGAAAACCGATGAAACTCCGGTAACCTGGGAGGAGGTATTAAAGGTATTTAACCAAAATGTGGAAAATGTAATCAGGCTCTTAACCCAAACAATTCCTGCTATTTAGAAATCATTAACAATATTTCTGTTCCCCAACATATTGTCTCTGTCATTTTTGGCACAACAATTGCTTAAAGTATTATAACTGTTTCAAAGCCATGAAACGAAGTTCTTAACCGTTCAGTTAGTTCTACATATTTTCTGCCAGAAATGGCTTAAATTCCCGGCGGCATCTCAACAAAGGTGCCGCTTTTTTATGGCTGGTTTCATTGTAAAATTCGGCACTCCTTTATATTTTTATTGAATTTCTGATAAATCAATTTCATTTTGATAATGAACAGAAGAAATTTTGGTAGAACAATAGTTGCAGCAGGGGCAGGAATTGTTTTTAATCCGGGGCTGGCAAATTCGATGATGGGAAAGATATCATCCATTCGGTTAGGTGGACCTGTGTTGGCCAAATATAAGAGTCCTGACGAGTGGGTTGAAGCTTTACAAAAGCTGAATTACAGGGCAGCTTATTGTCCGGTGCAGATTGGTGCCGGTTCTGATGAGATTAAGGCATACAAAACCGCCGCGCAAAAAGCCGATATAATTATTTCTGAAGTGGGTGCGTGGAGCAATCCAATTGATCCGGATGATGCAAAAAGCAATGATGCTATTAGAAAATGTATTGATTCTTTGGCTCTTGCTGATGAAATTGGAGCCAGGTGTTGTGTAAATATCAGTGGCTCCCGAAATCCTGAAAAATGGGCCGGTCCGCACAAGGATAATCTTACTCCCGAAACTTTCGATTTGATTGTTGAAACAACCCGCAAAATTATGGATGCGGTAAAACCAATAAATACTTTTTTCGTGTTGGAAACCATGCCGTGGGCTTACCCGGATTCTGTTGAATCTTATGAAAACCTGATTAATGCAATTGACCGAAAACAGTTTGGCGTTCATTTTGACCCCGTAAACCTTGTGGTTAGTCCGCAGGTTTATTATAAAAACGGAGACATGATAAAAGAGGCTTTTTCAAAATTGGGAGCCCATATAAAAAGTTGCCATGCAAAAGACATTTTACTGCTGGAAGACCAGTTAACACCTCATTTACCTGAGGTTCGCGCCGGTTTAGGAAATTTGAATTATGCTGTTTATCTTACCGAATTAAACAAGTTGAAATCCGTGCCATTGATGTTGGAACACCTTGACTCTGCCGAAGAGTACGCTAAGGCAGCCAATTATATTAGATCCGTAGGGAGTGAAAACAATATTTTTCTTTAAAACGAAGTATATTGTATTCTATTAGAAATTAAATTTGCCTTATTAGTTTTTAGAAGAATAATATCATTAACAATTTAAAAAACAGGGAAGCCATGTCTAAATCACAAGATGCAAAGAAAAACGTTAAAAAGGAGCCGCTAAAAAGCGCTAAAGAAAAAAAAGCAGAAAAGCAGGCAAAGAAATTAAAAAAGTACTAAATGAATAAGAAAAGGAAGACGAAATCGGGTGGTTGTTTTAAATTTAATATATTCAAAAAGAGCAATTTGTCAGATATTTTCTTCCTTTTCTTTATCCTCCTTCTTTTGTTGGGTTGTGGTCAGGAAAAACATAAAAAGCCAAACGTAATTTTTGTTTTTTCCGATCAATGGCGCGCTCAGGATTTGGGCTATGTTGGCAACACAAAAGTAAAGACCCCAACTATTGATAAATTAGCTGAACAAAGTGTTGTTTTTACCAATGCAATTTCAGGATGTCCGGTTTGTTGTCCGTACCGGGCAAGTTTAATTACCGGGCAGTATCCACTAACTCATGGTGTTTTTTATAATGACAAACCTTTAAATCCGGAGGCAAATTCCATCGCAAAAATTTATAAAAATGCAGGTTATGAAACCGGATATATTGGCAAGTGGCATTTGAATGGTCATCAGCCTGGAGAAGAAACATTTGAAGCGCGTTTAAAATATATTCCCAAAGAGCGTCGGCAAGGTTTTGATTTCTGGCAGGTACTGGAGTGTACTCACGATTACAATAATTCGTTTTATTACGAGGGAGATTTTACCGAACGTAAAACCTGGCCCGAATATGATGCGATTGCACAAACAAAATCGGCTGTTAACTATATAGCAGAAAAAGCTAAAGGCAACAAGCCTTTTTTACTGATGCTTTCCTGGGGGCCGCCACATGAGCCTTATAATACTGCGCCCGAAAGGTATCGGGCAATGTTTTCGGCGGAAGGAATTGAAGTGCGGGCAAATGTGCCTGAAGAATTAAGAGAGAAGGCGAGAAATGATTTGGCCAGTTATTACGCGCATATCGCTGCCCTTGATGATTGTATGAAACAATTACTTGATGAAATAGAAAATGCTGGAATTGAGGATAATACCATTTTTGTTTTTACTTCCGATCATGGCGATATGTTATATTCTCACGGAAACGTAAAGAAACAGCAACCGTGGGATGAGTCTATAAAAGTTCCGTTTTTGCTTCGGTTTCCCCGTAAATATGGATACAATCAGAAGGTTATTGAAGCGCCAATAAATACGCCTGATATTTTACCCACTTTGTTGGGGCTATCCGGTATTCAAATTCCTGAAAGTATTCAGGGAAATGATTATTCAAAAGTTATTTCAGGCGAAGAAGAACCCGGAGCTGAAGGAGTTTTGATACAATGTGCAGTTCCTTTTCATCAATGGAATTACGAAAAAGGTGGCAGGGAATATCGTGGTGTACGAACAAACCGATATACTTATGTGCGTGACTTAAACGGACCATGGTTATTATACGATAATCTTATCGATCCCTACCAGATGAGTAATTTGATCGGTACCGATGAATATATTTTTATTCAATCCGATCTCGAAAATCAATTGCAAAAACTCCTCGAAGAGACGAATGATGAATTCCTTCCCGGTAATCAATACATGAAAATGTGGAACTATGCGTGGGACAGAAACGATAGTATCAAAATCCAATAGTTCTAGGTATGCATAAAAACAGGAGTAGTTTCTTTTGCTAATGTCAGTAATTTTTCCGTTTCCTGTTCGGTAATCGGTTTGTAATCGTTCATAAATTCGAGAGCCTTCAAAAACAGGGTGTTTTGTCCCGGAGGAACAGCAGCAGTAATATTTTTCGATAAAGTATATTTTAATGCCATCTTCATTATCGCTTCATCACTGATTGGACGGTACCATACATTCTTGAATATTTTCTGTTCACCTTCTCCCAGGCGGGTTAGTGCCATAGCTTTTAATGCCAGAATACCCATGCCTCGTTTTTCGGCTTCGGCAAAAACCTGCGGGCCAAAATCGCCGGCGTTCCAGCATACAAAATTAATGGGAAACAAAATCGAATCGAAATCATAATTTTTCATGGCCAGTAACGCTGCTTCAACCGAGTGCGCCGAGAATCCGAGATGTTTTACTTTTCCATCCTTTTTTGCCTTTACAAAAGTCTCCATCGCTCCACCCTGACTAAAAACTTTCTCCACATCTTCAATTGAACTAAGCGCATGCAATTGATACAAATTAAAATGATCGGTTTGCATTTTCTTCAGCGAATCTTCCAACTCGCTTTGAGCGCCGGCGGCATCTCTTTTTGTAGTTTTACAAGCCAGAAAACAGTTTTTACGGTACGACTTCAATGCCGGGCCCAACCTGTCCTGAGCGTTACCGTAAGTTGGCGCAACATCGTAATAATTTACCCCCAAATCGTAGGCCTTGGCAACCAGTTCGTTGGCAAAATCCTGCGGGTTATCATTCAGCATAATTCCTCCGAACCCGATAACGGAAAGTTTTTCACCGGTTTTTCCAAGAACACGTTTTGGAATTTGATAATCAGATGAGAAGTTATTTCCAAAAGCCCGTATCGCAGGAATCGTTAAAGCCATGGCGCCAAATGCACTGTTTCTTATAAATATTCTTCGTTTCATAATTTTAATTGAGATGGTTTTTGAAGTTAGTTCCTCTAAGTTAAAGAATTTAGATAGAATTCGTTCTAATCTATGTGAATGCTTATTGATATTCAGGGAAAAAGCAGAGGGGAAGAAAATCTTCACCCCCTTCAGTATGGAAAAAGATTGAACTTATCCTTCGTACTTAAACGAGACTTTTAGTTTCGTACGATAGTACATGATTTTACCTTCATGAATGTGCATGTCCATTTGTGTAACCTCGGCAATTCTTAAATCGCGCAAAGATTTGGATGCAAGAGCAATCGCATTCTGAGCTGCTTTCTCCCAGGATTCTGGACTGCTCCCTACCAATTCAATTACTTTGTAAACGCTGTCTGACATAACTTTAATTTTTTAGATTATTATTTTTAAACGTTTTCTTCTACGTGAGTTTTAAGGTTTTGTTTTTAAGTTTGACGATTTGTTAAAAGTGCCTTCATCTATAAAAATTAAAAAATGACATTTCAGGAAATATTAGATCGCCGCCAAAGTGTAAGAAAATATCAGGATAAACCAATTGAACGGGAGAAAATCGAAAAGCTAATTGAAGCTGTGCGTATTGCCCCATCGGCATGTAATTCGCAACCCTGGAAATTAATTATTGTCGATAGTCCTGAATTAAAAGATGAAGTGGCAAAAGCCACATTTAGTGCAGTAGTTTCATTCAACAAATTTGTGACAGGCGCTCCTGTAATCGCGGTTTTGGTAATTGAAAAGGCAAAACTGATAGTACAACTTGGAGGCAAAGTAAAAGATCAGGAATATGCCCAATACGATATTGGGATTGCCGCTGCCCATTTTTGTTTACAAGCGACCGAACTTGGATTGGGAACTTGCATTCTTGGCTGGTTTGATGAAAAGAAAATAAAGGCACTTTTGAATATTCCTGAAAAGCGAAAAATCGGGTTGTTAATCACCGTGGGTTACCCGCCGGAAGAATATACCGTCCGGGGAAAAGTCCGCAAACCTTTTTCTGATATTTGTAGTTTCAACAGCTATTAAAAAGGCTGGATTCCTTAAATTAAAGGCTTCTCAATTTTAATTTTTTCCTTTTCGGTTTGAAAAAAGAAAATAAAAAACAAGGTAACAACAAGTGCGATTGCAGCTGGCACCAACATCAGGCTTTTCCAATTGTGCCCGATAACCATTGATGCGTCGTTTACAATCTGGGCGCGTTGTAATTCCCATCCGCTGAGGTTTGTGCCAATGAGCCAGCCCAATCCGTAGGTAAGAAATGTTATCAATCCCTGGAAACTCGCCCTCATTGTCGCGGGTGCTTTTTTGTCGACATAAATTTGAACGGTAACATAGAAAAAATCGTAACACACGCCGTGCAGGAAAATTCCAAGGTAGAAGAACCAAACGAGTTCAGCGTTATTTCCGAAAGCAAAAAGCACGTACCGTATTATCCAGGCAATCATTCCCATTAACAGCATTCTTTTTACTCCTAATCGAATAAAAATCAGTGGCATAAGAATCATGAACAAAACCTCTGACATTTGCCCGACGGACATAATCCCGGCTACATTTTTTATTCCGGCTTCATTCATCGACATATTGGTGTATTGAAAATACATGGCAAAGGGTATTGAAATAAAGAGAGTCGAAATAATCAGGACTGCAAAAGATCTTTCTTTCATCATTTTCAAAGCGTCAAGGCCCAAAACGGAAGCGACACTTACTTTCCCTTCTTTTCGCTGTGGAGGTGTATCCGGCAGTGTAAAACTAAACAAACCAAGAATTATGCTGGCCACGGCAGCCATGATCATTGGAATATTTGTATTCTCAATTTTCAGGGCACTGGCTGCAAGTCCCGAGATAACCCAGCCAATGGTTCCGAGCACCCTGATACGCGGAAACTGGCGGCCGGCATCGCTAACATGGTGTAATGCAATGGTACTTGCCAATGCAACGGTGGGCATGTAACAAATCATAAATGCAAGCATTGTCCAAAATAATAACCCCGGTTCGGTTATGCGGGAAGCAATGAAAATAAGCACTCCGCCAATAACATGTAGAAAACCAATTAGTTTTTGGGCAGAAAAATACCGATCGGCAATTAAGCTTACAAAAAATGCCGAAATGATGGAGCCCCAGGCCAATGTGCTAAAAACCGCACCTACCTGTTCTCCCTGAAATCCGATGGTAGTGAGATAATTACCCAGTGGTACAAACCAAACACCCCAGATAAAAAACTCGAGAAACATCATAAATGAAAGTTGAAAAGTAAGTTTTGGTTTCATATGTTGTTGCATTTATTTAATTATTCTTTTTTGCTTTTTCCATTCTTAAAGGTTACAAGAAATAACAAAGTAGGAATTTTATTTATGCCAGAAATTGTTTTAGGTAATTCCTGCTGGTTAAAATGGCGCTTTTTACATCTTCTTCCGATCCTTCAAAAGCTTTGTCTTCCACTTCAATGCAAACCGGACCACGATATTTTACTGATGTCAATGCCGAAAAGAAACCGCGCCAGTCAACGTCACCCAGACCCGGGATTTTCGGTGAATGGTAATCAAGAGGGTAAGCCATTATTCCAACTTCGTTTAGTTTATCGCGATAGACTTTTACATCTTTTAAATGAATGTGAAACAGCTTCTCTTTAAAATCGTAAATCGGTTTTACCTCATCCATTTGTTGCCAGACCATGTGAGAAGGATCGTAATTTAACCCCAATGCTTCACTGGGAATAATTTCAAACATTTTCTTCCATATAGCAGGAGTAGTTGCCAGGTTTTTTCCTCCGGGCCACTCATCGCGGGTAAACAACATCGGGCAATTTTCAATCCCGATTTTAATATTGTTCTCTTCGGCAACTTTTATAATCGAAGGCCAGATCTGCGCAAACTTTTTGAGATTGTCCTCCACACTTTTTTGTGGATCGCGGCCAATAAAAGTGTTTACCACCGGAATTTCGAGTTTTGCTGCTGTCCGAATTACTTTTTTGATGTGTTCGATGTAAAACTCGGCTTGTTTTTCATCTGATTCCAGCGGATTGGGATAGTAACCCAGTCCGGAAACATAAACGTTGTTTTGTTTAAGAACCGAATTTATTTCCGCTGCTTTTTTATCGTCTGTTTCATCAACATTAATGTGGGTTACACCCGCATACCTGCGTTCTGCTTTCCCAACCGGCCAACACATCATTTCAACACATTTAAACTGATTTTCGGAAGCAAACTGAATAACTTCTTCAAAACTTTTTTCGGCCAGAATGGCGCTTACAAATCCAAGATCCAACATATTGTTTTGATTTAATTTTTTACACTTTTACTCAATATTCGATTTCGTTGCTTTCAAGAATTTTCTCGCAAAGAATTAGTTCCCGGAATTTTTCTTCGTGCTTCAATGTGCGCCGGGCCAATAAATTCAAGACCTGTAACTCCAACTTTTATCGTTTTCATACTTACGGTTTAATGAATTGCAATTTACAAAATTCATTTTCAAAAAATGATTTGCAGAAATCAATCTGATTATCTATGATTGTTCTATTACCATTTAATGATTGAAGAATATTAAATCCAAAAACGATGAGTGATAATCCTGTAATTGTCGAAGAAACTTTTTCGGTTTCAACTGAAAAAATACAGCATACAATTATTCACGAAAGTGAAATGAAAAATTGGTACTTTGATTTGAAAAAATTCAAACCTGAACATGGTTCTTAGCGGTTAATCGATTATTTCTCTTCCAGAATCCAGGCACCCGATTCGGGGTAGTCTTCAGTATATTCCCTTCTTGCCCGAACTGCTTCACCTTCGGTTTTATATACGCCAATTCCAACCATAAAGTAGTTGCCTTTTTTACCTATGTGGAAAGCATTTAACCCTTTTGCTTTTAGTTCAGTAATATAAATTTCTGCATTTTCTTCTTCCTTGAATCCACCGCCTACGAGGTAGAATTTAGGCGTGTCCGAATTCAGTGATTCCACATTTTCAGGTTGGGGTTGTGTTGTCTGAACCGAATCAGTTATCTGTTCTTCTGCAATGTTATTTGGGGTTGAATCCGCAGTAACTTCCATATTACGAATCCCGGGTGTTGTCTTTTGTTCAGGAACCGAAGTTTCCTTCGTCGTTATCGGATTGTTTTTCGCTTGCTTATTTTGATTTTTGAAAATAAAAACTCCGGCAACAATAACTGGAATCAGGATGAGCAAATACCACAATCCACTTCTTTTCTTTTTTTCTTCGGGTACACTTTCATGAACCAAAACATGCGCTTTTTCTGGTTTGGGTTCTGGTTCCGGAATGACAGTATCTTCGGTAATTTCTTCAGCTACTACCGGTTCTTCAGCCGGCTCTTCATTTTCTTTTAAGTCTGTGATTTTTTCAATGGCTGGTTCTGTTTCGATGACCCGGCCTTCTTCACTTACTGACTTTTCAATTTCAGGTTCTTCAGTTGCACTATTTGCTTCGTTTGCTTCTGCACTAATTTCTTCCTGAAGATTTTCACTCTCATCAATCTCCGGGTTTTCTTCGATTATCTGTTCCGGTTCTATAATTTGCTCTTCTTCTGTTTGTTCTTCTTCACTTGTTATGTGTTCTGCTGTTTCTTCTTCAATTATTTCCTTTTGTATTTCGGGTTCTTGAATTTCTTCCGGCTGTGTAACTTCTGCCAATTTTTCTTCTTCCTGAACTTCGGTGATCGATACAGGTTCAAGGCCAAAAGAGTCCAGCAACAAATTTTCATCATAAAATGGGTTGAACCGGATTTCATTTTTTTCATCCATAAATAAAACACCGGTCTCTTCCAGTTCAATTTCTTCTCCTTTGTCAAGTAAAAATATTATATTTTCCCGCTCTCTTTCAATGATTTTCAGGGCATCGAAATGAGAAATCTTTTCGGTGTCGGCAATGTAGCCAACCAGCAACCCATCATTATTTCTAATTTGATGGGTAAATGTTATTTCTCTGGATGGTGGTCTTACTTCGTCCCCTTCTAAAACTGCAGGTTGGTAATCCGATAAAAATGCTCCAAAGCCAGGAATGATAACTGTTTCGTTTTCCTTTAATAATTCGTGTATGTAATTTCCTAATTTCACTTTTGAATATCTTATTTAAAAAGAAGTGTAAATTTATAAAACATCCCCATAATCCTTGTACACGAAAATTAACTTTAATTAAATTGACTTTATAAATTGATATTTTCAGGTGGTAAAAAGGCTAATTTTGTACATTTACTTTTAAAATAACAGATATGACGCAAAAAATACTGGTAACCGGTGGCACAGGTTACATTGGTTCTCATACCGTAGTTGAATTACAGGCTTCTGGATACCAGGTAATTATAGTTGATGATTTGTCGAATTCAGGAATTGATGTACTTGATAATATCGAAAAAATATCAGGAATAAAACCTGTATTTGAACAATTCAATTTAGCTGATACTGAAAAGACAGATGAATTTTTTAGCCGACATCAGGATATTGATGCAATAATTCATTTCGCTGCATCGAAAGCAGTTGGCGAATCGGTTCAGATACCGTTGCATTATTACCGGAATAATTTGGTCTCGTTGATTAATATTCTGGATTGCCAGTTAAAATATACTATCCCCAATATCGTTTTTTCTTCGTCGTGCACGGTTTACGGACAGCCCGATGTTTTGCCGGTTACCGAGCAAACTCCAAGAAAGGATGCGGAATCGCCTTATGGAAATACAAAACGTGTTAACGAAGATATTTTGCATGATGCCATTGCTGCAAATCCGCAGTTGAAAGGAATTGCGCTTCGGTATTTTAACCCGATTGGCGCTCATCCAAGTGCCTTAATTGGAGAACTTCCGCTGGGGGTTCCACAAAATCTGGTGCCTTTTATTACCCAATCGGCAGCCGGAATTCGTAGCGAATTAAAAGTTTTTGGCGATGATTACGATACTCCGGACGGTTCCGCAGTTCGCGATTATATTAATGTTGTCGATTTGGCCAAAGCTCATGTTGTGGCAATCAATAGGCTGCTTGCCGGGAAAAGCAAATCGAATTACGAGGTTTTTAATTTGGGTACCGGCGAGGGTTTATCTGTTCTTCAGGTAGTAAAAGGCTTCGAAAAGGCAACAGGAATAAAACTGAACTATAAAATTGTTGGCCGGCGTGCCGGCGATATTGAGAAAATCTGGGCTGATACAACCTATGCCAACGAAGAGCTGGGTTGGAAAGCAGAGAAAGAACTGGAAGAGACACTGCTTTCCGCGTGGAATTGGGAAAAAAAAGTAAGAGGATTAAGTTAAAGGTTCAAAACAATACGTTATCAATTATATAGGTTAAATTTACCCAATTATAGATTATCTGTTTTTTGTAAAATATATCAGAATGAAAAAAATTCTTGTCACCGGCGGTGCTGGTTTTATTGGCTCACACGTGGTACGCTTATTGGTTAATAAATATCCCGGATACAAAATCGTTAATCTTGATAAATTAACTTATGCCGGGAACCTGGCCAATTTGATAGATGTTGAAAATAAACCCAACTACGAATTTGTAAGAGGCGATATTGTTGACGGAGATTTCATTTTAAGTTTATTTGAAAAAGAAAATTTTGATGGCGTGATTCATCTGGCTGCCGAATCGCATGTCGATCGGTCAATATCGAATCCGATTGAATTTGTGGTTACCAACGTTATCGGAACTGTAAATTTATTAAACGCCGCAAAGCATACCTGGAAAGATAATTTCGAAGGGAAACGTTTTTATCATATTTCAACCGATGAGGTTTACGGTTCGTTGGGTGAAGAAGGGCTTTTTACAGAAACAACCAATTACGACCCACACAGTCCTTATTCTGCATCGAAAGCCAGCTCCGACCATTTTGTAAGAGCATATTATGATACCTTTGGCCTTCCAACAATTGTTTCAAACTGTTCTAATAATTATGGCTCTTACCAGTTTCCTGAAAAATTAATCCCGCTATTCATTAATAATATTAAAAATAAGAAACCGCTTCCGGTGTATGGTAAGGGCGAAAATATACGCGATTGGTTATGGGTAGAAGATCATGCACGTGCCATCGACGTCATTTTTCACAAAGGAGAAACAGGCGGGACCTATAATATCGGTGGTTCTAATGAGTGGACCAACATTGATTTGATTCGGTTGATGTGCCGGAAAATGGATGAAAAACTGGGCCGCAAAAAAGGCGAATCAGAACAACTGATCACCTTTGTAAAAGACCGTGCCGGCCACGATTTGCGCTATGCCATTGATGCCACAAAAATAAAACGCGAATTAGGCTGGGAACCTTCACTTCAGTTTGAAGAAGGGATTGAACTTACTATCGACTGGTATCTTGAAAACACTGCATGGCTTGAAAACGTAACTTCAGGCGATTACCAAAAATATTACGAAGAACAGTATACAAAAAGATAAAATTTTTTCAGTGGTAGAGTAATTAAGATGTATTTAATCTTTTTATTCAGGGGTTGGGCACTGATAAATAATTTTCATATTGGTTACTTTTGTTGTGATTCAACAAAAGCATCATAATCTTCAGGTAACGTTAATTCACAACCAATACAACGACGCACTTTAGTATTCTCGATTATCCCGTCACAAAGCGGATCTGTCATCATTGGGCAGAAAATGGTTTCTCCGTCATATTCACCCTGAAATAAAGAAACCGCGCAGGCGCAATTCTGTAGATCGGAAATCCAATTCGAAAACCATTTCATTTAAAAAGGGTTTTCGGCATTACATGGATTTTTTTAGCGATCTTTTTTTTGGTCAGCCAAACAGAAAAGAGGCAAAACCAGAGTAAGCAATTTTTTGCAGGTCGCTAATCTTCCATATTTTGAAGATTAATATTCGCAATAAAACAGATTAAAAATTTCATAAACAGTTTTTTATATTATCTTTGCGCCACATTTTTCAAAAAATAAAATAGAAACATGTCAGCAAAAATGAGATTAGCGCGGCACGGCCGCAAACGTTATGCTTACTATCACATTGTGATAGCAGATAGCAGGGCGCCACGAGATGGCAGGTATATTGAACGTATTGGAACTTATAATCCAAACACAAATCCTGCTACAATAGATCTCGATTTTGACAAAGCTTATGACTGGCTTGTAAAAGGCGCACAACCTACCGACACCGTTAGGGCAATTTTGTCTTACAAAGGTGTACTCTACAAAAAACACCTGATGGGTGGAGTTAAAAAAGGAGCTTTTGATGAGGCTGAAGCTGAAAAACGTCTGGATAACTGGCTGACTGAAAAAGAAGCTAAAATTCAGGCAAAAGTTGACCGGTTAGCCGGAGAAGTAGAAGCTGAATTCAAAAAACAAATGGCAGCAGAAGCAAAAGTTAACGAAGAGAAGGCAAAAGCAATTGCTGCAAAAAATGCTGAGTTAGCTGCCGAAGCTGAAGCTGCACGCAAAGCAAAGGAAGCTGAAGCTGCTGCCGAAGCCTCGGAAGAAGTAACAGCTGAAGCTGATGCAACAGAAGGAGAAGAAGCTCCTGAAGGTGAAGGTGCTGAATCTTAAGAAAAAAGACATCATCTGAACATAGAAAACCATTCGTCGGGAGGCGGATGGTTTTTTTGTGCCCGCAGTTAGAATAACTATATTTGCTTTATGGAAACAATACCTAAAACTGATTGTGAAAAGATTGGATTCTTTAAAAAAACGCATGGCGTTTTTGGAGACCTTGTTTTGGAATATGTACCTGAATATGAAATTTCAATAGAAGAAGCCAATCGTTTTTTTGTAGAATTGGAAGGATTACTTGTCCCCTTTTTTTTGAAAGAGGAAGGATTTCGATATAAAACAGCCAATAGTGCAATTGTAACGTTCGATGGTGTTGAATCCGAAAAGTATGCCAAAAGAATGGTCGGTAGTTCGGTTTATCTTTTTCATGAAGAAATTATTCGTGAAGAAGAAGAAAGCACAAACACCCAATTTTTAAATTATTTATTATTGGACGAACAGCGGGGCGAAATTGGCAGAATAGAGCAAATGGATGATTATTCAGGGAATTTGGTTCTTACCGTAAATTACCATGGGCAGGAATTGCTTGTACCTTTTAACGAAGATTTTGTTGTAAAAATTGATGATACTGCAAAAACATTAAAACTCAATATTCCGGACGGATTAATTGAAGATTAGCTTAGCTCCGGAAAAATCTTTTTTGAAATAATTCAACTCTATGTGCAACTTTCGAAATAATTGCACGTCTCTACAAAATAGTAAAACAAAAATAAATTGGCATGAAAAGAAGAATTTTGGTTTTAGCAATTGTGTTGCTGGGTATTTCCATGTTGAATCCTTTATTGGCGGAAGATCAGGAACGCGATGTTCCTTCATTTTCAAAAATATCATTACGAATCTCAGGTAATTTGTATTTAAAGCAGGGTGAAAAACAAAGTGTAAAAATTGTTGCAAAAGAATCGACTTTGGAAGATATAATTACGGAAGTAAAAGACAGAACTCTTAATATTCGTTTTCCCAGTAATTTTGTGTTTAAAAAATATGATCCGGGGAAAATCGATATCTATGTTACTGTTCCTGAAGTTGACGGATTATCCATTTCCGGTTCGGGAGATATACTTGCAGAAAATATTAATACAAGAATTCTCGATTTGGCAGTTAGTGGAAGTGGAGACATTAAGATTGGGGAACTTTCGTCGGAGCGAATTAGTGGTTCAATCTCCGGATCCGGTAATGTTAGAATTGAAAAAGGGGGTGTAGCCGATGAATTATCGGTTAGCATTTCCGGTTCAGGTGGTTTTGATGCTGCCGAATACGAAGCCGATGATGTAATAGTCCGGATTTCCGGTTCGGGGAATTGCAAGATTACTACAAATGGTTCAATAAAAGCCCGGATTGCAGGTTCAGGAAACGTGTATTATAGTGGTAACCCTTCCATCGATTCTTCTGTGGCAGGTTCGGGAAAAGTCCGGGAAATGTAGCTCTTTCGATTAAAAAATAGTGAAAGCCGTTGTAAACTTTACATCGGCTTTTTTTGTTTGTCATCATTAATATTTCTAAATTTTGGTTTTTATTTACATTTAAAACTTTTCACTAACTTTTAAAAAATACATGTTATGGGAATGATGAAAGAATTTAAGAGCTTTGCCATGAAGGGGAATGTTCTCGATTTGGCAGTTGCCGTTATAATCGGCGGGGCTTTCGGAAAAATTATTACTTCGTTTGTAAATGATGTACTGATGCCTCCAATCGGACTTTTATTAGGAGGAGCCGATTTCAGCAAACTGAAGCTGGTTTTAAAACCTGCTGTGGATGCAGTAATGAATGGCGATCAGGTAGTAACACCGGCTGTTGCTGAAGTATCAATCAGATATGGAACGTTTGTGAACACAGTTCTCGATTTTTTAATTGTGGCATTTTCCATTTTTATGGTAGTAAAAGCTTTTAACTCAATGAAGAAAAAAGAAGCTGCTGCTCCGCCACCACCGCCACCGGCACCTTCAAAAGAAGAAGTATTGCTGACTGAAATCAGAGATATTCTGAAAGAAAAGAAATAATACGATGAATGGTTAAATCAACTGCCCTGGAACCGGGGCAGTTTTTTTATCTATTTCCTGATAATGTCGATTCTGCCACCCGGCCCCAGCTTAATGATGCTTGACGGCTGCGAAGGACTGACATCATCCCGCCGATATTCTACAATGTAATCCACCTGTTGCTTAATTTCTTCTGATATTTCGTTAAAAAATGCAGGCGACTTTTCTCCACTTATATTGGCCGATGTTGACACAATCGGTTTTCGGAAACGCTGTACCAGCTGACTTGAAAAAGATTCTTTTGTAAAACGAATTCCAATGCTGCCATCGGAAGCGATTAAATTCGGGGCAAGATTCTTTGCATTTGGATAAATAACGGTTAAAGGGGTAGTTGTGACTTCAATAAGGTCCCAGGCAATTTCAGGTACATCATTTACATAGCGATCCAAAAGTGCAGGATTTTCCATCAGTACCAACATACTTTTACTGTCTTCCCGTTTTTTAATTTCATAAACCCGTTTTACGGCTTCTTCGTTGGTGGCATCGCACCCAATTCCCCAAATTGTATCGGTTGGATACAAAATAATTCCGCCGGCCTTTAATATTTCAACCGCTTTTTTTAAATCTTCGTGCATGTGTTACGATAAAAGTTCGGAGTATAAAGAAATCATTTTTTTTGCAAAATTTTCAGGGTGAAATGTTCGGGCTCTTTCGTTTCCCTTTAAAATCAGTTCTTGTCTTAAAGATTCACGCTCAAGTATGCCTTTTATTTGAGTACCTAATTCACCGTAATTTTCAGGAGAACACAGAAGCGCTGCACCACCGGCTGTTTCAGGCAAGCATGAAACATTTGACGTAATAACAGGACATCCGCAGGCCATCGATTCAATTACAGGCAGTCCAAATCCCTCAAAAATGGAAATGTAAATCGAAAGCCGGGCATTCTTATAAAGTGCAACCAAATCTTTTCGCGGAATATTATTCAACAATTTTACCTGCGAATCCATTTTGTTTTCCGAAATGTATTTTAGCATTTCCACTGAATATTCGGTTGGTTTGCCAACAAAAACAATTTGTGTTTTTATTTTCTTTTCGTGGAGAGCCTTTAAAATGGAGAGCTGATTTTTTCGGGGTTCGAGCGTTCCAACAGATAAAATGTACTCTGCCGAAAGGTTATATTTTTCAAATACTTCTTTGTGTTCCTGATGCTGAAAAAAAGCCGGAGAAATGGATTGATAAACTAATTCGATTTTTTCAGGATCTACATTGAAATACCGAATGATATCGCTTTTGGTTTGTTCACTAATGGCAATTATTTTCTTTGCAGAAGAACAGGCATATTTTACTTTGGCGAAATATATTTTCCTGTCAATCGGTTTATAGAATTGCGGATAGCGCATGAAAATGAGATCGTGAATGGTAACCACAGCAGGGACATCGGTTTTATGAACGCCGTCGGGGAGTTCATTACTTAATCCGTGAAAGCAATCCAGCTCATTTTTTTTTAGTTGTCCGCTAACGGAGAAACTTCTCCACAATGATTTGAAAATCTTTGAAATGGAACTGTCGGGAGAAATAACATCAAACCGGTTATAATTCGAAAACAGCTCTTCATTTAATTCGGGAGTAAACAAAACATACTTGTTTTCAGGATAATATTCGTACAAAGCGTTTAAGGTGTTCCGGCTGTAATTTCCCAAGCCGGAAGAATTTAAGAAAGCTCGCTTTGCATCAAATCCTATTTTCATGATAACGTGGTTTTGTCAATAATACGAAAAAGGCCGGTTTGTTGTTTCCGACCTTCTTTTTATATTATTCTTTAAACCTGAAAATCGTTTAACCCATCGAAATTTAAAGTTGCAAAATAGTCTTCTACTGTTTCTGCCCGGCGAATTTCTGCAACTTCCCCATTTTCACGTAGCAGCAGTTCCGCCGATTTTAACTTGCCGTTATAATTGAAACCCATAGAATGGCCGTGTGCTCCGGCATCGTGAATAACCAAAATATCATCGGGTTGCAGTTCGGGCAACATCCGTCCGATGGCAAACTTGTCGTTATTTTCACACAGCGAACCGGTTACATCGTACTTCTCGGTTGCCGGTTGGTTTTCTTTTCCAAGAACAGTAATATGATGATAAGCGCCGTACATTGCAGGGCGCATTAAATTTACCATACAGGCGTCCAGTCCTGCAAATTTCTTAAAGGTGTTTTTAATGTGGCGGACTTTGGTAACCAGATATCCGTAAGGACCGGTAATTGCGCGGCCCGATTCAAAGAAAAGTTTTATAGGTGCGAGACCGTTGGCAACAATCATTTTGTTGTATAATTTTTCGATACCAGCACTCACATATTCCAAATCTACTGGTTTCTGTTCCGGTTTGTAAGGAATTCCAATTCCCCCTCCCAAATTTGCGAATTCGATTTTTACGCCAGCTTTTTCAGATGCTTCAATAATTAAATTGAAGAGGATTTCTGCCGTTTCAATAAAATAATCGGGGTCAAGTTCATTGGAAGCTACCATGGTATGAATCCCAAAGTGTTTAACACCTTTTGCTTTTAAAATTTTGTACCCCTCAATCATTTGATCGTGGGTAAAACCGTATTTTGCATCTTCCGGGTGACCGATAATTAAATTTCCCTGTTTCAAATCTCCGGGATTGTATCGCATACAAATGGTTTCTGGTAAACCAACGTTTTTTTCCACAAAATCGATGTGTGAAATATCATCAAGATTGATAATTGCACCCAAATCTTTGGCCAATTGAAATTCATAAGCAGGAGTATCGTTGGAAGTCAGCATAATTTCATCGCCGCGCATTCCCACGCGTTTGGCCAATTCCAGTTCTGCTATAGAACTGCAATCAATTCCAAAGCCTTCTTCACGCAAAATTTTCATTAAATAAGGGTTTGGCGCGGCTTTTATGGCATAATATTCTTTGAAGCCTTCGTTCCATGAAAACGCATTTTTAAAATAACGTGCATTTTCACGAATTGCTTTTTCATCGTAAATATGAAATGGTGTTGGGTGGGTTTCAATTATTTTTTCAATTTCTTGTTTTGAAAATGGTACTGTTTTTTCGGCCATAATTTTTTCTTTTTCAAGGAGTGCAAATTTACAATTAATAGTGATAATTATAGAATTATTCTAAATTATGAAGTTAGGGAACGATATTAAATTAACTGCTTCTTTACAAATTATTCAAAGTTAAGCAGAATGAGCCAAATTCATTGCCGCTTTTATTCCATCGGCAGCACTGGAAATAATGCCGCCTGCATAACCGCTCCCTTCACCAACGATATACAAATTATTGAATTCTTCGCATCGACCATTGCTCTCGCGGATTACCTGCACCGGGGAGGAAGTTTTGCTTTCTAATCCCAGCAGGTTACCGGTTTCAAATCCATTCATTTTACGGATAAAATCCTGCAGCCCGGCTTGTATTGAATGAACAACAGGAGAGGGGAGTATTTCCCAAAGCGGTGCGGGAACTAATCCAAGTGGATAACTGCTGTCGAAGATTTGGCCTGACAGTTTCTGTTTTAAAAAGCCGGAAATACTACAGGCAGGAGCTGTATAACCACCGGAATATTGATAAAATTTTTCTTCCAACTGTTGTAGATTCTCTAAAGCTTCTAACGGCGAAACTGTTTTTCCTGCCAGTTCATCCGGATGAATGCCGGCAACGCAGGCTGCATTGGCAAATTTCCCGTTTCGCTGGTAAAAACTCATTCCGTTTACAATGTTTGTATTTTCGTAAGCAGCAGCCGGAACTACAATTCCACCGGGGCACATGCAAAACGAAAATACCTGGTGGTTTCCATCGGCAGGTGAAGTTAGCCGGTATTCGGCTGCCTTTACCCCCGGGAGTTGCACTTTGCCCCACTGTGCCTGATTAATTATTTCCTGCCGGTGTTCCATACGGCTACCGATGGCGAAATTTTTCGTTCGAAAATGAACCCCGCGTCTAATCAGCATTTTGTAGGTTTCCATGGCCGAATGTCCGGGAGCAATAAAAAGGTGATCCGCATGCAATGTTCCGGCAGAAGTAATAACTTCGGTAACTTTCGAATTCTTAATTATTACATCTTCCAGCAACGTTTCAAAAAGAATTTGGCCGCCCGAATTCAGAAAATCGTTTCGCAAATTGCGTACAATCTTTCTAAGATTATCCGTTCCCAGATGCGGATGTGTCATATATTCAATTTCCTGAGGGGCGCCGGCTTTTATATATTCCGAAAGGATAAATTGTTTTTCTGCTGAAATATGTTTTGAGCGTGAAGTAAGTTTGCCGTCGGAAAATGTTCCTGCGCCGCCTTCTCCAAACGCATAATTATTTTGAGAATTGAAAATTCCGGTACGCTCGAAATTTAAAATAGCTTTTCCCCTTTTTTCAACCTCCGAGCCACGTTCGATAATGGTTACTTGAAATCCGGCCTTTAACAGTACCGATGCTGCAAAAAAACCAGCCGGACCGCTTCCAACCACAATGATTTGCTGTTTTCGGTTTTTGTAAGGAATACTTAAACTCTCATGTGGTTCGGGTTCTCCGCCTTTAATTTCCTTGGAATTTACCGCGACTTTTAGTTGCCAGTAAATGTTTGTTTTTTTTCTGGCATCCAGACTTTTTCCTTCAATTTGAAATGTGAAATCCTTGATTTTTAACTCACGAGCAATTTTGTTTTTTAACTGCTCTTGCGAGAAATCGGTTGGCATTTTTAGCGAAATTGTTTTAAATCCCACGTCACTGTTATTTTGGTTATTACCGGTAAAGAAATCAAAATTCTGAAAGTTTTTATTCTTCTAAAGAAAATACAAACTAAAAAAATAATTACGAACCAGCTTATCTCTGATTTTTGACGGCTTACCATCTTTATTCCCTGGTTCATCCATTTTCTTTTTTATTCCAAAATCAATATCCTGAAATTTAACTTGAAATAGAATAAGAATGTTCGGAAGTATTTTGTAACAAATTTTTAGGTTGAGCGTCTCATCGTTTAAATGGCAGAAGCGTAAGGTATTTAAGATATTCAAATCAGCAGAAATATAATTTTCACATTCAAAAACAGGGTGTTTATCGAATAAATTGCCACCAAAAATAATGAAATGCTGATTTTTACAGAAAACAGAAACAATTTTAACAGAAAACAATGATAAGTCTTAGCAATGTTCACAAGTCGTATGTAACCGGTAACAATTCACTTCATGTATTAAAAGGAATTGATCTTGAAATACAACAAGGCGAATTTGTTTCAATTATGGGGTCATCGGGTTCAGGTAAATCAACGCTTTTAAATATTCTGGGAATTCTTGACAACTATGACGAAGGCTCTTATTATTTAAACGGAACGTTGGTAAAAGATATGAGTGAAAAGAAAGCGGCCAAACTCAGGAACGAATTAGTTGGGTTTGTTTTTCAGTCGTTTAATCTTATTTCGTTTAAAAATGCCATGGAAAATGTGGCACTTCCGCTATACTACCAGGGAGTGCCCCGGAAAAAACGGAATAAAATTGCACTTGAATATCTCGATAAAATGGGTCTTCTGGAGTGGGCAGAGCATCTTCCGAATGAAATGTCGGGCGGACAAAAACAAAGGGTAGCGATCGCCCGTTCGCTTATTTCGCAACCCAAAATTATTTTTGCCGATGAACCAACAGGTGCACTCGATACATCAACTTCGTACGAAGTAATGGAAATTCTTAAAGAAATTAATCAGGACGGAATTACCGTTATTCTTGTTACCCACGAGCATGATATTGCCGCGATGACGCAAAAAATAATCCGGTTAAAAGATGGCCTTATTTCCGAAATAATTATGAATGGTGAATTGAAGCATTTCAAACACCGTTACATGAAGGAAATGGAAACAGCTTGATTTTCCAAGCTTTATTCAACGGAAGATTTCTTAAAGTATAATTTAACTTAAACGCAAAAACCAAATGTTCGACATCGATAAATGGCAGGAGATTCTTACCACTATCAAAAAGAATAAAATGAGAACCTTTCTTACCGGGTTTAGTGTAGCCTGGGGGATCTTTATGCTTATGATTTTGTTGGGCTCCGGTAATGGACTTAGCAATGGTGTGTCAGAAAACTTTATGCGCGATGCAGTAAATGCAATGTGGTTATGGAGTGGGAAAACCAGTATTCCGTACCAGGGCATGAAAGAAGGAAGGGATATTCGGTTAACCAATGAAGATTACGATATAATCAAAAATCTTAAAGGCATTGAACATACCTCCGGGAGATATTTTCTTTCCGGTAATACTTTTTCTTATGGCAATGAATACGGGACTTATACGGCAATTACCTGTCATCCCGATTTGAAAGATGTTGAATCCATAGAAATTGTTGAGGGGCGTTTTATTAACCAGGTTGATATTAATCAGGACCGTAAATCAGTTGTTTTAGGGAAAGATATTTATGATGCATTGTTTAAAGAAAAAAATGCAATAGGCGAGTATGTTCGTGTAAATAATATTCCGTTTAAAGTAGTTGGCATATGTAAAGAAGGTGGTGGCACTCGTCATCGGAATGCATACATCCCGGTAACAACGGCCCAAAAAGTATTTAATGGTTCTAATCGTTTGCACAATTTTGCATTGACCATTGATGCCAAAACAATAGAAGAAAGCCAGGCCATTGAGAAATCGGTTCGCGAGGCATTGGCACGAAAACATAAATTCGATTCTACTGACGAATCAGCGTTGGGTTCTTACAACAAGCTTGAGGATGTATTACAAACCATGAAAATTTTCCAGGCGATTAAAATTTTTATATGGATAATCGGAATCGGAACTTTGATTGCCGGAGTGGTTGGAGTTAGCAATATCATGCTTATTGTTGTAAAAGAACGAACCAAGGAAATTGGAATCCGGAAAGCAATCGGTGCAAGTCCGTCATCTGTAATCGGCCTGATTTTACTCGAATCAATTCTAATTACAACAGTTGCAGGTTATATCGGGCTTGTTTTAGGAACTGGCTTAATGGAGTTGATTAATATGTTTGTTGAACAATCCTATGCAGCTTCAGCAGCTACTAACGGTGGAAACGGAGAAACCATCTTCCGAAATCCAACTGTTGATTTAAACGTGGCAATAACTGCAACTTTGCTTTTGGTGATTGCCGGTACTATTGCAGGTTATATTCCGGCAAAACGAGCAGCCAAAATTAAGCCGATTGAAGCGCTGCGTGACGAATAAAATGCTTTAAAACAAGAAGACGAAAACAGAAAATAATTAAGCAGAAACAACCATGTTCGATTTAGATCTTTGGAAAGAAATATTAAGCGCCTTAAAGAAAAACCGTATGCGGAGTTTTATGACTGCATTCGGCGTATTCTGGGGGATATTTATGCTTATTATCATGTCGGGTGCCGGGAAAGCACTGGAACACGGAGTAATGGATGGAATCAAAGCATTTGCCACGAATTCGGCTTTTTTCTGGACCGAGCCCACCAGTAAACCTTACGAGGGATTTCAACGTGGAAGACGCTGGAACTACAAAAACAAAGATATTGAATACATAAAAGCTAATCTTAACGATGTTGAATATATTTCACCAAAGTTATTTGGACCAAGTAGTTATAGTGGAGACAATACAATCAGGGGTAAAAAATCGGGTGCGTTTAACATTACCGGCGACTACCCTGAATTTTTGATTATTGACCCATGGACACCTTTAAAAGGCCGTCTGTTAAACGAGATAGACATTCAGCAAAGTCGTAAAGTATGTATAATCGGTGAACGCGTTGTAGAGGTAATGTTTGATAAAGACGAAGATCCGATTGGCGAATACCTGAAGATAAATGGTGTTTACTATCAGGTTGTCGGTGTTGTTCACCCTGAAACCAGAATGAACTTTAACGGAAGGCGTAAAGAAGAAAGTATTATGATTCCTTTCACTACAATGCAAAAAACATACAACATGGGCGATGTTGTGCATTTTTTTGCCGTTACGTCTAAACCGGGAATTCCGGTTAGTCGTGTAGAAGACAGATTGAAAGAGCTGCTTAAGGTTCGTCACCATGTTGCACCCGATGACCGGCAGGCTGTCGGTTCATTCAATATTGAAGTTGAATGGAAAAAATATATGGGATTATTCACCGGGATTCAGATTTTAACTTGGATTGTGGGAATTGGTACGCTTCTGGCAGGTATAATTGGAGTGAGCAATATAATGCTGGTAATTATAAAGGAACGCACCCAGGAAATCGGAATTCAACGTGCAATCGGTGCAACCCCCGGAAAGGTGATTATGCATATTGTAGCTGAAAGCGTATTTCTTACGGTAATTGCCGGCTATGTCGGATTGGCGCTGGGGGTTGGTTTGCTTGAATTATTGAGCATGGCCCTTGAAAGCGGGGGAGACAGTAATGAGGTTTTTTTCCGAAATCCTGAAGTCAGTTTTAAAATGGCTGTGGCAGCATTAACCGTATTGGTTATTTCCGGAATTTTTGCAGGAATGATACCTGCAAAGCGTGCAGTCAGTATAAAGCCCATTGATGCTTTACGCGATGAAGGAATTTAGAATTTAAATCAAAATTAAGGAGTAATACGCTTATCCCATCCCAAAATTTGGGACTGCAATTGTCCCCTCATCCGAAGTGAGATAAAAGCAACGAAGGACCGAAAAGGGTGATGAAACGAGAAAAGAAAGCAAATAATTAAAACAGGAAAATAAAAACAATAAAAGTCATGAAAAAAGTAATTAGAATTTTAGGAATCGTAATTTTAGTAGGCGTTTTCGGAGGTACTTTATTTTTTCTCTACAACAAATCGAAAAAGAAAACCGATATTTTTGAAACAAAGAATCCATTTATCAGCGATGTGGTAATGAAAACAGTTGCCACCGGGTCGGTAGTTCCGCGGTTCGAAATTGAGATTAAACCGCAGGTCTCCGGAATTATTGATGAACTGTACATTGAGGCCGGTGACAGAATTACAAAAGGTCAGGTGGTGGCACGTATCAAAATTATTCCTGATATGGTAACATTGAATTCGGCGGAGACCCGTTTAAACCGTGCAAAAATTAACTTTGAAGATGCCCAGATTGATTATGATCGTCAGCAAAAGTTATTTGACAAAAGTGTGATTTCTTATGAAGAGTTCAAATCGGCTAAAGTTGCTTATGATTCTGCCAAGGAAGAATTAACTGCTGCAGAAAATAACCTTGATTTAATTAAAAATGGTGTAACAAAAAAGGCAGAAAGCGCTACTAATACATTGGTTCGCTCAACCATCGACGGAATGGTACTTGATGTTCCAATTGAAGTTGGGAATTCAGTAATTCAGGCAAATACGTTTAATGATGGTACAACAATTGCTTCGGTTGCCAATATGCACGATATGATTTTTGAAGGAAATGTTGATGAAACGGAAGTAGGAAAAATAAAGGAAGGAATGCCTATTGAACTGGAAATTGGGGCCATTGAAAAAGAAAAGTTTGAAGCGGTTCTCGAATATATTTCACCTAAAGGTAAAGAAGAAAACGGAGCCATTCAATTTGAAATAAAAGCTGATGTTCAGCTAAAAGAAGGACAATTTATTAGGGCTGGTTACAGTGCCAATGCCAATATTGTTTTGGAACGGAAAGACAGCGTGATGGTGATTCCTGAGGGCTTATTAAAGTTTGAAAACGATTCGTCATATGTAGAGGTACAAAACGGAGAAGACCAGGTATTTGAAAAACGAACCGTAAAAACCGGCTTATCAGATGGTATCAACATTGAAATTACGGAAGGATTAAAGATGGACGATAAAGTAAAAGGCGAAAAAATTGATCCGAAGAAATTGAAAGAGAAGAACAGCAGTAATGGTTAAAAATTAGTTTCTTATAATAGATTACTTAAATTCGTAGGATAAAAAATCGAAATACAATGAAGAATTTATTCATCAGTTTTCTAACCGTATTATTTTTTAGCAGCGCTGTAACAATAACTGCACAAAATACATGGTCGCTTCAAAAATGTATTGATTATGCACTTGAAAATAATATTCAAATAAAGCAGCAAGAACTGAATAGTGACTATTACGAAAACCAGGTTAGCCAGGCAAAATCAAATAAGTTGCCAAACCTGAATGCACAATTAGGTAACGATTATAGTTTCGGTCGTACGCTAACTTATCCCGGAAATACTTATGTGAATGCCAATTCCATTTCTGTTTCGGGAGGTGTGAGCACTAGTTTTACTATTTTTAATGGTTTTACTCTGAACAACGAAGTACGACGCCAGGAGCTTGATTTACAGGCAACACTTGAGGATTTGCAAAAAGCAAAAGATGACATTATGCTAAATATTACACAAGCCTACATGGAAATACTTTTTGCGGAAGAAGTAATTCTGATTGATACGGCGCAAATACGGGTAACTCAGCAGCAAATAAATCGTACCCAGCAGCTGGTTGAGGCAGGTAGCCTTGCAAAAGGTTCGTTGCTTGAAATTCAGGCACAATTGGCCCGCGAGGAATTACAGCTTGTGAATGACCAGAATAGTGTAGAACTTGCATACCTTGGTCTTTATCAGTTGCTGGATCTTCCTATCGAGGAACACTTTAAAATTGAAAAGCCAGTTTTGCCGGAAGTAAGAGCAAATTTAACAATGGCGAATTCACTCGATGTTTTTAATAATGCATTAAATGTAAGACCCGAAATAAAAGCTGCCCAGCTTCGAGTGAAAAGTGCCGAAACTCAACTCGAAATTGCAAAAGGGAACCAGTATCCGTATTTAACTTTTGGAGCTAACTATTATAACCTTTATAACAATACCGATTCAAGGGATTTTAATGATCAGATAAGAAATAATGGACGCTCCTCTTTGGGCATTACACTGGGAATCCCAATATTTAACAGGTTTCAGGTAAAAAATGCTATTTCAAACGCAAACCTCCAGATTTACGATTACAAATATCGATTACAAACTGCGAGTAACGTTCTTCGCAAAGAAATTGAGCAAGCATATGCAAATGCACTGGCTTCATTAAACAGGTATGTTTCAACACAAAAAGCGGTGGTTTCAATGGAAGAGGCATTTCGGTACATTGAAGAAAAATTTAATGTTGGGATGGTGAATTCGGTAGACTACAACCTGCAAAAAAACCAACTTACAGCAGCGCAATCTCAGCTTTTGCAGGCGAAATATGAATATATCTTTAGAACCAAGATTCTCGATTTTTATAACGGGAATGCAATTGAATTATAAATAGATAGAATCGACTTGAGCATAAAAGACTCGCCTGTATCTCAGGTGAGTCTTTTATATTTTTCAGCTTTGTTGTTTATAACTTATTTCCTCACAATCCAAATATCCTGTGGTAACCACGATTTATCGCGAGCAGTGGATTCAACATGTTCAAGAATTTCCAAATTCTCAAACAAACGCCTCATAAAAGGGGCAGGATGAAAAGCGGAATATGTGCGGTGTCCTTCTTTTACGTTTCCTCGCACTACCAGTTCACCTGCATTATATTTTTCCAATTCCGATTTTGTTAATTTAACTTTGAAATTGTCTCCCTGAGAGGTGAGAAACATAATGCCACCGGGCTTTAAAACACGGGTCAGTTCTTTAATCCAGTCGAAATGCAATTGTTCAGAAAGGTGCGTAAAAATAGAGATTCCGTAAATCGCATCAAAAAAATCGTTCTCGTAAGGCAACGTTGCTTCAAGGGCATTTTTATTGAATTGAATTCCTGTTAAATTTTTCGAACACCATTCGACTGACTTTTCGTTGTAATCTGTTCCAAAATAAGTGCATCCGTTTCCAACAACCTCAGGTAAATGCCTGATAACACGTCCGGGGCCACAACCCCAGTCAAGTATCTTTTTATCCTTTAATTCCAAATGCTCCCTCAAATGACCAGCAACCCACTGGGCAGTATCGTGACTATTGATGTAATATTTTGAATAATTAATTTGAAACGATTCGTAAATCAGATAATCGGGAGGCAGTGGAACGTTGGGATGCTCTTTTTTAAATTTTCGGTTTGCTTCCCTGTTTTTAAACTTTTCAATGTAAAAACGAACCCGGTCAAGAAAATAGATCAACCTGAGTTTTCTCAAAGTATTCGAAATTTGTCCCTTATTCATTTCTGTTTTAAGGATAATGTTTTGGTTATTTTAATATAGTTATTCTTTTCAATCGGATATCTTCCAACGGTCTCCATTCCCGGTCGGTTTCCACCTGGACAATTTTATCGACAACATCCATCCCCGAAATTACCTCGCCAAAAATAGTATAAGTTCCATCAAGATGTGGTGCTCCTCCAACGGTTTTGTATGCCTCACGCTGAGCCGCACTAAACTTATAGTTGTTCTGCTGTTCTAAATCATCAAGTTCGCTATCAAAATATTTCCGGCCTGAAACAATATAAAACTGAGAACCGTCCGATCTCCTTCTTTCGTTTTTTGTGTCGGGTTTACGCGGTGAACCAATCATTCCCCTTTTATGAAATAACCCCGGAACAATATGCGCCGGAATGGTATAACCAGGCCCTTTATAACCGACCAAATCTCCCTTTCCGGCATAACGAGTGTCTGCTGCACCTGTTTGAATTCCAAAATTTTTAATCACGCGGTGAATCAGTAAACTGTCATAAAAATGTTCCTTAGTGAGTTTGATAAAATTATCGCGGTACTCTGGTGTTTCGTTAAACAGCCGGATAGTAATATTTCCCATATCTGTTTCTAAAACCAAGCCTTTTATTTTCCTGTTTTCAGCAGCTACTTCTTTGCTTGTATTCGAATTTAAAGATTCAAGTGAAGCAGGTACTTTGTTCTTGTTTTCAAGGAGCGTTGTAATAAATGTTGACGGAATAACAAAACTTTGCATTTGATAATTATCTGTAGCTGCAAAAGCAATTCCTATCGTTTTTTTATTGCTAACAAATATTGGCATTCCAAAGCTCGATTTCCGAACCACATTTGTTATTCGGTATAATTTGGTTCCTTTTGCAGTAGCCAGGTTTAAAACCTTACCGGTAAAAAGCTGAATTGTTTTTCCGGAAGCCGGGGAGATATAGCTTGTTTTTGCAGAATTAGGCACAATTCCCTGAAATAATTCAATTGGCTTTCGCTTTACACTATCGGTTTGAAGAATAATTAAATCATTAATCCTGTCAACAGCCACATACTGGAAAGCCTCGTATTTATTATTGCTGTCGAATGGGGTGAATACAACTTTTGTAGCACTGCTTACCAAAGAATATTGAGTTAAAATCAGGTTTTCACCAACAAAAAAACCCTGCCCCGATTCCAGAATTCTGTCGCCATCATACGAATCGAATTTTACAACTGCGGGCATCACATCTTCCCACCCCATAATTGAGTCATGCGATGAAGCTGCTGTCGAATTTTTCTTCTGATTAACCTCTTCTTTCTTATTCTCTTTTCTTCCGCAGGAGAAAAAAAACAGAACAACTAATATGATAGAAAAAGAAATCTTCATTTATTCACTTAAAACTTTTACTGTGATTTTTACATCGGTAAACGGCCGGTTATTTGCATCGACCGGCAAGGCAGCAATTTTATCAATAACCTCGAACCCTGAGATACATTCACCAAAAACGGTGTACTTTCCATCCAGGTCGGGGTAACCTCCAACGGTGGTATAAGCTTCTCTTTGCGCTTCAGAAAACTCGAGTGTTCCCGGATGAAGGGAATAGGCTGCTTCTATCTTTTCTTTTACATCCTGAGCCAATTCCCTGAATTCTTTTACCTTTTTTTCTTCTTTCAATTTTTTTAATTCTTCGCGTATTTCAGATGTCATTACATCCTGCACAATTTTATTCCGGATTGGCTTATTTACAGCCATTTCCATTGTGTCCAATTCCCCCGAAGTGTGTACGCTCCCTTTTATAATATAAAACTGCGAAATATCAGACTGCTTAAACGGATTGATTTCATCGGGTTGCCGGGGTGCACAAAGCGCACCTTTTTTGTGAAAATGATTGGTGCGAATTTCATCATCAACTGTTTTATCCGGGTCTCCATATCCAATCCGTTTTCCTGGAGGGGCATCTTTTGAGCTTTTCGAGCCTCCCTGAATCAGGAAATCCTGCATCACACGGTAAAAAAGGGTTCCGTCATAATAACCTTCATCGGCCAATTCTATAAAAGCATCCCGATGTTTGGGCGTGTCATCATAAAGTTTAAACTTCATGGAACCCATGTTGGTTGAAATCTCAATAATTGCAGATTGCGAAAGACCAGCCAACGAAAAAAAGATAAGAGTAATAATTATAAATAAAGAACGAACCATATTATTTTACCAATTCAACCTCCATTTTTATATTTTCCAGCGGACGATTATTGCCATCTGTTGGCACTTCTGCTATTTTATCGACAACATCCATTCCTTCAATTACCTCTCCAAATATAGTGTATTCTCCATCTAAAGAGGGGTAACCTCCAAAAGTTGTATAAACTTCTCTTTGTTCATCGGTTAAAACAAACTTTTGTCCGGCATCGTAAATGCTGTCAACTTCTTCTATTATTTCGGCCACCAATAAATTAAAAGCGTCCCTTTCGTTTTTTGCTTTTAAATCATTTAATACCGATTTCTCAGCTTCTAAATGCTCCCGGACCATTAAATCTTTTCGCTGCTTGTTAATTCTCATTTCCAAAGTATCTAATTCACCAGGCCGGTAAACTTCGCCTTGAACAATATAGAATTGTGAACCACTCGACCTTTTCTCGGGATTAGATGATCCTCCTCTTCGGGCTGCGGCCAGCGCTCCCCTTTTATGGTAAAACTTAGGTATAATCTCAGCCGGAATAGTGTAATCTAATGAGCCCCCACCCAATTTCGCTCCCTGGGCTGCATCTTTCGAATCCGGATCGCCACCCTGAATCATAAAATTTTTTATTACACGGTGAAAAAGTAAATCATTATAAAATCCCTCCTGAACCAGCTTCATAAAATTATTTTTATGAAGTGGCGTTTCATCGAATAATTTTACTTTAATCTCGCCAAATTCTGTTTTTATGGAAACAACTGTGTCATCTGTTTTTTTCTTGCTTCCTCCGCAGGAAATTATTAAAATAAACACCACAACTGTAACAAAAACAACCAGTTTCTTCATTCTTTGAAAATTTGCTTAATTTGACAATGCATTTAAAATATCCTGTAAAGATGAATAATATTCTGTTTATAGTCTGCGTTTTAATCACCTTTATTTCATGTTCATCGCAAAGAAATAAGGAAAAAATACTGCCTCCCCTGCCTGAAAATGTAACCTGCTTTAAACTCAATCCGGAACCTTTTATTCCACACCTTCCTAAAGTGTTGAATGAAAATTCAGGACTAATTTACTGGGATAGGCTGCTTTGGACAATAAATGACAGCGGCGGGGAAAACATAATTTATGGGTTCGATTTTTCAGGGAGAATTCAAAAGGAAATTGAAATAAAAGATGCCTCGAATAATGATTGGGAAGAAATTGCACAAGATGAAAAACATATTTTTGTAGGTGATTTTGGAAATAACCTGGGAATTCGGAAAGACCAAAAAATATATGTAATAAAGAAAAAAGACATTGGGAAAGAAACAAAACAAAAAGTTGATTCAAAAGAAATAGATTTTGGTTACGCAGAACAAACCAACTTTGGATTTCAACACTTTTCGACGCCTTACGATTGCGAGGCAATGGTAGAATACAGAAACTCGTTGTACATTTTTACCAAAAACTGGCAAAGAGGAACAACTTCGGTTTACCGCTTGCCCAAAGAAAAAGGAAAATATCGTTTAAACGCTATCGACTCATTTAATGTACAAGGGTTAGTAACTGGCGCCGATATTAACCCGGATGAAACAAAACTGGCATTGGTGGGATATGAAAATTTTATACCGTTTCTTTGGTTATTTAACGGCATAAAAGCAGATAGTTTATTTGAGGGATCAAAAATCCGTATTGAAATGGATGCGATGGAAAGGGCTCAAACTGAAGGAGTTTGTTTTCTTGGAAACGATTCATTACTAATCTCGTGCGAGGAAACCAAAGCTTTTGATCATCAGGTGTTTTTGTTAGATTTAAAAAAGATAGACAAAAATGGAACATATTAGGGTAAACGAAACTATCCGGCTCGAAAAAGTGAAAGTCTCAATGGCGGGGATTATTTTCTCAACGCTTGACAAAGATCGGGATTATTTAAAGACTTGGCTGCCATTTGTTGAATTAACACATAAAGTTTCCGATACCGAAAAATTTTTGAAGCAGGTTGTAAAAGATACTGAAACTCGGAAGAATGAGGTTTTCAGTATTTGGTACAATGAAGAATTTGCAGGATTGATAGGGTTTAACGATATTGACTGGATAAACCGAAAAACAGAAATTGGCTATTGGCTTGCAGAAAAAATGCAGGGGAAAGGAATTATTACACTTTGTACCGAAAAATTAATCCACTACGGGTTCCAAAAACTTAAGTTAAACCGCATACAAATTAAAGTAGCAATCGGAAATACAAAAAGTGAATCAATTCCTAAACGTCTTGGTTTTATTTTTGAAGGAGTTGAGCGTGGTGGAGAATTTCATCATAACAAATACCTCGATTTGCAGATTTTCAGCATATTAAAATCAGATATAATTATTGAATAATTGCAACCATCCATTTTATTTTATGTCTTTTCATAATAAAGAATACGTTATTTTTTACGGTTAATTAGTGTTAAAAGGAAACAGTCTTATAAAATATTTATATATTTGAATATTGAAATAATTTGTTCGATTTTTTAACAGGCATTAAAATCAAACAATAAAAGAAAAATGGAAGACAGAAAAATCAGGAGAAATTTATACCGGGTTCTTCGAAAAACCGGGGTCGAGAAAAAAAATATTAATGTAAACGCCACATTTCAGGAAGACTTTCGGTTCGATACGATTGACTGGACAATTTTTACTTATTTTCTTGAATGCGTTTTTAATATTTCTGTACGGGAGGAAGAACTTTATCAATTGGGAAATGTAAAAAATACCATTCAATTTCTTGGTAAAACGGCCTAATTATCAGCTATATATTAATTTAAGAGATGAAAGGGACAAAGAGTTAACCCTTTTTTCAATTGAACATTTCAAATTTTATGTTGTAGTTATTTTATAACATAAGAAATCAATTAATATGGAAATAAGTGATTATTCAGAAAAGATTTATGATTTTGTTTTGTTTTACGGCCCTAAATTAATTGGGGCAATTATAACCTTAATTATTGGACTGTGGATAATTAAGGTAATCCAAAAAACAGTTCGAAAAACCTTTGAAAAAAGGGAAGTTGATATCTCGCTGCGTGGATTCCTAAACAGCATGATTGGAGTGCTTCTTAAAGTAATGCTGGTTATTAGTGTAGTTGGAATGCTTGGCGTTGAGATGACATCTTTTATTGCCATTTTAGGAGCTGCCGGACTTGCAGTTGGTATGGCACTTTCCGGAACACTACAAAATTTTGCCGGAGGAGTAATGATTTTAATTTTCAAACCCTTTAAGGTTGGCGATTTTATTGATGCACAAGGACATATGGGAACTGTTAACGAAATACAGATTTTCAATACAATTTTAAAAACGCCCGATAATAAAACAATTATTATCCCGAACGGAGGGCTTTCAACATCTTCAATGACCAATTTTTCCACTGAGTTACAAAGACGCGTGGATTTTGTGTTTGGTATTGCATATGGCGACGATTATGATAAGGCCAAACAGGTTTTATTGAAACTTATTAACGAAGATGAAAGAATTTTAAAAACACCTGAGCCTTTTATTGCTTTAACTGAGCTGGCTGACAGTTCTGTGAACATTGTCGTTAGGGTTTGGGCTGAGGCTTCTAATTACTGGGGAATTTATTTCGATCTGCAGGAAAAAGTCTATAAAACCTTTGATAAGGAAGGGCTTAATATTCCTTTCCCTCAAATGGATCTTCATATTCAAAAATAGAGTTAAAAGAAAAATATATTTCAAAGGCTCCCGAAAAACGGAGGCCTTTATTTTTATAGATTGCAACACTAATTTTTAAAATAAAGAAGTCTATTTCTTAATGATGATTTTTTCGTTAAAAACCTGAATTTCATCGCCATCCCGCAATTTGGCCCGCTTGCGAAATTCTTTTTGCCCATTTAAGAAAACATCCCCTTCTTCAACAAGAATCTTTGCATGACCACCAGTTTCCGCAATTCTAAGTAGTTTTAAAAGCTTTACGAGCTCAATATATTCTTCCGTTAATTTAAATTCCCGCATTATAGATTAAGTTTTTTTCGAATAACAGGAGGGATAGCATCTTTATGTACAAGAATTGCAATCGTTTTTAAACGAGCATAATCTACGGTCATGTTCAAATATCCGCCATAATCGTTACTTTCAGTGCCCCATGAATTTTTTATATAATAGCATCTTCTGCCTTCTGAATCTTTGGAAACTCCAACAACATGCATTAAATGATCGTCAGTTGTTTTTCGCTGAAAAAATGCTTCTTGTCTTACATCCTGATCTACTTTTCCTATTTGTTCTTCAGGAAGATATGCTTTCCCTTTTTCGTGGCTAAACGTTTTTTCACTTGTATCGCCATCCCAGCAAAGAGAGTATCCGTTATCCAAAGAATAATCCATTACTTCAATTAATTCATCGATGGGTAAATTATAGAAAAGTCCGTGTGCCCAATTATCGGGCACTTCCAACACAAAAGGCTGGTAAAACGGATGGTGAGTAAATGAACTCAGATTTATATAGTCGTCAGTATTTATGTTTAGTTTCTCCGGTAATTCGGCAGGCGTAATTTTATCACTGCCCACTTTAATTTTCTTAGGTAGTTTGCCAATATATTGTTTCAAAATCGGGTCAAGGGTTTCCAAATCAGAAGCGTCAAAATCATCACTTTTTTTATTGAGTTCTGTAACCTGTACATTGAGTGAATTAACTAAATTGTAATGCCTGTAACTACCATCGTCCTGAATTCCCGGAAAGTCTTCAAAGGTTGACATGCCTTCTTCCTTTACAATATTAAGAACATCATGAGCTAAACCTCCTTCACTAAAATTATTGTTCCCATGGTAAAGCAAATATTGTTCAGCCTTGTTTTTGTAGGCGTAATTCACAAAAAACATTTCTGATAAATCTATGGTAGGTAAACCTTTTCTAATGATTTCCGATTCTAAAAAGCTTGTTGTAGCAAAACTCCAGCAGGTACCGGTGCTTCCCTGGTTAATAACCGGCAAATGCTCAATCCGTTTTTCAATAATAAATACTTCGCCTTTCTTGGCGTTCGTCTCCAGACTTAAAAGACCAACTAAAAAAATCAATATTACAGATAACTTCATAGGAAGGCTTAATAATTTTTCAATTCCAATTGCTCTCTTCGTGTTAGTTTCAGCACCACCAAATCATAGGAATCGTCAATAAGGTTTTTCAGCATATCGTCAGAAATCGAACCATCAATATCAATCGTATTCCAGTGCTTTTTATTCATATGATATCCGGGTTTTATCGCAGAATACTCTTCTCTGAGTTCAACGTTTTTTTCAGGTTCATTTTTCAATGCGATGGCAAACTTTTCATTTAAATCGGTAAGGCAGAACATTTTGCCCAGAACTTTGAAGACCAAAACCGATTCACCAAAGGGAAAATCTTCAGTGACACCTTTCAAAGACAAGCAGTAATCCCGGAGTTGCTCAATATTCATATCAGTTAGTTTTAGTTGGTAAAAATAGCAGAATCAAATTAAAATCAAAATATTAAAGCAAAGGATAAAAAGCATCCTTAAAATGCTCTAATTCATGCTTCTGGCCAAAGAAAATAACTGTTATTATATCAAAACGGGTTTCAAGTTCAGAGTCGGTCTCCTGAATATATGCGTCGGCGGCTTCAACAATGCGCCTCATCTTCCCACTGGTTACCGCTTCTGAGGGATGTTCGTACCGGATTCCGCTGCGTGCTTTTACTTCCACAACAACAAGTTCGTCACCGTCGAGGGCTACAATATCTAGTTCCAGATGGCCATAATGCCAGTTGGTTGCCTGAATTTTATATCCTAATTTTTTAAGATATTGTTGAGCAAGTTTCTCTCCCAGTTCTCCTATTTCCTGTTGAGTGGCCATAATTGCTCATTATTTAAGGGTCAGCGCTGGAGAAATTTTAGGGTTGCCTTTGTTTTTGTTACGTCAAGTTTCCATTTTTTTCCGAAAACAAGCGCCATATTTTTTTTGTCGTGGCCGGCAGGAAAACCGAATGCTACAGGGTAGTTAAAATCCTGAACGGCATCCATAATTATTTCGTGGACATTCTTTCCGAATGGCGATTCATTGTCCTTCATATCGGTAAAATCACCCAGAACAAGTCCAGCCAGATCATTTAACTTTCCTGCGAGTTTAAGCTGGTGTATCATTCGATCGGTATGATATAAAAATTCATCGATATCTTCCAGGAAAAGAATTTTCCCTTTTGTATCCAGCTCATACTTGGTGCCCTGCAAACTTGAAATGATGGATAAATTTCCTCCAATAAGTTCTCCGCTAACCTTGCCGGCCTGGTTGCTCTCCGAATTTGAAAACAAATAATTGATTTCCTTGCCGGTAAGTAATTTCATCAAGGAATCCAGGCTTTCAGAAACTTTCCCGTCTTTGTCGAAAAAGTGACGCGGCATTACTCCATGAACTGTTGCAAATCCCAGCCCGTTAATACATGAATGCAAAATGGTAATATCGCTAAATCCGACCAGCCATTTCGGATTTTTCATGAATTTTGAAAAATTGAGACGATTTATAATTCGAACTGTACCATAACCTCCACGCGAGCAAAGAATAGCATTGGTTTCAGGATCATCTAATGCCGTTTGTAAATCTTCGAGACGTTGTTGATCAGTTCCTGCAAACTGAAAATGGCGGGCAAAAACATGTTTGCCAAGTTCTATTTTATACCCCTGTTTCTCTAACCATTCAGCTGCGGGTAATATATGTTTTTCATCTGTCTTTCCTGCTGGAGAAACAATTCGAATTTTTGAACCTGTTTGAAGATATGGAGGAGTGTTCATTGTTATTGATTTAAAACAAAGTTATCAAATTCTGCATTAAAACAGAATGTAGCGATGATGCCCTCTTGAATAGAATCTAATTCTATTGATGTTAACTCATCAAAAGTTCGTATAGTTCTTCAACACTTTCAACAAAATAATCGGGATCCGCATTTTTCAATTCATCTTCTTTACCAAAACCGTAACCAACTGCAATAGTTGAAAGACCGTTCTCGTGTCCGCCAATTATATCAAAAGCAGTATCGCCAATCATCACGATTTCGGTTGAAGGTTGGAGCTGTTGGCTTTGCATTAAACTTGAGATAACCATCGATTTTGTTGCCTTTAACCCGGAATAATCCGCTCCTGTTAGTTGAATTATATATTTGTCAAATTCAAAATGCCGCATAATTTTCAGTGCATATTTCTCCAGTTTGGAAGTAGCAATAAACATTTTCTTCCCGGCAAAATATAAATCCTCCATCATTTCCGAAATGCCTGTGTATGGAATGTTTTCAAGCCAGCCGTTTTCTCCGTAATATTCTCTGAAATAAGCAACGGCCAGTTCTGTGTTTTTTTCATTCATTCCGAACAAAGTTTTAAATCCCCATTGCAATGGAGGGCCTATAAACTGTTCTGGAATTTCATGAGGAATATTATCGATATGCATTTTTTGCAAAGCATACTTTACCGAGTTCTTAATGCCTTTTGTGTTATCGGTGAGGGTACCGTCGAGATCGAAAATTACATGTGAAAACTGTGCCATAATTCTAAAAGTTACGAAAGTAAGGTAATAGCATTAAAAAATGATCCTTTGCGGAATGGTTTTTGTTTTTTAATGAATATTAATCTGTTTCTAAAACCTTAAGCCATGAAAAGGAAACATTTTACAACAGCCCTGTTTTTTATATTCTTCAATAGTTTAAGCAGTTATACCATCGCATCATTATTCCGTTCAAAAATAGATTCAATACAAATTGAATTTAATCCGGAACAACTAGTTCTTCCGGGAGAAAGCTTTGAAATTGGGGTTAGTTCTTATCATAAAAACGGAAAAATAAAAAAGACTTTTGGAATGGAAGGAGGTTCCGTTCTTTGGTGGCGATATAAGGTTGAAGTTACCGGGGGCACTTTCCGTTCAGGAAGTATTGAGGTGAACGAACGATTGATGCCCTCAAAAGGGAAATATATTGAAGTAAAAGTATGTCCCAAAAAGCAGCCCGAACTTGCAAAACGGATGCTTATTCCACTTAATTATGAAACAGAAATCAGTTTCAGTCCAATTTCCGATTTCGACAAAGCGCCAGGAGAAATTATTGAAGGCTCCCTTGTTGAAAAATTTAATAACGGGAAGACCAGAGTTGTAACGAAGCTTTCTCGTAATAAAGAATCCGATAATTTTGAATTTTCCGGCGAAGGAGGATCCTGGGAAAAAGGCAAATTCCAAATAGAACCTGACTTTTTAAAAATTCAGGATCATACCGTCAATATCTATGTGAATTCGCTTAGGAATCCTGAAATCTCAGATACTTTTTCTGTCTTACTCGATTACAAACATAGCTATCGGCTTTCTTTTGGTGGTAGAAGCGGGTTCTCCGGACTTTCAGGCAGTAATGGTTTTGATGGAACAAGTGGGTATAGCGGAAGTGATGGCAGTCCCGGTCAAAATGGTGAACCCGGTTATAATGGGCCTGATTTAGGAGTTTGGGCCGATTTATATTTTGATCCTATTCTTCATTGCGATTTGCTATATGTTTATGCTGAGAACCTTTTCACCGGAGAAGAATTTCGTTACCTCGTAAATCCCGATGGTGGTAGTTTTCGTATATCAACTCGTGGTGGAAATGGAGGAGATGGTGGTAGAGGAGGCCGTGGTGGAAATGGGGGAAACGGAAGGCCCGGTGAAATCTGGTACGAAAGCAAAACAATTACAAAAATTGAACAACGGCCTTTTACTGAACAGGTCGTAAAAAAGGTAAAAAAGCATAAAAAGGATGAACAGGGCAATGTAGTTGAATACGAGGAAGACGAAGTTACTACCCAAACCGTTTACCGAGATGTTGAAGTACAGAAAACAATTTGGATTGAACATGTTGGGCCGGGTGGAGATGGAGGAGACGGAGGAAATGGCGGACCAGGCGGATTTGGTGGCCCCGGTGGAAACGGGGGAGATGTATTTTTATATCTCACAGAAGACAGCTGGCTATTTGAAAACCTTTTTACAATTAATAATGGTGGAGGCTCTGGCGGCATGAATGGTAGTGGTGGAAATGGTGGAAATGGCGGAAATGGTGGCAGTGGTAATCCCAATGGAAGAAACGGATTTAGCGGAAACAGTGGTTATTCTGCTATTGGATGGGCTTCCGATGGATGGGATGGTGAAATTATTAAAGATACTACTGATGAATTCTATATTCCAAATCCTCAAGACGAAGCATTGTCCGAAAAATTTCAAAATAAAAATTAAATAACGAACATTTGAAATTATTTAATGGTGTTTAATATCCTCTGGGCGACACAAAAAATCCGTTATCTTTGTGCCCTTATTCAAAAACACTTTTCAAAATGGCAGATTTTAAACGTACACTGATAACCACTGCACTTCCTTATGCAAACGGACCAATTCATATTGGGCATCTTGCAGGAGTTTATGTTCCCGCCGATATTTACGCACGGTATCTTCGTCTGAAGAATGAAGATGTTATAATGATTGGTGGTTCAGATGAACATGGTGTGCCAATTACACTAAAAGCTAAAAACGAAGGTGTTACGCCACAAGATATTGTTGACAGATATCATAATATTATAAAAGAGTCGTTTCAGAAATTTGGAATTTCGTTTGATATTTATTCACGTACATCCTCAAAAATACATCATGAAACAGCTGCTGAAATTTTCAGAAAGTTATACGATACTGGCAAGTTAATTGAGCGATCCTCCGAACAATATTATGACGAAGAAAACAAACAGTTTTTAGCCGACCGTTATATTATAGGAATTTGCCCGAAATGTGGTTTTGAAAGAGCTTACGGCGACCAATGTGAAAGTTGCGGAACATCGTTAAGTCCAACAGAACTTATTAATCCAACATCTACAATTAGTGGAAATCAGCCCGTTTTGAAAGAAACGAAACACTGGTATTTGCCATTGGATCAATACGAACCGTGGTTGAAGGAATGGATTTTGGAGGGACACAAAGAATGGAAACCCAACGTTTACGGACAATGTAAATCGTGGATTGACAGTGGACTTCAACCACGTGCCGTTACCCGCGACCTTGACTGGGGTGTTCCTGTTCCTGTGGAAGGCGCTGAAGGGAAAGTGCTTTACGTTTGGTTTGATGCACCCATCGGGTATATTTCGGCTACCAAAGAATTAACTTCCAACTGGGAAACCTACTGGAAAGATCCAGAAACAAGGATGCTGCATTTTATTGGAAAAGACAATATTGTTTTCCATTGCATCATCTTCCCGAGTATGCTGAAAGCCGAAGGCACCTATAATTTGCCCGAGAATGTTCCGGCCAACGAGTTCCTGAATCTTGAAAACGATAAAATTTCAACTTCGCGGAATTGGGCGGTTTGGCTGCACGAATATCTGGAAGAATTTCCCGGAAAAGAAGACGTTTTGAAATATGTGCTCACAGCAAATGCTCCCGAAACTAAGGACAATGATTTCACCTGGAAAGATTTCCAGACAAGAAATAACAGCGAACTGGTGGCTATTCTTGGCAATTTTGTCAATCGGGCCCTGGTTCTCACACAAAAATATTTTAACGGTGAAATACCGGCTTCAGGCACGTTGACTGAATACGATAAAGAAACACTTGTTTCAATCTCCTCCATTAAAGCCGAAGTTGAGAAAAGCCTGGATTCATTCCGGATTCGTGAAGCATTGAAAAATGCAATGGATTTAGCTCGTTTGGGCAATAAATATCTGGCTGACGAAGAGCCGTGGAAAATTATTAAAACAGACGAAGACAGGGTAAAAACCATTTTAAATATTTGTTTGCAAATTACCGCAAATCTCACCATTTGTCTCGAACCATTTCTTCCGTTTAGCATGGAAAAACTTCGCGGATTCCTGAATTTAGAAAAACAGGATTGGTCGAAATTTGGTAATACCGACCTGATTTTGGCAGGGCATAAAATAAATACACCGGAACTTCTTTTCGAAAAAATTGAAGACGATGTAATTGATGCACAATTACAAAAGCTGTTGAATACAAAAAAGGCAAACGAAATGGCTGGCGCAAAAGCAAAGCCCGCAAAAGCAAGCATTGAATTCGAAGATTTTGGTAAAATGGATATTCGTGTGGGCACCATTCTGGAAGCCGAAAAAGTGGCAAAAACGAAAAAACTTCTGAAACTGAAAATCGATACCGGAATTGACAAGCGCACTGTGGTTTCGGGTATTGCGGAATACTATGAACCTGAAGATTTAATCGGGAAACAGGTCTCTATTTTGGTGAATCTTGAACCTAAAAAGTTAAAAGGTATTGAATCGCAGGGAATGATACTTTGTGCCGAAAACGCCGATGGTTCGCTTTCGATTGTTGAACCCGACAAAAAAGTGAAAAACGGTTCGGAAGTAAAGTAAGCTCCTGGTTTTATGGAAATTGAAAATAGTTATTCACCCACTGTCTCATTTTATTCGACATTTCCCATTAAGGGAAGAATTAAAGGGGGGTGAAAATTAATTTTAATAGATTGCTTAAAATACAAGCATCAACTCTTGTTGGTGCTTTTCCGTAAGTTGAAGTACTGTCCGCCAGCTGGCGGACGGATCGGCAACTTACACTATTATAATAAACCGCTTTTGTACGCAAGGGCGGTTTTTGTTTTTACTATATTAAATTTTAGGATTACTTTCAGGTTATTATTTGTGCCGGAACCAAAAACAAAAAATTAAATGATGACAATAAGGATAACCAAAAGGATCAGCAGCATAAAAAGAATAAACTGATTTCTCACAAACAACCCCAGTAAAATTAGAATTTCAACTTCTTCGTTAACCGTTGTTGAAAGCTCAATGTCACCTTTATCCTTGGTGATAAATTCGTTGGAAGTAAATGTTACTATTTCGGTTCCGTTGTATTTCCATGACCAGCGTGATTGCCAAAAGTTCTGAATTTCAAGCTCAAAACGTTTCCCGTTTAATACAACATCGCTGCGTGGATTAAAAATATTTACCATTACTGTTCCCAGTAACGATTGGTCATTGGCATCGTAAATTTCAAGTTTCGAGAGGAAAAACTCCCGGTTAAGCAAAAAAAGTTTACCATTTATCATTGCTTGGGCTTTGGAACTCAGCATCCCTTCCCACTGTATTTTTCCAATAGTATCGTTTCCCTGAAATAATTCCAACTTCGACCCGAAAACTTCCTTTATCCAACGTAGTTTTTCCATATACAATTTCAACCAAGTACGAATCGCAATTTAGAAAATTTACAAGTAGTAAACCAAAACACTTTTCATCTCTTTTGCATTTTTAGAAATTTTAACGAAATAAAAAATGCCGGAAGCTTTTGCGCCCGGCACATTTGTCATGGTATTCGTTTAATCCTAATTTGGAATCAGTACTTTGTCAATTACATGTATCACTCCGTTACTTCCTGTAATATCAGCTTTCACTACTTTGCCATCATTAATCATTACGCCGTTGCTCAAATCCACTTTAATTTTCTTTCCGTTTAAAGTTGCAACCGAAGTATTCGAAAGATCGGTTGACATTACTTTTCCTGAAACTACGTGATACTTAAGAATTGGTGTAAGCTGTTCGGAAGTTAAATCCTTTACTCCACTGACACCAAGTTGTTTGAACAAAGCGTTAAATGCTTCATTGGTTGGCGCAAATATTGTAAAAGGCCCGTCTGCACTTAAGGCTTCTCCTAAATTTGCTTTAGTTACAGCCTCAACCAGAATGCTGAAGTCAGGATTTGATGCAGCAATTTCTACCACCGAAGGCGCTGATGAATTCTTATTGGCATAAACAGAAGTGGAAAAGCCAACAAATAAAAAGGCAATGATTGCCATTGGTACAATTTGATTCAATTTTGTTTTCATCGTTTCTGAAATTTAATTGTTAATAAACTTGTTTCTAATTTTCTGTTTCTGAAAATGTTTTGTTTTGTCTAGCAATTGTATAACTATTTTTAAACAAAAAATGTTTAAATTATTTATAAAAAATATCAACATTTATTTAAATATATTTATTAAATCCTTGTTTTATGAGCAGAATACTAAAATGTTAAAATATGTTAAATGATTATAAAACAGAACTTTCCTAAATGTAAAAATTGAAATGAAATGGTGCTGGTTAAAAATTTCAATATGCTTCTGTTTCCTAAACATGAATTTTGTCTGGTTTCAATCATTTAACCAAAATATTCTGTGTCTAACATTTTTAATTCAATTAATTTTGCACCTCGATTTCAAAAACAATTTTCAACCATGGGAGAAAAAGACCTAAAACTTTTCAACGATTTTGCGCCCGTTACAACAGAAAAGTGGGAAGCACAAATCAACGCCGACCTAAAAGGCCAGGACTACGAAAGGGCACTGGTTTGGAGAACATACGAAGGATTTAATGTTCGTCCGTATTATCGCCAGGAGAACCTTGAGAATATCCAATATTTAGACACACTACCGGGAGAATTTCCATTCGTTCGCGGTAACAGTAAAAATAACAATGACTGGTTTGTTCGCCAGGACATCTATGTTAAAGACCTTGCTGAAGCCAATAAAAAGGCACTCAGCATTCTTGGAAAAGGAATCACATCGCTTGGATTTTATTTCGACTGCTGTGAAAAAATTACAAAAGCCGATTTGGCAATTTTGCTAAAAGACATTTGTCTGGAAGCGGCTGAAATTAACTTTGTTTGTGGTTGCGAAAACTGCAATTGTGCCGCCGAATTTGCCGAATATGTTTCGGAAGGCCAGTGGGACAATAAAGAAGTTGTTGCTTCTTCATCCATCGATCCGCTTGCTGCTCTTGTTTTGCAAGGCAAAATGGGCGACAAAGCGTTCGAAAATGTGAAAGCGGTAATTGAAAAAACTTCTGCTCTTACTAAATTCCGGGTTATTGGAGTTAACGGGAAATGGTTTGCCAATAGCGGTTCATCCATTATTCAGGAGTTGGCGTTTTCGCTGGCACAGGGCGCCGAATATTTAACCCAGTTAACCGAACTAGGCCTAAGTATCGATGAAGTTGCAAAAAACGTCAAATTCAATTTTGGCATTGGCAACAACTATTTTATGGAAATTGCCAAGTTACGTGCTGCCCGTTTATTGTGGGCAAAAATTGTTGAGGCTTACGGCCCTGAATGTAATTGTGCTGCAAAATTGGTCGCTCACAGCGAAACCAACGCCTACAATAAAACCGTTTACGACCCATATGTAAACATGCTTCGTACACAAACCGAAGCCATGTCGGCAGCTTTGGGTGGTGCACATTCCATTACAGTATTGCCATTTAATGCCATTTATGAGGACACAACCGAATTTTCGGAACGCATTGCCCGTAACCAGCAATTATTGTTGAAAGAAGAATCTCACCTCGATAAGATTGCTGATCCTTCTGCCGGTTCATATTATATCGAATCATTGACCAACTCAATTGCAGAACAAGCCTGGAAATTATTCCTCGAAGTTCAGGAAAAAGGTGGTTTTATTGCTGCTTTCAAAGACGGATTTGTTCAGGGTGAAATAAAAGCCACGGCAGCAAAACGCAATCAAAACATTGCACTGCGTCGCGAAAATCTTTTAGGAACCAACCAATTTCCGAATTTTACTGAAAAAGTAACAAAAGAATTGGAAGCTTCTGTTTTTCAACCTGTGGATTATACCGTTGAAGGTGCTGAAGTGGAAACGCTGAAACCATACCGCGGTGCTCAGGCTTTTGAAGCCTTACGTTACAAAACCGATGTTTACTCCAAAGAAAATAAACGTCCGGTTGCTTTTATGCTGACCATTGGAAACCTCGCTTTCCGTAAAGCACGCGCTCAGTTTAGCTGTAACTTTTTTGCCGTTGCCGGTTTCGAAGTAATCGATAACAACGGATTTAAAACAATCGAAGAAGGTATTACTGCTGCAAAAGCAAAAAATGCTGACATCGTTGTTATTTGTAGTTCAGATGATGAATATGCCTTGCTTGCACCGGAAGCTGCCGAAAAATTAGATAAAGAAATTCTGGTTATTGCCGGAAATCCGGCTTGCAAATCAGAACTGGAAGAAAAAGGAATTACCAATTTCATTCATGTTCGCAGCAATATTCTGGAAGATTTAAAGGCATATCAAACTGAGTTGGGAATCTAAAAAATCGACAAGATGAAACCGAATTTCAAAGACATAAACATAAAAGCAGCAACAGCACAGAAAGATCTGGGCGAATGGACTGCAAAAAATAAAATAGAAAAAAACTGGTTGACTCCGGAGCAGATTCCGGTAAAACCTGTTTACACCAAAGAAGATTTGGAAGGAATGGAACACCTGAATTACGCAGCAGGGTTGGCACCTTTCCTTCGCGGGCCGTATTCAACCATGTATGTAATGCGCCCGTGGACGATTCGCCAGTATGCCGGGTTTTCTACGGCCGAAGAATCGAACGCATTTTACCGTCGTAACCTGGCTGCCGGACAAAAAGGTTTGTCAGTTGCTTTCGACCTTGCTACACACCGTGGGTATGACTCCGATCACCAACGTGTAATTGGCGACGTAGGAAAAGCCGGTGTGGCCATCGACTCCATTCTGGATATGAAAATCTTGTTTGACCAGATTCCATTGGATAAGATGTCGGTATCAATGACCATGAACGGGGCTGTGCTCCCAATTATGGCTTTCTACATTGTTACCGGATTGGAGCAGGGAGCTACTTTGGAGCAACTTTCAGGTACAATTCAAAACGATATTCTGAAAGAATTTATGGTGCGTAACACTTACATTTACCCGCCTGAATTCTCCATGAAGATCATCGCTGATATTTTCGAATTCACGTCGAAATACATGCCGAAGTTCAACTCAATCTCCATTTCAGGTTACCACATGCAGGAAGCCGGTGCGACTGCCGATATTGAAATGGCCTACACTTTAGCCGACGGTTTGGATTACCTTCGCACAGGTATTAAAGCCGGTCTCGATATTGACGCCTTTGCGCCACGTTTGTCATTCTTCTGGGCCATTGGGATGAACCATTTTATGGAAATTGCAAAAATGCGTGCTGCACGTATGATTTGGGCAAAACTGGTAAAACAGTTCAACCCGAAAAATCCGAAATCGATGGCATTGCGTACACACTCACAAACTTCGGGCTGGTCGTTAACCGAGCAGGATCCGTTTAACAATGTGGGCCGCACAGCAATTGAGGCAATGGCTGCGGCTTTAGGACACACCCAAAGTTTGCATACCAACGCACTGGATGAAGCAATTGCGCTTCCAACCGATTTCTCGGCTCGTATTGCACGTAACACACAGTTGTATCTGCAGCAGGAAACTGAAATTTGCCGTTCGCTCGACCCTTGGGCAGGTTCGTATTACGTTGAATCGTTAACACACGAACTGGCACAAAAAGCATGGGCATTAATCGAAGAAGTGGAAAAACTCGGTGGTATGGCAAAAGCTATCGAAACCGGAGTTCCGAAAATGCGTATTGAAGAGGCTGCAGCGCGGGCACAGGGTAAAATTGATAGTGGCACACAAACCATTGTTGGATTGAACAAATATCGTTTGGAAAAAGAAGATCCGATTGATATTCTGGACATCGACAACACTGCTGTTCGCTTATCGCAGATCGAGCGTTTGAAAAAGTTACGCAACGAACGTAATGAAGCTGAAGTTCAGGCTTCTTTGGCTGCAATTACCGAAGCCGTTAAAACCGGAAAAGGAAACTTACTGGAATTGGCCATTGACGCAGCAAAAAAACGTGCATCTTTAGGTGAAATTTCCGATGCTTGTGAAAAAATTGTTGGTAGATATAAAGCAGTAATCAGAACAATTGAAGGCGTGTATAAATCAGAGATACAAGGAAAAGACGAGTTCAAGGAAGCTCAGGAACTGGCGAAAAAATTTGCCGAAATGGAAGGCCGCCAGCCACGAATTATGATTGCCAAAATGGGTCAGGACGGCCACGACCGTGGTGCAAAAGTGGTTGCTACCGGTTATGCCGACCTCGGTTTTGACGTGGATATGGGACCGTTGTTCCAGACTCCGGAAGAAGCCGCCAAACAGGCCGTTGAAAACGACGTGCATGTAGTGGGTGTTTCTTCACTGGCAGCCGGGCATAAAACCCTGGTTCCGGCCATTATCGAAGAACTGAAAAAACTGGGCCGCGACGATATTATGGTTATCTGTGGTGGCGTTATTCCTCACCAGGATTACCAGTATTTGTACGATGCAGGTGCGGTTGCCATTTTTGGCCCGGGAACCAGCGTTGCCGTTGCCGGTAAAAAAATCCTTGAAATTCTGATTGAAGCGTATAAGGAAGATTAGAATTTTAGAATTAAGATTCAAAACACAAGAATCAAGATATTAGAAATAGAAGCCGGTTCCGGGAGGGATCGGCTTTTATTTTAATTTTCTTTCCGGAAAAGAAACTCCTTTTGGGATGTGGCTTTTACCCCGGCACTTTCTACTTTCGTGAGCCAATGGCAATTCAACGGATCGTTGAAATTTCGTGCTTCCCGCAAACTAATTTTGTTGTACAATAAATGCAGCCTGCACATGTTCGCCGAAAAACTTAATCTGGGGTAATCTCTTTTTTTAATCCTCCTGTGTTTTTATCGTGTGTTGGTGGTTGTACGTTTTCTGTATTAAACTTACAATGCATTTTTTGCTTACTGTCTGCATCGTTTGTTTTGCAAAATCGGCAGTTCTTTATGAAAAACATAATCAAATACTTCAATAAAAAACCGGTAATCAAATCGTTAACGCTCAATGTTAAGTTATTGTAATTCACTAAATCCCTGCTTTTTAATATCCGATTATTTGTCTTATTTTCGTGGTTTTTATTTTAAGAAAAGAATTTTATGTGGATTTGGGTTTCCCGTTTTATTCTTCGGAATAAAATTTTATTACTCACAATTTTAGCTGCTATCACCATTTTCTTTGGGTATAATGCCCGAAAGGTGGAAATGTCATACGATTACGCATTATTACTGCCTAAAAAAGACGCAGCATATACAGAATATGAAAGTTTTAAACAGGTTTTTGGTGAAGAGGGAAACCTGATTATTGTCGGGGTACAGGATTCCAATTTTTTTAACTATGAAAAGTTTAAAAAGTGGGGCGAGTTGTGCCAGCAACTTTCGCAAGTAGAAGGCGTGGAAGATTTACTTTCGGTTTCGAATGCCTACAACCTGGTAAAAAATACAGAAGAGAAAAAATTTGTAGTTGAAAAGATTTTTTCCGATTCGATTTCGACACAGGCAGAACTGGATGCTGCGGTTGCCAAATTTGAAACGTTGCCGTTTTACCGGAACCTGGTTTATAACCCTGAAACACATTCTTATATTCTGGCCATAACGGTGAACAAGGATAAAATGCATACCAAAACCCGGGAGAAGATGATTTTATCCATCCAAAAAGTATGTCGGAATTTTGAGCAGCAGGAAGGCGTAAAACTTCACTACTCGGGCTTGCCGTATATTCGGGTGATAAATTCAATAAAAATTAAGCGCGAAATTTATTTATTCAGTGTGCTTGCGCTGGTTATCTGCATTATTGTTTTGTTTATCTTTTTTCGTTCGTTTAAGGCCGTATTTTTCCCTGTGCTCATTGTTCTCATCGGTGTTATCTGGTCGATGGGGATGTTAAAGTTGTTCGGGTATAAAATCACCATTTTGTCTGGAATGATTCCCCCGTTGATCATTGTAATTGGGATTCCCAACAGTATTTATATGCTGAATAAATTTCATCACGAATACGTAAGCCATGGAAATAAAATAAAGGCACTTCAGCGTGTTATTGTAAAAATCGGGAACGCCACTTTTTTGACGAACTTAACCACGGCATCGGGGTTTGCCACTTTTACTATTGTAAAAAGCGACCTTCTGCGGCAATTCGGAATTATTGCATCGCTGAACATTCTCGGATTATTTATTCTTTCGTTATTGCTGATACCAATAATTTTCAGTTTTATCGAACCGCCTTCATCAAAGCATTTGCGGCATCTGGAGGGTAAATTTGTCACCCGCATTATTGAGAAACTAATGGTGATAACACAACACCACCGCAAAGCAGTTTATGGTATAACAATTGCCATTCTTGGAGTTGGAATCTACGGAATTACCTTGATTAAAAGTTCGGGTTATATGGTAGACGATATTCCACATCACGATCCGGTTTATAAAGATTTGAAATTTTTTGAAAGTAATTTCCAGGGATTGATGCCGCTTGAAATCATGATTGACACCAAAAAACCAGGAGGTGTAATGCAGCTATCTACTTTTGGGAAGATGGATCAACTGGAGGAGAGGCTGGCAAAATACCCGGAACTTTCGGCTCCAACTTCGTTGCTAAATCTTCTGAAGTTCTCGAAACAGGCATTCTATAATGGCAGGGAAGATTACTACAGCCTTCCGAATAACCGGGAGAAAAATTTTATTCTGCAATACGCAGCCACAGGTGAAGAAAATGCAGGTTTGCTTCATTCATTCCTGGATAGTACACGACAAACTACCCGAATCTCCATCAGGGTAAAAGACGTTGGTACAAAAAAGATGGAAGAGTTGTACGGAGATTTTAAAGCGGATATCGATTCCGTTTTTACTTCCGATAACTATAATGTAACGGTAACCGGTTCAAGTATTATTTCGTTTCTGGGAACAAAATACCTGTTAAAGAATTTATTTACAAGTCTTGCATTGGCTATCATTTTAATTTCCATGTTTATGGCCATCATGTTTACTTCGTGGCGAATGGTAATTATGTCGTTAACACCTAATATTATTCCTTTGGTTTTTACCGCCGCAATCATGGGATTTGCAGATATTCCCATAAAGGCTTCAACTATTCTTGTATTTAGTATTGCCTTTGGAATTTCGGTGGATAATACAATCCATTTTCTGGCAAAATACAGACAGGAATTAAAAGTAACCGGATGGGATATTGGTCAGTCGGTGGTACTGGCACTAAAAGAAACCGGTGTAAGTATGCTGTACACATCCATTGTTTTGTTCTTCGGATTCGGAATATTTACACTCTCTAATTTTGGAGGTACACAGGCAATGGGGATTTTGGTATCGCTAACATTAATTGTTGCGGTAACATCCAATTTAATTTTACTGCCATCGTTGTTGTTTGGTCTGGACAGGTTAACCACAACCCGTTCGTTTAAAGAGCCTTTGCTGCACATTTACGACGAAGAAGAGGATATAGATTTGGATGAACTGGAGATTTCTCCGTCTGAAAAAAAAGAAATAGAATAATTATGTATTCGGTTAATCAGCTGCAGGAAATTGTTAATGCCGAAATTAAAAAACGTTCGGAGGAATTGAAGGGAAAGAACCCTGAAAAATTATACTTTCCTATTGATTATTCGCTTGAAATGGGAGGGAAACGTTTGCGTCCGGTGCTTCTTCTTTTGAGTTACAACCTTTTTCAGGACGATATTTACAATGCACTTCCGGCAGCTTTGGCCATTGAGGTTTTTCACAACTTTACCTTGTTGCACGACGATATAATGGATAAGGCCGATGTTAGACGGAACCGTGAAACTGTGCATAAAGTCTTTGGCGAAAATGCAGCAATTCTTTCCGGCGATGCCATGGCCTTTTTATCGTATCAGTATTTAAACGAATGCAAATCGGAAAAGCTTCTTGAAGCCATGCAGCTTTTTACTCAAACAGCAATTGAAGTTTGTGAAGGCCAGCAGTTTGATATGGATTTTGAAGACCGTTTGGATGTCAGTGAAAGCGAATATCTTGAAATGATTAGGCTAAAAACGGCAGTGCTTTTGGCCTGTTCGTTAAAATCGGGCGCTTTACTGGCCAATGCATCCAACGAAATTGCTGTACAGTTATATAATTTCGGAATTAACCTTGGAATGGCTTTTCAACTGCAGGATGATATGCTTGATACTTTTGGCAATCAGCAAACATTTGGAAAAAGAATTGGCGGCGATATTATTGCCAATAAAAAAACATTTCTATTGATAAAGGCTATCGAAAAATCGGAGGGCAAATTAAAAGAAGAATTGCTTGATTGGTTAGGCAAGGCTGAATTTAACGAGGAAGAAAAAATTAATGCAGTAACTCATATTTACCAAAGGCTAAATATTAAAGAACTAATTCAGCAAAAAGTAGATTCCTATTTTCAAAAAGCATCCGAAATTTACGTTCAAATTCCTGTTGAAGAAAAGCAAAAAGTATCCCTGCTTGCGGTCAGTAACAATATATTAAATCGTGTCAAGTAGGATGTTAAATATGTCCTTAAAAAGAAAAAAAGGGGTTGGACAAACGCAAAACAATGCTAAATTTGTGGGGCGAATAAAAAAATAGTAAACTGCTCTAAAAAATCTACATATATATGGCTCAAAACATTGGTGAAATCATACAGGTAATCGGACCTGTAGTTGATGTTAGTTTTGAACGGGAAGGGGGAGAACTACCCGAAATTAATCAGGCACTAGAAGTAAAAAGGGAAGGAAAAGATGGCCTTGTTATCGAATGTCAGCAACATATTGGTGAAAATACAATTCGGTGTGTAGCCATGGATTCTACTGATGGTTTACGGCGTGGAATGGAAGTTGCGTCGTTGGGCAGCCCCATCGTTATGCCAAAAGGTGAGGCAGCTTTGGGCCGCTTGCTAAACGTTGTTGGAAATGCAATCGACGGGATGGAGAATCTTCCTAAAGACGGGTTGAACATTCATAACGAGCCACCAAAATATGAAGATTTAACTACTGAAACAGAAGTTCTATACACCGGTATTAAAGTTATCGATTTGATTGAGCCTTATGCAAAAGGAGGTAAAATTGGGTTATTTGGTGGTGCCGGTGTAGGAAAAACAGTTTTGATACAGGAATTAATTAACAATATTGCGCTTGCACACAGCGGACTTTCAGTTTTTGCCGGTGTAGGTGAACGTACACGTGAAGGTAACGACCTTTTGCGTGAAATGATTGAAGCCGATATTGTAGATTATGGTGAAGAATTTAAGGAGTCGATGGAAAAAGGAAGCTGGGATCTTTCAAAGGTTGATGCTTCCAGATTAAAGAATTCGAAATTGGCTATGGTTTTCGGTCAGATGAACGAACCTCCGGGAGCTCGCGCCCGTGTTGCGCTTTCAGGATTAACTATTGCTGAAAGTTTGCGTGATGGTGACGGATCTTCTGAAAGTGGCCGTGACATTCTTTTCTTCGTTGACAATATTTTCCGTTTTACGCAGGCTGGTTCCGAAGTTTCGGCACTTTTGGGCAGGATGCCATCAGCAGTAGGTTATCAGCCAACACTGGCAACCGAAATGGGTATTATGCAGGAACGTATTACTTCAACAAAGCGTGGTTCAATTACATCGGTTCAGGCGGTTTATGTACCTGCCGACGACTTAACTGACCCGGCACCCGCTACAACTTTTGCTCACCTTGATGCTACAACTGTATTAAGTCGTAAAATTTCCGAGTTAGGGATATACCCTGCTGTGGATCCACTGGATTCAACTTCAAGGATTCTTACTCCTGAAATTGTAGGTGATGAACATTATAATTGTGCGCAGGATGTAAAAATGTTGTTGCAACGTTATACCGAGCTGCAGGATATTATTGCCATTTTAGGGATGGATGAACTTTCTGAAGAAGATAAATTGGTGGTACACCGTGCACGTCGCGTTCAGAGATTTCTTTCTCAACCATTCTTTGTGGCTTCTCAGTTTACCGGTTTGGAAGGGAAATTGGTTTCCATTGAAGACACCATTAAAGGTTTCCGCATGATTATGAACGGCGAGGTTGATAAATACCCGGAAGCCGCATTTAACCTTGTGGGAACAATTGAAGAAGCCATTGAGAAGGGTGAAAAAATGTTGTCGGAAAAATAAAATAAGAAATTTTTATTCATGCATTTAGAAATCATCACACCTGATAAAAAAGTGTTCGAAGGCGAGGTGGAACTTGTTAAACTTCCGGGTAGTAAAGGAAGTTTCGAGATTTTGAAAAATCACGCCCCTATAATTTCTACACTTGAAAAAGGTACAATAAAAATTCAGGAGGTATCGGGCAAGGAACTTTTTTTTGAAGTTGACGGTGGTGTGGTTGAAAATAAAGCGAACAAAATAATTGTTCTTGTAGAATCGGCTTAATGAAGAATAAAACATAAAAACTTTCCCCGAAGGTTATTATCTTCGGGGATTTTAGTTTATAAATGAAGGTAAAAATCCTGATAATAAGGTTAAGTTCGATTGGCGATGTTGTACTTACCTCGCCGGTTGTTCGTTGTCTTAAAAATCAGGTTGAAAATGCAGAAATCCACTTTGTAACAAAGCAAAAGTTCGAATCGATTGTTTCCTCTAATCCCTACATCGATAAAGTTCATATTCTGGGTGAAAACATACCGGAACTAATTAAAAGTCTTAAAAAGGAGAAGTTTGATTATGTAATTGACCTTCACCAGAATTTCAGAAGTAATCGTATAAAACAAGGGCTGAATGTTACTTCATATTCGGTTGATAAACTGAACTGGCAGAAATTTTTGCTGATAAATTTTAAAATTAACCGGCTTCCTGATAAGCATATTGTTGACCGTTACCTCGAAGCTGTAGCTCCGCTTGGAATCAAAAATGATGGGCACGGACTTGATTACTTTATTCCTGAAAATGAAGTGTTTCAAAGGAGTGATTTGCCCGCGCCCTTTCAAAAAGGATATGTGGCGTTTGTGATTGCCGGTACTTACAATACGAAGAAGTTACCCGTAGAAAAGGTCTCCGAAATTTGCCAGAAAATTGATTACCCTGTAATTCTTTTGGGTGGGAAGAAAGAGTTTGATGAAGGTGAAATTGTGCTTTCCCAATCAAAAGGGAATGTATTAAACTATTCCGGAAAAGTAAGCCTGAATCAGTCGGCTTCGTTAGTTAAGAATGCAAATGTTGTATTAACCAACGATACCGGGCTAATGCACATTGCAGCAGCTTTTCATAAAAAAGTACTTTCATTTTGGGGAAATACCGTTCCCGATTTTGGGATGGTACCTTATATGGCTGATCCGGTTTCCAAACTTCTGGAAGTTGATAATCTGAATTGCCGCCCGTGTTCTAAACTGGGGTATCAAAAATGTCCGAAAAAGCATTTCAGATGTATGATTGAAATGAATGTGGACGAAGCCGTTAACTGGATAAATTCAAATTTCTAGGATACTTTTTCAGCAAATGCTTTTTCCAGTCTTTTAAGCCCTTCTTGTAAAACACTTCTCGGACAGCCGATATTAATTCGCATCCAGCCATCGCCACCGGTGCCAAACCGCCCCCCATTATTTAATCCAACTTTTGCTTCCTCGACAATAAATTTCGAAAGTTCTTCATCTTTCATGCCGTAAGTTGTAAAGTCGAGCCATACCAGATATGTGGCTTCCGGTTTCATTGCCTTTACTTTTGGTAATCTCTCTGAAATAAACGTTTCAAGAAACAGATAATTCTCCCATAAATAGTCCAGCATTTGTTCCAGCCATTCATCGCCGTTTTTGTAAGCAGCCTCAAGTGCAATCGAACCAAAAAGATTTCCCATGCCTAAATGGCCAACTCCTAATGTGCGCTCATATCGTGCAAATTTGTTTTTATCGGGAATAATTACCAATGAAGTTGCAAGCCCGGCGACATTAAATGTTTTGCTGGGCGCCATTAAAACTGCACAGTTTTTTGCTGCTTCTTCAGAGAGTGTAGCGAAAGGAATATGTTTGTTTTCTTTGTATATCAGGTCAGAATGGATTTCATCGGAAATAACCATGATTTTCTTTTCAAGGCAAATTGCCGATAATTCTTCCAATTCTTCCTTTTTCCAGGCCATCCCGCCGGGGTTTTGCGGGTTACACAACAGCAATAATTTTGTATTTTCTGTAATCTTCGATTTTAAATCGTCAAAGTCGAAGGTGTATCGACTGTTTTCAATTTTCAACGGGTTTTCTATCAGTTTCCGCTTGGTGCCTTTAACGCAATCGAAGAACGGAAAATATACCGGCGGTTGTACAATAATTTCGTCACCGGGTTTTGAAAAGGTTTCGATAGCTAACGTTAATCCGGCCACAACACCCGGACTTGATGAAATCCACTCTTTCTGTATTTCCCAATTATGGCGGCGTTTCATCCATCCAATAATCGCCTGAAAATAGGTTTCGGGTTTAAACGTATATCCGTAAATTTCGTGTTCCAGTCTTTTTTTCAGGGCATTTACAATAAAATCGGGCGTACGGAAATCCATATCGGCTACCCAAAGCGGAATTAAATCGTTGGTTTTAAAAATCCATTCACGACCGTCGTACTTTATACAGTTTGTTCCTTCCCTTGGAACTATTTCATCGAAATCGTATCTCTTCATTACATCATATTTTTACCCGAACTCAAATTTCAATCTTCTCTAAGAAGTTGTATTCCCCCGCCTTTATTACTTTTAAAACAAAATCGAAACGATTGAGTGCAAGGCAAAGTTCAAAGTCTTTTTTGGGAGACCAACTTTGTTTTTCTTTATCGAAAAAACGGGCACCTGAACCTTCTTTTATGGTTTTTACCATTTCTTCAAAATTGTTTGATGCTTCGTCCAGCTCATTTTTAATATATTCGGCGCATAACGTATCTTCATCAGTGGGATATTCACATGCATAACCCATGCAAACCAATGAAACTCGCAAAGGTTTTTGCTGTTTGATGTACCGTACAATGGCATTGGCATTTACAAAACTTCCGGTAATAATTTCGTCAGCGTTTAAGGCATTTGCAATTCCCTGAGTTCCGGAACTGGTAGTGTGTACAATTGTTTTGCCGCTGATTTTTTCTTGCTGAAGTTGAGATGGAGAATTTCCAAAATCGAATCCGGCTGGTTTTTGCTCGTTTCTTTCTCCAATTAATATGAAGTCGGGATTGTTGCTTTTTAAATCGTAGGCCAAATCTATATTTCCTACCGGAATTATTTTTTTTGCCCCGAAATGATATGCATAGCAAGCGGTAGAAAATGCCCTGAAAACATCAATAACAACGGTAAGGCCTTCTGCTTTTTTGGCTCCTTCAAGAAGTTGAAGTATTTGAATGTTCATTCTCTGTTTTTTTTGCTTTTTACCGGAATTCTGTATCCAATACCTAATTCCAGTAAATCGGCCCGAAATAAAGGAATTGCTCTCAATAAAACAACTCCTATCAAGTCTTTATAGTAAAATTTTAATCCAACCTTATAATATCGTTGCCGTGCATAAAATTCATTCGTTGTAAAATTAAACCCATACGAAGTAAATAATCCCGTGTGTTTAAAAACAAATTCATTGTGTAAACTTATTCCCGATCTGAAATTCAGGGACGGCTCGCCCTGGTAATTGTTGTATGTAAGATATGCATAATCTTCCAGTGAAGGGTCATGTACAAAATCGAGTCCCAAACCCATTTTGTTGATTACCGTTGTTCGGTAAGTGTAATTTAACGAAGCATTCACAGAAACAAATCTTTTGTCGGCTAATCCACTGATTTCTTTCACTCCCGTTGCTCCATAAACCCAAAATTCATGTCGGGGTTCTTTATTTCTTTCTGCGCTGGGGATTTTTTTATGTACGGGCAGATCTTCAAATTCGTAACCCAAAGTTAAATTGTTGTTTTTAACGTTAATGCCGAGGTTGGGCGCCTTAATGAGGCCATTCGAAAAGTGATTCAACCCACGGGAGTATTCAATATAAACCGGGTGGACTCTTACTTTTACATAATACCTTAAATCGGCGGTAATATTGAAATGCGTACTGATTGCCAGGTTGGTTGGGTTTTCAACCTCATCATATATTTTTGTAATATATCCAATTCCTGAAAATGCGAGTACTCCTACATCGAAATATTTCCTTCGGGGAAGAACTGACATTTGGTAAAACGAAGACAATGAATACGAATCACCCACAACTTCGGGATTTCCGTAAGATTTGTAGTTGAAACTCAAGCCGTAGTTTGGATGATTGTAAAAGTTTCGCCATTCTTCTCCCCACCTGTTTGGAAAATAGTAATTAATTGTAAAGCCATATACCGGATCTTTTACCAGGGGTTCAATATCAGTATTATGCGGATAAATTTTGCCATAGTTATAAGCAGCACTTATACTTTGTTGTGAAGCCGATTTTATTGGAGAAAACAGGTTTGTAATAAGAATCAGGCCAAAGACGTATAATGGAAAAGTGGTTTTGAGCATGGCGTATAAAAATATTAAAAAATGAATTCCATAATTCAGCATTGGTAATAAATAAAAATACTGCTTTGTTTTGTTAATTCGATGTAAATGAATTTGTTTCAAAAGATGGCATGGTAATTGAAGGGCGCGAATAAATAATTCGTAAAGTACAGGAAAACAAATTGTTATACATTTGGTTGTTGCAGTTTATGATATTTAATGTTGTGGTTACGTTAATTTGATAAAGACTTAATGTATGTTTTGCAGCATTATGTTGAAAAACATATTATGTTTGTAGTGTCATTTTAACATTTAAAAATGAATGATATGAAAACAATTAAATTTTTGACAACAATGTCGGCAGTAGCGATTGTAGCAATTGCAACTGCAGTTGAGAAACCGAAAATGGATGTTACTCCTTTAACTGCCGATAGAGCAGTTGTGTCTATTACGAATGAAAAACCTGCGTTTTTTGAAGTAAGCATCAAAACTTTTAAAGGTGATCTGGTTTATTATAAAAAGTCGAGTGAACCTATTACTGATTATCAGAAGACTTTCGATTTTACCAATCTGGAGAATGGAAATTATGTATTAAACTTAAGAGTGAATGATACAGAGTTGGCAAAAGACCTTAAAGTATTCAGCAACCAAATTTCAGTTGGTGAGTCAATTCTGAAGATTGATCCATACTTCTCTTTTAACGATAATGTTTTAAAAATCTCATTATTAAATGTTGATAAACAAAATTTCAATATCAACATATACAGCAATGGTGATTTGATTTACAAAAAAAGACTTGGAAACGATTTTTCGCTTCAGAGCGGATTTGATCTTGCAAAACTGGACAAAGGCAATTACGAAGTTGTTTTGTCTGGTTACAACAACGAATATGTTTATAGTTTAGTGAAATAGATTTGAAAAGGTAATGACAAAAAGCTCTGCACTGCAGGGCTTTTTCTTTTTTAATGCTGTTCTTCAATTGTAAACAGTGATTAAAAAGTGTCGGTTTTTTTAACATTTACGAAAGCAAAGTATTTTGCAATAACAGTTTTGGTGATGTCATTCGTTGCTATTGGATATGCATCCGATTCAGTGAAAACGAATGTTGTTGTTTCTGAGTATTTTAAAGAACAATGTTATACGATTCTGAAATAATAATCGATAATAAATTATAACAAGAAAGGCTTCTGTAAAGAAGCCTTTTTTTGTTCAGATACGGAATTACTTATTTTTTACCTCGTTCTTTTTTGATTTATTGTTTTTTATCAACAATTCAGTTAAACTATTTAATTCCATTGAAGTCCAACTCATTGTTTCACAAAAATCAATAATTCGAACTGTGCACATAAAAATTGAGAACTTAAACAAAATTTATAAAGGAGGAAGTTACGCCTTAAAGAATCTGAATCTTGAAATTCCCAACGGAATGTTTGGTTTGTTGGGACCCAACGGAGCAGGTAAATCAACGTTAATGCGTATTTTGGTTACGTTAATGAAACCTACTAATGGGAAAGTAACGGTTAACGATTACGATCTCATAAAAAACAGAAAAGAAATTCGTTCGATGTTAGGTTATCTTCCTCAGGATTTTAGTTTTTTTTCAAAGCTGAAAACTTACGAGTTTTTAGATTACACAGCACGTTTGGCCGGGATGAAAAATAGTACGGCGCGCCGAATGGCGGTTGAACAAATGCTTGAAGAAGTAGGATTGTTTGAAGCACGCGACAGAAATGCAAACAAACTTTCGGGCGGGATGAAACGAAGACTTGGAATTGCCCAGGCGCTGATAAACGATCCCAAAATTATTATAGTTGACGAACCAACAACCGGTCTTGATCCGGAAGAACGCATCCGGTTTCGGAATCTGCTTTCAACCATCAGTACCCGCGATGTAATTATTATTCTCTCAACGCACATCGTTGGCGATATTTCGAGTACATGTGATAATATGGCTTTATTAAACAAAGGGAAGCTTGCTTTTTCGGGTTCTCCGGAACAATTAATAAAGGAAGCTGAGGGAAATGTTTGGCTGATAAAAGCCACAGAAAACGAATACCTGGAAATTAATGAAAAGTATCCCGTAATTTCAACAATTCCGATAGACGGAGGATGGGAAGTTCAGGTAGTTGCACCCGAAATAAACGGATATTATGGACAACAGATTCAACCCAACCTGGAACATGCATATGTACACTTTATGGAGAACAAATTAAATCAGTGGTCAAACGTTTAACCGAAAGAAAATTGAAATGATATCAGTGCATAACATATTATCCATTGCTAAATACGAGCGTAAAACATTGCTTCGAAGCTGGTTTTTCAGAATATTTGGAATATTGTCGCTTCTGGTTTTGTTCGGTATGAACTTCGGAATGATCATTGAAGGTGGTGGGGGCGATGGCTGGGCGATTCGCAGCATTCCAAGTGCAATCCCTTATTTCAACCTTTTAATTTTAAATGTTGCACAGGCAATCATTGCCGTATTCCTGGCTTCCGATTTCCTGAAGCGTGATAAAAAGCTCGATACTACCGAAGTAATTTACATGCGCTCGATGACCAATGGCGAGTATGTAATAGGTAAGACCTGGGGTAACCTGCAGGTTTTTCTTGTGTTGAACATTGTTGTTGTTCTGATGGCTTTAGTCTTCAATATGCTGGCAAAAGGAACCAGTATCAGTTGGGTTTCCTACGGTGTTTACCTCTTTGCAATTAGCGTTCCGACACTGGTTTTTATCATGGGCCTGTCGTTTCTTTTAATGAGCGTCATTCGTAATCAGGCAATTACTTTTGTCTTAATTTTAGGGTACATTGGTATTACGCTTTTTCTTATCCAGGCAAAATTCTACTACATTTTCGACTATATGGCTTTTAATATTCCGATGTTGAATTCGGATATTGTTGGTTTTGGAAACATTGATGTAATTCTGATACACCGCGGAATTTATCTTTCGCTCGGAATAGGATTTATTTTTCTGACCATATTTCTTTTGAAGAGATTACCCCAGTCGGAAGCCATGACCTATTTTTCGTTGCTGTTTGCCATTGTTTTTATTGCAGGGGGAGGTTACCTTGCCTATGAGCATGTTAATACATTCAAGAAAAATACTAGATTACGCACTGAAGCTATCGAGTTGAACAATAAGTATGTAAATGAGGCTGTTCCGGGCACACTGGCGCAATCAATTTCGTTGGTTCATAATCCCGAATCCATCAATGTAACTTCTGAGTTAACGGTGAAAAATGAATCTTCCATTCCAATTAAAAAGCTGATTTTTAGCTTAAATGATGGGTTGAAAGTAAATTCATTAAAACTAAATGGGAGTGAAATATCGTTTTTGCGTGAAAAACATTTGATAATTATTTCCGACAACGTAAATCTTGAACCCGGAGAGGAAGCAAAAGTAGCATTTTCGTATGGTGGAAGCATTGATGAGACACTTTGTTATCTTGATATTGACGAAAAAACGATGCAGGAGAAATATGGCAAATTCGTCATCAATGTCGACAAAAGATTTGCATTTATCACCCCCAATTATGTTTTACTCACACCGGAAGCCAACTGGTATCCCAAAACAGGTGTTACATATAGTTCTGAAAACGTAAGCTGGTACCAGCCACAGTTTATTAATTTTAATCTGGAGGTTAAAACAAAATCAGGATTGCAGGCAGTTTCGCAGGGGAATGTAAACGAAGTTTCAGAGGGACAGTTCAAGTTTGAAAACGATCACCCACTCACCCAAATAACGCTTGCTATTGGAAATTATAAACAGAAAACCGTTGAAGGTAAGGATATTAAATTTGGAATCTGGTATTTGGACGGACACGATTTCTTTGTCCATTCTTTTAAAGAAATAAACGATACAATACCAAGTATTATAAATGAGAGGTTTGAAGATTTTGAAAGAACCTATAATTTAAACTATTCTTTTAGCCGTTTCTCCCTGGTTGAAGTGCCGGCCCAGTTTAAAACATTCAAGAGAAGCTGGAAATCATCACAGGAATATGTTCAACCGGAGCAGGTTTTAATTCCTGAAAAAGGTTTCATGATTAATGCAGTTGATTTTGAAACGCAACAAAAAAATATGCAGCGCTGGCGTCATGGCGATAACAACATGACTCCATTTGATATGGAACTTCGTGTTTTTGAAGATTTTTTACGAACATTTACAAACGAGCAGGAACGCAACTGGCGCGGTGGGCCAATGAATTCAACCGTTACACAAAATCCGTATTTTATTTTTCCGGAGCTGTATAATTTCCAGAATAATATCCAGTCAGATCAATGGCCAATTACGAATCGCATATTTGAGGCTTACCTGAAAAATCAGGTCACCGACATGCGTTCTGTTTTTATGAGCAACATGCAGGGGCAAAGCCTCGATGAAAGAGCAAATATTGCTTTGCAGGACAGCACCTTCGCAGAAATACTTGCTGACCCGAATCAAAAGGCCATTATCGATAATGTGATTAAACTGAAAGGTGACGTTTTATTTTCCATGATTGAACGGAAAGCCGGGCAGGAAGAATTTCAGGATTTCCTGCGCAAAACGTTGAATGAATATATGTTTAAGAATATTTCATTCGAAGATTTTGATCAACGGATTAATGAAAATTTTGGAATTGAACTGATACCTATGATGGACGAATGGTTCAAAGCCAAAACGCTTCCTGGTTATCTGTTTTCACCGGTAAAAGCAGTTAAAGTAAAAAGCGGCGATAAAATGAGGACAATGGTAGCCTTAAAGGTCACTAATTTTTCTGATACTGAAGGTCTCGTGAAATTAACTTTCCGTTTAGGGGGCGGTGGCCCCGGACGCGGTGGCCCAGGTGGCAATGAAGACATGATCAATAAACTGGTAGTTCTTGAACCTCACCAGACCAAAAGCCTGAGTTATCTTCTCGATGCCGATCCGCGAATGATTATAATGAATACGATGACTTCGAAAAATATTCCGCAGACCATGATGGAGTTTTTCAGGGACATTGAAGAGGATCCAAAAGCAGTTCCGTATGAAGGAGAAACAGTTTCTGATGTTCCGGTTTTATTAAATCTTCCGAATGAAGTAATTGTGGATAATGAAGATCCTGAATTTACTTTTACAAAATCAGAGAACAAAAGTCTCCTGGAAAAATGGATATTAAAGGAAAAGGAAAGTACGAGTAAGTACGCCGGCATGAATTATTGGCGGCCACCAACAGCTTGGACCGCTGTTACCAATTCCGATTTTTACGGTGAGTATATCCGTTCGGCTTACTATATAAAGGCAGGAGATGGAAATTTAAAGGCACAGTGGCATGTACCAATCAAAAAGCCGGGCTATTACGATGTATATTTTTACTTCTATAAACAAAGAGGTTTTGGAAGGGGTCGAGATCGAGGTGAAGAAAAAGGCGAATATCACTTTACAATTTATGGCGAAGACGGAGCCGAGGAGTCGGCTTTGGAAAGTCAGAATGCAGATGGAGGCTGGAATCATCTTGGTTCATATTATTTCCCTTCCGATACTGCATTGATTGAGCTATCCAATAAATCGGAACTTCGAATGATTTTTGCCGATGCAGTAAAATTGGTAGAATTATAAAAACTAAATAACAAACTTAAAAGAAAAACAGATGCAGAAAATTGTATTGCTGGGGTTACTGATTCTATTTGGGATAACCGGATTAAATGCACAGGAAGCATTAACTCTCGAAAAAGCCTTGAAAATTTCGGAAGTAGGAAGCCCCGATTTACAACAGTCGTTGTTAAATCTGGAACGATATCAGAAAAACCTTGATGCCCAGAGAGCAGCATTAAAATCACGCTTTTCATTGGAAGTTACGCCGGTTGGTTACAGCAATCAGCGTCGTTTCGATACCCGTGTTTCACAATGGTACACCAATGAGAGTTTTGAAACGAATGGCCGTTTTTTAGTTTCTCAACCCATTTTATTTAGCGATGGAACAATTTCGTTATCGAACGAATTCGGTTGGCAAAACAGTAGCTCCGATGCGTTGGGAAGCACCGAGAGTAAAGTATTTTATAATAATTTGTTTTTGAATTTGAATCAGCCGTTATTCACCTACAATCGGCTTAAAATGCAGCTGAAACAGTTAGAGTTGAGCTATGAAAATGCAAATATTAGTTATGCCATGCAAAGGCTCAATCTCGAACGGAACGTAACACAGTTTTTCTACAACGTTTTTATGGCGCAGAAAAATCTTGAAATCTCAAAAGAAGAGTTAGCCAATACACAAAAAAGCTACGACATTATCAGGAATAAAGTTGATGCAGGGCTTGCTGCAAAAGAAGAACTTTACCAGGCAGAATTAAACCTCGCCACATCAAAGTCTTCGCTGCAAAACAGTGAAGTGAGTTTCGAAAATGCCAAAGACCAGTTAAAACTATACCTCGGGATGGATTTGTACCAGGATATTGTTGTGTTGGCCGACTATTCCGTGAATCCTGTTCCTGTTGATTTAGACAAGGCCATAAATAACGGGTTGGACTCCAGGATGGAGCTCCGTCAGCGCGAAATCGACATCGAAAACAGCCAATTCGATTTGATAACAACAAAGGCATTAAACGAATTTCGTGGCGACGTAAATTTGAGGTTAGGTATTACCGGTGACAATAAAAATTTAAACCAGATTTTTGACTCGCCAACCAGTAGCCCGTCGGTGCAGTTAACATTTAATATCCCAATTTTCGACTGGGGAGAAAAGAAAGCAAGAATTGCAGCTCAGGAAGCAACCATTAAATCGCAGGAATTGAGTTATTCGGAAGAAAAGAAACAGATTATTATCGGGATCAGACAGGTTTACAGAAATTTACAAAACCAGTTAAATCAAATTGAAATTGCAAAACAAAATGAAACCAATGCCCAGTTAACCTATGAAATCAATCTGGAAAGATATGAAAACGGCGATTTGACAGGTATGGATTTAAATCTTTACCAATCGCAGCTTTCGCAGAATAAAATAGCACTTGCCCAGGCATTGATAAATTATAAAATTGAACTTCTGAATCTTAAAATTCAAACGCTTTACGATTTTGAAAAAGGCGAACCCATTTTGCCGTCCGAATTATACTTAAACGAAACTAATAACTCAGAAAATAACAAATAGAATGAAAAATTATAGAATTCTTCTGCTCCTTGCAGGAATCGTCGCAATAACAGTTTCTTGCAACAATCAGCCACAGTCGGAGTCAACTGAACTCGCCGTTCCTGTTTCGGTTGAAAATGTGAAACTTCAAAGTATCAGCCAGTACATAAATACAACCGGAACAGCAAAAGCCATTTATGAAACCACCCTTACTTCTGAGATTGCTGGCGCATATCATTTAATGAACAATCCTGCAACCGGAAAACCATTTAAATTGGGTGACAGAGTTAAGGAAGGCCAGGTAATTATTCAACTGGAAGACGATGAATATGTAAATGGAATTGCACTCGAATCAAAAAAACTGAACCTCGAAATTGCTGCCGATGAGTACGAAAAACAAAAATCGCTCTATGACAAAGGCGGTGTAACACTTCGCGAACTTCGAAACTCTGAAGTTTCAACTACAAATGCAAAATATGACTTTGAGAGTGCTGAAATCCGACTGGCAAAAATGAAGGTAGTTGTCCCGTTTACCGGAGTAATTGTAGAACTTCCCTATTATACGAATGGAACCAGAGTTACTGCTGGTCAGTCGATGGTCAGTTTAATGGCTTACGATAAGATGTATATGGAAATTAACCTCCCCGAAAAAAGTATTACCGATATTAAAGTCGGACAGGAAGTTTTGGTGTCAAGCTACACAGTTGTTGAGGATACATTAAAAGGTTTGGTTTCTGAGCTCTCTCCAATGATAAGCACTGAAACAAGAACATTTGGGGGGAAAATACAGATAAATAATCCCGATTTAAAATTGCGTCCGGGAATGTTTGTAAGGGCAGATATTATTACTGATCATAAAGACAGTGTCATTGTAATTCCGAAAAATATAATTCTTTCCGGCAACCGCGGAAAATATGTTTTTGTAGTTGGTCGTAACAGTTCTGCCGACGACAGAAGAATTTCAACAGGAATTGAAAACCAGGATTATATTGAAATTACAGAAGGTTTGAACAGAAATGACCGGTTAATTATAAAAGGATTTGAAACATTGCGCGACAACTCAAAAGTGAAAGTAATACTCTAAAGAACACGGGTATTTTCATAATTAGAAAATCAGTAACATGAAGAAATTAACACAATTTTCTGTCAATTACCCGGTAACTATCCTAATGATTGTTCTTGGAGTTGTTCTTCTTGGATATATCTCCTTTGATAAACTGGGAGTTGACTTATTTCCCGATTTAAATTCGCCTCGAATTTTCGTGGAAATTAAGTCGGGGGAGCGACCACCGGAGGAAATGGAAAAGCAGTTTGTTGAAAACATCGAAGCGATGGCCATTCGTCAATCAGATGTTACGCAGGTTACTTCCGTTACCAAAGTCGGTTCTGCTCAAATAACGGTTGAATATGTTTGGAATAAGGACATGGATGAGGCTTTTCTCGATTTACAAAAAGCCTTAAACACCCTTACCCAAAACTCTGAAATCGAAGAACTGAAAATCACTCAGCACGATCCAAATACTTCCCCTGTTATGGTTATCGGTTTAACACATAGCGAAATAACCGACATGAACGAAATTCGTAAAGTGGCGGAAAACTATGTTCGTAACGAACTCGTGCGACTTGAGGGAGTTGCTGAAGTTGAACTTTCAGGGCAGGAAGAAAGTGAGATAACTATCAATACCGACACTTATCGGCTTGAATCACAGAATCTTTCGTTGGATGAAATCAGCAGCCGGATTCAAA
>JAWKKP010000011.1:0-232235 GCA_041393215.1 Draconibacterium sp.
TTTACTGTCTCTTTGTCCTCCAATTATATATGAAGCAACAATAAATATGGTAAATCCGATGCCATACATTGTTTCCTGTTCTTCCGGAAAAAACTGAGAAAGAATAAATCCAGCGAGAAAACCGGCAATTAATCCAAAAAAAGCATATATGTATGAATAATAATATGGTGGAAAGAATCCGTGTTCTTTTTGCATATGTTTGGATAGCCTGCTTATTAAACGATCGTATTCGCGGCGTTTATCTCCCGGCACCTCAACAGCTTCGTTTATTGTATTTGCAGCTTCAGATATATATATTCTCTGTTGGGCACAGAAAGGGCAGTTAGAAGAAAATTCGTGAACTCTTTTCACATTTCTTTTAAATTCATCGATACGAAAAAAACGAATATCTTTTTCTCGCGTATTTGCAAGTTCAGTATCGATTTGTAAAATAATTTCTTCTGCCCAGTTTTCCATTTGTACTAGTTTTACCTTTTTCAAAAGTAGAAATAAAGATTGAATGGCATAAAAAAACCGTCCAGGTTTTGAACGGTTTTCTATAATTGGAACTTTATTTTATGTTCACCTATTCGTTATTATTCTGACGTGGCCTGAAATCGCGCCGATCGTTATTTCTACGGTTATCATTTCCATGGCGATCTCCACCTCTGCGATCATTGCTCCGGTAGTTATTATTATCTCTTCTCGGAGGACGATCTTCTCTTGGAGGACGTTCAACATAACCTTCCGGTTTTGGCAACAAGGCTTTGCGCGAAAGTTTCAGTTTTCCGGTTTTTTCGTCAACACCAATCAACTTCACTTCTATCATCTCGCCAACTTTGGTAAATTCTTCAGCCGACTCAACCCTGTTCCAGTCCATTTCAGAAACATGTAATAAAGCTTCTTTTCCGGGAAGGATTTCAATAAATGCACCAAAAGAAACTACTGATTTTACCTTGCCGGTGTAAACTTCGCCAACTTCAGGAATCGCAACAATCGCTTTAACTCTTGCTTTTGCTTTTTCCAGCGGTTCCAATCCGGCACCCGAAATTTCAACCAGTCCAAAGTCATCATTTTCTTCAATAACAATAACTGTTTCGGTTTCTTCCTGAATGGCCTGAATAATTTTTCCACCAGGTCCGATAACGGCGCCAATCATATCTTTTGGTATCTGAATAACCTCAATACGCGGTACATTTGGTTTGTAATCTACACGTGGTTCAGGAATAACCTCCAGCATTTTTCCAAGAATATGCAACCTGCCTTCTTTTGCCTGCTGAAGCGCCTGCGCTAAAACTTCATACGAAAGTCCGTCAACTTTAATATCCATTTGAGTTGCGGTAATACCATCAGCAGAACCGGTTACTTTAAAGTCCATATCTCCCAGATGGTCTTCATCGCCCAGAATATCGGAAAGAACAGCATATTTATCCGAGCCTTTATCGGTAATCAATCCCATTGCAATTCCGGAAACGGGTTTTTTTATCTTAAGTCCGGCATCAAACATGGCCATTGTACCAGAACAAACGGTAGCCATTGAAGAAGATCCGTTGGATTCAAGAATATCGGTAACCACCCGGACTACATAAGGAACATCTGTAGGGATCATGTTTTTCAAAGCCCGCAATGCAAGATTACCATGACCAATTTCACGTCGTCCGACACCTCTTGGTGTTTTGGGTTCACCTACACTAAATGGAGGAAAGTTATAATGAAGCATGAATTTTTCTTTCCCCTGAACTGTTACACTGTCAATAATTTTCACATCCATTTTTGTTCCGAGTGTAACAGAAGTCAAAGCCTGCGTTTCACCACGGGTGAAGATAGAAGAACCATGTGCTCCCGGCAAATAATTTACTTCTCCCCAAATCGGACGAATGTCTTTGGTTGTTCTTCCATCCAGGCGAATTCCTTCGTCAAGAATCATACGACGCATTGCTTCCTTTTCCACATCGTGGAAATATCTTTTAATCAGACTTTCGTGTTTGTCTAATTCGATTTCTTCATTTTCAGCATTAGCGGCCTTGTATTCCTCAATAAACTCGTCACGAACGGTTGCAAAAGCATCCATTCGTTGCTGTTTATTGGTAATTTGCTGTTTGGCAATATTGTAACATTTGTCGTACAATTCAGCCTTTACCTTGGCACGAAGATCTTCGTCGTTGTTTTCGTGATTGTATTCACGTTTTACAACCCCCAGCTCTGCAGCTAGTTCTTCCTGGGCTTTACAGTGTTTTTTTATTTCTTCGTGTGCAAATTTGATGGCTTCCAGCATTTCTTCCTCGGTGATTTCATTCATCTCACCTTCTACCATCATAATATTGTCATACGATGCTCCCACCATAATGTCCAAATCCGCCTCCTTAAGCTGCGAATAAGTTGGGTTAATCATTAATTCTCCATTAATTCTTGCAACTCTTACTTCAGAAATTGGAGTAATAAATGGAACATCGGACACCGCAATAGCTGCAGAAGCAGCCAATCCGGCAAGTGCATCGGGCATTTCTTCCTTGTTGGCAGAAATTAGCGAAATCATAACCGCAGTTTCTGCGTGATAATTATCGGGGAATAACGGGCGAATCGCACGGTCAACTAACCGGGCAATCAAAATTTCATCGTCGCTTGGACGCCCCTCTCGTTTTAAAAATCCCCCCGGAAACCGGCCTGCTGCGGAAAATTTCTCGCGGTAGTCAACCGATACCGGCATAAAATCGACACCTTCGTTGGCTTCTTTTGCAGAAACAACGGTTGCCAGCAGCATGGTTTCACCCATCCTGACTACAACGGCGCCATCGGCCTGCTTGGCCAATTTGCCTGTTTCAATGGTAATGATCCTGCCATCGGCAAGTTCAATCGTTTTAACTGTAGCGTTTACCATAATTAATAAATCTAAATGTTTAAATTACAAAAGGGTGGTGAGGATTTGCAATTTACCAAAAAGAAAGGCAACACATTGCATTGCCTTTCTTTTATTTTTACTTACGTAAGTTCAATTCTTTAATAATAGAACGGTATCTTTCGATATCCTTTTTAACAAGGTAGTCTAACAAACTACGACGTTTACCTACTAATTTAATCAACGCACGGCGTGTGCTGTTGTCTTTTTTGTTTTGTTTCAGGTGTTCTGTCAAATGATTGATTCTGTATGTGAATAAAGCAATCTGACCTTCTGCACTACCTGTGTCTGTCGCGCTTTTGCCATGCTGGGCAAAAAGCTCTGTTTTTTTCTCTGATGTTAAATACATTTTAAAGAACTATTTATTTGTTATACAATGTTTACACCGCAGCATCGCGTTAAATAACAACGGTGTAAAATTAATTGGGCGCAAAATTAGATAAAAGATTTTGATTTACAAACAAATAATTCTCTGTCAAAAATTTAATAACTCTCTTAACATAAAAGTACCTGCAAGTCTTTATTGTTTTAAAAATAATTTTTAGTTTTACTCCCGGCATAATTAAATGCAAACCCATAATGAAATATTGCAAGAACACAAAGTTCCATTTTTTTAAGCCTTTTTATAACATACAAAAACACCCATTAAATCATGAAGGAAATTTACCTTGTAATAAAAAACTTGTATTTTTTTTACGGACGATTTGATATTTGGAGAAAGTTGCCTATATAATTACTCAGTAGTTTGAAGTAAGCGTATCAAAAATAGGCCATACAGCTTCAGATACGAATATTCTCATTGGAACAGTAATACAACAATCAGTTTCTTCATAATTATCTGAGTGGCGGAAGCTGTAAAATTATAACAGGAACATGAACATAATCTATTTATAAACAGGTTAATTGTTTTCAAAAATGAATAATCAGTTCCAAACAGGTAAAAGTCGCATTGATTTTCACATATCGATCAAAATCAATCAAAAAAAATAATAATAAAATTAAGTAAAATGAGAAAAACATTTAATCCCTTTTTTCACAGAAGAAGACAGACAAAACTCCTTAGTATTATGATTACAAAGACATTATTCGCATCCCTCTTGTTATGTATCCAAACAACCAGTTTCGGGCAAACGCAGTTTTGGTCGGATACATTTGAAGATACAGGAGCACCCAGTAGTGGGTCCCGGACTCCATCTACTTCATTTTCGTGTGGTTCGCCTGCTACAGCCTATTTTATGAGAACAGATAACACAGGTATCAATCTCCAAAATGGAACTTATTCTAATTACGAAGGCTCAAAATTTTGGGCAGGAGAAGACATCGACAAGGGTCCTACCTGCACAAATGGTTCGCTTACTGACGCCCAACAAGTCACCTGGTCAGGAATCAACATTACAGGAAAGACAGGCTTATCCGTTAAAGGGCTTTTTGCAGCCGATCCGATTGGGTCCTTTCAGGGAAGCGATTGGGGTGCTGCACAGGATAAAATGGAAGTAGAATACCGCATCGATGGTGGCACGTGGATCAAAATAATTGCATTTTATGCAATTGCCGCCAACAGCAGCAGCGGAAGCACCGGAGGCCTTTATCTTGAAACAACTGGCGACCTTTTAGGGGACGGTCCCGGATTAACCTATTCTTTCGCAGAGTTCTCAGCTTTAATTACAGGAACCGGAAGCACATTGGATCTTCGGGTAAACTGTTTCGCCAATGCTACAGCCGTTCAGGAAATTGCATTTGATAATATTCGTTTGTACGAATCACCTGCCGCTTCAGCACCTTCAGTTACTACTTCATCCATTTCTGTTTTCACAAGTTCTTCTGCAACCATGGGTGGAAATATAACAGCCACCGGCGGCGCCAACATTACTGAACGGGGAATATATTGGAGTTTAATCAATGGTTTTGCTAACGGAGCAGGAACAAAAGTTTCGACTATGGGTGATTGGAGCTCTACGGGTGCGTTTTCCCAATCAGTAACGGACCTTTCTCCTAATACAACTTATTATGTAAAAGCATTTGCTACCAATTCAGCCGGAACTTCTTACGGAGATCAGGTGAGTTTCACTACCAATATAGGGGAACTTACCTGGGATGGTTCTGAAAATACGAACTGGCACACCGCAGATAATTGGGACGGAGGCTTGGTTCCTGACGGAAATTACAATGTAACTATCCCTGCCGGGCTTACCAATTATCCGGCCTTATATATGGCAGGTGAATGTAATAATTTAACTATCGAAAGTAGCGAAACTTCTTCCAGCTCACTAAAAGGACAGTTTAATCTAACTGTTAACGGAACAACGACAATAGAAAGATATCTAACCGGCGACGCATGGCACATAGTTTCTTCCCCGGCACCAGGACAAACAATAAGCAGTTTCTTATCAGCTAATTCCAATGTTCCATCACAAAATGTTTCAGAAACCATTTACCGTGGAATGATGGATTACAATGAACCAAACAATGACTGGAATACCTTCTTCTTAAATACAGATCAGACTGGTGATTTAACAGCCGGAAAAGGCTTTTCGTTACGTACCGATGCCAACGGAGTAGTTGCTTTCACGGGTACACTTGCAACAGGTACTGTGAATACAATGGTTGCCCGTACCGAAAATTATGGATGGAACTGTGTAGGTAACCCTTACCCGTCAGCTATATTTATTAATCAGGATGCCGATTTTGAAGTCAATTTTATCGATATCAATGCAAACAATCTTGATGATAGTTATGGAGCTATTTATTTATGGGAAGAAACCAACAATGCTTATACCATTATAGACCAAAGTGAAACAGCATTTTACGCACAACCAGGCCAGGGCTTTTTTGTAAAAGTAAAAACCGATGCAACTCAGGTGCAATTTATTACAGATATGCAAACAGCTCTTCATCCCGATGCAGCATTTAAAAGTGGAATAACAGAACTCCCCGAAGTAAAACTTACGGCAACAATGGGAGAAAAAAATAGCACAACACGTATTAAATTCAACGATAAAACAACTGTGGGACTTGATTTTGGCTATGATGCAGGAATATTTAAAACAGGTTTTGATGTTTATACTAAATTAGTAGAAGACAATGGTGTAGATTTTAGCTTGCAGAGTTTACCACTAACTGACATTAGGAGCTTTGAAATTCCAGTTGGCGTGGATATTAAATCAGGTGGAGAAATAAGCTTCAGCCTGGAAAAGAATGATTTCCCAACAGATATGATTCCGGTTTTGAACGATAAATTAACCGGAACCCATTTTGTATTCAATAGTGAAGAAGACATCTACATAACTACTATTACTGAAGACACAAAAGGTTACGGGCGTTTCACCCTGACATTTTCAAGTACAACAGCTATAAACTTATTGAACAATGGATCACATTTCAGGGCATGGTACAATAATGGTTACGTTAGCATAGCAGGTGAAATTAAGGGCAAAAGTGAGGTATCAGTTTACGATGTACGGGGAAAGAAAATTGCTACCGGCAAACCTGGTTATTCAAACCAAAATCGGATAAAGGTGCCACAGTCAGCAGATGGAATTTACCTGGTACGTATAAAAGACGCCACCAGAAGTGAGATTTTGAAAGTAGTAATAACCGAGAATTAAAAACCATTAAATATGACAAATAAAATAACAAAAACCGAGATAGGAAGTACCTCAAAAATTACGCGCAAAGAGGCACTGAAAAAAGGCGGAAAATATGCAGCTTTAACAGCAGCATCATTATTGGTTGTGCTAAGTCCGAAAGAATCACAGGCGCAAACGGGTGTCCCATCTTCGCCGACACCCTGGCCCGGTGGATTATGATTTCAGGATGAAAAATAAACTAAAAACTGCTGGCTGAAAAACCGGCAGTTTTTGTTTGTTTTATAAAAGTGGTTGTATCCCTGCTATCATTTATTTAAAATAGGAAATTATCCTTTAAATTCCACTAAAATCAACTCCTTCAAATAAAACAGAGGGAGATCTTAAGGATGAATTCATATTAATATCATTTCCAATTTCGCCAATATTTGACCAGAGTTGCTTCATATTTCCCGTAATATTCATTTCAGAAACTGGTTTTACAACTTCGCCATTTTCAATCAGAAATCCATCAATCCCATAAGAGAAATCGCCTGTTGAACCATTACTATTTCCTCCGTTAAAACCGGTTACAAGAATTCCTTTTTTAACGGAAGCAATCAAATCCTGCAAATCTTTATCCCCGGTTTCAAAAACAAGGTTACTTGTGCTGCCACCAGTAGGTGCCATTTGCAGCTTTTTCCCATAATAAGTATCAATAAAATAGGTTTTCAATACACCTTTCTCAAATACAGGGCGAACATTGGTTGCCAATCCTTCTCCATCAAACAAGCGGGAACCTCTTCCGCCTTCGATAAACGGATCATCAGTAATGGTAAGTTTATCCGAGAATATTTTCTCATCCAGCTTGTCAATTAAAAACGAGTTCTTTTGCTGAATTGACGAACCACTGAGAGCCTGAATCAATGGATAAAACAAACGGCCAACCTGTTTATTCTCAACAATCATGGCCATTTTACCGGAGCCAATCTTTTCCTGGCCAATTTTATCGAGTGCTCTTTTCAAAGCTATTTTACCCACTTCTTCTTTTTTCAAATCATCAAAAACGATGGCGCTTTCGTTCCAGCTCGATTCCGGTCGGGCGTCACCGCTTTTAACCGAAACCGAAGAATACAATCCGAAATAGCTGTTAGCTGAATCGCCCTCAAAACCATTGCTGGTTACCATTACCCGTTCATCCATACCATCGTAATAAGAAGCAGAAACTGAAATAATCCGTTCATCTTTTCCTAAAACTTCCTTTTCGGCAGCAAAAGCCAAATCAATTTTATTTTGAGGATTTACTTTATCGAAATTACGATCCAGTGTTTTCAAGTCCTTTCCGGTCCCTTTATAATAAAGTTCGGGGTCAGGCAAACTTCTGAATTCATCTTCCGACAAATACTTTGTTCCTTCAATTGCCTGTTCAATAAACCGTGCCAGATCTTCCTTTTTCATGCGGTTTGTAGAATGCGCCGAATATTTCTTATCCACAAACAGCCGAATGCTTAAACTGCTTTCAATAGCCTGTTCAAGTTTGTCGATTTTTTCATCGCGAACCTCAACACTGCTGCTTTTACTATTCGAAATAGTTACGCTTACTTGCTGGGCTCCATTTTCCAATGCATGGTTCATCGCCCAATTTGCCAAGCTATATTTTTCTTCTTTTGTCATTTTATTAAGAACTTTGAACATTAAAATTAAACCCCTGAACCACTATACATTTGTACCTCCAACGGTTAGTTTCTTCACTAAAACAGTGGGCAAACCACACGTTACCGGAACCGACTGACCATCTTTACCACAAGTCCATGTTCCATTGTCAATCATATAATCATTCGCTGCCATCGAAATATCGGCCAATGCCTGAGGCCCGTTTCCAATAATGTTAATGTCCTTTATCGGCCGGGTAAGTTTTCCTTTTTCAATCAGATATCCCGATTTTACAAAGAAGGTAAAATCGCCGGCGCCAATTTGTACTTGCCCGTTACTGAAGTTATCGACAAAAACACCGTAATCTACATTCGAAATAATATCGTCTTTTGAATGCGGGCCGGGCTCCATGTAGGTCGCACGCATCCTAGGTATCGGAATATTCCGGAACGATTCGCGCCGACCGTTTCCGGTAGGATTTACACTGTAAAAATTTGCACTTATCCGGTCGTGAATATAACTGTTCAAAACACCATCCTTTACAAGGTACGTTTTTTCAACATCGTTTCCTTCGTCATCAATATTTATCGACCCGCGATTATTTTCCAACGTTCCATCGTCGATGATATTAATAAAACTTTCTGCAACTTTTTTCCCCATTTTATCGCTAAAGATGGAAGTTCCCTTACGGTTAAAGTCTGCTTCAAATGTATGACCTATGGCCTCATGAAGCAAAATACCAGACCCCCCGGCTCCCATAACCACAGGCATTTCGCCGGCTTTGGGTTTTGTGGCATCAAATAAAACATTTGTCCTTTCAACGGCTTCCGTCGCAAGTTCATTAACTAAATCATCATCAAGCCATTCAAACCCTTTTCTGAACGATCTGGCACAATAGGCGTTTTCAATCTGTTCACCTTTTTGCATAATACAAACCACTCCAAAACTTATCATTGGGCGATAATCATAAGTCAATCGGCCTTCCGAATTATAAAACAAAACATAACTGGTTTCATCATTCAAAAATGCATTGACTTTAATTACTTTATTATCGAGTTCAAAAACTTTATCATTTACCTTTTGCACAAAAGGAACTTTATCTTTTACAGAAACTTCGTCCCATTTTTTCCCAATAGCATAATACCCGGAAGGAATCTTTTCAGAAATGCTTCCTGCATTAAAGCTCTTATTCTCATTGGCAATGCTCGCGGCCATTTTCGCCGCATTAACCATGTCTTCCACAGTAATAGTTTCGGAATATGCATATCCGGTTTGGTCGCCCTTCAGCACACGGATTCCAACACCAAAATCGATATTTGAATAAGCCCGGTTTACGTTTCCATCTTCCAACCCTAAACTGTTTGAGGTTTTGTGTTCGAAGAACAAATCGGCATAATCGCCTCCTTTACTCATTGCTGCTGCAATTACTTTTTGCAACATTTCGGCAGATACTTCAAAATGGTCTAAATAACTTTTCACACTTTCAGAAATTTGTATGTTATGGCACGACTGCAAAAGTGGTGGTAAAATTAAACTTCCTGCCACAGCAGCACTACCAGTTTTAATAAAATTGCGCCTGTTAAGATTCATTATCTTTAGTTTTTTTGCCGAAAGTAAATCAAAAATGATCTATTTTCTATGATCCATCTTACAAAATATTTCGGGAGAACTTGGAAACACACACACTAATTTCAGTTCAAACAAAAAAAGGTTAACCATAACAAAGCAGAATCGGACATAAATTTTTCAATCTGCCAAAAACAGTAACACTCTGCAAAAAATAGGGTACCATCTCAAAAAAATACATTTATTTTCAAATACACATGTCAAAATTTAATAGTGTTTAGAAATTATTTATTTACTTTAACTCAACCATGTTATTTTTCAAAAGGGGTACTGACAAAAATCTATTTTTAATGTAAAATTTGTATTAAATTTTTACAAATAGTCAGAAAAACAGGTTTTGCTATTGACTATTACCCTATTTTTGGAAACAATATTTAGAAAATATCTTTATTAATCTATAATTTATTACAAATGAAATCGAAATTGGAATACATTTGGCTGGATGGCACTGTTCCAACACAGCAGCTAAGGGCAAAAACCCGAATTGAGAATGATTTTAGCGGAAAACTGGAAGATTGTCCGGTATGGTCATTCGACGGTTCCTCAACAAATCAGGCCAGCGGAGGTTCTTCTGACCTTTTATTAAAACCTGTATTTATTTGTCCAGATCCGGATCGTAAAAATGCATTTCTGGTTATGACAGAGGTTTTAAATGCCGACGGAACGCCTCATGCAACCAATGGCCGTGCTCATATCGAAGAAGAAGATGAAGATTTCTGGTTTGGCTTTGAACAAGAATATTTTCTTTATGATCCACAAACACGTCTTCCATTAGGTTTCCCTGCTGGCGGTTTCCCTCTACCACAAGGTCCGTATTATTGCGGAGTTGGTGGATCAAAATCTTTTGGCCGCCAGATTGTTGAAGAACATTTGGATTTGTGTCTTGAAGCGGGCTTGAATGTTGAAGGTATTAATGCTGAAGTTGCAGCAGGCCAGTGGGAATTCCAGATTTTTGCAAAGGGTGCGCACAGTGCCGGCGACCAAATTTGGATTGCTCGCTTTTTACTGGAAAGAACAGCCGAGAAATATGGTGTTGATGTTGAATGGCATCCAAAACCTCTTGGAAAAGAACTCGACTGGAACGGTTCAGGCATGCATGCGAATTTCTCAAACGGTTTAATGCGTACTTGTGGCGACCAGAATGTATTTACAGCCATTTGTGAAGAATTCGGAAAAAATATTTCTGAACACATTGCAGTTTACGGTGCCCATAACGACCAACGTTTAACCGGAAAACACGAAACTGCTGCTATCACCGATTTCAGCTATGGTGTTTCTGACCGTGGCGCTTCAATTCGTATTCCTGTTGGAACAATTGAAAATGGATGGAGAGGTCGTTTGGAAGATCGTCGTCCTGCATCAAACGGAGATCCTTACAAAATCGGGGCCGTTATTATCAAAACCACGCATAAAGCAGTTGCAAATCTGTAATCGAAATACAACATATAAAAAGAGAAAGCTGTCCAAGTGGACAGCTTTCTCCTTTTATATACCTTTTACAAAATCCGGATATTAAAGTTTGATTATTCAACAACAGCTGAATTGCAAACGTATGTTGGAATTATTCCAGAGCTGCCAATCCTGATGGAAGCCATATCAGGAAGTGTATTCCCGGATAGCACCAGTGCTGTATCCAATCCAAATTTGTTACCACCGATAATGTCGGTATAAAGTGTGTCACCAACCATCAAAATCTCTTTCCTTTTTACCTGAATGTCTTTTAAAGCACGTTCATAAGCCAATAGAAACATTTGAGCATCTGGTTTACCGAAACGAATAAAGTTTTTCCCAATAATGCTTTCAACCAAGTCGGCCAAACCACCAATTGCAACAGAAATATCGTTTCGGTTTACCGGGTAGTTAATATCAGTATTTGCTACAACTACCGTCATGTTCTTCTTCCGAAGAAGATTAATGGTTTTATTGATGTCGTCATTCCAATTAAACCCTTCGTCGTCAAGAAATGCAAACGATTCAATTTCTTCGAGACTATTCAAATCAACATCGCGAACCGGAACAGTTTTTAAACCTACAGATTCAATATAATGCGCAGAAGCCGGAGTTCCCAAATATGCTATTGCATTACCGTTTGTAATTTTCGTTTTAAAAAATTCCATTGCAAGCATTCCTGAAGAAAGAATCTTATCTGTCGTTATGTAACTAATTCCCCTATCCTGATACCATTTTGCTAATTCTTCAGGACTTCGTGAAGAATCGTTGGTAAGAACATAGTAATAAATCCCTTTTCGTTCCAAATACTCAAATGTTTTTTCAATTTCAGGAATCAATCCTTTGTGGTTTTTAAGTACTCCAAAAGCATCAAAAAAGACTGCCTTATAATTTTTAACCACGCTGCGGAAACTTTTGGTTCTCATTTTGAAATTATATTTTCAATGCAGTTAATATTTTTTCAACCCTGTAATTATTATCCATTACCGGGAAATATGTTTGATAAGCTTCATTAATTAATTTTGCCGAATACGTTTTTCTAAAAAAATATGGGCCATCTTTAATTACATAATTCAGAATAAAAAAACGGTATGCTTCTTTTATAAACCTTACTTCTGGCTCTGTCAATGGAAAAATACGGTGATATTCTTTCAGGAAAATCATAAATCGGTCTTCCATTAAAGTATCAACCAGGTAGCTAAATTCCGTACGATCGCCTACATCGGAAACCACCCGGCTGAAAAAATAGAAATCCATTACCCGCGATGATATACGAAACCAGTCATAATCCCACCGGGAATAAAATTTCCCGTCGCCAATCACGGAAAAGTTTCCAATATTCCAATCAACAAAAACCGGTATATTTTCAAATTCTGTGGCATAATTCACCTTGTCGGCATTGTGAAGGAAATGCTCACAATGTTTTTTCACCATATCTTTGTGATGCTCGCACATTTTAATTTCATCCCTGTTGATTCTTTTCATCAGGTTATGAATATCGGTAACCATAGTTTTTGATGGATTCGGCAATTGATTGGACACATTTGTACAAGCCATATGAAAACGCGCCAATTCCCTTCCCAATTTACGGATATGTTTTTCATCCAATCTGCGGGGTAGTTTATGGGCGAATCGGATGGGATTATAAAAAACAACCCATGCACTATGATTTTCCTGGTGAAAAAGATAAGTAAACAACTCGTTCTTTTTTACCAGCGATTGTGCGAGAAAAGCCTCGTAAGGCTGTTCCAGGTTATTGGCTAAATTATTAATAATTATGTGGTCCTCCCTAAAATCTTCAAACTTCCCATAGTCGGAAAGCTTTGCAAAAACGGGTTGGCGCTTGTAGAAAGAAATTTTGTAAACCTGATTAGTGGAAACGTAGGCACTCACATCGTAAACTCCCCGAATTTCATGCCGATCATCAAACTCTCTCCACGCGTGTTTTATAATATTAACATAATCAATTTGCTTCATTTGTATTACAGATCAAATAATTTCGAAATAACGTTTTAGTTCCCAATCGGTCACCTGATTCATAAATTGTTGCCATTCCCACTCACGTGTTTTTGTATAATGTGAAACAAATTCTTCTCCAAACAACTCTTTTGCAATTTTCGACTGAGCCATAATTTCGGTTGCCTTTAACAAATTATCGGGAAGCGCCTGTCTGTTTTTATCGCTGTATGCATTTCCTTTTGACTCCGGTATTTCTAATTTCAGTTTGTTTTTAATACCATATAATCCCGACGCCAGTGAAGCTGCCAACGCCAAATAAGGATTTGTATCAGCACCCGGCACTCTTGTTTCGAGCCGCGTATTATCTTTTTTACTACGAATAACCCGAATAGCTGCAGTTCGGTTATCAACACCCCAGGTTAGTGTTGCCGGGGCCCAATCGCCATGGAAAATCCGTTTATAACTATTTACAGTCGGCGCAAACATGGGAAGAATCTCGGGCAAGCAGGCTAATTGTCCGGCAATATAGTTTTCCAGCAACTGACTTATTCCGTTCGAGTTATTTTCACAAAAAAATAAGTTTTCAGTTTTGGAACTGTCCCATAAACTTTGATGAATATGCCCGCCACTGCCGGGTAATTTCATGTTCCATTTTGCCATAAAAGTTGCCATTAAGCCGTGGCGGTAGGCAACTTCTTTTACTCCTGTTTTAAAAAGAACGGCCTTGTCGGCAGCCTCCAAAATTTCATCATATAAAATAGCAGCTTCATAAACACCCGGACCGGTTTCCGTGTGCATTCCCTCCAACGGAACATTAAATGCTTCCATAAAATCAAACAAATCTTTGCAAAAAGCCTGGTTCAATGACGTTCGCAACAGCGAATATCCAAACATTCCGGGAGACAAGGGCTCCGGAACCCTAAATTCCGGCTGATAAAGCTGAGATGGTGTGCCTTTAAACATAAACCACTCAAATTCCTGCGCGAATATGGCTTTATAACCTAACGACTCACATTCCGTATTCACCCTTTTTAAAAGGCTGCGCGGGCAAACAGCATCAGCATATTTTTTATCCTCACTAAAATCAGCAAGAAAAAAAGGTATTGAATTTTCCCACGGGATTCTTCTGAAGGTTGAAAAATCAATTTTTGCTTTTGCATCCGGATAACCAGTATGCCATCCGGTTACTTCAGTATTATCATAACAAATATCTCCTGAATCCCATCCAAATACAACATCGCATATCCCAATGTTACTATTAACAGTTTCTATTAATTTATTTTTATGAATATACTTGCCCCGCAAAATTCCGTCAATATCGGCAATGGCAATCTTTACCTTCGATTCATTTGAATCAACTATCTGTTTTATGATATCTTCTTTTTGCATAAAGTCTGAAAATTGGATGAAAAGTAGTTGATGTTTCAGTAATTATCAAATTCCGGTTCAGATAATTTTTATTCGTTAAATTTCCGTGGTCAATAGCACTCAAACAACAAAATATAAAAATACTAAGTTTTTACTGCCACCCCAGGCAAAAACTTACCTCTGTTTTTAAAATTTCACAAAAATTTGAAATCGACCATCAAATCAATAGACCTCATTTGACATAAATATGTATTTTTGAATTAATTTTCAAAAAAAACAACCAATAAAATAAGTCAAACATGGCACAGTTCAGATTTAAAGCGCTTGAGGAAGTGCTAAACCGGCAGCCTGTCGAAATTGTGAGGGAAGAAAATTTAGTTTCCGACTACTTTGGAATGCTGGTTTTCGACCAGACAAAAATGAAAAAATATTTGTCGAGGGAAGCATACAAAGCAGTTACCGATGCAATAGAAAAAGGTACAACAATCGACCGTAAAATGGCCGATCAGGTTGCACAGGGAATGAAGGCATGGGCAATTGAAAACGGAGCCACGCATTATACGCACTGGTTTCACCCGCTAACCGACGGAACTGCGGAAAAACATGATGCATTTATTGTTCATGGATCCGACGGTGGTGTAATTGAATCCTTTTCCGGAAATTTACTTGCACAGCAAGAACCCGATGCCTCATCGTTCCCAAGCGGAGGAATACGCCAAACGTTTGAAGCACGTGGTTATACCGCGTGGGATCCAACTTCACCTGCGTTTATTAGTGAAACTACACTTACAATTCCTACAATTTTTATATCCTACACCGGAGAGGCGCTTGATTATAAAACACCCCTTTTGCGCGCGTTAAATGCAGTAGATAAAGCTGCAACCGAAGTAAGCCAGTATTTTGACAAAAATGTGACATCGGTACAGGCAAATCTGGGCTGGGAACAGGAATATTTTCTAATCGATGAAGCACTTTATATGGCCCGTCCTGATTTGGTTTTAACCGGCAGAACATTGATGGGACATTCATCGTCAAAAGATCAGCAGCTTGGCGACCATTATTTTTCTTCAATTCCGACCAGGGCAAACCGTTTCATGCAGGATCTTGAAAACGAAGCTTATAAACTTGGCATTCCCGTTAAAACCCGCCATAACGAAGTAGCGCCAAACCAGTTTGAGGTAGCTCCTATTTTCGAGGAGGCGAACCTTGCCAATGACCACAACCAGCTAATGATGGATATTATGCAGAAAATAGCGCGCAGGCATAAATTCCGCATATTATTTCATGAAAAACCTTTTGCCGGAATTAATGGTTCAGGAAAACATAATAACTGGTCGCTGGCAACCGACACGGGAGTGAATCTTTACTCTCCCGGAAAAAATCCAAAATCGAACTTGCAGTTTCTTACCTTCGTGGTGAACACGTTAAAAGCGGTTTATGACAATCAGGATTTATTGCGGGCCAGTATTTTAACAGCATCAAATGCACATCGGTTGGGAGCCCACGAAGCACCGCCCTCTATTTTATCTGTATTTCTGGGAAGCGAAGTTTCCAATATGCTCGATTTGATGGAAGAAGCTGTGGTCGATCGGAAAATGACCCCTGACGAAAAAACGGCCCTGAAACTCAATATCGGACGGATCCCGGAAATCATTCTCGACAGCACCGACCGGAACAGAACTTCGCCATTTGCTTTCACTGGTAATCGTTTTGAGTTTCGTGCAATTGGCTCATCGGCAAATAATGCATCAGCTTTAATTGTGCTAAATACAGTTGTGGCCAACCAGTTACAAAAATTCAAGGTACAGGTTGATGCTCTTATTGAAAAGAATATTAAGAAAGATGAAGCTATTTTCCAGGTTTTAAAAGAGCTGATCATCAATTCAAAACCAATTCGTTTTAATGGCGACGGGTACAGTGAGGAATGGGTAAAAGAAGCCAAAAAGAGAGGTCTTACCAACATCAACAGTGTTCCGGAATCGCTTTCAGCTTATTTGCGCCCCGAAAGCCGGGAATTATTCTCAAGAATGGGAATTTTCAACGAATCGGAATTAAACGGACGTGTTGAAGTAGAATACGAAAAATTCATTATGAAAGTTCAGATTGAAGCCCGTGTTCTTGGCGATATTGCTATTAATCATATTGTACCAACTGCTGTCGATTACCAAACAATGCTTCTGAAAAATGTAAAAAATTTGAAAGCCGTATTCACCGATGAAGAATTCCAGGAACTTGCCAGTGCAAGAATTGAATTAATCCGCGAAATTGGGTTACACATTACGGCAATAAAAGCAAAACGAAGAGAAATGATTGAAGCGCGCAAGAAAGTGAATGTAATTAAAGATGCCATTGAAAAAGCTTTTGCTTACGAAAAAGAAGTTAAACCTTTTTTAGAGGATATCAGAAACCACATCGATAAGCTGGAGCTAATTGTTGACAACGAAAAATGGCCTTTGCCAAAATACAGGGAACTTTTATTTGTCAGATAATTGACCGGGTAAAAAACAAAAGACTTTCTGCTTGAATTCGGAAAGTCTTTTTTGTTTGTTTTCAGAACTAAAGCCTCAGAAGTGAAAAGCATTTTATCAATAGCATACTTAACCCGCCAATCCAACGTTATTGTAAAAAATATTTTACTTTTACTTCCCGAAATTTTTTATGGGTATGAACGTTAGAATCACTGTTTTTCTTTTACTTGTACTGATTTTAAGCGGATGCGGAGCTGCAAAGTATGGCAATGATGCTACGTTGTCGCAGGATATTGGCGAATATTACCGTGCTATTGAAAAGTACCGAAAAGCAAGCAAGAAGGAAAAAGACAGGGAAAAACGAATGCTTTACGCCTATCAAATTGCCGAATGCTACCGCTATATTGGCGATTACGAAAGAGCCGAATTATATTACAAAAATGCCATCCGCCGGGGATATCCCGAAGAAATTGCTCTTTTACACCATGCCGATATGTTACGGGCAACTCAACAATACGAAGATGCCATTGAAACGTACAGAACTTATCTCGATTCAGTTCCGGGCGATGAACGTGCCCTCGACGGACTTGAATCCATTCGGAAAACACAGGAGTGGGTGGCCAATCCAACCCGCCATATTATCAATCCGATAAAAGAAATCAATTCGCGCGAAAGCGATTACTCGCCTGTTTTTGTTGGTGGCCGCGACAACGAAATTATTTTTACATCTACACGAAAGGCATCAACCGGGAAACGAGAAAGTAACATTACCGGACAAAATTTTGCCGATTTATACCGAAGTACCTTTGGCGTTCAGAAACAAAAATGGGAGGAACCCAAATTGCTGGACGAAAGTTTTATTATTAATACCGAAGACGAAGAAGGTGCGGCAACACTTTCATCAACCGGTGACCAAATGATTTTTACCCGTTGCCGGTACGATAAAACCCAGTCGCTGGGCGCTGAACTTTATTCATCTTCGCAATCCAGGGGTTCGTGGGCCGACCCGATTTTGGTCCAGGTGGTTGGCGATAGTATTGTTGCGGCTCACCCGGCTTTTAGTGCCGATGAAAGCCAGCTTTATTTTGTTTCCGACATGCCCGGTGGCTATGGAGGAAAAGATATTTATGTTGCCGAAAAATCAGGGAGTTCTTTTTCAAACCCGGTAAACCTGGGGCCGGTTATCAATACGCCCGGCGACGAAATGTTCCCGTTTGTGCGCGATAATGGAGAACTCTATTTTGCCTCGAATTACCATATCGGGATGGGTGGTTTCGACATTTTTGTTGCAACAAAAGACGAAGAGGGAAACTGGACCATAAAAAATATGGGATCACCGATTAATTCACCTTCCGACGATTTTGCGATTGCTTATGTTACCGGCGAAAACAAAGGGATGTTCACTTCGAACCGGAAAGGTTCACGCGGCGATGATATTTATTCTTTCCTGGTTCCGCCAAAAATTTTCGAAGTGGAAGGCGAAGTTTTCAATAAAGAAAACCGGGCACACGTTGATGGCGCTATGGTAAGAATAATCGGCACCGACGGAACGAACCTGAAAATGCGGACACAGAACGGGAGTTTTAAAATGAAGCTGAAACCGGAAACCGAATATATTTTCGCGGCTTTTAAAGACGGCTTTTTGCGCGATAAAGCTACGGCAAGCACTATTGGCCTTGAAGACAGCAGGGACTTTAAATTCGAACTGTTTTTAACCCCCACCGACGCCCCGATAAAAGTCGAAAATATTAATTACGAATTTGCAAGTTTTGAATTGTTGCCGGAATCAAAACTCGCGCTGGATACACTGGTTCAGGTGCTGGTGTTTAACCCGACGATTACCATCGAATTAATGGCGCACACCGACTATGTGGGCAGCGACAAGGCTAACTTTGAACTTTCGCAGAAAAGGGCGCAAAGCGTGGTTGATTATTTAATTGAAAAAGGAATCAGTCCGCAACGTTTGGTTGCCAAAGGTTATGGCGAAACCTGGCCCAAAAAAGTGACCCGCGAACTGGCAAAACAGTACGATTTTCTGAAACGCAACGATGAACTCACCGAAGAATTCATAAAAAAACTAACACCGGAGCAACAACAAATCGCCAACGCCATTAACCGAAGAACCGAGTTCAGGGTGCTTTCAACCGATTTTATCGAGAAGTTTGATGCCGAGCCTGAAAAGTAATCAGGCCATTACTTACCACCTACCAAGCAGGATAAGCTCCCAAAAGAAGGGGGAACTAGTAAACAAATTATCAAACCATCAGGTTTTGTAACCTATTTTCCAAGAAACCCATAACATAAGTACAAACTGGAACCATTAACCTCGAATACCCTGTTATTTTTTGCCGAAAACCCCGACGACCCTTCGCGCGAACTTTCGGCAACGGCCAAAAGCCCCAAAAAGGCATCGGGCTGTTTCCGGCGCTTGCCGAAAGGGCAAACGACCCCTCGCGCAAGGTTTCGGCAACTGCCGAAACTCAAAAACAGGCCTGTGGCTAACTTTCGGCAAATGCCGGAAGTTCACATGCTCCGGCCCGAAGGTAGAAATCGTAAAAAACATCTGAAAATAGAAGGAATAACCTGCAAACGAAAAAAGAAACCATCTGTTCGTTGGCAAATGTTTTTCTTCTTTACCATAAACCAGGTCGTTTCTCAAGAGATAATTTCTGATTGCGGGAGCATACACCCCACCTTGTACATTTTATAAATCTTCGGGGGAGGTACCAAATTAAAACGCCTAACAGCTCCTATTCGTTAACAACTTATAACATCGATTTTACAGGTATTGATATTTCCCGGCCAGGTAAATCAGCAAATAAGAAAGCGAAAATGCAATTACCGGGGCAATAATCCACATCAAAAAGAACTTTCGCACCTCTGTTTTCCGGAAAATGTGCCGTGCGCCCAATTTAGCAACGCCAATACCCAAAATGGAGGCTACATTTAACTGAACCAGCGATGTGGGAATTCCTTTCGAAACTGAAGCAAACAGTAACAAACTGGCCGAAACAAAAGCAATAATTACGGCTTCAAACTTTCCGAACAACACAATTTCCTTTCCTGTATTCTTTAGTATTTTATGTCCAAAAATCGAACTCCCAATTCCAAAACTTGGCGCCACCACCAACGTAGATAAAATCATTATCAATATAAAATTTTTATCGGGGTGAATATTTAATTCGTTGGCAGTCATGGATGCAATTGGCCCGGCTGCATTGGCAACATTGTTTGCCCCAATGGAAAAAGCAACATACAACGACATAGCAACCAACAAACCGTTCCACACCGGTTTCAGGTTTTGGTTTTGAGCACGCGGCATGGTCAACCCTCTTCTTCGCATGGGGCGATAAACATATTTCCCCACAAACAAGCTGATAAAAAACGATATTACCGGCAAAATAAACCACGTAGGTACAATTTCCACCAACAATTTTGTTGTGTTTAATTCATTAAAATACAACGCCACTGCGGTTACCGCCAAAACGGTTGACTGACTGGTGGATTGAGGAATTCCAAACAAATTGGCCACCAGCAGCGATATGGCAACCGAAAATAAAATAATGGAAACCACAGGGAACGACATCAGTTCAGGGTTCAGCAATTCTTTTCCAATGGTTGTGGCAGTGCCTTTCCCTGCCAGTATTGCTCCCAGAAATACCATTATTCCAAATAAACCGGGAATCAGGCTTTTCCGTAAAACATTGGCTCCGTAGGCGGCCGAAAATGCAGGAGCAGTTCCGCTACCACCCATGGTTATGGCCAAAAACATTGCAATAATAAAGGGAACTAACAAATGGTTAAACAAAGGTGAAATCATTCCGGATAAGTTATTTCAGGTGATGAACTAATCTTTACTATAATTAAAATGAAAATTCAAAAATAATTTCTAAAAAGTTATTTTGTTTTGCTGCTGCGAAAAAAAAATTATGAAAACCTAAATAAAAATTCCAATCTATATTTCGGTTTCCATTATCTCTTTTAACCGGGCAATTTGAGTAGGATTTCCCAAAACAAAGAGCTGGTCGTTCCGGGAAAGTATCATTTTCGGGTCGGGATTAAAAACATACCTGGCCCCGCTTATTTTTATGCCAATAATGTTGGCGCCGGAAACTTCGCGGACTTTTAATTCGCTTATGGATTTTCCAACATATTTTTGTGACAATTTTCTGCACGAAACTTCTTCCAGGCTAACATCCTGGGTTTTCTGAAGAAGAATATATTCCACAAATTCAACCACGTCGGGCTGATGTACCAATTTTGCCATCCGTTGTCCACCAATTCGTTCGGGCATTATTACATTGGTAGCTCCTGCCCTTTTCAGTTTCATTTGCGATTCAAGCTCGGAAGCCCTGCTAATTACAGTTAACCCGGGATTCATGCTTCGGGCCGTGAGTACCACAAAAACATTGTCGGCATCGTTGGGAGTGGTTGCAATCAGCGCCCTTGCATCGTGAATACGAACCTGCTCCAACACATCTTCATGAGTTGCATCGCCTTTAATATAAAGCAACTCCGGATTATGCCGCAACCTGGTAATTACATTATCGCGTTTATCTACAATTACGAAATCAACGCCATGTTCTGCCAGTTCCATGGCGGCCTGTTCCCCATTGCGGCCGTACCCCACAATAATTACATGATCTCTTAATTTTGCTATTTTCTTATCCACCCTGTATGTTTTTATATAATTTGCCAATTCACCATCAAAAACAAAGCGCGCCATATTTGAACCCACATACGCCAAACTGCCCAAACTTGTTATAATAAGCCCCATGGTAAACACCTTCCCTCCCGACGAAAGTGGTTCGGCCCCCACCTCTTTAAAACCAACTGTTGAAACCGTAATCACTGTCATGTAAAGGCTATCAAGAAAATTCATCCCTTCAATAAAGTGGTAGCCCAGTGTTCCTACGGTTACTATTGATATCAGCAGCCCGATTCCAATCTTTAAAGTCTGACTTGAAGCTTCCTGAAATTTATTGAATTGCTGACTCATTTGGTTAATCCGGTATGGTTTTTACAAGTTTTACTCCTATTTGGCAATTTAAGCATTTTTTCTTTTCGCAGTAATTATTTTTCAATTCCAGAAGCGCCTGTGTTTCGAACGCAGAGCGGCTTTTCAGCCCCAGTTCCCCCCACTTCGAAATTATTATATTTGACTCAGCCGGAAGCTGTTCCAGGAAATCGAGCGCCCTGTTTTTCAGGTAGTTTTTATTCTGTTTTTCACCGAATACAAATAAAAAAGGAATAACAACATTAATAATTAAAGTATTTACCGAAGTTTCGCCTAATTCTTTTACTGTATTTTGTTTCGAATTTTTATTGAAACGATAATGCAAATTCCAATATTCACTGGCATTTACCTGAAAAAGCTCCCTGAGAGTTTCCAGTTTTTCAATTTCAATAATTTGCGAAAATAAACCGTGCGAACGGTGAATTAAAGCTGCAAACTGCGAAATTCGCACAGTGGGAAAATTACCGGGCCTCAAGCGCATAAATTTCCACAAATGGCTTTCAATTCCTTTCAGCCCATATTTTTTATACAGAAACGAATATTCATCGCGGAGTTTCAGGTAATATTCATCGCCAATCAATTGTTCATTAAGCAATCCGGAATTGCCAAAAAGCAGCGCCTCTAGTTGAAAAAGGCTGTTTTTATGTTTCGCCAGAACCTGCAACGGAAGCGACTTAGCCAAAAGTTCGAACGGAATTGCATTCACTTTAAAACCAAACATTCTGGCCAGCATTTGGTAAAAAGTTTCATTCCAGTCGTTATTATTTTGTGTTAGTCGAACCAAAATATCGCCGGTTTTATTTTCCAGCCGTTCAACCATTAAACGGTTAAAACCCAATTGCAAAATTACCGGATCGATTTTATGAAACTGGTTTTGACAGGCAATCCATGTTTTTGCATCCAATAAATTCTGATAATTGGTTTGCAGATGTTTGGGATAGTTCAGTTGCAAGGTGGGTATCGTTTCGCCGTTTTGCCTTGAAATTTCTTTGTCAAAATTTTCAACTACATGCAGTATTACATTTTCATAGGCTTTATCGTCGTGGTGATTATGTTTTTCCCAATCGCCGGAATTTTTATGAATTTCGATGTTCCCAACCCAAATTGTATTGTCGATTTTTATTCGGGCATTAAAAAAATCGGGGCCGGAATCCGTATTTCTGGTTCCAACATGAAGTATTTCCAGATCTTCGTTCGACGTTGTTTTAAGGGTTTCCGTAAAAAACAGTTTGTTTTCCCAGATGTATTGAAGAAATTCTTCGGAAATAATTTTTGGGGCATTCATAAAAAGTGGCTTTTATTTCCGATAAAAATAATGAAATAAGCCCAAATCCGTAATTTATTGATTTAGTGAATTTATTTTCTGGAACAAATCCCACAAAACAATACCGGCGCTTACTGAAATATTGAAAGAATGTTTGGTCCCGAATTGAGGAATTTCAATGCTGCCGTTACACAGATTAACCACTTTCTGCTGCACACCTTTTACTTCATTTCCAAAAACAATTGCTGTTTTTTCATCGGCAGCCGGCTTAAACTCCGGTAACATAATACTGTTTTCAACCTGTTCAATGGCAAAAACTTTATAACCTGAATTTTGAAGCTCCTTTACAGCATCTTCTGTTTTTTCGAAGTATTTCCATTCAACCGATTTTTCGGCATCAAGCGCAGTTTTATGAATATCGGTGTTGGGAGGAGTGGCCGTAATTCCACATAAATAAATCTTTTCAATCAACAGTGCATCTGAAGTACGAAACACCGAACCAATGTTGTTACAACTCCTGATATTATCGAGAATAACCACCAGTGGTATTTTTTTTGCTTGTTTAAATTCATCAACCGAAAGCCGGTTCAATTCACTGTTTCGTAATTTTCGCATCCCTGATTTAATTTTGAAAAACCTTTTGTGTAAAATCCATTTCTTCCGGCCTTACCATTTTACTTCCTGTCTTCTTACCGGCATGGTCATACACCTTGCACCGCCGCCACCACGTGCCAATTCCGATCCCGGAATGGTTACCACACATTTTTTATAATCGTCAACCGAAACTTTTCCCTCAATCACATCATTCGATTTCAACACTTCAAAACCACTGTCACTCAGTGCTTCAATGGTATGGGTATTTCGTTCGTACCCAATAATTTTACCCGGCGCAAATGCAAAAAAGTTAGCTCCGCTGTGCCATTGTTCGCGTTCCTGCACCCAGGTGTCATTGGCTCCGCCACACAAAACAGGTTTTAAATCGATCCCCAGTTTTTGCAGAGCCGTCAAAATACCCGGCTCCTCTTTTATTTCGGTAACTTTCCGGTTTTCAATCTGAATATGAATTGTACGAAGCCTGTTCATTTTAGAAATTACCTGTTCGTACACCATGCATGAATCCGTATCTAAAAAAGTAAAAACCATGTCGAGATGGATAAACGATTCCGGTGTAGCAGGAAGCTCCTGAACAATAATATGATGCGGTTCTGTTTTTAATTGTTTGATGTTTTCAATAATAAAATCAATTCCCTGTGTGCTTGTGCGCACCCCGGTTCCAATAACAAACACATCTTCGCGTGCAACCTGAAAATCGCCTCCTTCGAGGGTTGATTTTGGGTTAAAGATGATGCCATTATTGGGTTCCGACGGATTTAATATCCGGGTTTCGAATCCCGGATGATTCCGAAAGATTGCCTCCATAATTACCGACTCGCGCTCCCGAACAGGATTAGCCATTTTCCCGATAATCATATGATCGTTCATACCCATTGCCGAATCACGCGTAAAAAACAAATTGTGTAAAGGCCGAAGCAAAAACCGTTCGTTGCTTAAATAATTTGTCAGGTTACTTTTTTCGAGTTTTACTCCTTCAATCAATAATTTTGAAAGATTTGAAGCGTCTATTTCTTCAAAGTCTGCCAAGGTACAGGTATTTCCTTCGTTACCACAAATCTTTTCCAGCAACTTTATTTTAACATTTTCATCTTTCAGAATTTCAGTAAGCAAATCTTTTACATGAAATACGGGTGTCACCTTTTTCAAAACACCTTCCAACTGGGCAAATTCACGCGAAGCCACCGAAAGGTTTAAGATGTCGCTGTAAAGCGCACGTTCAGCATTTTCAGGAGTCATATTTTCCACCTCCGAACCCGGCCTGTGAATAATTACCCCTTCCAGTTTTCCAAATTCGGAGTGAACACTAGTCTTCATCTTATGAATTTTTTTGGTACAATTTGCTGTCAAAGATATAAACTTTGCTGCTTTCATAATTGCCGAATGATTTATTCGTTCTAATTTTATGTTGTTAAAAATGTGCACTTGAAAAGGGTTTTTCTAATATTGATTTTGGGGTTAATTTTCGGCGGAACAAAAGCTCAGAGAAATGATACTTCGGATATCACAATGGGTGTAGTACATGGAAACGATACCATTATTCATAAGGAAATTAAGCAGATTGTTGTTTTCCCTGAACGAAAATTTAAAAATAACCGGCAAAAGAGACGTTACACCCGCTACATTTTAAAAGTAAAGAAAGTTTATCCGATGGCGTTGGAAGCCAAAAAGCTTCTGGATAAATATGAACCTATTTATTATTCATTAGAAGATCAGAAAGACCGAAGAAAGTTGATGAAGCAACTGGAAAAAGAATTGCTTTCGGAACACAAGGAAGAACTCAAGAAATGGTCGATTTCTGACGGACGAATTCTTTTAAAACTTATTAACCGCGAAACCGAACGAACGCCGTACAGTCTAATTCAGGATTTCAGAGGCGATGTTAGTGCTGTGTTTTGGCAAGGAATTGCCAGAATATTTAAGAACGATTTAAAAGACGGGTACGATCCGGATGATGAAGACAAAATGCTGGAAGAAATTGTCACCCTGATTGAATTGGGGTATTTGTAAATATCGACGAAGCGATATAATGATGAGCTGAAACAAAAAAAATAAGAATACAAAGTTTCCTACTGAACTCCAAATTCTTCCTCGTACTGATTAAAGAATGGCCTGATTTTCATATCCTTGTTCCTGCTCAACAAAAATACAAGCGAAACTTCGCTTGTTCCTCCGCTATCTCCGCGAAGCCCGGAAACTGTAAAATCGTAACTGTACATAAACTGCCAGTTCTTTTTAAAGAATCCAACTAAAAAGATCACTGCGTCATACCGGATTCCAAAATTCTGCCGAAACCACATTCCTCCGGTAACCGCTCGTTTGGTTGCAAAAATTCCGTAATTAAACTGGTTAAAAACTCCCTGGTTTTGAATAATTATCTGTGGTGAAACATCAAACTTCTTCCGATAATGGCCGTGCACATAAACAGGTAAACGAGCGCCAAAATGAGCAGTATATTTTCTATCTAACCGGGCCACGTCCTCATTTCCGTAATAGTATGACTGCTGCGGCTCCGTTAAATGATGAGCTGCCAGACCAAAGAAAATGCGTTCGCTGTACATTAACACACCGGTTGAAAAATCCATAAAGCCATAATTAGCATCTGTAATATATTCAAGTTCCCGCGAAGTTCCGTGATTTCCATAATTGGGATCCAGATTATCTGCAAAAACAAGTTCCGAAGTATTTAACGAATTAAGGTTGTACCCTGCCTGAATTGCTCCGTGCAATCGGTACGTTTCACTTATTTGGATGTACACAGCATACGAAAGATTCACCTGCATCGAATTTACCAGTCCATCAGAAAGTGCGTCATTCATCGCTGTCACCCCTATTCCACCCTGAAGCTTTTTAACAGGAAAATCCACTGCAGCACTGTAAGTTACATAAGCATTATTAAAGCTGTGCCATTGATTACGATATTGCAATGCAACACGCGAGACCCCTGCAGAGCCGGAAAAGGCGGGATTAAGATATAACGGATTGGAATAGAATTGTGAAAACGAAACGTCCTGAGCAAATAAAATACCCGGATTGAACAGGCAAAATATAATGAGAATATATTTTAGTTTAACGTTCATTGTTCAATCCCGATTGGCCAGTCCTAATTTAATTTAAAATTCAGAGACTTAAAATACAAAGCAAAAAAAGGGTTGCAATAACTTGCAACCCCCTAAAAATCTAACTAAACTAATCGCGTTTCACTAAATTAAACTACCTACTCCAAACATTTTTTGCTGTCATCCAGCTTTCTATTTCGAGTTTTGTTTCTTTTTCATTGTTTCCAGCTACATTGTTGGTTGATTCCGGCTTCCAGGTATCTTCATTTTTCATCCAATCTTCAACCTGCAAATTTTCCTCGGTAAGTTCTTCCATTTCGAAGAATGATGTTTTATTAAAAATACCTTCATCTGTCATCCAGCTTTCAACTTCCAATTTTGCTTCTGTTAATTCAAGGCTTGAGGCTACTTTACTTTCTGTTCCCTCTGCACGTACATTGCCAACTACTAATAATAAAGCTACAAGTGCACCTGCTGTTAATTGTTTCATACTAGTTTTCATATTTTCTGCTTTTTAACTGTTTTCTACTTTAATTGTTTTTTGTTTCCGTTCTCGTCTTAATAGACTAATTACAGGCACAAAGGTTACACCGTATTTTGTTAAAAAGAACGAAAACTTTGTTAATGAAATCTTAAGGTCGGTAAATGACCAAAACTATCGGTAAATAAAAATACCTTTTGGTAAGTTATTGTCGAAATTTGTCGGTAAATGTCGAAATATGCCGTACACAGCCGAACCACTCCCTGACATTGATGAATAAAGGGCTCCAAGGTCATAGAGCACCTCTTTCAACGCTTTAATTTGAGGATACTTCTTAAACACCGGAGTTTCAAAATCGTTGGTTACCAATTCCTTCCAGTCTTCAATCGGTTTTTTCAGCAAATCAATTAAGCTGAATTCAGCTTGTTTAGGCACTATATTTCGAAATGCTTCTGCTGTATTTACAGCGATTTCAGGCTTTACAATCACAATTTTATATGCTGAAAGATCGAGCTGAATCGGGCTAAACTGATTTCCAATGCCTGTTGCAAAAACAGGTTTATTATGAATAAAAAAAGGGCAATCGGCGCCCAGTTTTGAGGCATAATTTTCAAGCTGATTTTCAGAAAGTTGAAGATTAAAATACTCGTTCAGCATCTTTAATGCAAAAGCTGCATCTGCTGAACCACCTCCAAGTCCGGCGCCAAATGGAATTATTTTATGAATGTGGAATTTTACCGGTGAAATAAGAAAATCTCTCTTCAATAAAAAGTATGCTTTTACAATTAAATTGTCCTCTTTATTCCCATCGATTGCAATTCCTGAATTTGAAAGTTCTGTTCTTTCAGCCGGCACCATTTCAAGAATATCGGCAAGCTGAACCGGATAAAAAACAGTTTCCAGGTTATGATAGCCATCATCCCGCCTGGAAACTACATTTAATCCTATATTTATTTTGGCATTAGGAAATGTAATCATAAACTAAAAATAAAACTTTCCTGCCAAAACTAAACTCATACTAATTATTTTCTTCGTGTGCAAAAGCCTCGTACTCTTCCGGCGAACCACAAGTACAAATCAGATTCCTATCTCCCCAGGCATTGTCAACCCGGCCAACCGGAACCCAGTATTTATTTTCACGAATCCAATCCAGCGGATAAGCAGCTTTGTTTCGGCTGTAATTATAAGTCCAATTATCTGAGCTTACCATTTCAGCGGTGTGCGGCGCGTTTTTAAGTACATTGTTTTCCATGTCTGCAGCTCCCTCTTCAATCTCTTTAATTTCGTTATAAATTGAATTTAAGGCATCAATAAACCTATCGAGTTCTTCTTTCGACTCGCTTTCGGTAGGTTCGATCATTAAGGTTCCGTGAACAGGAAAAGAAAGTGTTGGAGCGTGGAAACCGTAGTCCATCAGTCGTTTTGCAATGTCAGTTTCAGTAATACCCGAAGTATTCTTCAAATGACGGCATTCCAAAATCAACTCATGTGCAACCCGACCATTTTCGCCGGTATAAAGAATTCCGTAATTATTTTCCAACGCCTTGGCAATATAATTAGCATTTAAAATAGCCACTTTAGTTGCGTTGGTTAACCCTTCAGCGCCCATCATTTTTATATAACCGTAAGTAATTGGCAACACCGATGCACTTCCCCACGGAGCTGCTGCAACAGCATTTATGCCCACATGACCGTTATTCATTATTGGGTGCGAAGGCAAAAAGTCAATCAGGTGTTTCGCAACAGCAATCGGGCCAACACCAGGACCACCGCCACCATGCGGAATCGCAAAAGTTTTATGAAGATTCAGATGACAAACATCTGCTCCAATAATTCTCGGATTTGTTAAACCTACCTGTGCATTCATATTTGCACCGTCCATATAAACCTGCCCACCATGCTGATGAATAAGATCGCACATTTCAATGATTGCTGATTCGAAAACACCATGTGTTGACGGGTAAGTAACCATAAAAGCAGAAAGATTATTATTGTGTTCTTCTGCTTTTTTCCGCAAGTCGTCCAGACTAATGTTCCCTTTTTCGTCGCAAGCTACCACAACTACTTTCATTCCGGCAGAGACAGCACTTGCCGGATTGGTTCCGTGCGCCGATGAAGGAATCAGTACCACATCGCGATGTCCTTCTCCCCGACTTTCGTGATAGGCACGAATCACCATCAATCCTGCATATTCGCCGGCGGCACCCGAGTTTGGCATTAAGCTTACATCAGCCATTCCAGTAATTTCGGCCAAATCACGGCGAAGTTCTTCCATCATTTCGTGGTAGCCACGCGCCTGGTTTTTAGGAACAAACGGATGGATTCCGTTAAATTCAATCCAACTCAATGGCAACATTTCAGTAGCAGCGTTTAGTTTCATGGTGCAGGAACCTAATGAAATCATAGAGTGCGTAAGTGAAATATCTTTATGCTCCAGCTTTTTTATATACCTAACCATTTCGGTTTCCGAGCGATATTTATTAAAAACTTCCTGTTCCATAAATTCCGAAGTTCTTCTAAACTTTTCATCAATCTTTATGGTCACCGGATATTCATGAATAACCGGCCAACGTTTATTCGCAGCTTTTGCAAATACTTCCAAAATCCAGGTCATGTCTTCACGGTTTGTGGTTTCATCAATGCTGATGCCAACATCGCCATTGTCAAAATACCTGAAATTCATTTCCAATTCATGCGAAAGCCACTCAATGTCATCCCTCATCACATGTTTTGGCAATGCAAGACGGATGGTATCAAAATAGTTTCTATTTAGCTGTTTATATCCCAGCTTCTCTATCTCCTCCGCTAAAAATACTACAATTCCGTGAATGCGGTTGGCAATCATTTTAATACCTTCCGGACCGTGGTAAACGCCAAAGAAACCGGCCATGTTGGCCAAAAGAGCTTGAGCTGTACAAATATTTGAAGTCGCTTTTTCACGTTTAATATGTTGCTCACGGGTTTGCAGGGCCATGCGCAGTGCACGGTTTCCATTAATATCTTTTGTAATACCGATAATTCTCCCGGGCATGCTTCTTTTAAATTCATCGCGGGCGGTGAAAAAGGCTGCGTGCGGTCCACCATATCCCATGGGAACACCGAAACGCTGGCTGCTACCGAAAACGATATCGGCCCCCCATTCTCCCGGAGGAACTAATATAGCCAAAGACAGGAGATCCGCTGCAACTGCAACTTTTATTTCCTTTTCATGCGCCCTTTTAACCAGTTCCGAATAATCTGCAACTTCACCATCAGAATTCGGATATTGAATTATTACACCAAAAACATCATCACTGAATTGAAAGTTTTCCATCGGCATAATTTTCAATTCAATTCCTAAAGGTTGGGCCCTCGTTAATAAAACATCCTTGGTTTGTGGCCACATTTTTTCATCCACCAAAACGGCACTCACACCATTCTTTACCATTTGGCGTGAACGAAGATTCAACATCATAACCATTGCTTCGGCTGCAGCAGTTGCCTCATCAAGTAACGAAGCATTCGCAACTGGCATAGCGGTTAATTCGCAAACCATCGTTTGAAAGTTTAAGAGCGCTTCGAGCCGGCCTTGCGAGATTTCTGCCTGGTAAGGCGTATAAGATGTGTACCACACCGGATTTTCCAAAACATTCCGAAGAATCACCGCCGGAGTAATTGTATCATAATATCCCATCCCGATGTACGTATTGAAAACCTTGTTTTTCGATGCCAGTTCCAGAATTCTTCTATAATATTTTCGCTCTGTAAGACCTTCCTTCAGTTTCATGGGTTCTTTCAGCCGGATACTATTTGGTAGGGTTTGCTCCATTAATTCATCCATTGAAGAAACTCCAACAAAATCGAGCATTTCCTTAATTTCATCAGCCCTCGGGCCAAGATGACGGTTTTCAAAACTATCGTGAATCATATATGAATTTTTATTTTAAATCGTCTGCAATTTTATAAAATATGGTATAGCGAAACCATGATTTTAGACCAAATAAACCATACAATTTTCAACAAGTAATTAACTTCTTTTCTTTTGATTTTCAAGTTAAAAAAGGATTCGTTGATTTCTCAAATCCCAATGTGGTTTCAGGACCATGGCCGCAATACACTTTTGTATTGTCGGGTAAAGGGAAAAGCTTATTTTTTATACCTGAAATCAGTGTTTCATAGTTCCCTCCGGGTAAATCGGTTCGTCCGATGCTACCATAAAAAAGTACATCCCCGGCAATTAAAACCGGTTCAGGTTCATTATAAAAAACCACATGACCGGGCGAATGACCCGGAACATGAATAATTTTCAACTTTGTATTTCCGAATTCCACAAACTCGTTCTCTTTCAAAAATTGGTCGATTGGAGAAACCGGATTGATTTCAAATCCAAACATTTGCCCTTGATCAACCACTCTTTCCACCCAAAACTCATCCGCTTCATGAGCATAAAATGGGATATTAAACTCTTTGCGAACAAACTCAACACCCAAAATATGATCGAAATGACAGTGCGTATTAGTTATTTTTACCGGCTTTAACTTATTGTTGCGGATATAATCCGTTATCTCCTGAAATTCTTCCTCGTAATAAAATCCGGGATCAATAAAAATACATTCCCCTGTTTCGTCGGATATAATAAAACTATTCTCCCCTAACGGATTTACAACAAACTTCTCTACTTTTATCATACTCTTTAGTTTACCGTGCCTTTTAACAATGGGACAAAAACAAAGCCTCCATGTTTTTCAGTTTTAAAATCGTCTTCTGAAATCCGGATAATCACATTCATTTCCTGTCGTTTTTCGTTACCAACCGGAATAACCATTCTTCCCCCAATTACTAGCTGTTGCTTCAAATCTTCAGGAATAAAGGGCGCTCCGGCAGTTACAATAATTTTATCAAACGGTGCAAAATTAGGAAGACCTTTATAACCATCGCCAAAAAAACAAGCCGGATTATATCCGATTTCAGGCAAAAATCGATGCACTTTAGCATATAATTCTTTTTGGCGCTCAATGGTAAAAACTTTTGCCCCCATTTCAAGCAAAACAGCAGCCTGGTAACCAGAACCTGTACCAACTTCAAGAACCTTGTCGTTTTTTTCGATTTGTAGTAGCTGTGTTTGCAATGCAACGGTAAGTGGCTGCGAAATGGTCTGACCGGCTCCAATTGGAAATGCCTGATCTTTATACGCAAAATTTAAGAATGTACTTTCCATGAACAGATGGCGCGGAACTTTCCCAATAGCTTCCAACACTTCCTCATTCCGAATTCCTTTAATTTTCAAACCTTCAACCAGCTTTTTACGCATTCCCTGGTGACGTGGTGAGTCGTTAATTAGCATCCTTAAAAATTATGGCGTAAAATTAATCTAAAATAATTTTTTCTGTTTGTTTGAGTTATCAATATTAACAATAAAGGTTGATAAATTGTATTTTGAATCAACTTTTCGATGTGTGCTGATATCTATATTTGTATATCTTATCAGATAAAAGAGTTTCATATGCTGAATATTGGTTTAATTGGAAATACAGAAACACTGGAGCCTTTTGTAAAAAGGATCAAAAAAAATAAAAATGTAAATGTTATTGGGAAAGCATCGGTCGGTAGCAGTAATCAGTTAAACAGTTTTCATTTTTCGATACCCGAAATGAACCGTGTTGAATTAATTGAGAGATCGGACGTTTTGCTAATCGACAATTCAACACTATCACCTTTCAAGATGCTCTCGGATATCATCAAAAAATCGAAACATATTTTTACGGTCGAATACCTAAATATAACGATTGATGAATGTTCTCAACTGGTAAAACTAGCCAATGAATCGGGTTCTGTGGTTCAAATTAGCAACCCTTATTATTTTTCGCCCGTTGTTCAATGGATGAATAGCAATGTTTCGATGCCGGTTTTTCTTGATATTATTGATTTTGCCAGTGAAGGGGAAAGAGAAGAAAAGCTGTTCCCTATTATTTTAATGCTTGTAGGACTAACTGGAATAAGCCCTAAAAAAGTAGGCGCAGTAACTTTTAATTCGGCTCCCAATAAATCAGATTTTACAAATGTAAGGCTTGAATTCGGTGATGCATCGGTGGTCAATATTAGTTTTGGGAATATTGAATCGCTGGAGGAATTTAAGATTCGCGGGTATGCAAAAAACCAGTTCATCGCAATTAATTTCAGCAGAAAAATATACAATTGCAACAACACACCTATCGACCTGACTGATTACATGAATGTTAACGAATTCGACTGGTTTACTGATTCCATTGGGAAGAAAAACAAGAAAAAAAGTTCGATAGAGGACTATTTAATTGCACTCCATCTGACTCAAAAAATTAATAAAAAGATTACCCAGTTTTTTGCTCAGTGATTTGGTTGAAAAATTTAATTTTGCCGCAATATTTTTTTTAGCAGTTCGTTTATGTATTGACCATACTGTTACAACGAACTTAACTTAACTTGAGGCAATGAATAAACCTTTACAGGTTTTCAAATATTTATCATTCGATTTTTTTGCTGCGGCTATCAGCTGGACAATCTTTTTTATTTACAGAAAAGCGGTTATTGAACCACAGCGATTTGGCATTGACATACCAATTGAATTTACAACACAGTTTTTCCTTGGCCTCATATTCATCCCAATTTTCTGGATTACAATTTATTACATAACAGGATTTTATAAGAATATTTACAGGCGCTCCCGTTTGATTGAACTGGGACAAACATTTATTGTATCGCTTTCGGGTGTGGTAGTTATATTTTTCACCCTAATTTTAGACGATTTTATTCAATCGTATAAAAACTATTACCAACTATTTTTCACCTTGTTTTTGCTCCATTTTGGACTGACCTATTTTTTTAGGCTAATTATTACCACGCAAACCATTCATAAAATTCATAAACGAAAAATTGGTTTTAATACTTTGATCATCGGCAGCAACGAAAATGCGCTAAAAATTTATAAGGAGATGAACCAGCAGATTCGCCCTGCAGGAAATCTTTTTGTTGGCTTTGTCGGGCTCGAAGATAATGATGATACGCTGCTCGGAGAATATATTCCAAAATTAGGGCAGGTTTCTGATATCACGTCAATTTTTGAAAAAGAGGAAATTGAAGAAGTTATTATTGCGATTGAAACTGTTGAACACAAACGCTTGAGTGAAATCCTTACCATTGTTGAAAACCGGCAGGTTACCATTTGGGGAATCCCCGATTTATATGATTTTCTCTCAGGAATGGTAAAAACCAACACAATTTACGGAAGTCCACTGATTAAAATATCAAACGGGTTAATGCCCGGTTGGCAGGAAAATACAAAACGTTTAATCGATGTGTTGTTTTCGTTAATTGCATCCGTAATTTTCCTACCTGTTTTTGTTGTGCTTGCCATCATCATAAAATCGACTTCGAAAGGGCCAATTTTTTATAAACAGGAGCGAGTCGGTCGATTTGGAAAGCCTTTTTACATTTACAAGCTGCGAAGTATGGTTGCCGACGCCGAAAATGGCACACCTGCACTTTCATCGGAGACCGATAACAGGGTGACAAAAATCGGCCGGTTTATGCGGAAAACTCATTTGGATGAAATTCCACAGTTTTATAACGTCTTTATTGGTGACATGTCGTTGGTTGGACCTCGACCTGAACGAAAATATTATATTGAACAGATTATCAGATATGCACCGCATTATACTCATCTACACAAACTTAGGCCAGGAATCACCTCCTGGGGGCAGGTAAAATACGGCTACGCTTCCAATATTGAAGAGATGCTTGAACGACTTCCGTATGATATGATGTATTTGAAAAACATTTCGTTGTACATTGACTTTAAAATTCTGATTTATACATTGATGGTAAGCTTCAAAGGCAATGGGAAATAGGTAGTTATAATGTCATTGTAAAATCGTAATCCCGCTCCACCTTTGCAATTCTCAACTTGTAATATTCATACCAAAATTTTCTTCCTTTTTCGCGGGCCTTGGAATGCTGCACATTATTCTTCCAGTTTTTTATCGATTCCAAATCTTTCCAATAGGAAACAGTAATTCCAATTTCATTTCTGGCCGATTCAAACCCGAGAAAACCCGGTTGTTTTGAGACTAGTTTTTCCAATTCCTCAGCTGTTTCAGAATATCCTTTGTCCACTGCCGTTCGAATTGTAGTAAAAATAACCGCGTAATACGGTGGTTCCGGTGTTTTTGCAATCATATTACATTTTGAGTTTTACAATTTTCAAAGGTTTATATACGGGCCCTGTTGAATTCAAAATACTTTGATAAAATACAATTTCGGATACAAGAACCGATTGAATTTCATCCTTTGACGCCTGAGAAACAACCGAATAAAATTCATTTTTATTCTTCAAATAATTTATCCTTGCCAAAGTCAGATGAGGTTTAAACTCTTTTTTTTCTCTATCAAAACCCATTTGAACCATCATTTCCTCAAGACTCTTAGCAATTAACTTTAATTCGAAATTATTTTCCAGTTTTACAAATAAAATACGTGGGTTACCTTTTGTTTTAAAATATCCTATTTCCTTTAAGTCAAATTGAAAGGGACGAAAATTTGTTGCCAGTTCCTCCAGTATTTTTGAAATGCCTGCTACCTGTTCCGGTGTGGAGTCGCCCAAAAATCGTAATGTCAAATGCAAGTTGTTCATCTCAACCCACTTAATCGCTTCGTGTTGCAATTCTTTTTTTATTTTCGCTGAGAGTTCCAACAACTTTTGTTCAGGAGTAATTTTTATTGCTATAAAGGTTCTGATCAAATTTTCCATAATCTAAGACGAATTTATTTACCGAATCAACAAAACCTGTCCTTTCTGATGATGTTTATATCCCTGTATATCATAAAAATCGGCTACCCAAACATAGTTTCCCATGGGTGCATCATTCCCGTTTTTTGTTTTACCGTTCCAGGGATCGTATGTTGTAGTTGTTTCAAAAATTAATTGTCCCCACCGATCATAAATTTTTAACTGAAATTGATCGTTTTTAACGCCACTACTTACTGGCATAAAAGTTCTGTTTTCCTGAATCTCAGAATCAGGGCGAAATGCATTGGGTGTATATACCGAAAATGGTAAAACTTTAATGAGATAATTAAATGTGTCGGTACATCCAAATTCCGATACCGAGATTAATTCGGTGTCATAATCTCCCAATTCAGTAAATGTACGTACAGGTTCAAACTCTTCTGTACCCTGTCCATCATCAAAATCCCAGAAATACTGGTTGGCGCGTTCAGAATAATTAGTAAACGAAATTCGGGCGTTGTCGACCAAAGCCACAGGAAAATCGGGTTCAAATTTTGCAAATGGCCTTGGATGAACCCAAATCCAATCTGCTTTAACAAGGGTGTCGCTACATCCGGTTTGTTCAGAATATCCTGCCATTGAAATACTAAACCGCCCTGAGTCCGGAAAAAAATACAATTGAGAAGGAGTTGTTGGATAAGGCAAACTATCTGTAAGCCAGAAAAGTTTTAGTAAGTTATCAAAAGGCTCAGCAAAAACTTCCACCGAATAGGGCTGGCAACCTTCTTCCGAATCCACATAAAAATCGAAATGAGGTTTACGTTTTAACTCCATTTCAAAAGGTTCGCTAACACAGCCATATTCATCAACAGTAAGTTTTACAGAGCCAATTGGTCGTTCAATAATAACATATATTGAATCGTTTCCAACTCCGATTTGATGCAATCCGTCAAATTCCCAGTAACAAAAAGAGGAATCTATGTTATTCGTGTAAAAAATTAAGGCTGTGTCGGGATAACACTGGTTCGGATCGGCAGTGATTTTTGCCATTGGCGTTGGTAGAACTTTTATCATACTATCAATAGTAAATCCATTTTTACACTGAGTTCCAATATTTGTGATAGTTAAATTCACTTTGTAAAATCCTGTATCCCGATAATAGTATGTAAAATCCTGTTGTCTAATAACTTCTACATCATCCAAAGTCCAAACAAATTCCACATTATCGGGAGTCAATAACTTACTTGAAAAATTAACCTTTAATGAATCACATCCTCTTCTTTTATCGGCACTCATTTCAAAGTTAGGCTCAGCACCAATTGGTTTTGAAAAATTATTGCTTATACATCCGTTGTCATTAATAACCAATTGAATCAAAGGTTCTCTGTTTAAAAATGTTCCAACCGAAACATTGTAATGCTGCCATCCCAAAGTATCAGTAAACTGACAACCATCTAAATCCCATACAAAATCGGCACTATCAGTTGCCGCTCCAGTGAATCTTAAAATCCGACTGTAGCCTTTACATTTCTCATCGTCTTCAAAACTAAAATTCGCATCAGGCTTAGGATGAAAGCGAATTTTAAGTGTATCGTTTGCAGGGCACCCATCAATAGTCGTTAACTGATAGTAAATTTCATAATCTCCCCAATCGGACACTTCGATTTTGGCCGTTGTGCGAGTTTGATCCCCAATATATAAATCTGGCTTGTTCGAAAACCATTTATAATTGCCATCAAAGTTCCACACATTTTCGTCAGTACCTGAAATTGAAACATTCAGCAGAGTAGTTTTTTCTCCACAAATTATTGAATCTCCTTCAATCTGAAGTTGAGGTACCGGATGAACAACCAGACTCATTTTATCGGTTGCCGTGCACTGGTATTCGTCAAAAACAGTTACTTGAAACACACCTGTTTTATCGGCTATAAAAATCTGCTGAAAGGATAAAGTATCTCCTGCTTCATTCTGCCATAAATATTTTTCATAACCGTCATCCCCTTTTAGGGCAACGAAATAGGGTTCACATCCATCATCACTTTCCAATCCGAGATCGGTTTTGGTATTAGTTTTAAAAACATACACCGAATCCTCCAACCGGCAACCTTCAGAAGTCCCTGCTTTTACCCAATACCATCCTGGCAGGTCGGTCAATATACTCTGCCCGGTTGATCCATCATTCCACAAATAGTTATCAAAATAGGGCCCGGCATCCAGTTCTAGCACACTGCCATTACAAAGTAAAAGAGTGTCCCCGTTAAAATTGATACTTTCTCCCAGATCGAGGATCAAATCCAGGTTAAAGCCAACCCCATAACCATAAGACTCTACACCTCCGTAGCCATAAACATACGCAAGAAATCCACCCTCATCATTCAAATTTTCAATACGATGTGTACCCTCATTAATTTCAATTTGGGCATATGAATATATTTTTCCCTCGAAAGTTTTGAACTCGGATTGAATAGCTTCCCCATCTAACCTTATATTTGGGACTTCTTTGGTTAAGCAGACGATATTAACGTAGTAATTCTCAATCCCAGTATACCCCTCAATATTTATATCAGGCGATTGATAAGCAACAAAAGTAACATCGTTTTTTGACTGGGCTGTTGAACTCAATATGATCATAAAAGGGTCACCGTCTCCACCTGTATATTCTGCATCTACATCGCGTGACTGACTAAACTGTGCTACCAAAATGGGCTTGTCCGCAAAAATCCGCTTTGGATCGCCATGACCAAAGACCATCTCTTTAAACTCTCCACGGTTTAACTTAAAATTTTGTTCACCAGTAATCTGAATCGTCGTGTTTTCTTCTGCAGCCAGAATCCGGTAACGATCTTTCTCCCTCGATTTTAATGGAACTGCAAAATATTCCCGCCCCCACGAACGAACTGCCGGAATTTGTTCGTATAAATGGTCCCAACAACACTCCCCTCCCGGTATTGTGGTACTTAATGAACCTGAATAAAAAGCAATGGGTTTATCGGCATAAACATAACTTCCCGTTAAGTCCCCTTGTCCGGTTTGATAGGACCCTACCAGATTTTCAGATTGAACCTGATAAACCTGTCCTCTATTCAAAGAAACTGAAAACGTCGAATCTTTCTCCTTCAATTTATCAGTAACTTTTGTCGGTGTAATTTCTACAGTGGTCTGGTCCTCGGTTGCCACAATCAGAAATTCGCTGTTTCTGCCATTTCCTGTGAACGGATTATTTATATCAATATAAGGATAATAACACATGGCAAAATGCTCTTGTCCCAATGAGCCAACCGGGTAAATAACCGCCACATCTGCAGAATTTTGATCCCAGTTCAGTGCATAAACATTTACCGGTTTTTCTGCCACCAAATGAATTCCTTTATTCTGTATTTCTTCCGACCCTGTGGCTTCGGCCAAATCCCATAGAATTTTAACTTGTCGCGAACTATTTGCTCCTATTGTATAAGTACCGTTAAACGGAATTTCGTTGGGTCCAACCGTGATTGTAAAGGTAGTTGCCTCCCTTGCAGTTACTGTGATTTCAAGATAATGGTTAGGATTATAATTTCTGCTTTCCATAAATCCAAACCAAAAATCTTTTCCTTCGGTTGATTTTCGGCAAATATCATCTTGTGCAATTATTAATGTTGATATTAAGACGGAAAGAAGTATGGAAAAAAAAACCCTCACAGCTTTTACATTTTCGTAACCGACTTAAAACTAACGAATAAAAACAAAAAAACCGTACATAAAAGTACGGTTTTAAATATTCATGTTGTATTCTTTACTTTTTCACAAATGCAGGTTTTATCTCCAGCATCAGATGCCTGTTGGGAATAACTTCATCCTTTTTAACGTAGATTTTTACAATTTCGCCATCAAAAGGCATTCTTACCTGGTTTTGCATTTTCATTGCTTCCAGTAATAATATAACCTGTCCTTCTTTTAGTTTATCTTTCGGTTTAACGTAAATATCGATTATTGTTCCCGGAATAAAAGAAAATATCAGGTTTACATTGGGAGCCTCCCATTTTACCCGTTCTTCGAACTTCTTTGTATAGGTTGTTTTGTAAACAGCCCCCTGCACAATTAAACTTTTCAGTTCTTTTTCTTCTGACATAAGACTTTAAATTTAAGTTGTTTAAAATGGAGGTATTCCATGTTTTTTTGTCGGAAGAAATACACTCTTATTTTCAGAAACCTGCAATGAATGTAAAATTCTTGCCCTGGTTTCCCGTGGTTCAATTACCTCATCGATATAACCCTGTGCCGCGGCCACATAAGGATTTGCAAACTTCTCCTTGTATTCCTGAATTTTCTGCTGACGCATTTCTTCCGGATTCTCTGCTTCTGCAATTTCCTTTCTGAAAACAATATTTGCTGCGCCTTCAGGTCCCATTACAGCAATTTCAGCGGTTGGCCAGGCAAAAACAAAATCGGCACGAAGATGACGGGAATTCATTGCTATGTAACCTCCGCCGTATGCTTTTCTCAAAATTACAGTTACTTTTGGAACAGTAGCTTCACTGTAGGCATACAAAATTTTTGCTCCGTGACGAATAACACCGGCATGTTCCTGATCTACACCAGGCAAATAACCTGGTAAATCTTCCAAGGTAACAATTGGAATATTAAAAGCATCGCAATAACGAATAAAACGGGCAGCTTTATCAGAACTGTCACAATCAAGAACTCCGGCTAAAACCATTGGCTGATTGGCAACAAAACCCACAGTTTCGCCATCCATACGGCCAAAACCAATTATGATATTGGGCGCAAAATGTTCCATTATTTCAAAGAATTCAGAACCATCGGTAATAGTTTTAATGATATCACGCATATCATATGGAATTCTTGGATCGGCAGGAACAAGATCTTCAATCTTTTTGCCTTTTACCGGTGGCTTCGGTTTGTGCGGTAATGCTTTCCTTAAATTACTACGCGGAATGTAGCTGATTAATGTTTTGATCTGTTCGAAACATTCAATCTCGGTTTGTGCATAAAAATGTGCATTCCCTGTTATTTCGGCATGAACACGTGCACCACCGAGTTCTTCCATCGAAATTTCTTCACCAAGAACTGATTTTATTACACTTGGTCCTGTAATAAACATTTTTGAAATGTTTTCAACCACAAAAACGAAATCAGTAAGAGCCGGTGAATAAACTGCGCCACCTGCACAAGGCCCCAGAATAACTGAAATTTGAGGGATAACGCCAGATGCTAACGTGTTACGGAAAAAGATTTCGCCATAACCAGCCAGTGAGTTTACCCCCTCCTGAATACGTGCACCTCCTGAATCGTTAATCCCAATTAACGGAACTTTCATTTTCAATGCATGATCCATTATTTTGGTAATCTTCCGGGCGTGCATCAAACCCAATGAACCACCGGCAACGGTGAAATCCTGGGCAAAAATACACACTGGTTTTGCATTAATTGTTCCTGTTCCTATGATTACTCCATCGCCATGCAGCACTTTGTCTTCCATTCCGAAATCCTTAGCACTGTGCTCAACAAACAAATCGTATTCGTGAAATGAGTTCTTATCCAAAAGCGCAATAATACGCTCACGGGCGGTAAGTTTCCCCATCTTTGCCTGTTTCTCGATGGCTTCATCTCCGCCCCCTTTTTGTACCTCTTTTTTCCTTTTTCGAAGGTCAAGTACATTGCTTCTAAGTGACATAAAGTTTCTTTTAAGTTTAAAATTCCTTAATATCTAAAGGTGTGTTTCTTTTTAAGAACGGGGCAAAATTATAATTTTTTTTATTCGCCTTCCTTTGAATGTAATTAACAACTACGAAAATTATATTGCAAGGATACATTCGTTTCGAATATTGGGATTCAATGTTTAAAAAGTTCCCTAAAACCCAAATAACATAAAAAAAGATGTTTTTATCGTGCTGCCCAGCGATAAACAAAGAACGCGATAATACTGTAAAGCAAATTTGGAATCCAGACGGCAACAAAAGGCGGTGTTGCACCGCTGATAGCAAAAACGGTCGAAATTTGCATAAAAAGGATATACGAAAAGCTCAACCCCAATCCCAATCCAAGATGAAAACCAAGTCCCCCTTTTATTTTTCGGGAAGCCAAGCCAACGCCAATTAATGTTAAAATAAATGCTGAAAACGGGCCTGCAACCCGTTTATGCCTTTCAATTTGCCACTCAATAGTGTTAACCCCCCGCATTTTCATCTGCTTAATCTCTCTTTTCAAATCCGGGGTAGTAAATGTTTCCATTTGATTTTTTGTAGATTTAAACTCCTCAGGACTCATATTCAATGTAGTATCCATCCGGTAACCTCTTTCAAATTCTTCATGATCTTTAAAGATGATTCGTTTCCAGTAATTATTAATTACCCATCTTTTAGTCTCCTCGTCCCAGCGAATATTATCAGCTGTTAGCTTCTCTTTCAATTCTGCACCCTCAAACCGCTCCATTGTAAAGCTGTTACCCACGTTGGATGAGTTGAAACTTCGCATATAAATATAAACCCCGGGTTCAATCTGGCGATGAATATTTCGTTCGCCAACATCGCGTATGTTATCTATATTTTTCTGACGGAAAGCATTCATGGTTTTTGTAGCAGGCGGAATCACATAATTCCCCAGAGTATAGGAAAACAAACCAATAATAAAAGCCGAAAACAAGTATGGCTTCATTAAACGACGGTATGAAACACCACTGCTTAGAATGGCAATAATTTCGGTATTGTATGCCATTTTTGAGGTGAAATAAATTACTGCAATGAATGTAAACAGCGGACTGAAAAGGTTGGCGAAATAAGGGATGAAATTCAGATAATAGTCGAAGACGATTTCCGTCAAAGGTAAATCTTTCGAAAGAAATTCATCGAGGTTTTCAGAAACATCAAAAACAATTGCGATGCTCAAAATAAGCGCTATAGCATAAAAAAATGTTCCTAAAAACTTTTTTGTAATGTAAATATCTATGGTTTTGTAAAACTTCTTTATCACTTCTACAGTCTTCGGTTTAACTTTTCAACCATTTCTCTTTTCCAACCTACAAACTCGCCATTTATTATTTTCTGCCGTGCAGTTTTTACTAACCACAGGTAGAAAGCCAGATTATGTTGACTGGCAATTTGTGCTCCCAGCATTTCCTTCGAAACAATAAGATGCCGAAGATATGCTTTTGAATATTGATCGACATAAGAAGTTCCGTTCTCATCGATCGGAGAATGATCATTTTCCCACTTTTGGTTCCTGATGTTTATGGTTCCTTCACTGGTGAACAACATTCCGTTGCGCCCGTTGCGAGTTGGCATTACACAATCGAACATATCAATTCCTCGGTCAATCGCTTCAAGGATATTTACCGGGGTTCCCACACCCATTAAATACCGGGGTTTATTGGGGGGCAAATCAGCGGTAACAACTTCAGTCATTTCATACATCACTTGCTCGGGTTCCCCCACCGAAAGTCCGCCAATGGCATACCCGTCAGCATCGAAAGTTTTTACATGGCTGACAGCCAACCTTCGTAATTCCGGAAATGTATTCCCCTGGATGATTGGAAAAAGGGATTGCTCATAACCGTATTTTGGTTGTGTATTTCTAAACTGTACAAAACATCTTTCAAGCCAACGCTGTGTTAATTCAAGCGACTTTTTTGCATAATCGAAATCGGCATTTCCTGGTGTACATTCATCAAAGGCCATTATAATATCGGCACCAATACTACGTTGAATGTCAATTACATTTTCCGGAGTAAACATATGGTATGATCCATCGATATGCGACTGAAAGCGTGCACCTTCCTCGCTTAATTTCCGAATATCGCCTAAAGAAAAAACCTGGAAGCCGCCACTATCGGTTAGAATAGGTTTATCCCAACGGTTAAATTTATGCAACCCTCCTGCTTTTTCAATTATTTCGATGCCCGGACGAAGATATAAATGGTACGTATTTCCAAGAATAATCTGTGCGTGAATGTCTTCTTTTAAATCGCGCGTATGAATTCCTTTTACCGAACCTGCTGTGCCAACAGGCATAAAAATGGGAGTCTCAATTTTCCCATGCCCCGTAGTTAAAATACCGGCCCGGGCACGCGAGTTATCAGATATTGCTGTCAGTTCAAAATTCATCAACCTTTTTTTTGAGGGTTCAAATATAGCTATTAAACTTGAAATGAACGGTTGATAAACAAAGCCACTCTGTTAATAAATTCTAACAGAAATAAATATGGTTTTCAGTTTAAAATTGACCTGATTTTTCCATTTTTGGAACCTGAAATTATTGACGACTTTTCCACATCAAATGATTCAAACATATAAAGACTTTTTATTGGGCCTGCAAGGCTTTCCTTTAATTCTGCTTTTTAGCTTTCTGGTGCTTTATATTATTCGAATGCTTCACCTGTTTTTATTTACAGGCAAAATTTTATTTTTAAAAAAAGGAAAAGCAGACACGGGGGGTTCACATCCGATTTCAATTTTAATAACAATTCGGAACGACGAGGAAGCACTAAAAGAATATCTTCCGAAACTGCTTACTATTGAAGGAACCGATTATGAGGTAATTGTAGTTGACGACTATTCACAAGACAATTCATTCGTTGTTTTAGGAACACTTCGAAGAGAAAATAAACGACTTAAAATATCTACACTAAACGAAGAAACCCGCTTCTCTTCAAAACTGGCTCAAAACATTGCCATTAAAGCTGCCAGCAATAACTGGGTGCTGCCAGTGCCGGTTGCTTTTGAAAGCGAGGGCTCAAAATGGCTTTCCGACTTTGCTGAACAACTCACCGAAAGTAAAAACCTGGTTCTGGGTTACTCAACAGTAAAAAGTACTTCTAAAATCTACAACCTGCTATACCGGATTGAAAACTATTTTTCTTATCTGAAAAGCACAGGGCTTATACTTAATAGTGTTCCACTTGTTTATTCTGATGAGAATATCGCATTCAGGAAAGAAGAATATTTTAAACTTGGCGGGTATGGTCAAAAAATTAAAGAACCATATGCAAACCTCGAATTAATGGTTAATTCATTCGTTCGTAAGAAAACTACAAAGGTTCTTTTCTCTAAAGAAAGCGCTATTCAGAAAAACATTGAAATTAAAGAAGACGATTATCTCGATTTAATAAGAAAGAATATCAGAATTGAGAAATATCTGTCGGGGCCAAAGCGAATATTTCTTGGAGCAGAAGAATTTACAAAATTAATTTTCTTTCCACTTTCGGTAACTGTAATTATTGTTTTAGCCAATGTCTGGATAATCTTTGCAGCGTTACTCCTTATAAAAATTATAGCTCACTCAACCGTAGTTAAAATAACCCAAAACCGTTTGAATGAACATAAAATATTCATATCTTCGTTAGTGTATGATTTGTTTGCGCCGTATTTCAGGTTGTTTTACCGGAGTTATTTTAATTACCGTAGCCGTAAGCACAAATGGAGGAACAAAGTCTAAATTTATCAGAAAAGGCCCGACTGGATTATGAATTAGTTAAGAAGGCTTTGGAAGGTGACGAGAAGGCTTTTGCACGTTTACTGGCAAGATACAAAGACGCTATTTATTTTATGCTTCTAAAAATGGTTAATAACCGCAGTGATGCGGAAGATTTAACCCTTGAAGCTTTCGGAAAAGCATTCAAAAATCTTCATCAATACTCACCTACTTATGCGTTTAGTACATGGCTTTTTAAAATTGCATCCAATAATTGCATCGATTTTCTTCGGAAAAAGAAAGGAACATTTGTTTCACTCGAAAACAATGAACAAAACGAAAACGGCGAGCAAATAAAAATTCCATCAAAAGATCCAAATCCGGAAGAAAAACTGATTCGGGTGCAAAAAGCCATTTTACTCCGAAAAGTTGTAAGACGGTTAAAACCACGCTACCAAACGCTTGTTGAACTGCGTTATTTCAACGAATTTTCATATGAAGAAATTGCAAAAGAGCTAAATTTGCCACTCGGTACGGTAAAAGCTCAGTTATTCAGGGCACGCGAAATGTTGTTTAAGATGATTGAGACAACCGAAATTAATGAACGCATTTAAGCACCAAAAATGACGATTATTTCGAAATATTTCCCTCAAATCAGTGAAAAGCAGGCTGAACTTTTTCTGCAGTTACAACCTTTGTACGCAGAATGGAATGCCCAAATCAATGTAATTTCAAGAAAAGATTTTTCAGAATTCTACGAACGGCATGTTTTACATTCATTGTCCATTGCAAAATTTATCCGGTTTAAACCCAACTCAAAAATACTTGATGTTGGAACTGGCGGCGGTTTCCCGGGAATTCCACTGGCCATTTTCTTCCCCGAAGTTCACTTTCATCTTGTCGATTCAATTGGAAAAAAAATAAAAGTGGTGAATGAGGTCGCAAAATCGCTGCAACTAACCAATGTAACGGCTAAGCAAATCAGGGCCGAAGAAATTAAGGACAAATACGATTTTGTAATTAGCCGCGCTGTAACCAGGCTGCCGGAATTTGTTCCATGGATACAGAAAAACATATCGTCAAAGCAAATAAATGCCCTACCCAACGGCATTATTTATCTTAAAGGCGGAGATCTGACAGATGAAATTAAACCTTTCAAAAAGAAGATTTTTGTTCAGAATATTAATGAATATTTTGAAGAAGAGTTCTTCGACACAAAAAAGATTGTGCATCTACCGTTGTAATTTCAACTTCGCATTATAAAAACCATACGCGCATCTTTTGCGTTTCTTTTTATTGTTCTGAATAATTGCGAATCGATGAATAAAAAAGAAAAGCCGTTGGTGAACGGTAAATATATGCTGGAAAAATTTCCGGGAAAAGGAGGTTGGACTTATGCACAAATACCTGAAGTCCTTCAAAATAAAAAGAATCCGTTTGGTTGGGTACAAATAAAAGGCAGCATCGATAATTATGAATTGATGAATTATAAATTAATGCCGATGGGAAATGGTAAACTTTTTTTACCGGTTAAAGCCGAAATAAGAAAGAAAATTGGCAAAAAAGAAGGCGACTTTGTCCAGATAATTTTATTTGCAGATGATTCCGGGTTGCAAATTCCAGATGAAATTAAAACCTGCTTTGAAAATGAGCCGAAAGAAATTCAGGAAAGATTTACAGCGCTGACTGAAGGAGAACAAAAAGCTTATCTAAACTGGATTTACAATTCAAAAACCGATGAAACAAAAGTTAAGAGGATTGCAACAATGATGTTCAGATTACAACGCAATCTTAAATTTTCAGACAAAAAAATCAGGACTGGGAAAAATAAATTTCTTTCCCAATCCTGATTTTCAAAATATCGAACCAACAATCAATGCTCGTCGCCAAATGAAACACCCATTTTCCGGGCTTTCTGAATAAGCCCTAAATTAGGCTCCACCAGGCGAAGTTTTCCACCGACCTCCTCAAGAGGAATTGTAGTAAGTTCATTATCTTTCAATGCTACCATAGTCCCAAAATTTCCATCCACAATACACTGCGTAGCATACGCTCCATAACGCGTGGCCAAAATACGGTCCATCGGGCTAGGGCTTCCTCCGCGCTGAATATAACCTAAAACCGTTTCTCGCGTTTCAATTCCGGTATGCGACCGGATTGCCCCTGCAATGTAAGAAGCTGCGTTTTTGCTTTTTGGATGCTGAATTCCTTCAGCAACAACCACAATAGAATATGGTTTTTTGTCTTCGTATCGTTTTTCAATTTTCTTACAAACCGAACGAACGCTGTATTTCAACTCAGGCAGAAGAATAATATCTCCTCCACCAGCCAATCCTGAATATAAAGCAAGCCACCCTGCGTGATGCCCCATTATTTCAATAATCATTACCCGCTGATGCGAGTTAGCGGTAGTATGCAAACGGTCAATGGCATCGGTGGCAATTTGTACAGCCGAATCAAATCCGAATGTTACTTCGGTACCCCAAACATCATTATCGATGGTTTTTGGAATTCCAACGACATTCAACCCTTCTTTCGAAAGTAAATTTGCCGTCTTCATCGTTCCGTTTCCGCCTATACAAACCACACAATCGAGCTCAAGATTATTATACGTTTCAATAATCTTTTCCGGCTTATGATTTTCTTCGCCTTCCTCAGGAACCAGCTTGTAAGGTTTTTCCCTTGAAGTTCCCAATATTGTTCCGCCAATAGTCAAAATTCCCGAAAGCTGAGACTCTTTCAGTTCAATAAAATCATTATTTATTAATCCTGAAAAGCCTGCATTAAAACCTAAAACTTTCATACCATATTCAACTATGGCAGTTTTTCCAACGCCTCTTATCGCTGCATTTAACCCCGGACAGTCTCCTCCTGCCGTTAAAATCCCAATCTTTTTTGGTTTAGCCATCTTATTTATTTTTATTGAACAATCCCTGTTTTTCGATTTTCTAAGTTAAAAACAAACCTTTAAAATATTAAATTTGTTGCCACCTAAAATAGACGATAACTTAAAAATTTAAAATATAAACTATTATTTCCTCGGAGTTTTCAATATTTTGTAACTTCGTGTTCTACTAAAAAATAAGAAGATTTTTTAACCATTTAAAACGGATTACAATGAATAAAGTATTTTCATTTTTGCTTGCAGGAGCATTTATTTTTGGCATTTCCTGCACCGGTGGACAGAAAAAAACAACAGAACAAGCGGAAGAAAAAAGCGCAGCTGTTGAAGAAACTGTTGGCCCGAATGAATTAACTCAAAAAGAAAAAGAAGAAGGATGGGTTTTGCTTTTCGATGGAAAAACATCAGCCGGATGGCACGGTTACGGACACAAACCTTTCCCGGCAAATTGGGAAATTGTTGACGGAACGTTGCATTGTAAAGGCTCTGGCCGTGGTGAAGCAGGTGCCGAAGAAGGTGGCGACATTGTTAGCGATAAAGCGTATTCAAATTTCAGATTGAAATTGGAATGGAAAATTTCGGAAGGTGGAAACTCTGGCGTTTTCTACTTAGGACAAGAAGATCCGAAATACGATAAAATATACTACACAGCGCCAGAAATGCAGGTGTTGGATAACGAAAGACATCCTGACGCACGTGCCGGAAAAGATGGAAACCGTATGGCCGGCTCCTTGTACGACCTGATTCCTGCAAAACCACAAAATGCCAAACCGGCAGGCGAATGGAACAGCATCGAAATTGAGGTTTTCAAAGGCAGTGTTTGGCATCGTCAGAATGGTGAAACAGTTTTGGAATACCACTTGTGGACTGACGAATGGAACCAACTTGTTGCCAACTCAAAATTCCCGGAATTTAATCCTGACTTTGCCAACGTTGCTCAATCAGGCGTTTTCGCACTTCAGGATCATGGCGACGATGTTTGGTACAGAAATATTAAAATTCTTGCTGAATAACAATTCAAAAAAAGATAGTAAAACCCGGGAATAGATGTTTCCGGGTTTTTTTGTTCTGTATTTTAGCTCTATTTAACCCAACAACAACCATAAAAAATCATGTTTCCTATGCAATTTCACTTTTGGCTTAAATACCACCTTTTTCCTGTTCCGAACAATAACCTACAACATTGGGATGCAAACAGGAACGTGGTTCATGAAGAAGTTTTCTCCAATAAAACAAAACATGGAAATGAGTAATTTTTTTGAAAAAAAACGGAGGTTGCCTTTAATTCGTCAATCAACTATTTGCAATTGCCTTAGTTCCTGAAGAGTGACAGCCGGAAGATTTCCGCTATTAAGTTTTTGCAATACAAGACTTCCTGTTTTTTTAGCGTCACTCTCCGATTGAAAAGATGCTTTCTTTGAAATAGCAGGAATCATATCCTGTTTGATAATTATTTTTCCGCCTTTCATAATGTAGTAACCCCATTCATTTTCTTCAATACGAAAGGTTTTTAAGGAATATTCAGATTGCTGTTGTTGCTTATTATGTTGAATAACGGAAAGGCTTTTCATGGCTGTCAGACCTACGACAACCATAAAAAGCACTATCCATGAAAAAACACGAGTATTTTTTATTCTAATTATCTTCATCATACTCTGCCTTCGGATCAAAACTCCAGATATCGTCGAGATAATAACCAGAACTACGTCCTGTGGTAATATAAGCTTTTGAACCAATGGCAAAACCAACAGCTTCAATCCTTGCCGGGCCTTCGAACTCTGTTTTTTCAGTCCATAAATCGGTATCCGGATTGTATTCCCAGATGTTGGTTAGCAGTGCCCCTACACTCCCTGTTGCAATATATCCGTAACCATTAATTGAAAAGCCAACAGCACTCATTCGCGCAATAGAAGTATAATCATCGTCATAAGAATCATCAGAGTAGTTGGTAATTTTCCGTTTTTCAAGCCACATGCCTGTTGCCGGGTCGTATTCCCACAAATTATTTTCGTATGACCCATTATCTAATCCTGATAATACATAACCTTTACCATTTAACACAAAGCTCGTGGCATCTATTCTTTTCGAACCGCCAATACTTACAATTTGTTCCCAACTATTGTCGGCTGGTGAATAGGCATAAAAATCTTTCAAATAATTTCCATCATAACCAGTGCCCACATAACCTTTATCGTCAATAGAAAAGCCAACAGCACCATACCTGGCAGAACCTGGGAAATTGGCAATTTGTGTCCAGGAGTTAGATTCAGAGTCGTATTCATAAAAATCATTCATTTTATTTTCTCCATCATATCCGGTGCCAACATAGCCTTTGTCATTAATAGAAAAGCCAACTGCTCCTGTCCTTGCACTTCCGGGCAGATTGGCTTTTTGTGTCCAGAAATTTAATGCTGGATCATATTCCCAAAAATCATTTAATCGGTCATCACCATCATAGCCTGTTCCAATATACCCCTTGTTATTGATTGCAAATGCGACAGCATCACTCCTTGGCACTCCGTCAAAATCAGACATTTCAGACCAGTTTCCCAATAATTCATCATCGTCATCTTTGTTACAGGCACTAAAAAAAGATAAAACAACTAGCAAAAAAATGTAATAATTGTATTTCATAGCTTTTAAAAATAATTTCTATCCTCGAAAAATCGTATTACAAACCTATCAGACTTTAAGCTGAGAAAAAATAAAATTAGACCATTAGCAAAAAAGTATAGACGAAAAGTTAAAATACATCCACCGCACCTAAAACATGCCTGTTTAAAAGGATTGCAGCACGTTAACAAAGCTTAAAAAACCAGTATTTAGGTTACTTGTCTATACATTCCTCGCCTTAGTATATATTCTTTTCATTACCCGTATATCTTTCCTTTTTTTGACCAATATTTTATTTAGTCATGAAAACAAAATGGATTTTTGGAATCACTCTGGTTGTATTTGTAGTTGCGTCGTGTTCGAATGATAATGAATTGTTCCAAATAAATATTGGCGAAAATTTTATAAAGTCACAGTCCAATGTTGTAATCATCGATTCCATGAATGTTAACCTATCAACAGTTATTATTGATTCAGTTGCAACTTCATCGAATACCCAGTTTTTAGTAGGAGAATATACCGACAAATTATTGGGAAGAATTTCGTCAACTGGTTTTTTTCAGGTTGATATTCCTGCATATACTACGATAAATGAAGATGCTGTTTTTGATTCATTAACACTCGTTTTGAATTATTCCGACCTGGTTTATGGTGATACACTGCCAAAACAAATTCTCAATGTTTATCGCGTTACCGACGACATTGAAGAAAACGACGATGGTAGCTTATACAATACCTCCTTTTTTAGTTACGACGAAAATCGGCTGGGAAGTATTTCGTTTAATCCTAAACCAAATTTACACGATACACTGGAAATAAGACTGGACGATAAATTGGGACAAGAATTAGTTGGGCTTTTAAAAGACGAAGCGGACCAAGTTTCATCGTCAGATGATTTTGTGGAATATTTTAAAGGTTTAACAGTTGTTCCGGATGAAAATAACTCATGTATTCTTTCTTTTTCGTCCACCGACAGCTTAATTAATTTCAGACTATACACCCACTATGTAGCAAAGGAAAAAGTTACTGTGATTTACAACTTCAATATGAAATCTTCTTCAACTTGTTTTAGCCATATTTCAGCGGATCGATCAGGCACCTGGATTGAAAATCTAAAAACTCAAAAAGAAGAAATGAAATCGGCTGAATCAGGAAATCTGACATTTATTGAAGGAGGACTTGGAATTGTGACACGCGTTGATTTTCCGGGGCTTGGAGGATTACTTGAATTGAGCTACCGAAAAATTCTATATAAAGCAGAACTCATCCTGAAACCTTATCCTTACGGATATAAAAACAGCGAATTACCGGAGAAAATTGAAATTTACACTACCGACAAATATAACCGTTTGGTGGAGGAAATAACAGATAGTAACGATGAACCGGTGTATGCTGATTTTAACCTTGACGATATTTACAACGAGAATACATATTACAAATTTGACGTTACCAGTTATATTACGGATGAACTTAGCGATGGTTATTTCGATTCAAACAGTGGTTTAATTATTACGCTTCCATCCGAAAAGCTTGAAGGCTCGCTCGACAGGCTGGCTTTTGATGCCAGAAAAGGGATATCATACCAGCCAAAACTAAATCTCTACTATGTTTTTTACAATTAAAACAATACAATTTTAAAAATCTTCATAAATGTTTTACTAAAACATGAGACTACTAATTACTTTTATTTTCATTCAACTATCATTACTGGCAATAAGTCAGAATACAGTTTCTCCTTACTCCATTTTTGGTCCTGGAGAAATCGAACGCAAAGGATTTGGAACAACCCAAAATCTGGGCGGAGCAGGAATTGCATACCAATCCGGGAGCAACCTTAACAACATTAATCCCTCTTCATATACTTCGATGGACAGCATGAAATTAATCTTTGCCATAGGCCTGGAAAACAAATTCTATAATCTGAATTCAAGTTCAAGGCAACAGTCGGGCTACACAGGAAATATTAACTATTTGGCGCTGGGATTTAAATACACCAACTGGATGGCAGGCTCCATAGGTTTTGTTCCATTTAGCTCGGTGGGCTACTCGGTGGCAAAACAAAATTATGTTGAAGGAGCAAACGAAGTTTACACATCAGTTTACACAGGAAGTGGCGGAATAAATCAGATTTACTTTGGAAATGCCATCCGGCTTTTAAAGAATTTTTCGATAGGGATTAACGCTTCATACATGTTTGGGCCACTTATTCAGGACGAAAACCTGGACCAAACTGAATATTCACCGGAATTGCAAATCAGCAGACAGGATTTTTTGCAAAGCTTCTATTTCGATTATGGAATGCAATATTCTTTTCGTGCAAAAAAGACCGATTTTGCACTGGGGGTCATTTTCAGTAATAAACAGAAATTAAAATCAAACCATATTTTAACCGTTTACAACGGTAGCCACTCTATACTCCGGTATGAACAGTACGATACGGATTATCTAAAAATTCCGATGATTTTTGGCTCAGGCATTGGAATTAAAAAAGATGGCAGATATAATTTACTGCTCGACTACGAATTTCAGAAATGGTCGGGTGTGAGCTACCCCATTCAATACAACGAGTTTGTAAATTCACATAACTTTTCGTTAGGGCTTGCGTTCCGTCCCTGGAATTACAGCGTATTGAACAGGTTTTATGAAAATCTTGAATATCAGGTTGGCTTTAATTACCATAACTCATATCAGAAGTTCGACAACTATGTTGTTTCAGGGGGCAGTGTTAGTTTTGGAACCGAAATTCCACTACCGTCAAGAATTTCAAAAATTAGTATAGGCATTGAGTTTGGCATAAACGGAACCCCTCAAAATCTGTTAATTCAGGAAAAATATACGATGCTTAGGCTTGGATTTAGTTTGAATGAATTTGCATTTATCAAGCGGAAGTTTGATTAAGGTAAGGCCCACTTCTTCTTTATTCAAAAACAATACAAAACGACATGAAAGAAAAAACCATTTAGAAGCCCAAAAGTTATACCTTTTTAAAATTAACCGAAACATCAGATATTTTTTTGCTATTTCTTTAAAAACCAGATGTTATTCGAAGGAACAGAATATTGATTATTCTATGAAAAAACAGGGTTACAAAGCTAAACGCCAAAATACTTTGACCTGAGAAAATTGAAGCTACAACAACAAAACAACTAACAAACAGATTATCAAATTCTTAATTCATCAATCTTAGTCAGAAATACATTTTTAAAACTCTCGCCAATCGGAATGTATTTATCATGAATAATTACCTGCGATTTGTTGATAGATTTAATATGTTCGTGTCCAACAATAAAAGATTTATGAATTCGGGAGAACCGATCGGAAGGTAAATTTTGTTCGAGATTCTTTAATGAATTTAAGGTAATAATTGGTTTGCTATTTTTTAGCGTATAAATTTTGATATAATCTTTTAAACCCTCGATATAAAGAATATTATCCAACTTAATTACCTGTGTCTGATAATCCGTTTTTACCAGCACAAAATCATTTGCTTTTCCATTAGCTTCAAGTTTTTCACGGCTAATTTTCCTTGACTGCATATTAAAATACATCAAAGCTTTGTTACCCGCTTTTAGAAAGCGCTCAAACGAAATTGGTTTTAAAAGAAAGTCGATGGCATTTAACTCAAACCCATCGAAAGCAAAATTTTTATTATCAGAAATAAAAATAAACATGGCTTTCGTATCTAAACTTCGGATAAAATCGATCCCCGATATTTTTGGAAGGTCAGTATCAAGAAAGATAATGTCGATATCCTGCGATTGAAGCGTTTCGTAAGCTTCAAACACCGAATTACAAACTTTGACGAGTTCGAAATAAGGTACTGTTTTTATAAAGTCAGTAAGAGGATTTTGCTCCTGGGGTTTCTTTATTACAATACAATTCATCATCTGTTTTCCTGATTTTTTGTTGCCTTGTTTAATTGCCAGCTGAATCTTGTGATTCCGATATTTATTACAGCCAACCTACAAAAAACCATAACCAAAAAAAGAAAAAATATTCTAATTAAGGTTAACCCGCTTTTTCAAGAGAATAAAAAAAGACACTAAAAACTAGTAATCAAATCCTTAAACACAAGAATGCAAAGTGTTAAAAAATTTAAAACCTAAAATTCAGATAAAAATTTAAGGTAATTTTTTGTGCTTTAACCAAAGTTGTTTCATTCATTGGTGTTCCGCCAATATCAAAATTCCGCGTGTAAATATCAAGGTAGTTTTCTGTATTTAAGAGATTGATAATCGACAAGCCGGGGTTGAGTGTAATGTTTTTTAGTTTCAGGGTGTAATTGGCAGAAATATCCATCCGGAAATAATCGGGTAAGCGGTTGTAAACCCTAATCGTGTTAAAATCTACATCTTTCGAAGTGCTTTCCACATATGGCTGTCCGGTGGAAAAAAGAGTGAGCGACGAGAAATTCCATTTCTTCCATGAATAAATGTTGGTCCATTTTATTTGATGGGTTTGATCATATGCTGAAGGAATATCTTCACCATTATTTATTTCAGTAAAATTCTGAGTGGCCTTTCCCAAAGAGTACGCCAGCCAACTCGTAAATCCCGTATTTTCGTACTTTGCCAGAAAATCCAACCCAATTGCAGTTCCCGTTCCTGATATAAACTGGCTTAAACCGGGGTCTGCCGGATTGGGTGGTTGAGGTGCAAGTGTTGCACTTTTATGCTGTGGATTATCTAAGAAAAGATATTCCTGTAAACCTACAATGGATTTCAGGTATGCCTCCAAATCAAAAGATAAGTGCTTTACTTCGTAACTCGCCCCGGCAATAAAATGATTGCTCGACAACACCGGATGTTCATCGTCGTCTGCCAAAACCCAGAAATCGCGGTTGTATCCGTAGGTTTGTTCGGTTGCAGATTTATTCAGGTACTGGTAATAGTGCCCTACAGCTCCTTTTAAAATCAAACCCTTATCTAACTGAAAACTGGCGGTCAGGCGCGGTTCAAAGTAAAACTTCTGTGTTTTATTGTAAAAATTGGCTCTGAATCCCGGCTTTAACACCAATTTTTTTGATGCATTTATTTTATCCTGAATAAAAACAGTGTACAACATCGACGAATTTTCCGAATTATTATATACAAAATCCGATGTATCGGCAGTTGCATCTTTGTAATATTGATACCGGTTAAATTTTACTGCCGTCCCCCATTCCAACTGATTCGTCCGGGTTAGAGTATAATTATTCTGAAAGCTGACAAAATAATCAACGAGGTCATTATTCTCGTTCGTTATAAAATTTCCATTGCCGGGTTGTGGCATAGGTTGTATTTTTGATGAATCTCGTTTAACATGGGTGTTGTTGTAGTAATCGTTAAAATATCCCGAATGCCCGCCCTGCAAAATGGTAAAGCTGGAAGGATTCCACTGTTTTTTCCATGCAATTCCCAAACCGTAGTTTCCCCATTGGTTTTTATCTTCTGTATCTACTGTGCCATCAGGCCTTTCAGAAAAAGAAGAACTGTTTAGTTTATCTTTCGCACCGTAAACACTTAACGAAATATTATCACTTTTACTCAAGTTGTATGTCATTTTCAGGTTAGCATCGCTAAAATAAAATTTGGGTTCAATGGTATTATCCTCTTGTCCCGGAAAACGGTTCGACTGTCCTGTTTTTCCTTCCAACAAAGCATCAGCGAGCCACGATGAATAAATATCGGTATAAGCCCTTCGGACTGCAGCAACTATAGTCAGTTTTTTTGTGACGGGTATTTCTGTTGTAAGGTTCGCACTTATCAGGTTAACGCCTCCGTAAATTTCTGCTTTTTGTTGGTTTCCCGATTTACTGGTAATATCTACTATTCCGGAAATGCGCTCACCGTAACGTGAATCGAAACCACCCCGATAAACCTGTACATTCTTGATTACAAATGGATTTAAGGCAGAAAAAGCTCCAAAAAAATGGTCGAGATTGTACAGAGTAAAACCATCGAACAGCACAAGATTCTGGTCGGCTGAACTCCCTCGTATGTTGAGCTGGGACGAATTCTCAGTAGAACTAATTCCGGGTAATAATTGCAATGCCCTAAAGACATCGGTTTCGCCGTAATTGGGTAAATCGGAAAACCGTGATGGATTAAACAGGAAATGTCCGGCTTCGCCATTCTGATCAATCATCCGAAGATTTTCTCCCGCAACTTCAATCGTCTGCAGTGTTTGTGATTTTTGCCTTAATCCGAGGTTTACATTTTTTAATTCAGAATTGTACAGAATAACCGTATCCAGCGAAAAATAGCCCAAATACCGAACCTGTAAAAAAGCGTTTACGGAATCATCCATCTGCACACCAAAAGTACCATTTACTGTGGTTGTCAGAATCTGGTTTTTATTGAGGTAATAAACCGTTGCATAAGGAAGTTGCTCACCCGTTTCCTTGTCAAAAACAACACCTTTAAATTTAATTGATGAATGTTGAGGCTTTTCCAAATCGTGCCGCCTGACTACCAGATATGTGTTATACCTGAATTCAATTTTATAGCCTGTATTGTCGATAATTCCGGAGAGTATTTCCTCAGGTTTTGTTCCTGAAAAGGAACCTGAAACCAAAAAATTCGACAGGTTGTCAGAATCAAAGGAAACACGGATGTTCATTTTTTCAGCAACTTCTAAAAGCGCAGAAGAAACGGATACATTACTAAAATTGAACTGAAAATTTTGTGCAGACAGCGAAAATGAATAAAAGATAAATGATAAACAAATAAGTACTACCCTTTTACTGAGTTGTTTTTGTATTGGAAATATTAATTGTATTATTTTTTTCAATCTCATACTTTAACTCCATAGGAGTACAAACTAAATCGAGTGCTTCATCCAGATCTCCATTCGAAAAACTAACGGTCATTTTTCGCTTCAAGTCTCCTTTATAAAGAACCTTAACACCGAACTGTCTTTCCATTTCGGCAAAAATAGAAACAAGCGGCTGATCTTCAAAATAAAATACACCTTCTTTCCATGAAGCAGTTTGACCAACATTTTTTAACTCCGTTCTTTGCAAACCGAATGAAGTAAGTTCCGCCTTTTCGCCGGGCAACAATATTACTTCTTTATCTTTTACATTAACCCCCACTTTACCGGAAATACAACTTACCCAAAATTCTTTTTCACGGCTGTAAACATTTAATTGTGTACCTAATATTCTAACGTTTCCATTCTTTGTTTTAATGTTGAATTCGTTGCCTTTTTGCACTTCAAAATATGCCTCGCCTGAAAGCGTAACTTCTCTTTTAGAATTAAACTTATTATCGTTCCATGCAATTTTCGAATCGGCATTCAGATTTACAGTAGATCCATCAGGCAGTGTTAAACTGGCATGGCTTCCAAGGCCTGTTTTTATATTCTCCCCTGAGAATCCTTTTGTTACCGAATAAATACCAATTAAAAAAATTGCAACAGCTGCAACCGATTGCCAAATCAATTTCAGCGAGACTGTTTTTTGAGTTGACCTGTGGCTTTCGGACGATAAAATAGATTCCAACACCTCCAGTTCGTTTTTACCGGTTGGCGGCATTAATCCTTCTGCCATTTTCAGAATCTTTTGTTCGGTATCAAGAGACCTGAATTCGGTTGCCGTTATTGTTTTTTCGGAATCGTACCTTTTATTCATGGCGCATTTCCTTTACAGTTTAAATTCAATACTTTTCTTTAATTCATCAAGAGCATTTTTCATCCGTTTTTCGATGGCTTTCACACTTAAATCCAGCGTTTTTGCTATCTCGTTGTAGGTTAAGCCATCAATCCGGTTCATCAGAAATACGACTCTGCTTTTATCATTTAATCCATTAATTGCACTATTCAACCGTTCATTGAATTCATTCATTTCCATCTCAAATTCAGGCGAATTTTCATTTCCACCGGGCTTGTAACTGTTGGCAAATTCAAGTACCACCCGTTCGTGGTCGAACCTGTTTTTGCACAAGTTATTCGCAATTGTGTACGCCAATTGTTTTGCAGTTTCCACACGGATAGTTTCCTTCTTTTCCCATATTTTGGAAAACGTTTCCTGTGCGATATCGTCAGCAACGTCATTATCTCCGGTTTTGTAATATATATAATTCCGAACCGGCCGATACAGTTGATTAAACAAGCCTATAAATTCACTCTTTTCAATCCCTGGCATCAAATCCTAACAATCAATATTGATTTCTTTTTTACTAATTATACAGTTTGTACACGCAATACCCTACAATACAACTTCTTAATTTTAAAGTTCCAGCTTGTAACTCAGTCCAATAATGTGTATCCGATCGTCCTCTGTTGTATTTAAACGGTAATAGGCGCCAATTTTGTTATGCTTATTGATTTTGTAATCCAATCCACCTTCATATCTGGTTTTATCCCAATTACTTTCTGGCAAATTCTGAAAAAACTCAGTATAAATGTACGGAGTTAAATCTAATTTTTTAATGTGATATTCCAGTCCGATTTTATATCTCAGATAATTGGCGTTTTCTTCTTTATCGTCGCTAAAGTCACTGTTTTCGTTAGAGTAACGCAGCCTGAATTGAGATTCGAAATGATGCCATTTAAAGCCTGTTTTCGCATCGATGGCAAACCTGCCGAAGAATTCCTTGTTATCCTTTTTGGTAATATTTGTACCTAAACGATAAGTCGCACTTGCACTAAAATATTTGTTAAATTCGTACTCAGCTTCAAGGTCAGCAAAATACTTTTTCAAATCAAAACCTTCGTTAAACCTTACTTGCGGCGATACACTCAACTCGAAATCCTTAAAAATTTCTTTCGAAAGTTTGAATTCAAAATAGGTGCGCTGGGCAAATGAAAATTCAAAACCAGCTACAATTAGTGTTATTACTAAAAATGCTTTCTTCATTCTTGTTTGTTCTTTACCTTGGAATTATTTTCACAACATCCGGTGTTAAAACTCCACTGCAATTTTTTACTTTTTCGAATTCCCATTTTGGCCGGTAACATCATGATAAACCATAATTTTTGCAATATCGCGCAGGTAATTGATTTCGAGAATCTCAAATCTTTTTATTTTAACACCGGTGCGCATTTCCAAATCCTGCATCAACTCCTCTCTGTTCATGGCATGCAGGTTTTCGACCTTCTCATAAACAATACGCAAACTGCCTTCCTGCCGGAGGTTTAGCACTTTTTCGAGTGCCCACATGGTACCAATAATCACCAGGTTAGTAAACAGCAAATTGGAATAACTCACTTTGTTATACGAAAGTGCATTTACCACCGAAATACCTATAATAACAAACAGATACGTCATCTCTTTGATTGGAATTGCATCGGTACGATATCGGATAATACCGAAAATAGCAAATAATCCGAGGGCAAATCCTAACTCCAACTCAACGCTTTCGAGCAAATAACAAAGCGTAAAAACAGTAATACTGATTGCGATATAACTAAAGATGAAATCTTTACGCCGACTATTTTTGGCGTAAATTACAAATACTACAATTACTATTACCAACAGATTCGTACCAAACCGAACGATTAACCGGGTAAAATCGCCGGTATTAATAAACGGGATATTGTTTAACCCTAACCAACCTAAAACCGGCAAAAATGCTGAAACCATTTTCATGACTTTTTAATTGTTTTCAAAGAATTAATTATGCACCAGTATTTTGGACGAGTGATGTTTTTCTGTGTAAACCAACTCAAACTCCCGTTTTATTTCGAGTAATTTATATTTGAACCGGTTCTTTTTTATTCCGTCTTCGAGCAAAGCGCGCCCAATACAATATTTACTGAAACTTGCTGGGTAAACATGATGATTCTTTAGTGAAAGTGCGAGTTTCGAACGAAGATTGTGTTTTCCCTGTTTCAACTCAATAAGTGCAAAATCGCGAATCATCGTTGTTTCACCGTTCATTCCAAAAGCAAGGTTGATATCAATAGTACACCGTTCGTCGAAATTTTTACTTATAAGGGTTATCCTGTTAAACCGGTTTTTAGATTTGGCTATAAGAACCGATGGATCAATATGAAGTTCATCAGAAATAAAATGACTTTCAACCGTTGAGATTTCATTCAATCCGGATGTATTTCTGATTCTTTTTTTAATTGTTTTCCCTTTATTGGTTTTTTCCTTTATTTCCGTAAAACTAATTCCTGAATTAAGGTAAGAACGTTTTCTTATTTTGAAGCGAGAACCTTTACCATTGTGGTGAGCTAAATAAAAGCAGTTTTCGGGTGTATCAAAATAAACCGAACTATATGACTGAATTCTGGTGCCATCAATATCAAGCACATAATAATCCTTAAAAACTTCTTCCACAATAACATTCAATTGAGAAACCTGCAAACAATATTTTGAATCGTACCGATTTAACAGTTTCACTTCACCCATTTCTTCCAGCGAAATTCCATCCATACAGGTTATCAATTGCATAATCGGAAATACGCCAATTATTTTAGTATTATCCATGTCCCTTAATTTAGACAAGTCAATATTCCAACTACCCTACCTCTTCTATTTCCCATAACTAACTGAAAAACAACAATACTTTACAAACCGGAAAAAGTGGTTATTGTGTTCGAAATTGTAAATGTTTTTACAGCTGTGCCTCCCGAATATGTTCCTCCGGTATATAGCCCTGAGTTATTTATTCCCGTGGAAGTGCCGCCTGAATATATTGTATACGTCTTCTCTTTTACTAAATCAGCAGATGAAAAAATCATGACACTATAACTTCTGGCTGGCTGAAAGGTAACTAATGAGTTCCCACTTTCGTCCTGAATATTAAATAACGTTGATGTTGATTTTGATGAACGAAACATTATTCCGAGTGTATTTTGTTTCGAAGAAGAACCTGGAACCTGTGTCATGTTAGAGCTTGGACCTGAAGCAATTAAAATACCGTTGTCTAGATTAAATGTACCGTTATAATCAATAGGCACTTCCGGTTGCGATTTCGGCCCGTGAATGATTACTGTTCCTCCAGTCATCGAAATACTGCCGTTACTATCCAATGGGTCGCCGGTTGCACTGTTTAAAATCAATGTTCCTCCATTAATGTAAGTGTAACTTCCATCGTTGGCTTCTGTGCGATGTCCGGCTGTAGAATTATTGGCATCATCGTTGGCAACTATGCTGATATTTCCGGAATTATAGGTGATAAATTTCCCTTCTATTCCTTCTTCCGATTTGGTTATCGAAATATCGCCACTATTAATTACAATATTGTTTGTTGCATGAATACCATCGTCGGCAGCAGAAATAATATAACTTCCACTGTTAATTGTTATATCTCCGTTGGAATGAATAGCATCCTCTGCTGCACTAAGAATAAAATCGCCTGTTAAAGAAATTGTGGTTGAAGCTTTTAATGCTTTTGCAGAATACGCTGAACTTACCGTTTTACTGCTTCCTCCTCCCGAAGTAACATCGAATGTGCCGCTCTGAATGGAAAGAGCAGAAGCTGCATTTATTCCGTCGCCGCCGGCAGTTACATTAAAAGTCCCGTTTTCAATTAAAATTATACCTGTCGATTCAGAATCTTCGTTATCCGAAATTATTCCGTCGCCACCAGACACCACAGTAATATTTCCCTGGTAAATATGCAGGTAGTCTTTTCCTCTGATTCCGTCGTCGGCCGCGGTTACATTTAGGTTTCCGCTTTTAATTACAAAACCGTCTTTTCCAGTAATTCCATCCTTATATTTTCCTGTTACCGTTAAGTTGCCTTCGCCAAAAATCGATAAATAGGATTGACTATAAATTGCTGCATTTTGTCCTTCGTCAGTGTCCGAATAACTGGCGCCATCTGTAAACGTATTATTACTCCCCTCACTCAACATCAGTACAACTTTTACTGCTTTATCAACAAATAGCGGCGAAGTGGAAGTATTTGTTATTTCAACTCCTTTTAAAACCAGTTGAACCACTCCTTCGTCATCGGTTTTAACTTTTATCTGTCCATCGCTAAGTGTTCCTGAAATGTAATAAGTCCCTTGATTTTCAATAGTTACTTCCGAGCCTGAAACAGATACACCTTCACCATTTACTGAGACTGAAGTTCCGTTTAACTCAATAACAGTCGAATCTGAACCTGAAAGGTGATAATCCGAATCTTCCTCAATCCCTTCAATTGTAACTTCTCCCGACTCATCATCACCATCATCTGTAACATTGCAGGAATACAATCCTGACAAAACAGCAGCAATGATAAAAAAACAGAACTTTCTAATTAGCATAGTAAAATAATTTAACTGAGTAATTTTCCTTTTACCTTTTTACAGTCAACCATTATTTTACCCTACCTTTTAATCCGTCCTATTCAGGAGAAAATCCCTAAAAAAATTAGGTTATTAAAGTAGCTTCAAAAACCAGGGAGTCTTTCAGAGAGTTCAGCTATTCAGTCAATGAAAAAAATTACTTCGAAAGCATCATTTTAATTTTTATTTCCAGAAGGTAAGTATGGCAGCAACAACCAGTAAAGATGCTAAATGGTAACCCGTATTGATGAAAAATAATTTCCATGATTTTTTTTCCCAAACTGTTGCACCTAACTCACCCGGAAAATAAAATCCGAGCCAGGTAAAAATTGCAGTATTTAATACGCTTACACCATCGTTCATTTCATCAATTCCGGGTACAAACTGCCATGCTGCAATATTATGTGCAAGTACCCAGGCAAACAGAAAATTCCCGATAACCATAAAAGCCATTCCTTTAAACATTAAAGATTTTGGTGGTTTTTCATTCATATCAAACCCCATTTCCCGCCCCCAGACTTTACCAAACAGGGGAGTGTACCAAATAAATCCGAGAAAGAAATTTACAACCACTGCTACGAGGATTGCTGCCATGTTAATGTTAATTTCCATTAGTTTAATTTTAAAAGGTTTATACTAAAATCAATTTGGAGTTTTCATTTTTACGGAGTGCAAAAATTTTCATGAGAATAGAATTCAAAAATCCATAATTCCTTTAAAACAATGATTTAGTGGCTTTTGTTCCACGTCGCCAATTGCTATAACTGAAATACGCAAAACAATACCTAACCGAGAATATTTTCAAAATTCCGCCTGAAAGTAAAAAGCATGGCACAATGAAATGAGCATAATTTAATGTATTTATACGCGTTGGGCGGAACTAATCTGCAATTGATTAATTCCGCCCAAAGGTTTATCTAACTGTTTTGAATTTTATTTTTTAGTCCACTTTAAATTTCACTTTCCCTTCCAAAGGATTGGAATCCAATTTAAACGATTTGCCTGAACCCGATAACGAAACTTCAACCAGCTTCTGATCTGAAGGCAGACAAACATACCCTTTTGCTTTTTTCGCATCGGCAGCATAAACTTTTAGTTCCAAATTACTCCAGTCCATATCTTTTGTTGATTGTGCCAGTTTAATGTGAGGAATCATAGCTCCGTCACGAACGAGAACAACAACAGGAACTACGCCGGTTTCAATATAATGCCAGCCGCCGGCATAAATTTTCCCGGTTTGATAGTCTATCCATTTTCCTTCGGGGAGGTATACATCGCGCCCTGATCCATTTTCAAACATCGGGGCTACCAGCATGTCGGCTCCAAAAAGGTATTCGTCATCCACATTCCAGGAACCTGCATCTTGCGGAAACTCAACAAAAAGCGCACGTAACATTGGAAGCCCGTTTTCGCTTGAATATTTTGCCTGGGCATAAATGTAAGGCATTAGTTTGTACTTCATTTCATCGGCTAAACGGAATGCATCGTTAAAGCTTTCGTTGTATTCCCAGGGTTCTTTTGGTGGTGCTCCGTGGGTACGCGAGTGCGAAGTAAGCATACCAAACGGCAACCAACGACGATACAAATCTTCTGGTGTACGGTGAACAAATCCGCCAATATCATGGCTCCAGAAAGTAAATCCTGAAAGTCCGATGGACAATCCGGCGTGCAACGTTGCCAGCATTGCATTATCGGTATTTGCGGCATCGCCTCCCCAATGCAGCGGGTAACGCTGACTTCCGGCCCAGGTGGAACGTGCCCAGATAATGGTTTCGCCGGTTACTTTTTTAGTAATGTCGGCAACGGTTTTGTTGTACCGGAGCGGAAACAGATTGTGTTCATAAAATCCTGTTCTTCCGGAAGCATAAATTCCATTGGCTGGTGCGGCTTCGCCAAAGTCAACTTTTATTGCACCAACGCCCAAATCAAGCAAACCTTTGATTTTATTCTGATACCAATCAACCGTATTTGGATTCGAGAAATCGAGCACTGCATCCTCGTAAGGTAAATTTCCTTTATCGTTTTTCACATACAATCCCTTCTCAATAATTTCAGGGAAAAGCGTATTCTTAGGGACAAAATAGGGCAACTGCCATAAACAAACTTTGAATCCCTGCTCCCCAAGATCGGTAATCATTTTTCCAGGGTCATCAAAACGCGATTTTGAAAACTGGTAATCGCAACGCCAGTCGGTTTCAAACCAACCGGTATCAAAATGAATAACGTCGCTGGGAATCCGATTTTTGCGTAACAAATTTGCTACGTTTCGTCCGTCGGCTTCCGAAAAATACGTAATTCGGCTCATCCACAAACCAAACGACCAAAGCGGTGGCATGGCTGCCTTTCCAGTAAGATCGGTATATTCATCAAGAATATCTTTGGGCTCACCAAGAAATACAAATAAATCGAGCGCTTCGTCGCCAATCATAAGCGACATGGTTCCGTTAAAACTCTTGCCAAAATCGCAGGAAATTGGGGTAGAAGTGTGCATAAACATTCCGTAACCACGACTGCTCATAAAAAATGGAATCGGTTTGTACATGGTTTCATTTTGAACACCGTTGGAATCATCTGTCCACAACACTACTTTTTGTCCGCGCTTGTTGAATTCCTTAAATGATTCGCCCAGCCCAAAGATTTTCTCACCCGGTGAAAGCGTAAAAGCTGCGTTTACACTTCGGGAATAATCGGCCGACCGGCGAACAAACATAAAGGGCAAAACCGGTGTGTATGTAATATTGTTATCCTCCCGATGAAACGTTTTGGTCAGCAACTTCCCTTTTGCATCGTAAAATTCGATATGCCATGGTTTTGTCCTGACAATCACTGAACCATATTCGCTGGTATATTTGTGCCCTTCTTCAATTTTGGAATATTTCCAGGAATCGTCTTTAGGTGCAAAGCCATTTACCAGCATAAGCGAAGCTTCCTCAGGTTTTGCTTCGAAACCGGTTTTCATTTTAATCCGAACGGTTTTCGGCGAAACAAACTCCAGCGCAAAAGGCATTACCGGATTTGCTGCATATTCAATACCCGGAAATTCATTGCCATTAATTGGCGACAAAAAGGCCAGCATATTATCAAATGCCTGGCGGGTTTGGTACACATGGCGCATCCACTTTACTCTTCCCTGACCGGTTGCCGGATCAAACTCAGTCAAGCTGTCGGCAACAAAATAAGTATTTGCAAAATTTTGAAAATCTTCACTGATATCCACCGCTTCGTTTAACAAGCGTTGATTTGGAGCTCCCGAAGTGAGCGGAAGCTGAGCCTTTATTCCAACAGAAAATGCTAATAATGCGGAAATCATTATCCATTTGATACTGTTCATTTTCAACATTTTATTAGGTTATTTTAATTAATAAGATTTAAACTGAGTTAAATTCCACAGAATAACCAAACACATGTTGCCTGCCGTTATTATATCTTATTCTTTCCCAGGCTAATGCTATCCATTTTGGAGTAAAGTAAAACAAAACGACAATAAAAAAAATTACCAGGATTTTGGCTTTCATTTTTTGGTTAGTTTCTGTTCGTTTAAATTCAAATGGTAAATATATTGTATTTATTACAATAATAATTCGTTTGCCGGAATTTATTTGAAGAATCCGCGAACAGAAATTCACATTAAAACACTAACTATCAGCGCAACGAAAACAAAAAAAACAAATATTGTAAATTCAGCTTCGTGAAATTTTATAATTAAACTTTTTGTAATATTACCAATCAAATCATTCTATTAACCAAAAACTAAACATGATGAAAAAAATCGTTTTTCTTCTATTTGCATTTTTGTATTCCACCCTATTATTTGCCCAGACTGATTTTTCGGGGACATGGAAATTAAACATTTCAAAAAGCAAACTGGGCGAACAGTTTAGCATCGCTCCAAAAGAAGTTATTATTCTCCAAAAAGGGAATGATATCAGTGTTGAGAAACATTCGGAATGGCAAGGCCAGGAATTTACCATTAACGACAAATACACGCTTGATGGAAAAGAATGTATCAATCCAGGGTTTATGGACACCGAAAAAAAATCTACACTGACCTGGGATTCCGGGAAAAAAATACTTACCATTACTTCAAAGATTCCGTTTCAAAACGAAACCATGACAATTACCGAGGTTTACAAGAAAGACGGAGATAGTTTTATTGTTGAAATGAAATCTTCATCTTCTTACGGAGACATGGAAGAAACTCAGGTGTACGATAAAAAACAGGGCTGAGTTTGGGACCCAAATAAGTGGGATAAAAAGCAATTTTTATTTGTCATCGCGACGAAGGAGAAATCTTTTCATTTGAAGGGATTTCTCCTTACATACTCGTTGAAAATACATTCTTATTAGAAGCCTGATTTTTACCCAGCTTTTTATTTTGTTTCAAAAGGATCCTTTCCATCCCATTTTCCGCCACCCGATAAAATAGTGTACAACGCATCATAATGCATCGTTTCGAAAATGGTAAATTCAGTAAACGAAATTATGGCACGATCATCCGTAAATAAACGTTCTTTTGGCAGCTCTTTACCATCGGGAATAACATTAGGACGGCTTCCCCAACCTAAAACTCCGGGGCCAAAAGCTGTAATTCCGGGTTTTGCACCCCACCCCAGCGATTGAGTGTAGGCACTTTCACGATCGTGAATATTTACTACGAAATTGGAACCTAATTCGGTTACATAGCTTATTCCCAAAGGATTTAATCCCAGCTTATAATCCATTAATTCAGAGGCTGCATCAAAATACTTTTGTTCACCTGAAATTTTCCAATAAAGCAATGCAGCAGCAGCATATTGAGGTTGACGGACATTGTGTCCCCAGCCACCGCTTTCCGAATCATTTCCAATCGGGTAAGCATGTTTCTTTAATTCCGCAATATTTGCATCGGCTGCATCTTTTAGCGCTTGTTTAAAAAATGCAACAATTTGCGGGTCTGTCAAAGCATCTTTTGCCACGAGATAAGAAAAAATATAAGCCGGATTATCAAATTTATCATCGTTGATAGAATAACCGGGAGTAATGTACAGATTGTCTTTCATTCCTGACGCTGCCTGATAAAGCTCCATAATTTTTTGTTTATCGGCATCTTCTTTTAGCAGCAAATAACGCTGAATATGGTAATACAATTGTTCCGGAACCGCCATTCTATCCGCACAAAATGCTCTTGCCTTTTCTGCATGTTGCACCAACTCAGCAGAATGTTCCGGTTGGTAAGGCTGAATTACCCTTGCCAAATGCATAAAAAGTCCGGCTCCAATTGAAACGGCCCTGTCATCCACTTTTACAGTTCCGTATTTCTTTTTATCCAAATCGAGAGGGGCGGCATAAGGTTCAGGGTAACCGCGTGTTTCTGTTCCAAAATGAATACCGCCATCTTCGTTTTGAAGATATTCCCACGCCAGTGTGCCCCAAAGCGCTTCATCTAAAATATCAGGAATTCTATTTTCGTAATTTTTAATGTGAAAATCTTCGGTAAAATCGCCCGGAATCCGGTATTGCCCATCCATAAAATACTCAGGGAATGCTTCATAAATCATCAGGTTTAAAACCGGATTTTCCATATGGTAGGCCCTGCGATCTGCATCGCCGGCATCATGGTAACCACCATAACATTTAAACGTTGGTTCATTACCTGCAACATCAATATTGGCTTCACCGATAGGGCCATTCACTTTGTAAATAAGTGTATGACAAGGATCTTTTCTGATTGCAGGTTCTTCAATGGGGCAGCCGCAACGTTGCAGGTATTGCGCACGAAAAATAGTATGTGCCAACATTTTCGAAAACTCGCCACCTACACCAAAAGGATAGGAACGGCCAATGCCATCAACGACAATTTTATACGGGCCACCTTCAGGCACAGAAGTCAAATCAATCCGATATACAAAATCTCCGGATGAAGCATCCTTACCGACTTCAAAAAGTTTTCCTTTTGAAACTTTTTTTCCTGTTTCTATCTCAATTACGCTAAATTCAGGGATAGCACCGTACAGCTTTAAACTTCCACCCGTACCGGTCCATACGGCAAAATTAGCATAGCGAACTTTTGAACCGGCACTGTAACCAACCTGGTTTACTTTTATCGATTCGCAAAAAACATCTTCGGGATTAAATACAAAATCGGTTTTTCCATACGGAGTTTCAACGGTATATTTTTTACCCTTTTGTAATTTTTCCGTTCCCAGGTATATATGGTGGTTACACAAACTGGCCTGCATCGAATATTTATTAATGCTTTTTGCCGTTTCTCCATTGACTTTCCACTGATTGATATCATCGATTTTTACCTCGTTTACATCAAGTGTATCGCTGGTAAAAAATGCTACAATAATTTCATCTGAAGCGGTTCTGATTTCCTTTAAAGTGGGCCTTGCCTGTGTTTCAGCAATAATTCCGAATAAAGCCAGAATAATTAGAAGTAAAGTTTTCTTGAACATGATTTCAAATTCAGGTTTAGTAATTTTAATTAGTGACATTCAAAATTAACCAAAAAATCTGTTCAGAATCCAAAAATTAAACCCTAACTGTACATTTTACAAAGAAAGATTATTACCTGTTATTAAATAATATAGAGTTGACAAAGAAAAATATTCTCTAATGTTCATCTTTTAGTGCCTGTACCCGCGAAACCATCAGGGTAATTCCTATTCCGAATACACCGATAACGGCAAAGGAATAGCGCAACCCAAATGCCTCGGCGATATAACCAATTAGTGGCGGGCCCATTAAAAAGCCCAGAAAACTTACACTCGAAACCGTGGCCAGTGCTATTCCCGGAGGAATCGAAGGATGTTTCCCTGCGCTGCTGTAAACGGTTGGAACTATACTTGAAACACCAAGCCCAACCAACATAAATGCCAGGGTACTTGGAATAAGATAAGGGAAAAACACAGCAGTAAATAATCCGGTTGAAATCATTGTGCCACAAATCTGCATCAGTTTTTTTCGTCCTATTTTTTTGATTAAAAAATCGGCCATAAACCGGCCCGAAGCCATCATAATCATAAATGAAGTGTATCCAAGAATTACCAACGATGCAGGAGCCTGAACAACATCTTTAAAATAAACCCCACTCCAGTCGAACATTGCACCTTCGCTGGCCATACTGCAAAAACCGATAATTCCAAGTTGCAGCAAAATATAGTCAGGCTTCATAAAAAACTTACGTCTGGCACTTTTAATCTTCCCGACAATTTCACTCCGTACAAGAAAAGGATAATTAATACGTAAAATAATCCAGACAAGAATTGCAACAATTACAAAATGCCAAAACGGATTAATCTTCAAATTAATCATTACCAAGCCAATTAATGCGCCGGTAAATCCGGCAAGGCTCCATCCACCATGAAAAGATGCCATAATCGGCCTTCCATAAAGTCGCTCGGCTTCTACTCCCTGAGTATTAACCGAAATATTACACAAGTTTCCTGAAACTCCGAAAAGAAAAAGAGAAATGGCAAGTTGCCAACTTACGTTAACCAATCCTATACTGGCTAACGCCATGGTATAGGCAGGAAAGGCAAATTGCAAAACTCTGTGGCTTCCAAAACGGGTTACCAATCTCCCCGAAAAAGGCATCATTATAAACTGTCCAACAGGCAGGGCAAATAAAATACTTCCAAAAAGCGCATCATTTAAAGTAAGTGCTGTTTTGATCTCCGGAATACGACTTGCCCACGACGAAAAACATAGCCCCATACTAAAATAAACCAGCGAAACCGCTATACGTGTGCGCCGTTTATCCGGTGGAAACTGGATTTGTTCAAACTTATAAATTACAGCCTCTGACATATTACTTTAAACTATTCGGGCTACAAAAGTAGGAAAGTATTTACGCGTCCAGGTTTTTGGGTTTAAAAATGAACTATTCGTTAAGAAATTGAAAGTCGGTTTTCAGAAATTCCAAACCAAACAATTCCTTTTCCCTTATGAACAAATACCAATTTATTATCTTTTAAATTATAAATTACAGACAAATGAAAAAGATAATTTTTCTTCTACTTGCTATTCATACATTTGTATTATCCTATTCACAAAAAACCGAGAATAAAATAATTGGCACATGGCTGATGTACAAAGTTTTTGAATACGAAAAAGATGTAACGGAAAAGCACAATCCGGCCAATAACCGCTGGATTGAATTTAAAACAGACGGAACATTTATAAGTGATGGCAGCCCTTTTGGAAAAAATGCCGGACGATGGAAACTTGATAGCGAAAAATCGATTTTATACATCGACAGTGATATTGATGATGATGACAGTGAATGGAATATTACCTTTGAAGGAGACAAAATGATTTGGACCGGGATTGGACATCCTCGAAAAGAGAATACAAAACTCATTCATAAAAGAAAAGAAAATTAATCTCTAAATGGATTTTTCAGAAATATCAAATATAAGGCTCGCTTCTCAGCACCTAACAGAAAGAAAATATACCTCTTTAAAAGAAATTGCAGATTACATGGGAGCAATGCAGGCCCAGGATTATCCTATGGTAAAATGGGCTATTGGTCAACGGCTCTCCTGCATTTCCGATAAACAAGTAGATTCTGCAATTAACAGTGCCGAAATAATCAGAACTCATGTTTTGCGGCCAACCTGGCACATTATATCTCCCGACGATATTTACTGGATGCTTGACTTAACAGCGCCTCATATAAAATCTTCCACACAATCCAGACATAAAGAACTGAAACTGAATGAGAAAAATCTTTCGAAAATTTTCAAACTAATCGAGAAAACTCTCAGAGATAAAAATCATTTAACAAGAGAAGAGCTTTATTCCATTTTCCACCAAGCAAAAATCTATACGAATGACAACCGGGGTGCACATATTTTAATGAGCGCAGAATTGGCCGGAATAATTTGCAGCGGGCAAATCAAAAATAAAAAGCAAACGTTTGCCTTGTTGAATGAGCGCGTTGTACGAAAAAAATATTTAACCCGTGATGAAGCAATTGAAAAACTGGCCCGAAAATATTTTACAAGTCATGCGCCTGCTACACTGAACGATTTTATCTGGTGGAGCGGATTACCGGTTAAAGATGCAAGAAAATCTTTTGAAATGCTGGAAAATGAATTTGTTCAGGAAACAATAAACGATACAATATATCTGATTCCCAATTCACTCCTTTCAACCCCAAAAATGAATTCGGTTTTACTTTTACCTGCTTACGACGAATTTCTAATTTCTTACACCAACAGATCGGCATCGATTGTTTTTGAAGATCAGAAAAAAACAATTTCAAACAATGGAATTTTCAGGCCAACCATAGCAATTAACGGAAAGATTTCCGGAATATGGAAAAGAACGACAAAAAAGGATAAAGTTGTTATTGAAATTGAACCATTTAAAAAGCTAAATAAAACCCAAATTCAATCAATCGAAAAAGAGGTGGAAAGACTTGAAGTTTTTTGGGATAAACAAACTGTATTAAAGTTTTAAGAATTAAAGTTTTTCTATTAAAGAATTTCACCAAAATTTTCAATCAACAGTCACAATCTTTTCCCTTTTTGTTCCCAAATTCAAACTGAATGGTAACGTGTTCAATATCAAATTCGTCATGAAGTACTCTCTGCACTTTGTTAAAAATTAGTTCAGTTTCCGAAATCCTTTTATCCTCTTCAAGGACTATGTGGCCTTCAAAATGAATTAGTTTATCCGTTAAGTTCCATACATGAACATGATAAATATACTGAACTTCATCCAACTTCATCAGTCGTTCTTCAATAACCGGAATATTAATTTCTGAAGGAGCCATTTGCATTAAAATGGTTACCGACTCTTTCAGCAATTTAAAAGTATGCACAAAAAGATAAATGCTAATGAGAATTGTCACTACCGGATCGGCCCAATAAATATCGAAAAACCAAATTAATATTGCTCCCACAATTACTGCGACCGATGTTAATGCATCGCCCAGCAGATGTAAATAAGCTGCTTTGATGTTGATACTTTTATTTTTTTCCCGTTCCAGAATTAATACTGAAATTCCATTTGCAATCAATCCCAGTAATCCTAACCAGAACATCCAGGTAGCATCCACCGGTTTGGGATTGAGCAACCGGTCAACTGCCTCAAAAACAAGATAAACAGAAATACCTATCAACGCAACAGCATTAATAAAAGCAGCAAGAATCTCTGCGCGTTTGTAACCAAAAGTAGACTTTATCGTGCTTGGTTTTCCGCTCAAAATTTGAGCCAACCAAGCCAGTATTACCGATAAGGAATCGCTTAAATTATGAATAGCATCCGAAATCAGAGCCAGACTGCCAGAAATAATTCCGCCAATTATTTGTGATACGGTAATTAATAAATTCAAAAGAATCGTAAATACCAGCTTAGTATTTGAAACCTGATTTGTATTGTGAGAATGTGTCATATTATTTTTTTAAAACATGGAATAATTGTTTTAGTTTAATAAATTGGGTACTGAATCTTCAAAAATAATAAGGATGAAAATTAAAACAATTTTTCTGTTTTTATCTGTTATATTTTCTTTAGTTATTAATGCCCAGGAATACCAGCTCAAGGAAACTTTTGATTTCTACAGAAATAACAAAATGGTTTCTGGCGAATGGAGTTCGGGAACACTGACAGAAAAAGACATTGAAGGTTCCCCGTATTTAACTGATGATTTTATCAATGGAACAATTTACACGGTTCAGAAACAAAAGTATGTCGATATTCCTGTTCGGTATAACATCTATAACGATCAAATGGAGTTTAAAACCGAAAGCGGCGAAGTTCAGGCAATGGCTACTCCTGAAATTGTTGAAAGAGTTGAATTCGGGAAATATAAAATGGCTTACATTCCTTTTAGTTATTCCAAAAAGTTAATAAAAGGCTTTTTTATTATATTGCAGGAAGGGGAAAAAGCATCGTTATTTTTAAGAAAAAATATGTCTTTTAAAAATGCGGAAGAACCGGCTCCATACAAAGAGGCACAACCACCAAGATTTGTGAAAAATCCGGATGATTATTTTATCCGGATCGGAATGGAAGAAGCAAAAGCTGTAAACAGTAAAAAAGACCTTCTTGAAATATTTCCCGACTACAAAAAAGACGTGGAAAGTTTTATCAAAAAGAACAAAACAAAAACAAATGCACCGGAAAGTTTAGAAGAGTTAATAAAATATTACAATTCATTGTAAATAACGTTCTAATCATTAGTAAAATATTCTACTTTTTCATCAACGGGTTATCTCAATCATGTTTAACTCCGAAATGAAAAACATTCATAATTAAAAATATTTTCGAAACGTATGCAACATTGAAAATTTCCTGTCGTCATTTAACCAGAAAATAAAAAAGTTGGACACACTTTACAAAAACATTCATCAGGATATTATCGACCAGTGCAAAGATGGAAACACAAAAGCACAGTTTCAGTTGTACAAGTTATACTACAAAGGAATGTACAGTATTTGCCTGCGAATATTGAACGATGAAACGGAAGCCGAGGATGTTATGCAGGAGGCGTTTTTAAGCGCTTTCAAAAAAATAGAATCCTATAAAGGTGAAGTGAGTTTTGGAGCGTGGCTCAAAAAAATTGTCATCAATCGTTCTTTGGATCATTTAAAAAAAAGTAAGGTAAAATTCGAGGAGATTAATGAGCGAACTGCGCAAATTGAAGATTACCAGATGGAAATGAAAGAGGTTGACATTAAGATTTTGAAAAATGCCATACAAAGTTTACCTGACGGTTACCGCGTAATTTTAAGCCTCTATCTCATCGAAGGATACGACCACGAAGAAATCAGCCAGATACTTGGTATCAGCAATTCAAATTCGAGGACACAATTTTTAAGGGCCAAAAACAAATTGAGAGAAATATTAAAGGGCAAGGAAATTTTTTCATACAATTAGTTATTGTGAATATGAAAGCAAAAGATAACATAGAAGAAATTATTTTAAAAAACCTGGAAGCGTTAAACGATAATGAGCCAATGGAAGGCCACTTCGAACGATTCGAGGCCAAACTGAAAGCACAAAATAAGAAAAAAGTTATTTCATTAAATCTGGTTTTGAAAGTTGCCGCAGCCATTGTTTTTGTATTGCTGGCAACCAATCAGGCATTTATTTATTTCTCATCCGGCAAAACCGATTTACTTTCAACAAAATTAAAATCACACGAAGTTACTTTGGCTTCTGTTTCTCCGGAATACGAAGAAGTAGAGTTTTACTATACAAATGCCATTAACGTAGGATTAAACCAATGGAACGAATTAAAAAGTGAAGGTTTTGTTTCGGAAGAAGAGCAGCACATGATGAACGATGAACTAAAAGAGTTTGAAGAATTGCAGAAAAGCCTTCAAACGGATTTGGCTGCCAGTCCGCAAGACGAGCGCGTTATTAATGCCATGCTTGAATATTACCAGTCGAAACTGAGTGTAATTAATATGATTGTTACCAAGTTACAGGAAGTAAAAAATTTGAAAGAGAACTCAAACAATAGCACAAACATTTAGAAAATAACAATTTAAAAAATACAAAAATGAAGACACGTACAATAATTCTGACATTTTTAACCGCTTTTGCAATTTTACTGGTCAATAAAACCACGCTTGCTGAAGAAAAAACAAAAGAATATCATGAAAAATGGGACGCAAGTGGTGTTCAGTCACTCGAAATCAGTAATAAATTCGGTGAAATTAAAATAAAAAACGAAGGAGGCTCAGAAATTACAATTGACGTTGTGATTACGGTTGACGCGCCTAATGAAAGTAAAGCAAACGAATTGCTGAACGATTTAAATGTAAGTTTCAGAAAAACCGGAAACACAGTAAAAGCTGAAACATCAATCGCCAATAATTTTAAAAGCAATCGCAAGTTTAGCATCAACTATGAAGTAAATGTTCCTTCGGATAAGAATTTAACTGTTTCGAATAAATATGGAAATACATTCGTAAATAAACTGAACGCCAACGGTGCTTTTGAAATTAAGTATGGAAATCTTACGGCCAATCAACTCATGGCGCCATCACAAAATTCAATAAAGCTTGATTTGGCCTATGGAAATGCAAGTATTGACGGCACTAATAACCTGGATGCAATAGTGGCTTATTCTCCACTTTCGGTTGATGTAGTGCAAAACCTGAAAATAGATTCGAAATATTCTCAAATTAGTGTTGATAAAGCCGGAACAGTAGTTGCTGAATCGAAATATGATAAATATGCCTTCGATGCCATTGAATCGTTTACTTCTACAATGAAATATTCGCATGTGAATATTGACAGACTTTCCGATAACTTAAAAGTTGATGCCGGATACGGAAGTGTAAAAGTCGATGAAGTTTCATCTGGTTTTAGCTCAATTTCCATTACCAATTCTTATGGGCAAATTTCGCTCGGACTTAATGATGCAAGTTACAGCATTGATGCAAGTTGCAGTTATTGCGGAATTTCTTATCCATCGGATGAGTTTAAGGGAAACCGGATAAAAGAAAATAATTCAACAGAAATTAACGGGCAAGTTGGTTCGGCAACCGGAGGAAAGATTATGATTAGAAGTCGTTACGGTGATATTAAACTTAACGATTAACCAACGCAAATTTATTTTTGAGGAGAGATAAATAATAATGAAAAGGCCGTTCTTTTAAAAGAGAGCGGCTTTTTTACGAATTGTATTATAAGGTGGAGTAAAACGTGAGTTTGTACAAATCAAATAAAAACAAGCTGGGTTTCTCACCAGTCAGGTTCTTTTCCATTATTAATTTAAACATGATAAACAATGCCCGAAGAAAAACCGGAGGTAAAAACGTTTTCACTGTTGAATACTTATCAAGAAAATGGACCTGCCTCACAAAGTTTTTATTATTGGCCAGTAAACTTTCGGAAATAAACTTTAGGTTCTGGAGCGCTGCCTTTGTTTTTTCAAGAAAAACTGTCGAATCTTCCAAACCAATATGAATTACCGGATTCTGTATATGAAAGATTTCAATCCCGTTTCGGTATAAATCGTAACCAAGCAGAGTGTCTTCATGCCCGTATTTACTAATTTCTTCCCGAAAACGGATTCTCCCAAAAACGGATTTCTCAATCAAAAAATTATTCGATGTTATAATAAATCCTTTTTTGCTGTTTCGCCTTTCCGCTGAAATGGCCTCCCGGTTCGTTCCATAAATCCAGCGTAACAATTTCCCTGATTCTTTTGGAGGTTTATTTTTATAGGCAGTTCCGCCACAAAGAACCCGTTCCTCTTTTATGTTTTTAAGAAAGACCTCCAAATAATTTTTTGATGGAATCTCCGAATCAGCATCGATAAAAAGCAGGTATTCGTATTGGGAGTCGTCACCCATTTTGTTCCGGATGGCCGACCTTCCAAGGTTTTCTTGTAATTCAGAATAAACAACATTTGGAAGAACTTCAATTTCGCGGTTGAGTTTTTTTATTTCTAAAGTGGATCCATCATCGTAAACCCGAATTTCAAAAATAATCTCCAATTCTTCAGCCTGAAAAACAAGTTGTTTAACCAATGCAACAACTTCTATATTATATACCGGAATATTTACTGAAAGCATGAAATCTTTTTTGGAAACGCTGAATTTACGGAAAGTAATGTACAAAACCTTTTCACATAACTATTTTGTTAAAACTTTGTTTTGTTGAAAATATTTTACATTTGGCATGAAAAATAGCTTCGATATGAAATATCGCGTTTTATTTATTTTATTAACCTTTTCCGTATTTGTCAATGCCGAAGGATTAGAACTTCAGCTTCAACTGGACATGGCTGCCAACAAAAAGGTTTTTCTCGCCCACTTTTATCTCGACAAGATTTATTCCGACGATTCTGTTCAGTTAGACGCCAATGGCCGGGGCATCATGAAACGAGACACACTCCTTCCGCAGGGACTTTACAAAATCTATCTCGACGATAAAAATCACTTCGATTTTTTACTGGGTGCCGACCAGCAATTTTCGCTTTCCAACACTACTTTTTTAGGTGATAAGGCCCTGGCTACAGGAGCTATTGAAACCGAAGAGTTTTTTAAGTACATTCATTTTCTGGATGTACAAAGAGAAAAAAACACCACTATTCGGGAAAAAATAAAAACAGCGCAGGGTGAAGAAAAACAATTATTACAAAAGCAGTTAAGCGATTTAAATAAAGAAGTACAGCAATATTGGTTTACCAAAAAAGAAGAAATGCCCGATTTATTTTTGCCCAAATTTCTTTTGGCAAATTATGTACCCGAACTCGACATTTCAACATTGCCGGAAGAAATCCAGCAGAACGATTCGACTCTTTTAATGAAACGCTTTTATTATCAGCAAAAGCATTTCTGGGATTATTTTGATTATACCGACGAACGTTTTTTATATACACCTTTTTATAAACCGAAATTGGAAACGTGGTTTACAAAGGTACTTTTTCAAAATTACGACTCGGTTAAAGCACCGGTTTACCAGTTTATTGAAGATGTTCGACCAAACAAACGTGTTTTCCAGTTTGTATGTTCGTGGTTTTTAAATTCAACCATTAACAGCAATGTTTTGGGAATGGATGCACTGTTTGTAGATCTGGCTCGAACTTATTATTTAAGTGGCGAAGCGTTTTGGGCCAATGAAGAAACATTAAAGAAAATAAGGGAAAATGTAATTTTTTTGGAGCAAAATTTAATCGGAAAAACTGCTCCCGACTTAACCCTTGAAACAGTGGACGGCGAGTATGTTAACCTGCATAAAATTGATGCAAAACTTACTGTGGTTCTAATTTTTGAACCCAACTGTTCGCACTGCATGATATTTGTTCCGAAGTTTCACGATGAAGTTTACGAGAAATTCAAAGACAAAGGCTTAAAAGTTTACGTTATTTATTCGATGGACGACAAGGAAGAATGGACCGATTTTCTGACCAAACATAATCTTTACGATTGGATAAATGTTTGGGATCCTACCAACAGCTCAAACTTCAAAGTTTCGTACGATGCAAGAACAACTCCGGGTATTTACGTACTTGATAAAGACAAGAAGATTGTAGCAAAGAAACTGGATGTAAAGCAATTGAGCGAAATATTTAACGATTTACTGAATTAACGTTTCTTCGTATTTAATTTTTTTGCTCCCTCAACCGCTTGATCAAACGAACTAAAAATTTGTTCTCTTCCCACCAAATTTACTATTCCTGCGGTTTCGATGTCTTTACAAACCTTTTCGTTTACGCCCGATAAAACAATTCGTGTATCTGAATCAATAAGGATAGCTAAAGCCTCTTTAAAATTTCTCAATCCTGTTGAATCGACAAACGGAACATGTCGCATTCGGATTATCATTACTTTATTTCTAAAACCGATAGATTTTAACACCTCGCAAAACTCTTTTGCTGAGGCAAAGAATAGCGGTCCGCTGATTTCGTAAACACCAATTCCTGCCGGTAGATCTGAATAATCGTCGATAACATCCGAGTCAACCCGTTCCGGAATTGAATTGCCCAAATCGGCCATTCTCTTCATAAATAAAATAGAAGAAAGAACAATTCCTACTTCAATAGCGACAGTTAAATCGACTAAAACGGTTAGTATAAATGTAGAAAGGAGAACAATAATATCGAAAACTGAACCTCTCAAAACCGACAAAAATGTCCGCCATTCACTCATGTTGTATGCAACAACAATAAGAATACCTGAAAGCACCGACATTGGAATAAGTTTTACCCACCGCCCAAAAAAGAGCATTATCAGTAATAAAGTTACGGCATGAATCATCCCGGCCACAGGAGTTCGTCCGCCGTTTTTCACATTGGTTGCGGTTCTCGCAATAGCGCCGGTAGCCGGAATCCCTCCGAAAAAAGGAGTCACAATATTTGCAATTCCCTGTGCAATTAATTCGGTATTCGAACGGTGGTTTCCTCCAATCATACCATCGGCCACCACTGCCGAAAGCAACGATTCGATTGCCCCCAGCAAAGCAATGGTTAACGCAGGTTGAACATAAGCACCCAGTTCCGAAAAATTGATGTGCGGCAATTCAAAATCAAAAGAGTTGGGAATTTCTCCGAAGAACGATTCAATTGTTGTAACCGGTAGTTTTAAAAGCTGCACCAAAACCGTACCCAAGATAATGGCAATAATCGATCCGGGAATTTTTCGGATAAAGTGCTTTGAAAAAACAACAATTAAAATAGTAGCGACAGTAATTATTAACGCATACCAATTTATAGTTCCAAGGAACTGAAAATAAGAACCCCATTTATGGAGAAATCCTGACGGGACATTGTCAATTTCTAAACCAAGTGCATCTTTTACCTGCGTTGTGAAAATTACCAGTGCTATACCACTGGTAAAACCAACAATTAATGGGTGAGGAAAATATTTTAGTAAAGAGCCTAGTTTTAATAAACCAAAAAGAATTAGAATTAATCCTGCGAGAATGGTTGAAATCAGGAGTCCGTTAAAACCATACTGCGAAATTATTCCTACAACAATTACAATAAATGCACCTGTAGGTCCCCCAATTTGTACCCGGCTTCCGCCAAAAAGCGAAATCAAAAATCCTGCAACAACAGCTGTTATTAATCCCTTTTCGGGCGAAACACCTGAAGCTACAGCAAATGCCACAGCCAAAGGAAGCGCCACAATTCCAACAACAATTCCCGACATTAAATCAGAGGAAAACTGTTTCTTGTTATAATTTTCTTTTAAAACAGTGAAAATTTTGGGTATGAAAATATTTTCCATGTTTGCCTGAATAAAATTCGCGCAAATGTAATTGCTTTGTGAATCGCAGTTCCGGGAATGATTAATTATTTGAAGGTAATGACTAAAATTTTACATTAACTCCACATTCGTTATATCCCACCGGATGTCATGGCAAACCATTCTAAATCAGGAACTCGTTTCTCAAATTATTTTAATGCAATCTGCTTTAATATGTTTGGGGAATATTACCAGGGAACATAAGAAATCTTTTTCGCGATGGAGCCCCCCTTCAAATTTCTGTATCTGACAAGGTAAACCCCGGGTATATTTCCATTCAAATCAATTTCTGCTTTTCGGGTACTTATCCTAGTTTCCTGAAATTTTATTTCCTGCCCAATCATATTATAAACAGAAATACCATTTTCATTAATTTCCCGTCCGGCTTCCAAAATAAAAGTTGATTTTACAGGATTCGGATATAATATTATCTCTAAAGGATTATTTACTAATGGAGTATCACTGGTAAAATTGTCGATATTACAGGCAACCAATTCAAAAACATTTACCATGGATTTACCGTTTTGGTTGATATCGTTGAATCGTAACCACTCATTTTCTTTTTTTAGATAAAACGAATTATCTTCGTAAGCTGCCCTTATTGACTGATAAACAGCAAACGAATCGGGGGATTGGACATTGCTTAATTCAAACCCAATGAAAAAAGTGTCGGCTGGTTCCACAATTTCATCAAATCCTAAAAAGTTCATTGCATCCGGAACTAAATTTTTTATCCTTACAATCTGACTGTAAATTAACTGTTCAGGTTTCGAATTCCCGTTATAAACTTTAACAGTTATTTCACTATTATTATTAGCTCCAGCCGCATTCACTTTTGCAACACCAAATGAAATACCAGAGAGTTGCTCGTTACCCAATATAGAAAAACGTTCCATAATTTCCGTGATTCCCACGTTATTGCTCCCGCCCCAGTAACCGGAAAACTTACCTTCACTTGTAATACTTATATTATCATAAGAATCGATATCGGTTAAGTTGGTATATGCTGCACAAAGACTCTCGCCTGAATTAAACTGTTTCCCATCCATTGATAAAACACCTTCTCCCAAGGGATCGAGCCAACATTTCAACTGTTTTGACGAATCACTCTTGTAGTCCCAGGCTAATGCAATTCGCTCAAAATAATCGTTAACGGGATTATCGCACTCCGCTTCACCTCCGGTTAAGGTTCCAATTATTTGTTTGGCAGGATTAAAAAGCGGTCCTCCTGAAGAACCGGCTTCGGTTACTCCTGCATCCCATCTCAAAATTTTAAAAAAAGCATCTTTAACATACTGGTTACTGAATCTTGCAATTACCGGAGAATCATTGTCGATGGCAATCTTTTTTATGTCTCCCTGAGGATGATGAATACTTGCAGACGAACCAGGTAAACCCTTTTCTTTATTCCAGCCTGCATAGTAAGGCCTGTATTCAGGAGGAGGGATCAAAGAGAGTTCTGCAAGTGCAAAGTCGAGGCTATCAAACTGTGCTTTCATTACTGCACCTGAAACCGAGTGTATCGGATCTCCGTCCAAAGGAGCGCAAAACGGGCTTTCATAATTGAAGACATAAACTGTTGTCTCAGCTAAATTCCACCTATCGTAACAGTGCGCCGCCGATAAAATATAAGGTTTTTGATCTTGCGCCGTGTTATTTACCAAAGCTCCCGAACATACTTCAACACCATTTACAATCAAACGGCAAACTGAATTCTTCACATCGCTCCAGTCATCACCTTCATCACAATTTATATCAATATTACAGGAACCGGCAACTTTTCTCAAAGGCCGCCGATCATCCGACTTTAATATTCCAATATAATCATGATTTACACTTTTAATAACAAAACTTTGCTTTGATTTTATCTTTTCCGGAACTTCATACTGAACGATAATTTCATCGCCGGCAATCGGAGCAACTGCAAACTTTCGGCTAGATTTGTTATTGAAATCAGTAAAAGCTCCCAAAATCTGATTATCGTTATAAATAAATAACCTTGCTTTGGGCGGCAGCCTAAAGTCAGAAAAAATTATATTCAGAGACTTTGCTCCTACCGAACGAATTTTTAATCTCCAGCAAGCATAACCATTTTCTGCAGAAAACCATTTCCCTGAATTTGAAGTATTAAAATCCACATCAAAGGAATAAGCAAAACGAAATGGCTTTAATGTATTAGTTGAACTTTCCCTCACTATTTCCGCCTTCTTAATATCCATTTCTGTTATTCCGGGCATTTCGATCGTATAATCAACAGCGCTCTTCAATTCAACAATTTCCAGGGGAATACCTCCCTGTGAAACCTGAGAGAAACCGCTCTTTCCAAAAAAAATGAAGCTTAAAAGAAGAAAACAAATCGTGAAAATTCTGATCATCAAAAATTTTGTTTGAAAAACGACTGAAATATAATTCAAATTGTGCACAGAACTAAGAAATCGCTTTAAATATTTCAACAAAAGTGAGCTAAAAGCGTTATATCTGAAATTATAAGTTAATATAATCTAACCACATTAAATGTATTAATATGAACAAAAAACAATTGTTTTCAGGAATTACAGCGGCACTTCTTTTTGCTTCAGTTTTAGTGGAAGCCAGTAACGTTCCATCAAAATCAGAATTTAAGAATACCTCAAAAGAAATTGACGCAATAATTCAAAAATCTTGCTACGGGTGTCACAACTCGGAATCAAAAAATGACAAGGCTAAAGATAAACTTGATTTTAAGACATTTGAATCGCTTTCAAAACCTGATAAGATCCACGCGCTCAGAGAAATTGGCGATGTTTTAAAAGATGACGATATGCCTCCAAAAAAATTCCTCGAAAGATTTCCGGACAAAGCATTAACAAAAGATGAAAAGAAAGCTTTAATGGATTGGGCAAAGAAAGAGGCCAAAGAAGCAATGAAATAGTAGAACAAGTCTGATATAAAATATTTCAAAAAAAGGTCCTGTAAAAAGGATCTTTTTTTTATTCCTTGTAATCGTTATTTTAGTGGCTAATATTATTAATAATCAAAAAATTATTGCTGGTATGCAGTTATTTCTCAAAGTCATAATTATTCTAATCATCGTTGCTTTCGTAGGAATCCAGTTTTTTCAGCCGGAGAAAAACTCAGGAACTGAGTCGACTACAGATATTTTTCACACAGAGCAAATCCCTGGAGATGTGGCAAAAATTATAAAAAATGCGTGTATGGATTGTCACTCCAATCAGACTCGCTATTTATGGTATCATAAACTTGCACCTATTTCCTGGATGGTAAGCGAACATATAACGGAAGGAAAAAAAGAGCTTAATTTTTCAGAATGGGGAGACCAAGACGCGTATGATAAATTTGGCGCCTTTGAAGATATTGCGAAGGAAGTGGAGAGAAAAACAATGCCAATAAAATCCTACAAACTAATGCACAAAACTGCACGTTTATCTGATGAAGAAAGAACTGCTCTTACCGATTGGTGTAAGAAAAGGAGTGCCGAGCTTACCGAAGAACTAAAAGAATAAGAAATCACAAGATGAAAGTTCTTGTTATGTATGTCGATGAATTTGGTTATCGCCCGGCACAGAAAAACCTTGAAACTGCTGAAGAAATTACAGAAGGTGCTAAATTCTCCGATTCAATTGTGGCTTTTATTCAGGTTGAAGAAAGTGATGAAGAATACGATGTAAAAAGTCGCGAGAAAAAGCTGGTAAATCATTTAAAATGGACAGCCCGCAAAAACAACTGTAAAAGTATTATTCTGCACTCGTTCGCACATCTTTCCGAATCAAAAGCTTCTATAGAATTTACCAAAGCTGTTTTCGATCAGGCAGAAATTCGTTTACAGAATGCCGAATTTAAGACAGCACAAACACCATTTGGATATTTTCTTGATTTGGAAATAAAGGCCCCAGGTTTTTCATTAGCACGAATCTGGGCTTCTTTGTGAATAAAATGTCTTTCACTTATTATTGAAAACTCGTTGTCTTTAAGCTTTAAAACTATCTTTGCACTTTGTAAATCATTATTTTAATGAAGTTTGAAGATTATTCCATTTCGTCCGAAATAAAAAAGAATATTGAAAAGCTTGGATTTCGCCGGCCAACCGATATTCAATACAAAGCTATTCCTCCCATTTTGAAAGGTGAGGATGTGCTTGCCATTGCCCAAACCGGAACCGGGAAAACAGCAGCGTTTGCGATTCCTGTTATTCATAAAATTCAAAAGGCAAAAAAAGAAAGGCAGACAAACGGTATCCTTTGTTTGGTAATGGTTCCCACGCATGAACTTGCGATTCAAATTACCGATGTGTTTGTCTCGATTTCTGAAAATACAGGTGTAATTACTACCGGCATTTTTGGGGGTATTGAACAGGAGCCCCAAATTGAATTGCTTCAAAAGGGCGTCGATATTTTGGTTGCAACCCCCGGAAGAATGTTTGATCTTGTCAGTCAGGGACATTTAAAATTACAGATGATTGAAACCCTGATTTTGGATGAGGCCGACCACATGCTCGATTTAGGTTTTATAAAAGATATCAGAGATTTAATACGGTTTTTGCCCGGAAAACGACAAACACTTTTCTTTTCGGCTACCATTAACGATAAAATTAAAAAGCTGGCCTATTCATTGGTTACCAAGCCAATTCGGATTCAGATTTCACCCAAAAATCCGGTGGCAAAAAACATCGATCATTCGGTTGCCTTTATTGAAATGGACGACAAAAGAGCATTTCTGGAACGTCTTGTTGATGAAAATCCCGAAAGCAAAATTTTAGTTTTTGTGCGTACAAAGGTCCGTGCAGAACGTGTAAAAAAGGCAATGGAACGGGTTGAAATTAAAAGTAACACCATTCACAGCGATAAGGACCAAAAAGAACGAACTTCAACACTAAATGAATTTAAAAACGGAACGGTAAAATTATTAATTGCAACTGATGTAAGCGCCCGCGGAATCGACATACCCAATGTTGATTTTGTGGTAAACTACGATTTGCCCGAAGTTCCTGAAAATTATGTTCACCGGGTTGGGCGAACCGGCCGGGGTTCAAAAAAAGGAAAGGCTGTTTCGTTTTGCAGCTCCGAAGAAAAAGAGATTTTAGAGCAGATAGAAGGTTTTTTGGATAAAGAAATTTCTGTATTGGAAATCGATAAAAATGATTATCGCGAAACACTCGACTTCACAAAAGATACCGACTATAACTGGAAAAAACTTATTCGTGAAAACGAAAAAGAGATGCAGGAATTTCAGGCAAAAAAGAAAAGAAAGAAAAAATAAAACTCAAAGCAATTTCAAACGAATATTACGAAGTTCTGCGGTTGTTACCCACGAACAAATTCCAAACGGTCTGGACAGATTCACCTCCGGGCGCACATATAATTCATGATTCGGGTAATTAAAATGAACCAGTTGTTCCCCGTCAATATTGGCTGTTATGTATTCTTGTGTAACTTCGAGTGTAATCCTGTACCACGTATCTTTTTCAAACTGCTTCAAAATTCTGGTTTCATTGTTTGCTGCGTCATTTCCATCAATACAGCTCAATCCAACAACCGGGCCGCCCCATCCACCTACAATCAAACTGCAAAACTCTTCATTAACCGGAAATGTCATTCCGCAAAAAAAATCATTTCCCGAAGTTTTTCTGGCTTCTAAAGTTACTTTATAATTCACTTTTGGAAAATCTTTATCCCAGGTTACGCCGGTGCAGCCATCACCGTAATTCAACACCATTTTTCCTTCGGAAACATAAACCGGCCCCTGTGTTCCAAATTCTGTGATTTTCCAATTATTTAAATTTTCGCCATTAAAAAGAAGCGTACCATCGTCGTTAAGAATTTCAGGTAATGGTGGTTTTTGCGCTGTTTTTTCCTGCTGTTTTTTTTCACCCGAGCAACTAAGCAGAAATAGAGCGGCTACTATTGAAAAAATGATTTTTTGATGAAAAAATTTCATGTTGTGAATTTAATATCTTTCACCAAAATAATACGCAAAAACCTTATTAAGGTAACAATTCGGCAAGCAGATTAATCTACAAAATTATACCCAAGCTCGTTAACCTTGTCTTTAATAATTTTAAGATTGATATTCGTTCCTGAAATTTTTACTGTATTTGATTTATTATCAGCAACAACATTTGTAATGCCTTTTAAAGCTTCGAGGTTCTTTTTTACAGTAGCTTCACAGTGCGAGCAAGTCATTCCGGTAACATTTACGGTTACTCCATCAACTTTATCCATTTTTTGTTTTTTACTGAATCGAAGATAGAAATAACCTCCAACCATTGACGTAATTAAAAGGATAGCAGAAAAAAGTTGCAGCCAGTACGGCAACATTTCGTGTTCTCCTGCATTGCCATGAATATGCATTACCTTACTCAAAATAAAATCGGCAGGAATTAACCAGTTCGTAAGCATACCAAATATTACAGCGCCGCCGATAATCGTTGAGAGATAAATAATCAAAGATTTCTTTCCCATGGTCTTTCCCAAAACAGTCATGGTAGCCACATTAGTAGCAGGACCTGCCATTAAAAACACCAGTGCTGCTCCTGGTGAAACACCTTTCATTAATAAAACTGCAGCTATCGGGATAGAACCAGTAGCGCAAATGTATATTGGAACCGAAGCAGCCAAAACCACCAGAATTTCCAATAGTCCCAATCCTTTAAAAGAACTAAAAAAATCGGCAGGCAGTAAAACCGAAATTAGCGCTGCAATTAAAAATCCAAGAATCAACCATTTGCCAATATCCTGCAGCAATTCAACAAAAGCGTAATCTGCCGCACGAACCAGCGAATGTCTTTTATCATCTATTCTGGGTTCATGACAGCCACAGGAATCATCATCACAAACCGCCTCTGATTTACCAATAGCACCTGTATCAATTTTAAAGTTTGCAAACGGAGAAACCTTCTGTACCGGTTTTTCCTTGATGAGCCAATTGGTTAAAGTACCGCCAACAACACCGGTAAAAAATGCAACAATCGGGCGCAAAACCGCAAATGGCCAACCTAACATGGAATACGTTGCAAAGACTGAATCTACTCCGGTTTGCGGTGTAGAAATTAAAAATGAATTGGTTGCTCCTTTTGAAGCGCCATTCTTATAAAATGATATTCCGGTTGGGATTACACCACACGAACACAACGGCATGGGAATCCCTAGCAATGCAGCGTTTAAAGAAGACCTGAAATTTGACTTTCCAAGGTACTTATCGATATGTTTTTGCGGAAAATAAACTTTTAAAAGCCCGGCGAAAATTAAGCCTAACAATAACCATGGCGCCATTTCCAGCAACAGGAACCACAATTCAGCTAAATATTTTTGAATAAATTCTATCATAACACACCTAAAAACAAGTTAATTCTAATGATGTTTAACCACCCGCAAATTAAGTTGAATTTAAGGCCAACCTGTTACACAATTATGGAAATTATTATCAAATTTCAGGAAATGCAGATTGATTAAACTACGGAAGTTTTCCTGCTGGAGTTTTTATTCATTTACTTCAACATAGAGCTGTGTGGCTTCCACTTTTCGAACAATGATGTTCTCTCCTTTCTCAATAAACCCATTTTCAGCAACAGCATCAAAAACCTCACCGTTAATTTCAACTTTCCCTCCGGGACGTAAAACGGTTTTTGCGACTCCCGTTTTTCCTTTTAATTCGAACATAGAAGTTTCAACACAAACAAAACCGTCTTTTACATCCTGAACTGCTTTTAACGAAAGGTTTTTAAAAGGACCTGCCTGCGCAGAAAACAGTCGTTTACTCAAATAAAGCGAGATAAAGAAGCCCCCTAAAACTCCAACAAAAACGGTGGCAACGGCAATTCCAACTCCTTCCATTTGTACATGCTCAAAATCGAAATTAATATTGTTGATAAGGCTAAGAACCAGCCCGGAAAAAACAAAGACAATTCCCGTAATTCCAGCAACACCAAAACCGGGAAGAACAAATATTTCCACCGCAATCAAAATAAGTCCCACAACAAATAACAGGATTTCCCAATGTTCTGCAAGCCCCTCCAAATAAAGCGGGGCAAAATACAACACTGCTGCAAGGATGGCAATCCCCAGGGGGAAACCTATTCCGGGCGATTGCATTTCAAAATAAATTCCGCCGATAATTGCCATAATCAACAGCCCTGAAACCATCGGATGAACCAGAAACCCAATAATTTTTTCAATCCATGAAGGTTCGTATTCTACTATTGTATAATCTTTCACACCTACTTTTTCCAAAACCTCCGGTACCGTTTCCGCAATTCCTTCACAATATCCATTTTCAATGGCTTCGCCGGGAGTAAAGGTAAGCACTTTCCCTGTGTCAATCAGTCCTTCTATATAAACTCTCGGATCGACCATTGCTTCGGCAATTTTTGGATCGCGCCGCCATTTATAAATAGTATCGTTTCCTGTTATAATCGTATCTTTTCCATGAGCTTCGGCTGTTGAACGCATCGTTGAACGCATGTAACTCTGGTATTTGTCGGGCATGGCCTGACCGGTTTGATTTACTACCGTTGCCGCGCCAATACTTCCACCTGGCCGCATATAAATGCTATCACAGGCAATTGAAATAAGTGCACCTGCCGATGCAGCGTTGTTATCAATAAAAACATACACCGGAATTTTACTCTGCAATATTTTAGTCCGGATAGAATCAGCATCAAGCACAGTTCCACCATACGTATTCATATGGATTAAAAGAACATCTGCCTTCAAGGAATCCGCAGCTTCAAAAGCCTGCTGCATTTGCCGCCAGGTTGCCTTTGTAATTTCCTGTTTTATATTGAGTTTATAAACCAGTTTTTTATCATTTTGTGCATTTGAAATCAAAAACGCAAAAAAGAAAAAGAGAAAACTGCTATATCTTGGAAACTGTTTCATCTGAACATTGTAGTAATTCGTATTTTACGAATTTAGCAAGAATAAAGGAATTTTGAAGTAATTATTTATCGATTGTAGTGCACACTAAATGCAAAAACTTTTAATTACATCGAAACAGACAAAGCTGTGTTTCAAAATTTTAGTTATCAAAATTCAAATCCATTCATTTTACTAAATTTGCACTTCTATTATTAACACTTAAAAATTGAGTTGAATGTAAAATGAATCATTGGTAGCTATCTGACTCATTTACAATTCAGAAAAAATTACAAAATGGAATTAAATGCTTTAACAGCTATTTCGCCGGTTGACGGACGATACGGAAACAAGGTGGAAAACTTGTGGAAATATTTTAGTGAATATGCTTTGATTAAATACCGGGTTTTAACTGAAATAGAATATTTTATTGCTTTGTGTGAAATACCACTACCCCAGTTAAAAGATATTTCGGTTGATACACTTGAAAAACTAAGAGAAATCCATCATAATTTCTCGGTTGAAGATGCCACCCGTATTAAAGAAATAGAAAGTGTTACGAACCACGATGTTAAGGCAGTCGAATATTTCATAAAAGAAAAGTTTGATGAGCTTGAATTAGGGAAATACAAAGAGTTTATTCATTTTGCGCTTACTTCGCAGGACGCCAATAATACAGCTTTGCCAAAATCCATTATGGATGCGTTACAAGATGAATATTATCCGCTGGTTCAGGAATTGGTTACAAAACTAGAAGAATTGTCCACCGAATGGAAAGACATTCCGATGCTGGCAAAAACTCATGGTCAGCCGGCTTCTCCCACAAAACTGGGAAAAGAAATAAAGGTGTTTATTGAGCGTATTCAGGTTCAGCTTGAGCAATTGAAAAACATTCCCTGCCAGGCTAAATTTGGAGGTGCTACAGGAAACTTTAACGCTCATTTTGTTGCCTACCCAACTATTAACTGGGAAAAATTTGCCAATGATTTCTGTAAAGAAAAACTCGCATTGGAACGCTCGCAATACACCACACAAATTGCACATTACGATAATTACAGCGCTATTTTCGATGCAATTAAAAGAATTAATAATATCATTCTTGATTTGGATCGTGATATTTGGACTTACATTTCGATGGGGTATTTTAAGCAAAAAATCAAAAAAGGAGAAGTGGGTTCATCAACCATGCCTCACAAAGTTAATCCAATCGATTTTGAAAATTCGGAAGGAAATATCGGGATTGCAAATGCAGGTTTTGAGCAGCTTTCGTCAAAATTACCGGTATCAAGATTGCAACGCGATTTGACCGATTCGACGGTTACGCGTTTTATCGGCGTTCCTTTCGGACATACCATCATTGCCATAAAATCCACATTGAAAGGATTGAACAAATTGTTGCTGAATGAAGCCGCAATTGAAAAAGATTTGGAAGATAACTGGGCTGTGGTTGCCGAAGCGATTCAAACCATTTTACGTCGTGAGTTTTTCCCGAATCCATACGAAGCACTAAAAGATTTAACCCGCAAAAATGAAGTAATCAACAGGGAGTCCATCCACAATTTTATTGACGCACTGAACGTTAATGATAAAATCAAGGCTGAACTGAAAAAGATTACACCTCAAAATTATACGGGAATTTTTTAATAACTGTGGCACGATTTTTCGCACATAGTTATTTATTTGATTAAAACATATCCATGAAGGATTTTTTCAAGATTTTAAAGAGGTATATTCCTCCCTATAAAAAACAGTTAATCCTAAATTTTCTGTTCAATTTGCTTTCAGCATTTTTTACTGTATTTTCCATGGCAATGATGGCGCCAATCCTGGAAATACTTTTCGGTATGTCGGAAGAAGTAAACAACCTGACTCCGTGGGCAGTAAACCTCGATGTTATCAAGCATAACTTATATTATTACGTTACGATTTTCAAGCATGCCAACGGCGCCGGATTAACACTGCTTTTTGTTGGCTTTTTTGTAATCATTGCCACCATGTTGAAAGTCGGATTTGCCTATCTCGGTGCATTTGAAGCCGTATATATCCGAAACGGAGTGGTAAGAGATTTACGTCGCCAGATATATGCCAAAATTATGCGACTGGCACTGCCATTTTTCTCAGAAGAAAGGAAAGGTGACATAATAGCACGAATAACCGGAGATGTAACTGAAATTGAAAATTCAATTATGTCGTCGCTTGATATGTTTCTGAAAAACCCCGTAATTATTGTTGTTTTGCTGATTTCAATGCTCATTATGAGTCCCAGCCTTACCGTTTTCATTTTTGTTGTTCTACCGCTTGCCGGATTTATCATTGGCCGTGTTGGAAAATCGTTGAAGAAAGTCTCGCGGGAAGGACAAGACAAAATGGGGGTGATTTTAACGGTAATTGAAGAAACGCTGGGTGGTCTTCGAATTATTAAAGCATTCAATGCCGAGGAAAAAATGAATGAGCGCTTTAATTCAGAATTGAATGATTACCGGAGTATTATGAACCGGCTGATGCGGCGACGTGAACTGGCCCACCCGTTAAGCGAACTTCTGGGAACAATTGTGATTATTATTGTTGTTTGGTATGGAGGAAAACTAATTTTAAGCGACACCAGCGAACTCACTGGTCCGGAGTTCCTTGTTTACCTTGGTATTTTCTACCAGATTATCAATCCTGCAAAAGCATTTACCACGGCTTTGTATAGCATCCAAAAAGGGTTAGCTTCCATGGATCGTGTTGATAAAATTTTAATGGCTGAAATAACTATTCCTGAAGCTAAAAATGCAAAACACATTCATAGTCTTGCCAAATCAATTGAGTATAAGAACATTTCTTTTGCTTACGAAGAAAAAACTGTTCTTAAAAACGTTTCACTAGAAATTGAAAGAGGAAAAACCATTGCACTGGTTGGGCAGTCGGGAAGTGGAAAAACTACATTTGTTGATTTACTGCCTCGTTTTTATGATGTAAATAAGGGTGAAATTCGGATTGACGGAATTGATATTCGCCAACTAAAATTACACGATCTGAGAAATTTAATGGGTAATGTAAATCAGGAGGCCATTTTATTTAACGATTCTATTTACAATAATATCGCGTTTGGTGTAGAGAGCACCTCAAAAGGAGATGTTATTAATGCAGCAAAAGTTGCCAATGCCCACGATTTCATTATGGAAACTGAAAATGGCTATGATACTGTAATTGGCGACAGGGGAAGCAAGCTTTCCGGAGGCCAGCGCCAGCGATTAAGTATTGCCCGTGCTATTTTGAAAAACCCACCTATTCTGATTCTTGATGAAGCTACATCTGCCCTGGATACCGAATCGGAACGACTGGTTCAGGATGCACTTGAAAAGTTGATGAAAAACCGTACTTCACTTGTTATTGCGCATCGTTTATCGACGGTAAGAAATGCCGATTTAATTTGTGTTTTCCATGATGGCGAAATTGTCGAACAGGGAACGCATAATGAATTAATGGAACTAAATGGAAGGTATGAGAAACTGCACAAAATGCAGATGCTGTAAAGTATTTTTAAATTTTCAAATCACTTTTAAACCAATCCACTTGCCAACACGTCAACCAAATGAATGGTTTTAATGGGCAGCTTTTGTTTATTAATATACGCTTGAATATTCATTAAACAGGAAGCTTCGGTTGAAACAATATATTCTGCACCGGTTTCCATTGCATGCTCAACCTTCTGCTCCGTCATGGCGGTAGAAACATGATGAAACTTTGCAGCAAAAGTACCGCCAAACCCGCAACAAGTAGTTGTTTCCTTCATTTCAAGCAATTCTAGTCCTTTCACATTTCCAAGTAAAATCCTCGGCTCGGTTTTGATGCCATATTCACGCAAACCAGCACAGGAATCGTGAAAAGTAATTTTATGAGGAAACACAGAACCAAACTCTGTTTTATGAAGATGATTCACAAGAAAATCAGAAAATTCGAATATTCGCGGTGTCAGATTGTTTATTTTTTTTAGTTGGTTTTCTTCTCCTTCAAATAGCTTTATATAGTAGTTTTTTATAAAGCCTGTGCACGAAGCCGAAGGAGAAACAATTATCTCGGAATCATAAAAATCTTTCAGAAATTTTGTTGCGAGAGTTTTGCTTTCTTTCCAATAACCACTGTTAAACGATGGTTGCCCGCAACAGGTTTGCTCTGGATTGTAATTCACAATACAACCTGCCTTTTCCATTATTTTAATAAAATTCATTCCGGTTTGAGGGAAAAGCTGGTCAATAAAACATGGAATAAAAGCATCAATATTCATGAAAAATATTTTCGGTGAAAATAGACAAAGCTATTGAATCCAAAAAGAAAAAGCTGTATTTCTACAGCTTTTTGCACGGGCGGAGAGATTCGAACTCCCATCAACGGTTTTGGAGACCGCTATTCTACCCTTGAACTACGCCCGTCTTTCTTTTTTGCGAGTGCAAATATAATAATTCATTCCAAATTACCTATAACTAAAGATAGTTGAACTAAAAATATCGATCCACACCATAAAAAAGTTATTAACAGAACTTTAATAAAAAAATCCATTAGAACGCTCTAATGGATGAATTTGCGGAGAGAGAGGGATTCGAACCCCCGGTACCTCGCGGTACAACGGTTTTCAAGACCGCCGCAATCGACCACTCTGCCATCTCTCCGAGCGCGACAAAAGTAGAATATTTTTTGAAATCACAAAAGCGTTTTGGTTTAAAAAGTTTGTTAGCGCTGAAAAAAAAAAAGAAATATGGTTGCATTTTTAAAACTTATTTCTGAATTTAGTGTGCCTGTATAAAAGTTCTCTAAAACTACTGATTTTACTGGTACTTCAAGATTCTTTTTGTACATTGGCATACAGAAACTTAAAATAGATTTAAACTAACAGTTTTTATAAACACTTATTTATCAACGTTTTAACCATTAATTTAAAATTTTGCCGTATGAACAAAGCACAATTAATTGATGCAATGGCCGAAAAAGCTGGCCTAACTAAAGCTGACGCAAAAAAAGCTCTTGATGCATTTGTAGGTGCAACAACCGATGCTCTTAAAGGCGGTGACAGAGTTGCCCTTATTGGTTTTGGTTCTTTCTCAGTATCAGAACGTGGATCTCGTACTGGAAGAAATCCCCAAACAGGTAAAGAAATTACTATTCCTGCAAAAAAAGTTGTAAAATTCAAAGCGGGAGCTGAATTAGCTGACGCTGTATCGTAATTTTTACAAGAAAAAAGAAATAGGGAAACAAATTGTTTCCCTATTTTTTTTACTATCAGCCTAATTATGCAAAAAGAATTACTCGAATATCTAACTTCATTTATCACAGAACAGCGACTAGCCCTATTTAATCGGATAATAGAGCAGCGCACTAATTATTTAACTGTTGTTTTAGAAGATATTTACCAGCCACAAAACGCTAGTGCCGTGTTGCGCACATGCGATTGCTTTGGAATTCAGAATGTGCACATAATTGAAAATCAGAATAATTTCCAGGTGGATACTGAGGTGGCAATGGGCTCGTCGAAATGGTTAACGTTAAACACTTACAGTAAAAAAGAAAATAACAGTTTGGATGCAATACGAGCACTAAAGAAACAAGGATATAGAATAGTTGCCACATCACCTCACATTAACGAACAGAAACTACCTGATTTTGATATTTCAGCAGGAAAAACAGCGCTGGTATTCGGTTCGGAACTGCCCGGTATTTCTGATATTATCAAAAATGAAGCCGACGAGTTTTTAAAAATTCCGATGTATGGTTTTACGGAAAGTTTTAACATTTCGGTTTCTGCCGCCGTTATTTTATATGAACTTACCGATAAAATGCGTAAAGTTGATCATTTAGCATGGCAGCTGACTGAAGATGAAAAAACCGCACTGAAAATTCAATGGATTAAAAAATCAGTAAAAAGTAGTGCAATGATTGAAGAACGGTTTTGGAAAGAAAATAAGAAACAATAACTACTTTAATTCTGCTCAAGCATTTCTTCCAGTTCTGCAAGACTTATCATTTTTACACCTAACTGTTTCCAGGTATCAAAAGGCAGAGGAATATTTGGTAATTCTTTGATGGCATCTTCAATTACAAATACATTTTTTACGCGGGATGCCAAACCAACAACAGCATCATTTACACAAACATTAGTTGTTACTCCATAAACAATAACCGTTTCAGGTGCTAACTCCGAAACAATTTCATCGGTGTAAGGATTATCAACAAATACATCAAAAGCATCTTTTCGAATAATGATATTGCGAATTTTGTTAACGCTCAAGAAATCTTCAGGCGTAACATTTATACCGTTCCAATCAAAAATCACAGGATTCTCAGGATTTGTAGATGAGACATATTCTGCACCGGCTGTATTAGCCATACAATGCGCAGGAAAAGTTTTAATGAAATCCGGATTATCTGACAATTCTTTTGATCCGTCATAATGAAAATCTGCTGTATTAACCACAGGGATTAATTTTTCTTTGGCAATTTCAGTAAGTCTTTCCCATTTATCCTGTAATAATTCTGCACCGGGAACATATAATTTACCCTCCGGTAAAACAAAATCAACTTGAGTATCAACGTTCCAAAATATCAATCCAGATAAATTCATTTCCCACTTTCCATTTTTGATTAACTTTCTTTAAAACAGGGAAACCCCGATAAAAATACCGGGGTTTATTGCTTATTGTATTTTATAAACCTTTTTTGACAAAAGAAGCAAACTCATCGTCATCAAAAGTTACTCCCAATTCATATTCTGTCCCGTCTGGTTCAATTATTACATGATAAGGAATACTATTGGTTTTATAATTTTTTATTTGCCAGTCAAGGTTTTTTTCTCCCAGCGTATCTTTTAACTTCCCATCTACATCTGAAGTAAACCACTCGCTTTCGCTTAGTTTTGTTCTATCATCGGTATAAAGTCCAACGATTACATAATTCTCAGCTAACATTTTAAGAACTTCAGGGTTCTCCCACACTGAATTTTCCATTTTTTTGCAATTGGAACACGCATGTCCCTTAAAAACAACAAACAACGGTTTTCCCTGTTCTTTTGCACACGCCACAGCCTGATCGTAATCAAAATAACCATGCAATCCGTTAGGCAAATGCAATTTATCGGCATATTTGGCAGGACCACAAAGCTCAACGGAATTAATACTCTGCATCTCTCCCACTGATGCACTTCTTAAGTAAGAATGTTCACTCTCTGGTGGAATTAAGGCTGACACCGTTGAAAGTGGTGCCCCCAATAATCCGGTAAAAAGATAAATTACGAACGAAAAAGTAGCAATGCCAAGGAATAATCTTCCAATGCCTACATACGGCAAATCACTATCATGAGAAAACTTAATTTTTCCAAGAAAATACATTCCAAGAATAAAGAAAATAACCATCCAAATGGCCAGATAAATTTCACGGTTTAGTATTTCAAAACCATAAACTTGATCAATATTGCTTAAGAATTTTAACCCAAACGCCAAAAGAACAAAAGCAAAAACCACTTTTATTGAATTTAGCCATGCTCCTGATTTTGGTAATTTGTTAATTGCTGACGGAAAAATTGCCAGCAATGTAAACGGCGTTGCAAATGCCAGACCGAAAAAGAACATTCCAATTAAGGGTCTCATTCCACCTCCCTGAACTGCCTGAATAATTAACGCACCGATAAAAGGCCCTGTGCAGGAAAACGAAACAATCACAGTTGTTAATGCCATGAAAAAAGCGCCTATCATTCCACCTTTGTCGGCTTTTGAATCGGTTTTATTTACCAGACTACTTGGCAAAACAATTTCGAAAGCACCAAAAAAAGAGACAGCAAATGTAAGGAACAATAAAAAGAAAATAAGGTTAGGCAACCAATGTGTACTCAACACGCTTGCTGCATTCGGTCCAAAAATACCAAAAGAAAAGAGCGCCCCAAGCAACGTAAATATCAGCATAATTGAGAATCCAAAAAATATCCCGGTACGAATTGACTTACTTCTATTTTCGGCTCCCCTCATAAAAAATGAAACGGTCATTGGAATCATTGGAAAAACACATGGCGTAAGAACCGCTGCCAGTCCGGCCAGAATCGAGATTAGAATAAAAACCCACAATGTTTGCCCTCCGGTTGATTGTGCCTTAAATTCGATATCACTTGCAGAAATATTTTCACTTTTAGCAGGAGCAGACTTACTATCCTGGTTAAAAGCGAACGAGAATTCTGATTCTTCGGGTGGAGTACAGTTTTCATCATTACAACTCATAAAGAGCACGTTCCCTTTTATCGTTACGGGTTCCCCCGAATGCAATTTTATCTTCTGTGTAAATGTTACTTCTTCGCCATAATAAGATACGTTCAGATTAAAATTCTCATCAAATACGGTTATAGGATCCTTACTTCTTTGAATATCACCAACAAAATCAAACAGAGTAGAATCGTTATAAGTTATAGTAGTTGGAATTGGCCCACCATCGGGCAAATTTATATCGTAAACATGCCATCCTTCTTCAACAGTCGCCTTAAAAATTAATTCTGCTTCATTCCCATTTTGCTTTGAATCAAAGGTCCACTTTGTAGGATTGAGAATTTGGGCATTCAATAATAAAGTTGTAAAAACCAGTGCAAAAATTAATGTTACTTTTTTCATTTCTTATATTGATTATTCCTGACAATTATATGCAAAAATATAGATACTTACATACAACAATAATAAAACCAATTATACAATTCCTGACAAATATTCCTTTTTTACCGATTTAAACCTATTAAAAATGTCATAAAGTAAAAGTTAAAGATTAAAAAAATAGCCGTCAAATAACGGCTATTGATTTTAAAGTATGATTTCTTCCATATTTTCATCAAAGAAATGATACTCCAAAAGTGAATATGAATTATTTGCTTCTATTTTAACCCATTTGAAATACTTAAAAAGCCACTGATTACGCAAACTCTTTAGTCCCTTTGTAATATAAGCCGAAGTGTAGGGATGAAGTTTCAGCAGTAATTTACTCTTGTTTAAATCTTTTAATGCATATTTAACCTTCCCGTCAATTTCGTCTGCAAATAATATCGTAGGCACTATTTTGCCGGTTCCTTTGCAAGTCGGACAACTTTCTGCTGTTTCGACGCTTTCTTCCGGGCGAACCCTTTGCCGGGTTATCTGCATGAGACAAAATTTGCTTAACGGCAAAATATTATGTTTTGTTCTGTCAGCTTCCATCACCTCCTTCATGTGCTCGTACACTTTCTGACGGTTAGCTGCTAAATGCATATCAATGAAATCAATTACAATGATTCCACCCATGTCTCTCAACCTCAATTGTCTTGCTATCTCGTTACAAGCTAAAATATTTACATCCAGTGCATTGGTTTCCTGATCTACGCCTGCTTTAGCACGATTTCCACTGTTAACATCAATTACATGAAAAGCTTCAGTATGCTCAACGATTAAATAGGCACCATCTTTAAAAGAGACTGTTTTACCAAACGAGGCTTTTATTTGTTTTTCAATTCCATAATGATCGAAAATTGGCGCACGCCCTTTATAAAACTTAACAATTCTCTTTTTGTCAGCCTGGATACTACCTATGTAATCGCTTATTTCATTGCATACTGATTGATCATTAACAATTATGCTATTAAAATCAGGGTGATAAATGTCACGCAACAATGCTGTTGTTCGATCTATTTCACCAATAACGAGTGCCGGTGCATTAATCCGGTCTAGCTTGTTGAATATTGATTCCCATTTGTCGACCAGATTTCTTAATTCCTGATCTAATTCTGCCACTTTTTTGCCTTCGGCTACTGTTCTTACAATTACACCATATTTTCGTGGTTTAATGCTCTGAATCAGTTTCTTAAGTCGATTTTTCTCTTCCGTGGTTTTGATTTTTTGAGAAACCGACACTTTATCACTAAAAGGCATCAAAACCAGGTTTCTGCCAGCAATTGATATTTCAGAAGTTAATCTCGGCCCTTTTGTAGAAATGGGCTCTTTTGAAACCTGTACTAATATTTTCTGCCCAACTTTAAGTAATTCGGACACCTTTCCTTCTTTGTCAATATCGGGCTCCGACTGAATTTTCGAAATGGAAGAAACTTTATTTTTTTTAGACGAAGCTATACGCAGGAATTTGTTAAGCGTGGCGAATTGCGGCCCCATGTCAAGATAATGCAAAAAAGCATCTTTTTCGTAACCAACGTCAATGAAAGCGGCGTTCAAACTTGGCATGATCTTCTTAACTTTGCCAAGGTAAATATCACCTACAGCAAATCTTGCCCCACTTTTTTCCCTGGTTAATTCAACAAGCCTCCTATTTTCCAGTAAAGCAATTACAATTTCGGATGGAGTTACATCAATTATTAAATCGCTACTCACAACCTTAATTTAATCTTTTAAAAATTTTGTTTATACTAATCTTTATAACAGATTAAACCTAAGGCGTAAATGCCTTAGGTTTAATCAAAATGTCCATTATAAGAAGTTATCTAACAACTTCTTATTTTTTCTTCTTGTGCCTGTTTTTACGCAATCTTTTTTTGCGTTTATGCGTAGCCATCTTGTGTCTTTTTCTTTTCTTTCCGCTTGGCATAGCTAATTATTTTACTTGTTTTTTAACTTGAGATACGAATGTTTTCGCTGGTTTGAACGAAGGTATATTATGTGCAGGAATAATAATAGTAGTATTTTTAGAAATATTTCTGGCAGTTTTTTCTGCTCTTTTCTTAACTACAAAACTACCAAAACCTCTGAGGTAAACATTCTTACCATCTACTAACGAATCTTTTACAGTTTCCATGAATGCTTCTACTGCTTTTTGAACAGTTACTTTTTCAATTCCAGTATTCTTTGAAACTTCATTTACAATATCTGCCTTTGTCATTTCTTAAAATATTTAATTTTCAATGTATTAAACGTATAATTTGAGTGTGCAAAAATAAAAATAATTTAAAAACCCAAAAGCTTTTCATTTAAATTATTTTTGTTTTTAACAAGATATTAAGCGAGTTATTCCAATATGAACAATTTTAAACAACATATTTATTTATGGTATTCTGCCAATAAGCGTGAACTTCCTTGGCGAGAAACTGCCAATCCTTATAAAATATGGTTATCAGAGATTATCCTTCAACAAACACGGATTGCACAGGGAATCAGCTATTACCATCGGTTTATTGAGGAATTTCCTACTATTTTTGAATTAGCAAAAGCTCCTGAAGATCAGGTTCTAAAATTATGGCAAGGCCTCGGCTACTACACGCGGGCCCGAAATTTACATTCAACATCAAAGTTTATTGTTAAATATTTTAAAGGTGTGTTTCCTGATGATTACAAAACAATTCTTTCATTGAAAGGAGTTGGGCAATACACGGCTGCTGCAGTTGCTTCCATAGCTTTTGATCTCCCCTATCCTACTGTCGATGGCAATGTTTACAGGGTAATTAGCAGATATTTTGGAATTACTGAACCGATTGATTCTGATAAAGGGAAAAAACAAATTCATCAAATTGCTGAAGAATTAATGCCCAAAAACAATTGTGGGTTTCACAATCAGGCTTTAATGGAATTTGGAGCTTTGCAGTGCATACCACAGTCGCCCAAATGCAATTTGTGCCCCTTAAAAGAAACATGTTTTGCAGTAAAAATGAATCTACAAAATGAGCTACCAATTAAGTCGAAAAAAACCAAACAACGAAACCGGTATTTCTACTATTATTTAATTGAAAGTGGTGATTCTGTTTTCCTTGAAAAGAGAGAGGGAAATGATATTTGGAGGAATCTCTATCAATTACCCCTGTTGGAAACAAACAAAGAGTTATCCGAAGCGGAACTTTTAAATACCGAACCTCTCTTTTTCAATCAATCTGAGATAAATATAAAATCGATTTCCGCAATAAAAAAACACGTTTTAAGTCATCAAATTATTTATGCACGTTTAATTCATGTAGAATCTAATCATACCAAATCATTAATCGAACATTTTATTCAGACAAATAAAAAAGATATTTTTAATTTTGCCGTTCCAAAACTGGTAGAAGAATTTTTAAATGAAGCCCGTTTCGGAGAAAATTAGTAGTTGGATTAATCTGTAATTAATTATTGTTTTGTATTTTTAAATGTTAACCTATAAATTTTAAAATTATGTCAGTAAACAAAGTTATTTTAGTTGGAAATGTAGGGAAAGATCCTGAAATCAGGCATCTTGATTCCGGAGTTTCTGTTGCAAGTTTTCCGTTAGCAACTTCAGAAAGTTACACCGCAAAAAACGGTGAAAAGGTAACCACAACCGAATGGCACAATATTGTTTTGTGGCGTGGGTTGGCTGATGTTGCTGAAAAATACGTTACAAAAGGTCGGCAACTTTATATTGAAGGAAGAATAAGGACACGGTCCTATGACGACAAAGACGGCAATAAAAGATATACTACAGAAATATACGGCGATGTAATGCAAATGCTTGGTTCAAAAGGTGATTACCAACCATCTGACAACCCGTCGCAAAAGACTGAAAATCAAAATTCATCAACGGTACAAAAAAATCTGAGCGAACCTGATTTTGATGAACCGGAAGGTGATGATGATTTGCCCTTTTAATTTAAAACGAAATCGTTGGAAGCAGAACCGGTTAATGAGTTACTATTTTCAGGCACTTGGGGAATTGAGTTTCATCCATTAACAATTAGCCTTGTAATTTCTCTGGTAATTGTTTTATTGCTGCTACTTAGTTCGGCGCTTATTAGTGGCTCAGAAGTTGCTTATTTTTCGTTGACATCTGCCGACAGATTAAAACTAAAAAAGAAAAGTAAAACAAATCAACAGGTTTTACGAAATCTGGAGAATCCTGAAAGACTTTTAGCAACAATATTGGTTACCAATAATTTTGTCAATATTGGCATTATTATTTTAACGGCTAATATAACCGATGGCTTAATTACTATTCATAATGCAGTTATCGAATTTATTTTGCAGGTGGTTGTCATTACTTTCTTCCTGCTACTTTTCGGTGAAATTATGCCAAAAGTTTATGCAACCCATTTTACTTTGCCTTTTGCACGGTTTATGGCAATTCCTCTTAACGTTCTCGAAAAGATTTTCAGCCCTGTAAATTCAATATTAATCCATTCAACATCATTTGTTAACAAGCGGTTACAAAAACATAAAAAGAATATTTCGATGACCGAAATTTCTCAGGCTTTGCGACTGACTTCGGAACAGGAACTTTCAGATGAAAAAGATATCCTTGAAGGAATTGTAAAGTTTGGGAACAAAAATGTGGTGGAAATTATGAAACCAAGAGTTGATGTAGTTTCGCTTGACATAAAGGCCGGCTTTACCAAAGTAATGGAAGTAATTAATGAATCCGGGTTTTCGAGAATTCCGGTATATATTGAGTCTTTCGACAATATAAGCGGCATATTATATATAAAAGATTTGTTGCCACACAGTCATAAAGGGGAAATTTTCAAATGGCAAACGTTGGTTCGACCACCATTTTATGTTCCTGAAACAAAAAAGATTAGTGCACTGCTGGAAGAATTTCAAAAGAACAAAGTTCACATGGCGATTGTCGTTGACGAATATGGCGGAAGTTCGGGGATTGTTACACTTGAAGACATTTTGGAAGAAATAGTAGGAGACATTGTTGACGAATTCGACGAAGAGGAAATCTTTTTCTCTAAACTTTCTGACGACTCTTTTCTTTTTGACGGGAAAGTATTGCTTGGCGATTTTTACAAAGCTGTTGAAAGTGAAGATGGAATTTTCGACGATGTAAAAGGAGATGCCGATACACTTGCCGGGCTTATTCTTGAATTGAAAGGCGAAATTCCGGCGCAACATGAAAAAATTAAATGCAAACAGTTTATTTTCACTATTGAAGAGGTTGACAATAGAAGAATAAAGCAAATAAAAGTAGAAATTCCGAAGAAAAAAGAACTTCCGGATTAGTTTGTTTTAGCAATTTTGGAATTTCAGAAACAGGTCCGGCTCGAATTTGAAATATCGCTAATAATTTCAATGAATTTGCGTTTTTAATGTATGATACTACGAAAAAGAATACTGTTATTTATCCTCATAATCTTTTTATTTATAGGCTGTAAAGAAAAGTACACTCCAAAACCAAGAGGGTACTTTCGGATTGAATTTCCGGACAAATCGTATCATTCCCTTCAACAAAAATTTCCTTACCGGTTTGATGTTCCTGACTATTCAATTATAACACAAGACCGATTTAATCCTGACAAAACCAACTGGATCAATGTTTCAATTCCGGCAAACAAGGCCGAAATCCATATTTCTTACTACGATTTAAAAAATCAAAAAGAACCAGGCAGGGTTTTATTAAACGAATTTATGGAAGAAACCCGGAAACTGGCTTACAAGCACTCAATTAAAGCCGATATTATACAGGAACAGGTTTTTATGAATCCGGCAAACGATGTTTACGGATTAATCTATCGGATTGAAGGAAACGCAGCTTCTCCCCTGCAATTTTTTCTTACCGACAGTACAAGTCATTTTTTACGCGGAGCGCTTTACATTCGGGAGGTTCCGAATGTTGATTCTTTACAACCCGTAATTAATTTTCTCGAACCCGACGTTATTCACCTGATTGAAACAACAACCTGGAATTAATGCCAATTGCAAAAAAAATAGAAACCGAAGCCGGATTTCTGGGTATTTGGGAAATTTCGGAAACCTCTGATTCATTATTGAAAGAGTATCAGTTTTCTTCAAAAGAAAAGGAAGAATTTGAAAAGATTAAAGCAGAAAAAAGAAGAATTGAATATATCGCCTCCCGGCTGCTTGTTCAAAATTTACTGAACGTAAAAAACGAGATTATTTACGAAGCCACTGGAAAACCGATCTTAAAAAATCAGGCTTTTAATATTAGTATCTCACATTCGGCAAACCTGGTTGCTGTGCTAATTTCAAAAAAAAACATTGGTGTTGATGTTGAATTATGCAACCGGAATATCGACAAAGTTGCCAAACGATTTTTAAGTAACGAGGAATTTCGAACGGTAGAAAATTCGAACAACCCACAAATTGCTAAAATAATATACTGGGGAGCAAAAGAGAGTATCTTTAAATGTTCCGATTACAACGGAGTTCACTTTTATAAGCAAATTTTAATATCCCCTTTCCCGATTGGCGACGAAGGAATTTTTGACGGGAAACTAATTTCGGGTACCGATACAGAATATTTCAAACTTTGGTATTTTACGTTTCAAAACAATATGGTTGTTTTCTGCGTTGAAGACAAAACAAAAGCAATGTAACATGAAGGAAACAAAAGATCAGGTATTGATAATTTTCGGAGCATCCGGAGATTTAACAAAACGAAAACTTATACCTGCATTATATACATTATTCAAGCGAAAACTACTCCCCGAAAAATTTGCCATATTAGGCGCAGCCAGAACACCGCTAGAAGATGACGAATTCAGAGAAAAAGCCAATGAATTTTTACCTTCCGAAAAGGAAGTTTCGGAGTTTAAGAAAATGCTTTACTATCAGCCAATTTCTGACTATAATAACTCAGATGAATTTAATCTGCTAAAAGACAGGTTAAAAGAAATAACTTCAGCAACCCAAATTACGGAGAATTTTATCTTCTATCTTTCTACACCTCCTTCGCTTTACGGTGTTATTCCGAAACTACTTTGTGAGAACGGATTAAGTAAATCGGACAAATTTTTCAGAAGACTGATTGTTGAAAAGCCTTTTGGCACAGACCTGGAGTCGGCAAAAGAGCTCAACAAAACGCTTTTAAACTATTTCGAAGAAGATCAGATTTATCGTATTGATCATTATTTGGGAAAAGAAACCGTTCAGAATCTGCTTGTTACCCGTTTTTCGAACGGAATTTTCGAGCCACTTTGGAATCAGAATTATGTAGAAAGAGTAGAAATTACATCAGCAGAAAGTTTAGGTGTGGAAGATCGTGGTGGTTATTACGACCATTCGGGTGCTATGCGTGATATGCTTCAGAACCATTTAATGCAGCTGGTTGGCTTTGTTGCCATGGAACCTCCGGTGGTAATTGAAGCAAATGCAATAAGAAATGAAACAACTAAAGTATTTAAATCCCTTCGCCCAATTTCCGAAAAAAAGGTTTCAAAGTTTGTCATTCGCGGGCAATACACGGAATCCATCATCAGTGGGAAAAAAGTAATCGGATACAGGAATGAACGCGGTGTTGATCCCAATTCGCGTACCGAAACTTTTGTTGCCTTGAAATTTTTTATTGACAACTGGCGTTGGGCCGGAGTTCCGTTTTATATCCGAACAGGGAAAAAATTACCCACTCGCGTTACTGAAATTGTAATCCATTTTAAAAGTGTCCCTCACCATTTATTTGGCAACTCTTTGGGTAAAACAAATAACCAGTTAATAATTCGTATTCAGCCCGATGAAGGTATTTTGCTGAAATTTGGCATGAAAACACCAGGTGCAGGGTTTGAAGTACAAACTGTGAATATGGACTTTCATTATTCCGATTTGGCAAATGTGGAAGTTCCTGCTGCTTATGAACGACTGTTATTGGACTGCATGCAAGGTGACGCTACTTTATACGCCAGAGGCGATGCAGTTGAAGAAGCATGGAAATTTGTTCAACCTATCCTTAACGCATGGAAATCAAATAAAAAGATTCCAATTTACGGATATCCGGCCGGAACTTGGGGCCCCGAATGTTCTGATAAATTAATTTCAGGTTCAACTTGGCGTTATCCGTGTAAGAATTTAACCAACGATGGATTGTACTGCGAATTGTAATTTTTGTAAATTGTTATTTTAAACTGAAATAAAATGGCGACAACCGAGGTTAGGATTTTTGATTCTCCAAAAGACACATACAAAGCCTTAGCAAAAGAAATATACCAACTTACGTTAAATTCAAATCAGCCAAGGTTCGATATTGTTTTGTCGGGAGGGAACTCCCCTGCAAACCTGTTCAGCCGCATTGCAAAAAAATATTCCGACGTTATTTCCTGGGACAGGATTCATTTTTGGTGGGGAGACGAACGATGCGTTCCTCCGGAAAGTGAAAACAGTAATTACAAAATGGCAAACGATTTATTGCTTTCCAGAATTTCAATTCCAAAAGAAAATATACATCGGATAAAAGGCGAGAATGTGCCGGAAGAAGAAGCAATCCGGTATGCAAATGAAATTGAAACCAACCTGAATTACAGGGGAGAAAATCCGGTATTCGATTTAGTAATTCTGGGATTGGGTGAAGATGGGCACACGGCATCTATTTTCCCGGATCAACTTGAGCTTTTCGAAGAAGAAGAAATTTGTGCTGTTAGCCAGCACCCTATTACCGGGCAAAAAAGAATTACTTTAACCGGTAGGGTTTTGAATAATTCAAGCCGTGTTTTCTTTTTGGTAATTGGAGAAAATAAGGCACAACGAATTTCAGAAATTATGAATGATGACGAAGCAGCAAAACTTCTTCCTGCTTATTATATTTCTCCGAATACGGGAATTTTAATTTGGTTTATCGACGAAGCTGCCGGTTCAAAAATCAGTTAAAGTTTTTTTTTAATTCTCTTTTGCAGGAAATAAATCGAGAATTTGCGATCCAAACCGAATTGTTTCTTCCAAAACTTCGTTGTAACATCCCGAAGTAAGTTCACATGCAATTACATGGTTCCCTGCTTCCGGAAATGCCATTTTCATCTTTTCACTGTCCTCTGTTCCTAATTGTTCAAACATTTTAAGCATTGCACTAACTTTAACGGTTTGATCCTGATTTTGCTCATCTTTATAATAATAACCTAAAAACACCGGACAAATAACATTTTTATAGGTTTCCTTTTTCATGGTTTCATCAACTAATTGTTGCAGGTAAACAGTTCCTTCCATACGGTATTTACAGTACCAATACTGGCATTCCTTCGAGCCTGAATCCTCGTTTGTTACCCGATATAAACCGCCGTTAACTTTTCTGCCAATTTGAAGCCCCCATGGTTTTGAAAGCAAAAATGCAGCACTGTTATTTATTCTGATATTTGGAGAATAAAGTATTAATGCATCAACATATTCAGGAAAATCGGCCGCCAACTTTAAACCCAAAGTCCCACCGGTTGAAGTACTCATAACAATCACCTTTTTTCCTAATCCTTTTGCAACCATTAAGGCATCTTTTGCCGAATTCCATAAATTATCAGGTGTCATATCAATAAGTGGATCTTCAGTAACTATCCCGTGCGAAGCCAAACGTGGAAAATAGGCATTCATCCCGAAGTGTTTTGCAAACTCAACATTCGAAGGATAGCCTTCATACCACGAAGCAGAAAATCCATGTAAGTAAAGCAAGCAGTAATCCGTCCTTGTTTTTACCGAATCATTTGCCCAGATAATTCTTGATTCATTATCAGGTTTAATTCTCAATTCTGCATCATTCTTTTCCACATAGCTTTCCATGTTCGAGATTCCCGCTGAAATGGAAGGCAAATCTTTGGATAATTCTACCTGGTCGGGCTTAGGGCCTAACAAGTAAGCAACGAAAAGTAGTAAAATAAAATATGCAAGAAAGCGACCCAGTTTTTTCATTTAACTATGTTTTACAGCCGCAAATTACAATTTTTTTATTCGAATAATCTGAAAATAAAAACAAAATGAATTAAGCCAATTCTTAAATTTTTCATAATTTATTTTATTTCGCCTTAAACTTTCCGGAATCTTTAGTCATGTTAAAAAAAAGATAGTTCTTAATTGAACAATTGACTGTTCTTTTTGCTAATTATCTGGATAATATAATGAGTGAATACAGGCAATTTGTTTAGAAAAGCGTGTAGAGTATTTCTTTCTTTTACACTAAAAAAAGAGTAAATTAGTATTTTATTATTTTCACGGTTAAAGGGCTACGATAATTGGGACCAACATATGCCATGTATTACTGATTATTAGAATTATCGTGTTTATTAAATATGTTCATCAATCACTCGCAACTACAATGCTATGAAATCGGGATCTACCTTATTAATTTTAGTTCTTTTTTACTTCAATATCAGCTATGCCTTTTCGTATAACGATCTAACGCAACAAATAATTGAGCCAGTTTCAGCAAATGAATTAATTGCCGAAAATGCTGTTGTTTTAGCTGATTGTCCTACCTTAGCGGTATCGGTAATTAATCCAGCAATCTGTGGAGGAACAGGAACACTGAATTTCACATTTACCAACGTTCCAGATGGAACATACACAATCAATTTTGACGGGGGCAGTTTTCAGAACGTATCAGTTACAAGTAACCAGGCTCAAGTTTCGTCCCTGGCAAAGAATTATACCAATTTAAGAATCACTGTTGAGAGTTGTGCTTCGCCGGGAGTTAATGCAATTGTTTCGGATCCCGAAGCGCCAGCTCCTCCAATAGTAAATGTCGAAGATAATTGTGGAGAATCAGTTCTTACGGTATCAGATTATACAGGTTCACTGTTATGGAATACAGGAGAGACGACTGAAGCTATTATTGTTACCGAGCCTGGAAATTTTTCGGTAACACAATCCGTTAATCAATGTGTAAGTGAGCCTGCTTCTGTAAATGCAAATCCCAAAATAATACCAGTAACATCAGTTACGGAAAACAATCCGGAAGAGTGCTCGGGGTTAGGATCCTTGGATTTCACCTTTGACAATGTACCCGATGGAACTTATACAATTCTTTATGATGGAGGAAATTTTTCAGATGTCTCTGTTATTAACAATCTGGCTTCTGTTTCTACCGGAGCAGGAAACTACAATAATTTGACTATTTCTGTTAATGGATGTTCTTCTGCAAGTGGCGTTAATGCGACACTAACCGATCCAAATCCGCCCTTACCACCAACAGTTAGTGTGGAAAATTTATGTGGAGAATCTGTCCTTACAGCATCGAACTACACTGGCGAGTTATTGTGGAATACAGGTGAGAATACCGAAAGTATAACAATAACAGAAGCTGGAGAATATTCAGTAACTCAAACCATAACAGGTTGCAAAAGTGATGCTGCAAAAGTTAATGCAGCACCTCATGCAATACCTGTAATTTCTGTTAGTAAAACTGACCCGGAAGAGTGCTCGGGGTTAGGATCACTGGATTTCACCTTTGACAATGTACCCAACGGAACTTATACAATTCTTTATGATGGAGGAAATTTTTCAGATGTCTCTGTTAGTAACAATCTGGCTTCTGTTTCTACCGGAGCAGGAAACTATAATAATTTGACTATATCTGTTGATGGATGTTCCTCTGCTAGTGGAGTTAATGTGTCATTGACAGATCCGGCTCCTCCAAATGCCCCATTTATTACCGTGGAAAATGATTGTGGAGAATCTGTCCTAACTGCTTCGAATTATACGGGCACATTGAATTGGAGCACAGGAGAAACTACTGAAAGCATAGTCGTTACAGAGGCCGGAGATTACTCTGTTAAACAAATTATTAACGGATGTACAAGTTCCACCTCATCTGCAGTTGCAACACCAAAAATTACACCTACAATCTCTGTATTAGAAAATAATCCGGCTGACTGTTTGAGTTCCGGTTCACTTGATTTCACGTTCACCGGCGTTCCCAATGGTATTTACACAATTTGGCATGATGCAGGGAGTTTCGCTGGTGTCACGGTAACGAATAATAAAGCTTCGGTTTTGACAAATACCGGAACCTACACTAATTTAATCATAATCGTTAATGGTTGCACATCACCTGCCGGCGTAATAGCTTCACTTATCGCTCCATCCGCTCCCGATGCGCCCGGATTAACCGTTGAAAACAATTGTGGAGAATCGGTTTTAACAGCTTCAAATTATACCGGCACATTGAATTGGAGCACAGGAGAAACTGTTGAAAGTATAATAGTCACTGAACCTGGAAATTACACAATTACTCAAACAGTTAACGGATGTACAAGTGATTTTGCGTTAGTTACAGCTTCTCCCAAAATAATACCAACACTTTCTGTAATAGCACATAATCCATCAAGTTGCGATGAGCCCGGTTCTTTTAACTTTACTTTTACAAACGTATCTGACGGAAAATATACGATTTCTTATGATGGTGGAAATTTCCCAAATGTTAATGTCATCAATAATTCAGCAACAGTTTTAGCCAATGCCGGAACTTACAATAATCTTACCATTTCGGTTAATGGATGTTTTTCAGAAAGCGGCGTAAATGCAACCATTTCAAAACTGGAAATTGAAGGAAAATTGGGTACAAGTGATGTATTAAGTTATATTTCAAACGATCCGACCGTAAGAGCTGTTCCTGTAACTTCCTTGCAAAATGCTACAATTAAAAGTATTTCTATTTACCACGAAGGTGGAACAGGAAAAATTTTACTAGGTGTTTACGCTGACGCTTCAGGTTTGCCAGGTAGCCGGATTGGTATAACACCTTCAACTTCAATTAATATCCAACCTGGTTGGCAAACTATTCAATTAACTAATCCTGTAAATGTAACGCCAGGACAAAAGGTTTGGTTGGCATGGGTATTTGAAAATAATCCAGGCATTAGATACTCTATTGGAAAGCCAGGGCGAGCCTCAACGCTAAAGACATGGGCTGATGGTATGCCATCTAATTTTTATGATTCTAAATTAGCAGATTATAACTATTCCATTTACTGCTCTTATACTTATACAGAACCTCCTTCAGCTCCAATTGTAACCGTTGAAAATTTATGTGGAAGTTCTTTGCTTTCTGCATTTGGTTACTCAGGGACATTGCAATGGAGTACCGGTGCAACAACAGCATCAATTACGGTAACCGAACCAGGTAGCTATACCGTTACCCAAACTGCTGGCGGATGTACAAGTGATGCAGCTACAGCTATTGCAACTCCCAAAATCGGCCCTACATTATCGGTCGCAGAAACAGATCCGGAAGTTTGTATGGGAGAAGGATTATTAGAATTTAGTTTCACTGAAGTAACAGATGGCGAATACACCATTAAATACGATCAAGGTGAATTTAACAACGTTTCGGTTAGTAACGGGAAAGGACAGGTAAGCGTTTTGGCAGGATCTTATTTCAACTTAACAATTGAAATAAACGGATGCTCTTCTCCGTTGGGGGTAAATGCTGTTTTAAGTTCTCCTGACGCACCTGAACCACCACAACTAGTTATCCAGGATAATTGTGGAGAGTCTGTTTTAACGGCTACAAATTATGATGGAACTTTGTATTGGAATACTGGTGAAACAACAATTAAAAGTATTTCTATTTACCACGAAGGTGGAACAGGAAGAATTTTACTACCAGGTGTTTACGCTGACGCTTCAGGTTTGCCAGCCGGATTGGTATAACACCTTCAACTTTAATTAATATCCAACCTGATGGCAAACTATTCAATTAACTAATCCTGTAAATGTAACACCAGGACAAAAGGTTTAGTTGGCATGGGTATTTGAAAATAATCCGGGTATTAGATACCTATTGAAGCCGGGGCGAGCCTCAACGCTAAAGACATGGGCTGATGGTATGCCATCTAATTTTTATGATTCTAAATTCGCGATTATAACTGAATTCATTTATCGTTTATACTTATACAGAACCCCTTCAGTCTAATTGTAACCGTTGAAAATTTATGTGGAAGTTCTTTGCTTTCAGCATTTGGTTACTCAGGGACATTGCAATGGAGTACCGGTGCAACAACAGCATCAATTACCGTAACCGAACCAGGTAGCTATACCGTTACCCAAACGGCTGGCGGATGTACAAGCGATGCAGCTATAGCCATTGCGGCTCCCAAAATCGGCCCAACATTATCGGTTGCTGAAACAGATCCGGAAGTTTGTAAGGGAGAAGGATTATTAGAATTTAGTTTCACTGAAGTACCAGATGGCGAATACACCATCAAATACGATCAAGGTGAATTTAACAACGTTTCGGTTAGTAACGGGAAAGGGCAGGTAAGCGTTTTGGCAGGATCTTATTTCAACTTAACAATTGAAATAAACGGATGCTCTTCTCCTTTGGGGGTAAATGCTGTTTTAAGTTCTCCTGACGCACCTGAACCACCACAACTAGTTATCCAGGATAATTGTGGAGAGTCTGTTTTAACGGCTACGAATTATGATGGAACTTTGTATTGGAATACTGGTGAAACTAAAGAAACCATTGTTGTTACCGAACCTGGTATTTACCTTGTAACACAAACACTGAATGGGTGCATAAGTGAAGCTGCATCAATACAAGCTTCTCCTGAAGTAATCCCAACCTTGTCGGCATTGGCAAATTTACCCGAAAATTGCGCCGAAGACGGAAGTATTGATTTAATACTTACAGGAGTTCCTGACGGAAGTTATGCGATAACTTACGACGGGGGAAGTTTTGCAGATGTTCAGGTAAATAATGGAACAACAACAATTCCTGCAAAACCGGGAACTTATGAAAACCTTGTTATCACGGTTGGAAATTGCTCTTCAGCAAGTGGGGAAAATGTTACAATTGAAAGCAAGGAACCTCCTCAAAAACCAGTTATTTCTGTTGAGGAAGAATGTGGACAATCTATTTTAACGGCTTCAAATTATACGGGAACTCTTTTATGGAGTACAAATGAAACATCCGAATCTATTATTGTTAAAGATGCTGGAATTTACTCTGTAAATCAAACTGTTGACGGATGTACCAGTGATACAGCAACAGTTAGTGTGATTCCCAAATCTATACCTTCACTTTCAGTTGTAAAACACGATCCGGAAGAATGTTTTGGACAAGGTTCCATCGATTTTACTTTTACCTCTGTACCCGATGGAAATTACATCATTTTTTATAACGGCGGAAGCTTCCCCGGAGTGCCGGTGTCAAACGGGAAAATATCTGTTCTTGCCAATGCCGGGAGCTACAACAATTTAACCATTACAGTGGATGGATGTACTTCGCCTGCGGGGATTAATGCATCGCTTTCTTCACCCGATGCACCGGAAAAACCTTCAATAGACATTGTAAATAACTGTGGAGAATCGGTTTTAACTGCATCAAATTATACCGGTAATTTATTGTGGAGTACTAATGAAACTACCAAGACCATAACAATAAATGAAGTTGGTGAATATTCAGTCACACAAACGGTTGATGGATGCGTTAGTGAAGCTGCTTCTGTAACCGCGTCGACAAAACCGGTCCCTGCTGCACCTGATTTCTCGGTTTCTAATAATTGCAATTCCACATCTGTATTGACAGCTACTGATTTTCAGGAAAATGCAATTCTTAACTGGAATACCGGTGAAACAACAGAAACAATTGAAGTAAATACAGCAGGAATATACACTCTTAAACAAATTGTTGACGGGTGTGAAAGTCCGCTAACAAGTAAACTGGCTGAACCGGGAGCAGGACCTTCCCTTAATGTTTCTGCCACCGATCCGGAAAGCTGCCAGGATAAAGGCACACTTGAATTCATTTTTTCAGGTGTACCGAATGGTACTTATTTAATTAATTACGATGGCGGTAGTTTTGCAGGTGTAACAGTTTCGAACAACAGTGCTACTGTTTCAGCAGATGCAGGAACCTATGAAAACCTGATTATCTCAGTTAACGAATGTAGCTCTCCAAACGGAGTTAGTGCAACGCTAACTTCTGCCGGTGCACCAAATGCTCCAAGTATTTTAGTTGAAAATTACTGCGGCGAATCAGTATTAACTGCTTCCGACTATACCGGAACATTATTATGGAGCACAGGTGAAACCACTGAAAGTATAATCGTAACAGAAGCCGGAACTTACACTGTTACTCAAACATTAGGCTCGTGTACAAGCAGCCCAAAAACTGTTTTAGCTGAACCAATACCAGCATTACCAAAGCCGGACATTGAAGTTATTAGCAACTGCATTGAATCAACATTACAAATTAACAATCTGGTTTCGGATGGCTGGCTTATCTGGCGAGCAGGTGCTGTTTCCGACAGTACAAAAAGTACCACCATAAATGTGCCACAAGCCGGTGAATACAAGGTTATTCAAAAACAAGGTTCTTGTTCAAGTGAAGAAATAACGGTTATTGTTGACGATGCTGCTACACCTTCTCCTCCCATTAGCAAAGGAGACAAAGAAATATGCGAGACTAAACCTTTACAGGTTCTGACTGCTGAAGCAGAACCTCCTTCAAATAGTTTTGAAGTAGTTTGGTTTGACGATCCAAGCGCTGGTAAAAAAATTACCTCACCTACATTAAACAGTGTTGGTTCGATAACATATTATGCCGAAACTCAAAGCAGCTCAGGTGAATGTACTAGCAAATCAAGAACACCGGTAAAACTAACCATCAACCCTGGCCCTACATCTGAGGCAATTGATACCGCCATTGTAGGAAAGCCTGCAAATAACGTCGCTGTTCTCATTTTCCCTGATAACTCAATGAAATACAAATGGTCGCTTAACAACACAGAAATTTCAGGTGCAACTGGGCAGTATTATTATATTCCGGCTTCTAACCGAAAAAACAACAATGTTTTTACAGTGGAAGTAGAAACAGATAACGGTTGTAAAGCTCAATTTGATTTTCGCTATTCGGCTACGTTGACCAATAATGGTTTTAGCAGTCTTTCACAACCTAACCCTTTAGAAATTGGTAGTTCATTTATCCTTTACCCCAATCCGGGAAAAGAAAAGGTTTACCTGGGTTTAAATTCAAATGAAGCTTTTAGCCCAAACGAATTAAATATTAAGGTATTTTCAGCAGATGGTTCGTGTATAATTCAAATGCCATTTAATCAGATACCTCAAAGCATTAATACCAAAGAGCTTCGGCCGGGAACTTATTCAGTTGTAATTTATCGGAATAACGATTGGGTGGATACGAAGAGACTGTTAATAACCCAATAAATACAAGACAATTTCACAATGAAAAGAATATTAATTACCACTTGCCTTATATTTACTTTTGTTTTTCTTGAAGCAAACCCGTTATCGTCAAAGGAAAGTGACGCTTCTGAAACACCTTCAATTTCAGCAACTCCTGTCATGAATCCTCCTAGACGTTATATATATCCGGAATGGGGATTTTTTATCGATGGTTCTGCCGGATATTCCTTAATCAGTAACCCAAACTTGTCTTCAAGCATTTGGGATCCAAAAGGAAATCTGGGAGCTACGTTTTATATTGGTTATTTTCACACAATAAACCCCAATATGAGACTTTTGGCCGGATTAGGAGCGTCTTATTTCACGAGTTCAATTTCAGGAGACGGAGAAGCTCCGCAAAAAGAATTTAAAGATATTGATAATGACACATACACCGAAACGCTTACACTTTCAAATGCTGAAACAAGACAGATCCCGATTTATGTATCTATTCCGTTAATTTTTGAATATGGAAACGTAAGCATAACCAGACCAGGATATTATGTCGATTTTGGGTTGAAATATTCTTATATGATAAACAACAATTCGCAATCGAGTGGTTACTATTCAACAAAAGGGACTTATCAACAGTGGGGAGTTACTTTAGAAGATGTTGAAGAACTGGGATTTTATTCGGAACGAGATCTGGAATCAAATACCAATTTTAAAAGAAGCGATTTAGCTGTTTTGGGAGGCGTTGGTATTACCTTGCCAATTTCAAGCGTAGTAATTTTAAAATTAGGATTGGTAGCCAATTTAGGGTTACTCGACATTGGAAACAACAAACCCAATAAATCTGATTCGGGACCAATAACCTCTGATGTTTACAATTACAGAGCCAAATATATTGATAACACATTGGCAGTAACAAAAGGTACACGAACAAAATATTTTGGACTTGAACTGGGAATTTATATTAATAAACAATTGAAATAAACAAATGTATAAAGCCGCATTGATTTGTATGAGTAATATGCCCCGGCACAATAAAGAAACATATTTCTTATTCGAAACAACCAGGTTCTCGTATAAAATCACTGCCATATGGGATTAAAAATTAATATTATTTCTATTTTACAGTCAGAAATGTTATTAGCTTTCTTAAAGAAAAAAATGAACCAAAGATTATTCAGAACAAGCTTTTTACCCCTTTTTCTAATTCTGTTTGTATTTTCAGGAAAATCAAAAGCAGAGTTACCTTCAACACAAATTTCCACCGCCTACGAAAGATTAGCAACACCAAATCCGTCTCCCGAGGCTGAAGCGGTTTACAGATATTTGCAAAATATGTTTGGCGAAAAAATTCTTTCGGGGCAAATGTGGTCACCCTGGGGAATTGACGAATTGGAATACATTAAAGAAGTTACCGGGAAACAACCGGCTATAAGAGGAATTGATTTTATCCATGAGAAGAACAATGACATGGAAACCCGAAATGCCATTAACTGGTGGAAAGCAGGAGGAATACCAACAATTATGTGGCACTGGGGAGCACCTTCAATTGGAGAAGGCTATGAGAACAGTAAAAAAAGAATCAACATTCAGCAATGTTTTGTTGAAGGCACCGCCGAGAATAAAGCATTTAAGGAGGAACTTAAAATAAAGGCAGATCATCTTGAAACACTAAAAAACGCAAATGTTCCCGTTCTTTGGAGACCCTTTCACGAACTAAACGGCGATTGGTTTTGGTGGAGCATGCAAGGCCCGGAAATGTTTAAAAGACTTTGGAAAGCCATGTTTGATTATTTTGTAAAAGAAAGAGAATTAAATAATCTGATATGGGTGCTTTGTTATACCGATGAACCCGATATAAGTTGGTATCCCGGAAATGACTATGTTGACATTGTTGCCGCCGACAAATATACGGAAGACACTGATTCTCAATTAAAGATGTTTGAGAACACAGGTAAAATTGTTCAAAATAAGTTAATTCCAATTGCATATCACGAATGCGGAACGATTCCCGACCCTGAAAAATGTTTTAAAACCGGTGCTATGTGGAGCTGGTGGATGGAATGGCATACGAATCATTTATCGAAAATGGACCAAACTTATCTTCGGTATATTTATAATCACAAACTGGTTATTACGCTCGATGAGGTACCTGATATAATGAAAGAATACGGCGAAAATATTATCGAAAATAATTTTTTTGCGGGAAGAATTGTACCATTTTCTGAGCTTAAACAATATACCATTGGCTCGAAAACAAAACCCGGAAATATTACTATAAACGATGGCCAACTTGAAATGGAAGCCAGTGGTTCTGACTTTTGGGGCACAAAAGACGAAGGCGATTTTTTGTTTCAACAACTGGAAGGCGATTTCGATATCAGCATTCAGGTTACAAGCCTTTCTCCTACTAATTTATATACTAAAGCCGGTATTATGGCCAGGGTGGATCTTACCCGTGGCTCAGAACAGGTTTTTTTCCTTGTATTCCCCGATAATAAGCCCCGGAATATGAATTCTGGCGGGTGTGAGTTCCAATATCGCGATAAGAAATCGGGTGAAGCAAAGGCAATTTATCCCGATCCGGATTTTGCGGGAAACAAATTCAATGTTGACTTTCCAAATACTTGGATAAGGTTAAAACGTGAAGGAAACTTTTTCAGATCGTATATCAGTCACGATAATAAAATCTGGCATTTATATGCCCGGCACAAACAAGAAATGCCGGAAAAGTTATTAGTCGGACTTGCAGTTACATCGCACGACACTAACGCTTCTACAAAAGCTCAATTTTCATCGTTACAAATGACGTGGAAATAGATTAATCTTCAAGATAAAAAACAAAAACGAATTGTTTAAACCGGAAGTATAATGGTAAAAACCGTTCCCTCACCAACTTTTGTATCAACATTCAATTCTCCTCCATGACCTTTTGTAATGATATCGTAACTCAGCGATAATCCCAACCCTGTTCCTTCACCAGTTGGCTTAGTCGTAAAAAATGGTTGAAAGATTTTACTAAGTACATCTTTAGGAATTCCATTTGCATTATCAACAATCTTAATTTCTACCTTATTCCCAATCTTTCTGGTACTTACAGAAACCTCGGGTTTATAGTCTTTTAAATTCTGTTTTTTCTTTTCGTTTAACGCGTAAAAAGCATTTGTAAAGATATTTAGCAACACGCGACTAATTTCCTGTGGAACAATTTTTATTTTTCCAATGCTATCATCAAAATCAGTTTTTAGTGAAGCATTAAAACCATCGTCTTTTGCCCGCAATCCATGATAGGACAAACGCAAATATTCATTTGCAAGATCGTTAATGGCAGTAGGCTCTTTTAAACCGCTGCTCATCCGGCTATGTTGCAACATTCCCCGAACAATGGAATCTGCACGTTTACCGTGAGTATTTATTTTTTGCAGGTTTTGTCGAATATCTGTAGCTATTTCCTTTGCTTCATCTAAATCACCTTTCTCAAGCTCTTCCATCATCTCTTCCATCATTTCGTTGCTTACTTCCGAGAAATTATTAACAAAATTCAACGGATTCTGAATTTCATGAGCAATGCCTGCTGTAAGCTCTCCGAGGCTTGCCATTTTTTCAGCATGAATAAGTTGCGATTGCGTATCTTTTAATTTCTCAAGGGTCTTTTGAATTTCTTCTTTCTGTTCTTTTAGCATTGCATTCGACCTTTGTTTGTTTTTGTTATTCCTGTACAACACAAAGCTTAACAACAATGCTGACAATAATGCGCCCGAGATACTAAAAATCCAAAGTCGCTGATTCTTACTTTGTTGAATCTTTTGAATCTTATCTTTTTCAAGTAAATCGATTTCACCTTGCTTTTTCTCCAAGTCAAATTTTAAAGACATGGATTGAATTCGTTTATCCATTGCCGCATCATACAATGTATCTTTTATTTCGGAATACATTGTTTGATACTGATATGCCCGCCGATAATCCGAAGTGCGGCTATAAAGATTAGCTAAAGCTTCATAAGCATCTTTCAATTCATAATTACCCCCAATTTCTTTAGCTATTTCCCGGGCTTTCAGAAAACTGGAAATAGCTTCCTTGCTATCTCCTTTTTGCCGATATGCATCCCCCAACCCAAGCATGGCCTGCGACATCTCTTTTTTCCGATTTAGCGATAGAGCAAGCTCAAAGGCTTCTTTCTGATAATTAATTGCCTTTGCATAATCACCCCGGTGTGTATATACCCTGCCAATATCATACAATGCATAAGCTACATTTCCATTTTCAGACTTTTTGTACGCCTCCAATCCTTTTTCGAAGTAAACCAGAGCAGAATCATCGTCTTCACGGGTGGATATATTTCACCAATATTTACAGCCGATGTTCCGATAGCATCCTGATCCCCCAATTGTTCACTTAACGGAAGGGCTTTCAAATAATATTCTAATGCTAAATCGTGAGAGCTGATTTTATTAAAATAAACTGCACCTATGTTCACCAAAGCTGTTGCTATCCGAAGTGTATCTCTTATTTCTTCTGATGCTTTTAACGATTCAAGATAATAATTCAAAGCCTTTTCGTCATCACCCTGATTAAAATTAACGGCACCTAAATTATTTAGCATATTGGCAACACCTTGTTTGTCATCAATTTCCTGAAAAACCTCAAGTGACTGCTGCCAATAGATTAAAGTTTCGATATAATTCCCCTGGAAATAATAAGCCATTCCAATTGCCTTTAAAGAATAGCCCAACCCACTTTTGAATTCTAGTTTTTCAGCGAGTCCGTGTGCCTGTGTTGCATACTGAAGAGCAAGTTGAGTATTCGTTCGAAGCAAACTCCCGGAAAGAGAAATTAAAGAATTAACTTTTGACTCATTCTCTGGTAAATCTTTAATGGCAACTCTCAAACTATCCGCCTGATTTAACTGTGAGTTACCTTGAAAATAAAATAAGAAGAATAAAGCTGTAAACAATAATTTTATACTATTCATGAAATATTCCCGTTAGTTTCGTGAACCTATTTTTCAACACGTTTAACTGATGAATAAACCTGCTGATTATTAAACACAACAGGAACCATTTTGTTACAGCTACAACCTAATTTACGAGGTTTTATCAACTACCCCTTTATTGCTTGATAATTTTTATCATTTTCTCATTCCCCTCCATTTTAAACCTTATAAAATAAACGCCATCATCAAGTCCTGTAAAATCAACTTGTACTTTATTGCTGTTTTGACTTTCGATATTTACATTAACTTTCCGACCTTCCAAATCGAAAACTGTTATATCTTTTTGTTTAACAATGTTACCTCCCAAAGTAATATTAACTTTATCGGAAGTTGGATTAGGATAAGCAATAATTATATCACTTGTGCTTGAAGAAGATGATAAATCTTCTCCATCTATAATTCCCGATTTTGAGGAGTTAGCTAGTTTACCACATTTATTTGAAGTTGAACTTGCACTTGAAGCTGTTGAAGTTTTATGCGTTCCATTATATGAGCTAACACCCCATGTAATGTTATTACCATCAAAGCGCGCCTGCCATGTTCCGGTTCCAGGAAGAAACACAAATGGCTGCTCACTATTTTCAAATAACCCAGTTCCCGTTATCAAATTATCAGGTCCAATTGGAATGTAAACCGGCAATCGATTGGGATTTTCATATTCGAAATTGGCAATATAAGAAAACCCATCTACATATGTTTCAATTGGTTCAACACATGTCAAACTTGTTTTAATATTTTTTGTGCCCGGCCCAAAAGGATTTACATACAAGGTTCCATTAATCGCATTAAAGAAATAATTCTCGGCACTTGCGAACGGTACAATCTGGTATGTTCCGGCAGCTCCTTTATAATTGGGACTTACACTAAATGAAAGAACATCAACCATTGTTTCATCATCTGAATTAATAAAACCGCTAAACGTTGCAGTAAAAACCGGAAGAGGATCATCTGCATTTATATATTTATCGTCAGCCTTTACCAAAGCAGTTACCGGCTCAATAACGAATGTTGACGAACCAGAACCAATATAGTTTGCATCATTAACAGTTGCAGTTACAAGGTAAGTTCCGGCATTAACCGGCATTTCATTACTGCCATTGTATGTTAAATCAACATTCAAACCTGTTGGATTAGTTGAAACCGTTGGCTCCATTGCAAACCCAGTATAGGTTTTCTTCAAATCCTCGGGAGCAAAAGTAACTGTTGCAACGGCAGGAGTTATTGTAAGCCTCCCAAGTCCGTACCGGACATTAAAATTACTGGCAACCAGGGTTCCCGGAACAATCCAATGTTGTCCTACTGTTTTTCCGGTCACCAGATTTATTGATTTCAGAACAATTGTTCCCGGAAGTGTACCATCCAAAATAGCAACATCATCATTACTCAAAACAATAATCGCATCACTATTATTATCTTCATTAAAAATTTCAGAATTAACAAGAACAGTGGTATTTACAAGTGCAGTACTGTTGACCAAAGGAGTAGCATTTACAAGATTTCCATTCTCATCGTATGAATTTACAAGCGCCGTTCCATTTGCCAAAGCCGTAGCATTAACTAAGGCAACCGCATTAACCAGAGCCGTAGCATTAACTAAGGCAGTGGCGTCAAGTAACGCTTGCGGATCAATAAAAGTTCCGTTTACCAATGCTGTAGCATTTACAAGAGCAGTGGCCTCACTAATCATAAAACTTTTATTCACTAAGGCAGTGGCATCTAGGAGTGGTTCACCCAGTTCATTTACTAAAGCTGTGGCATTAACTAAAGCAGTAGCATTTACGAGAGCAGTGGCATGTGTTAATTGTAATTGTGTAAGTATTTCTTCATTTGTTTCGGAAGAAATTACCACATTATTTCCATTGTTTACAGTATCATCATTAAAAATGTAATCAAACTGAAAACCAGAAAGTTCTTCGCCATAAACAATGCTTGTATCTTTGGGAACCACCAACAAATCAAGTTTTTCGATATTCAAAACTCCCTTTTTAAATACAAAATCGAAAGTGTTTAATAGTAACATATCTAACGTGTCGGTTGGAAGAACGCTACTTGCCGGATTCAATGGATCACTTAAAGACGGATAAATTTCCCAAAGTCCAACGTTGCTTAAATCTGTCGCAACTGTTTCAAAAGCAATCGATTTAATTCGGGTTAATGCAACTTCAGATAATCCAATGCTATCAAGAGAAATACTGTTTGTTGTAGTTACCAAAGAATAAGTGGCAGTAAATTCAGGAAGAACTTCACCGTATTTTTTCTGCTTGTCTTCTATTTCAACAAGAACTTTATTTTTAGTAGAAAAATAAAGAGTATTTGATAAGCCGCCGTCCGTACCATTGGTTTGAGGAAGCGGAGGATTGTATGCCTGAATTGTGGGGAATAACTCTGAAAACACAGGAATTGTGCCCGTAATAACAGAATCTCCAACCAGAGTTGAGCCTGAAGAAAGCGGTATGCCATTAAAATATATCTCCGATTCCGGTGTTAAGTATTTTCCTGTAACAATTATATCAACTGGCTCACTTCCTGGAACTAACGTTGTATCATAAGTAAGTCCGAAAATTTGGGGTGAAGGATTTGCCAACTCAAGTAAGGCCCCATCAGCCTGAACTAAACCATAACCTGTATTATAATCAAATCCAGGAGAATCCATATCAATTGCAGAGCTCTGCAACAAAGCTTTCATTTCGTCAGGAGAAATACTGGTGTTATAATATTTATTCCGGGCTTCCATAATCAAAGTAGCCACACCTGCAGCATGCGGCGCTGCAGCCGAAGTACCAAAGAAATTCGGGAACAGATCGCCATCAATATTGAGTCCGCCCAAATCTACGGTTGTGTTAACTCCATTGGGAGCAGAAATCTCAGGCTTGTTCCTTACTATTCCGTTAACCGGAGTTCCACCAACAGATGAAAAGGATGCAATTGTCGGCGGATTAACTCCAAATGCAGGGGTATTCGAATAAAGTACTGCCCCAACTGCAATAGCACCTTCGGCATTTGACTGTCCTACAAGTGTTGAACTGCCGGTATTATATTCGTCAAACGTAAGATTTCCGCGGAAAACCACATATTTAAAAAACACATTATTGGTCCCATTTGCATTAACCACCATAATATTAGTCTGAGCACCACCGGCTGCAACGGTAAATGGCAATACTTCAATGGCTTGTCCTCCGGTATTGTCTCTGTTAAAACCAAATAATGTCTGACCGTTATTATTTGTAAGATAAATGTCTAAATCAGTATTTGTAGCATAAGCAGAGGAGCCATCATCCCACTGTAATACAATTGTATAATTTCCTTCTTCAAGAGATACACTTTGATAAATATCATTTCCTGAACTTCCTGCAAAATTGTGTGCAATGCCTGTCATACCTTGCGGAACTGTGCCTTGATTAAAATAACTCTGATATGATTTACTTCCGTAATTACCTGCAGCAGAAAAGTATGTAACCCCCTTTTCCTTTACACTGTTAACCGCCTGAGCAATAATTCCGTCGGTTAGGAAAGGTTGAGTTATATAGGTAATATCGTCAACAATAATGTTACACCCGGCCTGCTGTAACTCACCAATTCCGTTTTTAAAATCGAGTGCACTTACAAAACCGGTTCTGAAAGCCAATTCTGCTTTGGGTGCAATGTCATGGATAATTTGTAGCATTGCCCTTCCTTCATCAGACTTTACACCGTAGGGATATTCCATCAAAACGTCAACAGGTATAGAATTTTCCGGATTTCCAACACCTGGCAGATCTCCTTTTAACACATCATCTGCTGCCGGATTTCCAATTTTTGTATTATAGCTATCAGAGATAACTCCAACCTTAATACCTTCTCCTTTCAAATTAAACCCGTTACGTGCAAAATCAGAATGCATGGCAATATCACCCAACGTTGTTATTAAGCCTGAATTTGAAATAGGAGGATAAACAGGCCGCACAAAATTCAAATAACTAGTTAAGTTGTTAAGGGACAACAAATTGAGAATTGGAATTTTACCAACAATTACAAGGCTATTATCACCTTCAATGTCATACAAACCATAAGATGATTGCAATAAATTAAGCGCAGATTGATACATGCCGTCTAAAACATGTACTTCAACTAAAACATCAGATCCGAATATTCGATAAATGTTATCTGACTCGTAAGTACCGCCTGCATTATAAAAATCATATAATGATGTTAGCTCAGGACCAATAATAGAAATTACCTTGCCATTCACCGGTGGTGTATAATATGGATAGATATTCTGATCCTGACAATCAAGTACATTCTCAAAATCTTCTTTTGTAAAACGCTCAATAAGGAAATCACCTCCGGCTTTCACTTGTGTTCTTTGATTTTGCAGTCCGCCTGAAAGAGTATATGTTACAATAAACTCTCCCGGTTCACCATTTCCAAATCCTGAGGTACCCGTAATCCTGAACCCATTAAATGAGTCACCACCTAATTTGGGTCCCAGATCTATATTTTTATAATTTAAACTTCCTGAAATAAGAGTGACTGAAACATCAGAATAAGTTCCGGGAAGTGCTTCAACTGTATATCGGGCCATTGCTTTACAATTATCAGTGCATCCGTTATGGGTTACTCTTAGTTTAATGGTATAATTATTGTTCCCGTTATCACTAACCGACATAATACTTGTTGTATATCCCTGTCCGTGATCCCTGTATATTTCGTAGTCCGATTGCCCTTTAACATTGGAAACGCTTAGCGAAATAAATAATACAATAAAATAAAAACCCGGTAAGTTATAAGACCTACTTTTACGAATTCCCTGTTTCATGATTAAATAAGTTTATTGAACGATCTACATATTTTCAACTTCAACTTGCATGAACCAATGTTTCATATCACCGAGAATTTAAATTATTCACGATAGTTTATTTCAAAAACATTATTTAACAATTTGTATGTTGAATCGCACAAAGCTTTCAACATTTATCAACTGTTGTTCAGCGCAAACCAATTTGTTGCTTGTTCCCCTAACTGGATTCTTTTTTTTCTTCCCTAAATACTGCTTAAGTAAACAATATTATGTTTGCCATTATCCTTAAAAAGTCTTTTCAGTTTAAGATGCATTTCTTTCTCAAAACACCCCCAAATCCTTTAAATAATAGATTTTTAAGTATGAATTGAAAAACTAAACTGCTTAACAAACATTTTTTAAATAAGTTTTATTCTTTTGCGACAATTTTCAACTTTTTATCAGAAAATCATCACAATTTGATACAAAAGCCCGGTTTTAAATTTCACGAATAAAAGATACGGATTTCTTTTAATTTACAAGAAAGTAAATTGAAGAAAAATCAAAAGTTTATCATAACTAGAAATACTTTAAAAACGATCTACTGACTAAATCAATCCAGACCTCTATTGAAAAAACTACAAATAGAAATTAATGCTTCCTTTATTTCCTGTTTTCTTTTGGTCTGTCCCAACAGGGGGAAAAGAAATTGATTGTTACTTTTCTTTTTTACAATTAGCCATACAAAATTAATTTATACTTTAAACAGGTTCTTTGCCGAAAAACATGTATGCAAAACAAGTCTCATGGCAAAATAACTTGAAATAGCCATTCAGTTTTCAGTACCGATAAAATAGTACAGTTTCGAGATATTAATATTATTTCCTATCCGAGCTTCTTAAAATTTTGTGTATCGTTTGTCGTCAGTGGTTTTCATTCAAAGACAAGACTCTTTTTATTTCAAACCATAAAAGCCAACTATTGAAGAATCTTATTTGAATGCCTTAGATTTTGTGAAAGATAAGAGAACTTAAACCAATCAATTCACATGAATATGAAAAGTATAAAATTAAAAAAGCATTCAATTAAAATTGAATGCTTTTGTTTTGGTGACTCAGCTGGGTCTCGAATTTATTCTATATTTTGCTTATTATCAGACAAATAGAACTTTAATAATTCTTCTGTAACTAACCTGTAACTTTTATATTGTCATTTGATTGTCGCCGTGTGTCATCACTCTCTTTCAAGAGTATCCGATTCATTACATCACAGAACTGCCAGATAGCTATTCCAAATTTAGGAATATATCGAAACTAAATCAAAAAATATTTTTACCAAGTTGGGAAAAGGTTGGGAAACAAAGTTTTTGAAAGGTGTAATCTTTGTTTCAAACATTTGAATCATGGAAGTAATTACATTTGAAAGTAAGGCTTATCAAGACCTTGTTCAGAAAATAGAAAACATTGCAGATTATGTAACGAAAAACAAGTTGGATTCTACTCCCAAGACTGAAGTATGGCTTAACAGCAATGAAGTCGCTGACTTGTTAAAAATCAGCATCAGAACCCTCCAGCGATTAAGAAACGACAACATGATTAGTTATACCATGTTGCGGGGCAGATGTCTTTATAAACTCTCCGACATTGAGAAATCACTCCAGGAACGGATAATCCCCACAGACCAGAGAACACTTGATAAATTACGGAATCAGCATGTAGCCGGTAGCATATTCAACTATCAGGATAAGTAGTGGAAGATGTATATTGACCAGAAATATTTTGATTCCTGGATGCAACGTCTCCTTAGCCAAGTTGAACTTCTGCAAAGAAAAGTTGATAAGCTGGGGAATAATGACAATGTAATTAGTGACGAAATCTTGTTGGATAATCAAGATTTATGTCTTCTTCTAAAAGTCAGCAAAAGAACCCTTCAGCGTTTTCGTAGTTCTGGAAAACTTCCCTATAAGAGAATTGGAAAAAAAACTTATTATTTGGAATCAGATGTACATAAATTCATTCAAAAAGGGTTCAAATCATTTTCTGATTGATTTATATTTCAGAAAATTAAAGGTTTTCAAAAATTATATCCTTATAAAAAAAACTGATAATGCCTTTTAATTTCCACCAACTTTGGGCACTCCTTATTTTTCTTTCCTGGCAAAGCCTGTGATATTTTCTCAGTAAATCAAGTTCCGTCTCTGGTATATTTTCAATAGCCTGTACTTGTTTTTCGACAGATGCTAACTTCCAGTATTCAATAAACGGGCAATCATGTTCTACTTTTTTGAAAGGGCATCTTGTAAAGGGGATGACTAAATCTGCATATTTAATTTTTTTCTCTGTAAGATACATCTAATGAAATCTTTGAATTTGTTAGATTCTACTAAAAGAAAGCGTGGGACAACGCTAATCGCACCAAGGCATCGCCAAACGCCCATACCACAAATTAGTGTGCCCCACGCAAAGACGTGGGCGCTCACTTATTATTCCTGTGGTATTAAAAATTGGCGATTTTTGGTACAAGAACAAAAGCTTACGCTTATATATTTCTATTCTTTATGAGGAATCATTGCCATTCCTTTCACAAAAATAGTTTAAAAATAAAAATGTATTTACCATTCTCAATTTATAAAATTAATTCAACGCATCTAGATTATCCAGTCTGTTTATTAAAGCCTTTTGTAACTCAACAAGGAATTTTGTACGTTCTCTTTTCCTGTCTTTCACATCTGTAAAAGTTCTGTATGCCTTATAGAGTTTAATATCAAAAATGAACTCAAAATATTCGATGAGCTCATTTATATGCCCCCTTCCATGATTAATACAATTACTACAATGTAAGGCATATATCAACTCAACCAGAGCAACCTTCGATGCTGTCCATCTCATTTTCAATCTGAATTTTGCAGGTTGGAATGTTTGCCATAGTCCCCGCTTGTTTTTTAATAAACTTATTTCATTATCAAGATATTCTCCAAGCTGTTCGTAAGCCATTATATAGGCAACAGTTTCATCCTTTAACGTCGCAAACTGAGGGTCAACCAAATGTTGTATGCTTTTGGAACCAATAAAAATGTACTTATCACTTCTGATAAAATAGTTTTCATCCAGACAGGTTTCGTTGGTCGTATAATAATGGTAGAACTCCTTATTGTTTTTGATGAAGTCATGAATTTTCTGATTTTCATCATTTAGCATTTTTAGCATAAGCTTCCGGTTAACCAGTAATTTATAATTTTCCATTCTGAGTAGTTCATTATAGAAAATCAATTTGCTAAAAACTTTAGGTTTAACTACTTTAAAAAAAAGTATCTCTTCTTCCTCATTCTTAAAATCATTCCGAAGCGCATATCTTCTCAAATCAAAGAATGCAAGCTGGCATAATCCTACTGATTTTTCAGCGAATATCTTTTTTTCAGTTTCTTGATTTTTTAGAGATTCCAATTCTTCCTCAAGTTTTCTTAAAATTGTATTTGGGTGAAATGCAGTCATGAAAAAATTATAATTATTTGTGCAGCCAAATTTCTTTTTAAACTCTGAATTTTAATTAATTGACTATTATGCTTAATGATTTAAATGCTTCATATAATTGTTGGTAATTCTAATATTGAATCGGTTATTATCTTTCTATGTTATTCGCAATAATTACAAGAATCTTCCTTCTTATCATCTATGATTTGAATAATGATATTGTCTCTAATTTTGTCACAATTGTGGTTTTCAGTCAGGCATTGGATATTAAAAAGAACTCTCATATAACTATTGTATTTTTATTTTTTCCCATTCTGTTTTTCCCTTTTGATTGCATATACTGTGAAGGTGATAATCAAGTAAGTTATTTAAAGTTAATATTCGATTTGTCGGTTTAACAAATGATTTCATTATGAATGAATGAAAGATGAATGAAAGAAGACCAGCGGTTCTAAATGATTCAATATTTTTCCGACAAATTCCTTCTTCAATACCTCGCTCAATTATTCCTGTTATTGTTTCTATCATCGTTTGGTTTATTCGAATTATTATTTCTTCATTTAAGGAATAATAATATTTCTTTAAATCGTACAAGGTTGATGAGCAGATTTCATCTTGTTTTTCCTTTACAATTTCAAATAAAAGACATGTTTCATAAATTGCATTGGGACTTTTGTTCTTGGCCGATTTTATCTTTTCAATAAAATTGTAAATATCTTTATGTACTATTTCTTCTACTAATTGGCTTTTGTGATTAAATTTCTGATATAGTGTTCGTTTGGAAATGCCAAGTTCAGTACAAATACTGTCCATTGTAACGTTCTTTATCCCAATACTAAAGAACATGTTTTTAATCGGTTCAAAGTATTGTTCAACGAACTCTTTCATAATTTAACTCTTTTGTGAACTTTGCGCTGCAATTGGCCGGATAAGTTACTTTTGGGTCTATCCATTGTCTGTTCAATTTCTTTATCATTGTAAAGTGTAAATTATAATTGCAAAAAGAAATGAAATAGTAAATATCGGTTATGGGTTGCGAGTATAACATGGGGATGGAAATGCCCCCTTTCCTCGTAATCGCTTTTGGATATGGAGCATTTTCGAATAAATAATTGCTCATTACTTTACTCTTTAATCATTTGTCAATTCACGGTATGCTTTTAGCAGCTTATTACGGGAAGAATGTTCAATGAGACCTATATCTTCAGACTTTAACTTCTGAAGTAATTTTTTGAATTGTTTATTAGATGATGTATAAACAATCCATCTCAGACTACTTCCGACTTTTATATATAGCAATTCTTCCACTGTAGATTTGTCCAGTTTTGCTTTAAAATCCGTAGCATCAATAAACAACATCTTAGTATGATATACATTAATAAAATTGTTTATCATTTCGCAGTGTTCCAAGAAATCTTCATTTGACATGTTTGCGGAGCCTGGCAACCATACAAGGGATGTGATAATTCTGTGTACGTTCGATGACAACTGATAAAATGTATTTTCAATCATGTTTGTTTTGCGTTAATAAATTTCTCAGCTTGGATATAAATAAATCCATCTTGACAATAATCCAATTTTGTATTATACAAACAGAACCGAACCTTTTTGTAGAGGGACACCCCATGGAAATAGTTAATGAATACAGGTTTACATTCAAATCAATAAGTTACGAGGATAGATTCTTTTGCCCACCTACGGCTATATGGTTCGTTTTACAATCGGATCAAGTCGGAAACGACCATTCAGTAACATAACGGTGCAAGACTAACGATACCAATATATCGTCTCCTTTTTCATAAAAGGACACCTTATTTTCGCGAGCCAACCATCCTATAGCCATCATGGTATCAGCTTTTCCCATAGGCAGCGCTTGCTCAATTTCCGAAAAGGTTATCTCTCCGTTTTTGTCAAGGAATTGCCAAATCTCACCGGCATTAATTCCAATTTTTGATTTTAACATAGCCCTATTTTTAATTGTTTTCAAAATACCTTATTCTGTTTATTACGAACAAAGGTCTAATCAATGTTTATCATGCTTTGCTCCAGTGGCAGGATTCGAACCTGCAACCTTCTATGCCTTTCCTCCCACAATAAAACACAGACGCTCTTCCAATTGAGCTACGCCGGTTTTAATTCATTATCTGATTAATGTACCCCACCCCCAAGAGCTTTGTACAGATTTACACCGTATACTAACTGTTCTAGTTTATCGTTTACTTGTTCCAATTGTGCCGATAGTAAATTCTGTTGTGCAGAAAGTACTTCCGTGTAAATAGCTTCACCAGCAATAAGTAATTCTTCAGAATAACTTACCGCGTTTGTAAGCGAATTGATTTGTCTTTCCCTAAAATTGTTTTTCTTCAAAGAAGATTCATACCCAAAGAGGATGTCAGATACCTCTTGCCCTGCCAGTAAAACAGCATTGCTAAAATTAAGTACTGCCTCGTCTTGTTGAGCCTCAGCAATTTTGAGATTCCCTTTTAATTGTTTCCTGTTGAAAATAGGTTGCGTAAGTCCAGCCGCTATATTCGCTGCCATGCTGCGAGGAGAAAAAAGGTCGGAAAAACCTCCTGATGCTAAGCCCAAACCAGCCGAAGTGATCGTTAACGATGGGTAAAAGCTTGAACGTGCAGCATCAGTATTGGCATAAGCGGCCAAAACGTCAAGCTCCGCCTGTTTTACATCGGGGCGATATGAAAGAAGTTGCGCGGGAATACCGATATTCAAATTTGCGTTTACTTTCTGATTGTCTAATATGGCCCGCTTAATTGTACCTGGTTTTCTTCCCAACAGTATGCAAATTGAATTCTCCTGCTCTCGTATTCGGCTTTCCAACACTGGTACTGAAAGTTGCGTGTTGTACAATAATGCCCTGCTTTGCTCCACTGCTGCTGCATTTTGTTGCCCTGATTCTTTTAAAGCCAACATTGTTTCTGCACTCTCCTTTAACAAGACAATAGTCTGTTGAGTTATTTGCAGTTGTTTGTCTAATGCCAAAAGATTGTAATATCCATTGGCAATATTAGCAATGAGCCCGGTTTGTACCAAGTTCTTATACTCGAAACTGTTGAGGTATCTTGCATATTCAGCTTTTGTTCTTGAGGCAAGTTTTCCCCATAAGTCTATCTCCCATGAAGCAGAGAATCCTAACTTGTTTGAATTCGATACATATCCCAGAATATCGCGCCCATTATCTCCACTACTGGTACGGGTATGGTCAACACTAAAACCAGCAGAAACATCAGGTAGTCTGTTTCCGTCTGATATGCTCAGACTTGCCTCAGCTTGTTTAATCCGGGACAAAGCAATCTGTAAATCAACATTTTGCTGTAATCCTTCTGTTATAAGCACCTGTAAGTCAGGGTCTGTAAAATATTCCTTCCATGGAATATCGGCAATTGTGATGGTATCCCCATTATTTGAAATACCCCTGACAATCCCTTTTGTGTCAATCTCAGGAGGAGCACTAAAATTCTTGTAAGATTGACATGAACTCAATGCAAGTACAGCAATGATTATAACTAAAATATGAGCTTTTTTCATACCGTATTTCTTTTTTTTATGAATTTCATGTTTAAAAGTCTGTATCATCCGTTGTTTCAATTTTATGGCTGCTGATTTTTTCGTGCAGGGTCTGGAATAGGATAAAAAGTATTGGAACGATGAGAATTCCGATGAATATCCCGAATATCATTCCACCCATAGCACTGATGCCTATGGATTTGTTTCCGATGGCTCCGGCGCCACTAGCCAGGGCGAGAGGAACAAGGCCGATAATCATTGTAAGGGCAGTCATCAATACAGGGCGTAAACGCTCTACAGCTCCAGAAACCGCAGCTTTAACAATACTCATACCTTGTTTTCTTCGTTGCAGTGCATACTCGACGATGAGGATAGCTGTTTTTGCCAAAAGCCCAATTACCATAATGAGCGATATTTGCACATAGATGTTGTTTACAATTCCGCTACCATTGAGCATTGAAACAAAAGTAAAAAGGTATATACCAGCCAAGCCGATAGGTAGAGAGAAGAGAACAGCAAGCGGCAAAATATAGCTTTCGTATTGTGCTGCAAGAAGTAAGTACACAAAAATGACACAGAGCAATAAAATGATGGCTGTATTGTTTTTTGTTGAAGCTTCTTCTCGCGTTAGACCTGAATAATCGTAACCATAGCCTGTTGGCAAATTTATCTCACTGATTGTATTGAGCACATCAGTAGAGGTAAATCCAGCTGGGTAATTGGGAATAATAGTGAGACTCATTGAGCTAAATAAATTAAAACGGGTTAACCCTTGAGCACCGGTAACACTTTTTACGGTGAGAAACTGTGTGATGGGAGCCATCTCTCCAGAAGGAGTTTTTACAAATATGCGGCTCAAATCATCGAGTTTTGCCCGATATTGCGGAGCTGCCTGTACCATTACACGGTATTGTTTGCCGTAAGCATTAAAATCAGAAATGTAAGCTCCACCAACATTTTGTTGCAGTGTGGACATTACTTCCTGCAAGGTTAACCCTGCATCTTTTATTCTGGCTACATTTGCTTCAATTTGTTTTTGTGGGAAACGAGGGTCGAAAGCATTCATGGCGACCATTACTTCGGGACGTGTTTGTAATTTCTCCATAAAATCGGTTGCCACTTTATAGAACTCATCTGTACTTCCACCCGTTTTATCCTGTAATTCGATGGTTACCCCGTTACTCATACCAAAGCCCATAATAGTTGGCATACCAAAAAACATAAAGTTGGCATTTTTTATCCCTGCTGTTTTTTGTTGCAGTTGTGCTACAATTTCATCGGCGGAGAACTCTCGTTCATCCCAGTTTTTCAATAACACTACAATACCTCCATAGGAGCTACCAGAACCTGTCATAAAACTTTGCCCCGTCATTGTTGTTACAGACTCAACCCCAGGTATGGTTTCAATAATTTGTTTGGTTTGGATAACGATGCTGTCGGTTTGCTCTAAAGATGACCCTGGAGCCAATTCGACAGACCCCATAATGGCACCGCCATCTTCCTGAGGCACAAAAGCTGATGGAAGTATATTGGTGAGCATATATAGTGCTACCGAGAAAAGGAGTACTGTTACAATCGTTATCCAACGACGATTTTTATGTGCAAGAAATTTAAGTACTTTCTTATATATCGTTGTCGCAGCATCAAACATACGGTTGAAGTATATAAAAGAGATATTAATAGGTGTACGTTTCCGGTCTTTGGGAGCAATATGCTTTCTCAGGAATAAGGCGGATAGTACCGGGCTCAACGTTAGTGCATTTACACCAGAAATAAGGATGGCAACAGCAAGCGTTAACCCAAATTGCTTAAAGAATACCCCACTTGTACCACCAATAAAACTTACGGGAATGAATACGGAAGCCGAGACAAGTGTCATTGAGACAATGGCAGGAGCAATTTCTTTGAGCGTGTCAATAGCCGCTTGTTTGGGTGAGGTTTCGCCAGCATCTAACTTGGCATAAACCGCTTCGACAACGACAATAGCATCATCGACCACCATCCCAATAGCTAATACCAAAGCAAATAGCGTCAGTAGGTTAATGGAAAAGCCAAATAATTGTAGGAAAAAGAATGTTCCGATAATGGACACTGGAACAGCAATAGCCGGAATAAATGAGGCTCTAAAGTTTTGAAGAAATACGAGAATGATAAGCAGTACCAATATAAAAACTTCAATAATTGTACTGATGACTTTCTTCATTGAAGCATTTAAAAAGTTGCTTGCATCAATCTGATAAGAATACTCAATACCAGGAGGGAAGTTTTTAGCCATCTCTTTCATTTGGGCTTTCACATCCTTAATAATGTCTTGTGCGTTAGAGCCGGCTGTTTGACTTACTGCCATTAAGACTGCCGGATATCCATCTCCGCGAATTATTTTACTGTATGATTCAGCACCAAGCTCAACTTCAGCCACATCTTTGAGTCGAAGTACTTGTGCGTCCTTCGAGCGTATTATAATATTTTCAAACTCTTCCGCCGTTTTTAAGCGACCAGTGAATTTTAGCGAATACTGAAATGTTTGTTTACCGGTTACACCAAGTTCACCAGGAGCCGCTTCAATATTTTGGTCTTTAAGGGCGGCTACTACTTCAGACGAGGACAGATTATATGTTTTTAGAATATCGGGGTTAAGCCATATTCTCATAGAGTATTTTCCACCCCCAAACACATTGACATCACCAACGCCGGTAATTCGCTTTAATTGGGGAAGTACATTGATTTGCGCATAGTTTTGTACAAATTCGCCACCGTACTCCGGATTTTTTGTCTTTAGTTGAACCATTAATAAAACCCCACTCAAACTTTTTTGAACGGTAACCCCACTTTGGTTCACCTCAGACGGAAGCATCGCAGATGCCTGGGAAACACGATTCTGCACGTTTACAGCAGCAATGTCAGGGTCAACTCCTTGCTTAAAATAAACACTGATGGATGCAGCACCACCATTATAAGCAGAAGAGGTCATATAGGTCATTCCCTCAACCCCGTTTATTTGCTCTTCTAAAGGTATAATGACACTGTTGAGCACTGCTTCGGCATTTGCCCCACTATAATTTGCGGACACATTGACAGTAGGAGGTGCAATGTCAGGGTACTGTTCAATAGGCAAACTACTGATACCAATAATTCCCAATACAATAAAGAATATTGAAATAACTGTAGATAATACAGGTCTTTCTATGAATGTTTTTAACATATTAATTCTGTTTTGGTGTTATTGAACGATTATTTTATCTCCGTTTGATAGGCTTATGATATTGTCAGTGACTACTCTGTCACCCTGTGACAATCCACCATTGACAACATATTTTTGTCCATCGGGCGTGGCTGTTACTTTGATTACCTTCTGAACTACTGAATCGCCCTGAACTTTATAAATCATTATTTTATCCTGCTGGCTAAAAGTGATATTTTGGGGAACAACCAAGGCGTCTTCGAGATTCTGAGGGATTACGACCTTCGCACTTGTCCCACTAAGTAACAGGCCATTCTGGTTCGGAAATGAAGCCCTGATATTTACCGTACCCGTAGTCTGGTCAACCATTCCCGAGATGGTTGCAATCTGTCCTGGCTCCATGTACACTTTGTCATTGGAAAGAATTAACTTAACCGGTGGCATGTTTTTAATTTTTTGGGCTTTTGTCTGGCCTTCCCATTTGTTCAGAAAATTATACAGGTCTTTTTCATTCATTGAAAAATAAGCAAACATTTGTGAAGTATTGGCTACGGTAGTTAGCGTGTTATTGCTATTTACCAGGCTTCCTAATCGATATGAGATTGTTCCGACTACTCCATCCACAGGACTTGTAACAGTTACCCAATTCATTGTTGCTTTTGCCTGTTCCAATGCTGCTTTTGCCGCATCGAGCGAGTTTTCATAGGATTCCAGTTGTACTTTGCTTATAATGTTTTTTTCGGCAAGGGGACGCATTCGTTCTACATTAAGTTGTGCCGTATTGTAGTTTGCCCGAGCTTCTTCAAGGGCAGTAACCGATGAAGGTGAATTAATTTTGAATAAAGCCTGGCCTTTTTTTACTTCCGCACCTTCGTCCACGTAAACACTTTCAATAAATCCTTCAACCCTGGGTTTGATTTCAACGTCTTCCTGTCCTTTTAAAACAGCAGGGAATATCGATTCTAACATCACCTTCTGAGGTTTCAACACTCCCGTTTTATACGGTTTGGGTTCATGCATCATATTATCCCCCATGTTTTTGTTATTACTGCACGATGAAAACATCAGTAGAAATGCCGTTATAACTCCAATATTCAAACTATTTAGTTTCATAATCTTATGTAATTATTAATATTCAATTTTGATTAAAATTTTTGTATAGATTAAACAGTGACGGATCACGCCAATAAAGAGATAGCCCAAATAAAAAAAGGATAACTAATGGCAGGGTATTTGAATAATGCATTACTATTCCCATACCAATAACTCCTCCCAAAAAAGTACAGAGAATAAAGAACCCGATTAACATAGTCGGTTTGAAAAGATAGAATATTGCACTAATTAATTCAATGATACCCAAATAGATTAATCTGTCCCTAATCCCAGGTATTTCATCAAAATTGAGAATTGATTTTATCTGTACGAATTTTAGAATGGCAGAAACAATCATGATTGCTGTTGGTAGCCAGTAAAAATTTGTCTTTATTTTATCGCATAATCCCATTTGTGCTTAATAAATTCGGCACAAATGTTTTTTATTTTTAGATGTTGCGAAATAATTGGATGTCTGGAGTGGACAAATTGGGGAATGAAATGGACAAGCAAATACTAATAACCTGCCAACCAGTCTAAAAATTGAGTTGTTTTTAGTTTGCCAATAAGTATTTGATCAGGATAATCAAGATTAAGCTGAATTAAAATTTTACGATTAAAATGACGAGCTGCATTTTTTATTGCTTTACGATTGACTAAATATTGCCGATTTGCCCTAAAATAACGTGTTCCACAAAGAACCTCTAACTCATCCATTGTTTTTGAAACAATGTGACGCTTTTGTTCAAAAGTATAGGCAAAAACATATTTGTCTTCCAAAAAAAACAATGCAATATTTTCTAATAAAATTGGTATGATTTTGTCTCCCTGGTAAACAATGACAGAGGTTCTTTGACTACTTGGTTCTCGTCTTAAAACTTCCTTTAATTGGGTAAAAATATCTGATTCATAATTTATATCACCTTTCAATAACTTGTATTTATCAATGGATTTCGAAACAGTATCTTTGCTGAAAGGTTTTAACAGGTAATCAATTCCGTTTACATTAAAAGCCTGTAATGCATATTGGTCATATGCTGTACAAAAAATTATAGGTATAGTAAGTTTTACCTTCTCGAAAATTTCAAAACTTGTTCCATCAGGAAGTTGGATATCCGAAAAAAGCAGATTAGGAAATGGATGGTTCTGAAAGTACTCCACTGCTTCTTCAACCGATGTTAAGACAGCTTGCACTTCGATATTAAGGTCAATTTTATGTAAGGTATTAATTAAATCCTGAGCAGTCAACCTCTCATCTTCAATAATTACAATCTTCAGCATGTTTCTATTTATTTCGGATTAGCTTAATAGTAACTAAAAAAGAGTCATTCCTATTATCAATTTTAATTTGTTCTCCTCCATTAAGTAAAAATCTTCGATTAAGATTTTCCAACCCTACTCCGTTTTTATTTTCGTGGTGCTTAGGAATCTTATTATTTTTTATATGAATGTAACCATCTTTAAAAGTAATTGAAAGATAGAGGGGTTTAACTGACGTAAAAGCATTGTGTTTAATGGCATTTTCGACTAGGGTTTGCAAAGCATATACCGGCACAACGAAAGATTGAAGAACATCTTCAGGAATATGGATTTCATAAAAGAATGAATCGCCAAACCTGATTTGCTGCAACCGAATATAATCTCTCATAAATGCTACTTCTTTTTCCAGAAGAGTCACTTTAAAGTTATGGGACGAAACAGAAAACCTTAGAAAATCAGATAGCTTAACCAGATATTCTTCGGCTTGTTCGGTATTTGAGTTTATTAAGGCCTTAAGTGTACTCAGAGCATTGAATAAAAAGTGTGGTTGTAATTGTTGTATCAATAATTGTTGTTCAGCTTCGAGATTTTTAATTTTTAAAATATTCAGCTCTCGTTCAGCTTTTTCATTTTTTGAACGATTTATCAGAGAATTAATAATAATAATAATGATAGTATTTAGTGCAGCAGCGTTAATAAATGGAAAAAATATGGAAGGGGTTTCTCTGTTTGCTACGAAAACTGACGTTCCAAAGAATAAAAACAAAACAAGAGATAAAAATGCAAAGAGATAACTTAAAAAATAGCTTTTCCATTTATTCCCCGAATTCATTGCATCATTACGCGATAATATGTAAATATTAAACACCCATAATAGAAGGGTGTTAATCGTCAAAAATATAAACCCTATAGGAAAATAACGGAGGTTATTGTTTCCTATGAAAAATAAAGGAGATAACTCAAATGCAACCATTATTGGAGAAGAAATCAGGGCGATTCTATATAGTTGCTTTTTATTCATCGACGAAATATTCAGGTATAGATTGTCACAAATATACTTTTCCTCTTTGTGGGATACAAATACAAAATATTCAAACAAAAGAACAACATCTAATTCGTGTTTATAGCTGTTCAATAATTCCACCGTCAAACATATAGCGGATATTTCTTTGTCTCAACCCGTAAATATCAATATACAATAATCCTGCTTAACAAATGAAAATATACCAAAACTTTGCCTGGCTGTATGAAGTAAAACGTTTTGAATAAATTTTGTCTATTTCTTTCTGCTAGAAATACCTCCTTTCAATACACTTGAACTTTAATCAGAAATATAGAAAGAGGTAGGGATTAACAATCCCGTTTTTTTGTTGGCAAAGTACACCAATGTATGAAGACGATGGACAATTTCATTGCTGAATTCTGGAACACGGTAAGTTGTTAAGGATTTACAAATAGAAACTTTCAAGGAATAAAGAATTGGCAGGGAGGTATAATCTTGAATCAGAAGTTCATGAATTTATCCAAAAAGGATTCAAGTCATTCTCTGATCAATTTGTATTTCAGAAAGTTAATAATCCTCAAAAATCATATCCTTGTCAAAAATTCCAATAATATTTTTTAATCTACATTGACTTTGAACCCTTTTTACTTTTTTTTCTTGGCAAAGCCTGTGATGTTCTCTCAACAAATCGAGTTCTTCTTCTGGTAAACTTTCAATAGCCTGAACTTGCTTTTCAATGGAGGCTAATTTCCAATATTCAACGAAGGGACAATCATTTTCTACTTTTTTGAATGGACACTTTGTAAAAGGGAGAACCAAATCAGCATACTTTATCTTTTTCTCAGTAAGATACATATTATGTGTATTTTATACATGATTAATTTGGGCAAAAAAATGCGTGGAACAACGCTAATCGTACCAAGGCATCGCCAGACGCCCATACCACAAATCAGTGTGCCCCACGCAAAAACGTGGGCGCTCACTTATTATTCCTGTGGTATTAAAAACTGGCGATTTTTGGTACAAGAATAAAAGCTTACGCTTTATACCTTTATATTTCAGCTCTTATGAGGAATCATTTCCATTCCGTTCACAAAGATAGCTCAAAAATAAGAACGTATTAGCCATACAACATTTTTAAATTAGTTTAACGCATCCAAATCATCCAGCATATTTGTTAAAGCCGTTTTTAATTCTGTCAAAAATTTTGCTTTTTCTCTTTTTCTATCTTTTATATCTACAAATGCACGGTATGCTTTGTAAAGTTTAATATCAAATATAGTTTCAAAAAATCCAATGAGTTCATTTATATTAACTTGTCCATTATTAATACAACTGCAACAATGTAAGGCATATATCAATTCAACAAGAGCAACTTTTGAAGCTGTCCAACTCATTTTCATATTTAGCTTTGTAGTTTGAAATGAATGCCAAAGACTTCGACTGTTTTTTAATATATTTATTTCAATTTCGAGATGCTTCCCTAACAGTTCGTATGCCATTATGTAAGCTACGGTTTCATCTCTAATTGTTGAAAATTGAGGATCAATCAGATACTGCAGATTCTTTGAACCACAATATGTACATTTATCATTCCTCACGAAGTAGTTTAAATCCAAACAGGTTTGATTCGTTGAATAATAATGGTAAAATTCCTTATTGTTTTTTACGAATTCATGAATTTTACGAATCTCACCGTTTAACATTTTCAATATAAGTTTCCTATGAACTACCAATTTGTAATTTTCTATTCTTAGTAACTCATTATAGAAGATTAGTTTGCTAAAAACCAATGGTTTAATTGTTTTAAAGAAATTAATCTCTTCATTTAAATCTTTAAAGCCATTTTGTACTACGTATCTTTTTAAATCCAAAAATGCAAGTTGACATAAACCAACTGACTTTTCTGCTATAATCTTTTTTACGTTTGATTGACTTTTCACAGTTTCTAGTTCATCTTCAAGTCTATTTAAAATAGCATCTGGGTGTAAAACATTCATAAAACATTAGGAGATTAAATTAAAAACATCAATAATTATTAAATCGTCATTTATCTATCAAAAACTCATTTCAGCCCTGAAAAAGATTCCATTTTTATCAGTGAAGCCACTGTTTTCATAAGCACTTCCTAATTGCCGTACGTATTCTACGCGCAAAACCTTAAATATATTAGTCAGGCCAAATCCTATTTCAGCATAAGGTTTGCTCATTTCTGCAGTATAATATTCTGGCAGGTCGAAAACAGGATGATATGAATCGTTTAACATACCATAATGGCATTTAAACGATACCATTTCCCGTAGTTTGAATTTCCGTATTACGGGCAAATGGTTCAAAACAATTCCTCCACCAGTCCAGTCAAGATGCAAATTCGTGTACAGGTTGTGGGCAAAAGTGGCAAAGTGCAGAAGATTATAACCATACTTTGAGTATCCAAGTGACATGGAGCCTGTAGGAAGATCAAGTAAATCATAGGGCGCATCTCCCAACAGGTATCCGCCATTTACCATGTAGCGCATATTTATCATTCCCATATTTAACATGCCTGATGCAGAAGCATGAATCTGTGCGTAAATACCCAAATCATCATGTATGCTGCCTGGCAGATTTGTCTTGCCAATATCAAGGCTGAAATTAATTACAGGTAACTGGGTCAGATAATAAACACGGGCGAAGTAGTATTTATCGTAATGTTGCCCGAATGCAAACCTCGTATTGAAAAGAATACCATAATTTGAGTAATTCTCATATTCTGTGTTATTGCGAAAGAAATGAACATCAGGAGTTTGGGTACTGTAAAGCCAGTATGGTTCTATTTCTATACAAACATCGTTTTTTGTATTGAACTCCAGGTTTAGTTTTATGCTCTTTTCCCCTTTTAAATATGGATTTTCCTCCCTTGCTGTAAATATGGAAATGAAATTGGAATTGCCTCTTTCATTTGGGTTCTTTTTAATAAACCGCAGGTACTTGTCCTGAGAAACCAAAGTATAATCGTCAGAATACCCGCCCCTGATAATGAATCTATCTGTTTCGCCGGGTTGCCACGCAAAGTTTGCTCCATATTTAAACTCACCGCTTCGTGTGCCGTAACCTATGAGCCCTCCTACAGTAAAGCGTTCCCATAATTCCGGCCCTGTACGCATGGGGATGGAAAACCGCTGCCCCTCGATGGCATTTGTCGTATAAATATCGAAAACGGGCCCAATTTGAAATTTCCCCAAATCAACATAACTGGTCAGTACCATTCCTCCAATACCATCGATACTTTTTATAAACGAGTTTTCCTTTAATTTACTTACACGCAAATAGGTACCTTCGTCAAAACTGCTTTTTGAAGTAAATTCAGTACGGTTCTTCCAGGCGCGGGGCTTTACTTCGTCCAACTCTGCTGAAGTAGAAAATTTAGTGTTCTTTGTCACCAACCAGTTCCCTTTTGAAACCTCGTTTATTCTCTGCGAACCGTAGCGTGAAACCGTATCTTTGTTCAGGGATAAGGCGAGATTCAAGCTTATCTCCTGTTCATCATAAAACCACTCGTCTTTATCGTTATTTAAATAACTGACTTTCGCTCTGAAGCCATTTAAAAAATTTATGTTTGCTTCTTTTTGTATGTACGCATAAATATCGGTCAATGCAAAAGTACTGTCCTGTACAGTAAACCTTCCTGTAAACAAAGGATTGTACTTATTTTTAGGTGAAAACGAAAAACTGTAATATTTCTTCCCGTTTATGTTTGTACTGTCATTCAGGTAAAAATTGTATTGCGCCATTGCATTATTACTTAACGGCGAAACTATTCCCCTGTAAAGAATATTGATCTGATCCTTGTAAAAATCCAGGTCAACAACTGCATGTAAAAGGATCATACTCTCAATAGTCTGGTTCAGTTTTGGAAATATTCCGTCAACCCGCCTGTAAACTATACTGTCGTCTTTGTTTTGGCAATTACTTCCCTCTTCTGCAAGATATATCGGGCTAAAACGAATGTTCATACTATCAACCTGAACCGTTATTTCTTCCATGTTCGGGATAAACCTGTTGATTCGCGAGGTTGAATCAATTGCCAAATAAACGGCGGTTCGCTTGTAGGTTTTGTAAGCATCTACATTTTCAATGTTTTGCCGGTTCTCTTTTTTACGTTCCTGTATTTTCTGAAATAAAACTTTTGCCCTTGAAATTTCAGGCCTGACTGTTACCTCGCCCAATTGCAAGGTTTCTTCCGACAAGTATACAATAAGTGGATTTTCAGTAATATGTTTTGCCGGAATTTCTATTCGTTCGTAACCAACTGAAGAAACACACAGCGTATCTTTCGGTGACAACTTCAACAGAAACATTCCGTTCATATCTGACATTGTTCCCGTGGTTGTCCCCTTAATCCAGATATTTGCATAAGGAATTGCTTCCTGTGATTTTTTATCTTTTATGGTGCCTGTTAATGCCTGACCCATAGCCTCTACACCAAGTAAAGCAATAATGATGGTAAAAACTGTTTTGTATAACATGGCTCAATTTTCCCGTTCCCTACTTTTTTAGCAGCCAATAAAGTCCCTTTACCCCAATTCGTATGTCGTCCAATTTAAAAAGGATGATTATTTTTTCGGTGTAAGCAATTATTCCCCAGATTACTACCGAATAATACATCCATGGGTAAAAACCAAAAACGAACAATACAAAAAAGAATATGCTTTGAGCGTACCCGGCAGAAACGGCAGAATATAAATGTAATCCAGGAATTTTTCCGAAACGGGCAAAAGAAACAACATAGCTAAGAATAAATATTCCGAGAAAGAGGAATAAAATCCAGGAATGAGGTTCAATTTCAGTCCATTTAAAAACGAAAAGCCCCAAAATGGCCATGGCATAGGTACAAATATCAGCCAGATTATCGAGCGCTGCGCCAAAGTTGGTTTGCAGTTTGAATATCCGTGCAATATTTCCATCCAGCACATCGCTTACCAAACTGATGCACAAAAGGATTACAAACCAGTTTTCACGACCGGTGAGCGCCATATAAAGAATTACCGGAAACGCTAAAAGCCGGTACAGACTTATAAAATTAGGGACATTGATTATTTTTTCTCCTTTTACGGTTATCTGTTTCATTATTTTATGTTTAATATCTTAAAATTTATAACTTATTACTAACGCACATCTTTCAGGCTGCTTCATGTTCCCGTTTCTTTTTCTTTTCGGAAACAGTCTCGATAAAATACTCCATCATTTTAGCGACAGATTTATAATCGGGACCTGTTTCCGTATTTTTCAGGAACTTGTCTCTTTGCCGCGTATCAAATAACACATCGGTTGAAGCATAACTTTCGGTAAACGACATTCCTGCAGAAATCATTCTTTCAATAGGGTTCATTTCGCTTCGTTCCAGGTTTTTTACAGGGATAATTTGAATTGGTACCAACTGGTTCAGGGTATCAATAATGAAACTATTGGGAACTGGGTTTTTTGACACAAAATTCATTATCTCAGGAATCTCTTTCCCTTCCAGTACCCTGGTTAAATGTTCTGTTACCGTATCGATAGGAATTAAATTCTGGGTAGCATCCGGATCGACATGTACCCGTACTATTTCATTGGGATACCTGTTACCCAGACTCAAAATTCTTTTTGAAAAATCAAAAATCCCGTAATCGGTTTTGGTTACACCGGTTTTCTGGTTTCCAACTACCTGGGACAACCTGATTATATGGCCATTCAGACCATTTTCTCGAATATTTGTCCTGACAACATTTTCAGCAAATCGTTTCGACTGCTCGTAATAGTTGCGGAAAGCCGAAATGTCATCATTCCCATAAAATTTCTCTTTAAAAATACCTTCTGACTTACCGCAGGAATATGCTGTTCCGATATAAAAAAAACGAGAGCTTTTTGTAGCATATCCCGAAAAGACTTTGATTGAGTTTTCAACTCCTTCGATATTGGTCGAGAAAATTTCGTCAATCGATTTTTCGTCGTATTTTAAACTGGCTGCAAAATGAAAATAATCAACTTTATTACTAAAAATACTTTTTAGGATATTCTCATTCATGGCAAAGTGCTTGTCAAGCAAAGAATAATTGTAAACTTCGAGATTGGTAGTGTTTATTTCCTTTCCATCATTAATATGTGCGAGTACTTCACTCATTCTTTCTTCCGGGTCCTGGCCATTTCCACGAACCAGGGCAATAACCATGTAATGGTGATTTAATAAATAGTTTATGAAATTTGAAGCAACATATCCGTTTGCCCCGTTAATAATTACTGTTCTCATATTTTAATTTTTATATTTTGTTTTTCGTGTTTTTTCTAGTTGTGTTTAGAGGAATAATACCAAAACTGCTACCGCACTTAAGGGAATACTGAGATTATCTGATCCGCGCCAGCTTATCAATTCAGCGAAAGTGGTTACCACGGCAATCAGCATTGCCAGAAAGAATGTTTCAAAATCGAATATCCCACGGTGAAAAAAAAGCGCTATAATACTGATTATAAAACTTGAAAGCAGGAATGCTCCCGACCCCAGCCATGTTTTATTTAATTTTTTCCCGAATATTTTTATTCTTCCATTGTAGGTTTTTATATTGATTCCGAGGATGGCTGCCATTGGATCTGAGATTGCCAGTATTAACATAGGAAGGATGTATATAAATTTATTATCTGTAATATTTGCTATCATAAATGTGATGTAGATGGACAATGGCAGCAGGTAACTTCCAATTGATTTCCGCTCCACCCCGTGAATTGATTTCAATTGTTTCCCTTTCCTTGTAATAAATAATACGGCGGCAAACAAAAGAGCAAGTACCAAAATATACCAGTGTGAAGGGAAAATATATGGAAATGGCACTGTTGCCAGAACTGAAGAAAAATGCGCAAATTTTCGGGTTATCTCTCCTGTGGGATTAAGCCTGCGATAAACCAACTCGTTAAATATCAACAGCAATCCGATCCCAATCAAATAAACAAATGATAATACAAGCAAATTCTTCATTTTTATCTTTTTTAAGTTGCAATAAATTGAAAGTAAAATGCAGACCAGGCGCCACCTGCAATAAGGCTATCAAATCGGTCAAGGAAACCACCGTGCCCGGGAATAAGATTACTGTAATCTTTTACTTTGTATTTTCTTTTATAAAGCGATGCAAGCACATCCCCGGCGAATGCAAAAACTACCGTCCCGGTTGCAAAAACTAACAACTCGGTAATAGTGCCCGTGAAAAGGTTTTTTAATAAGAATGCGCTGATTAATGCAATAATAATTCCGCCTGTCAGTCCTCCCAATGTTTTATTCGGGCTGATGTCAGGGAGTATTTTTTTTCGGCCGAAAAGCTGGCCTGTTATCTGGCTGAAACTATCGAAAATAGAAAGTATCAAAAATGTCATCAGGATTAAATTTTCAGCAGCCTTGCTAAAAACAAGGAAACCGGCAGAGAGGATAAAAAAGATTAGCAGTGATAAAACAAAAAACAACCTATGCTGAAATTTCTCTTCTACAAAAAGCCGACACAATTCAAAATATCCGACAACAACAATGAAAACTGCCAGGTAACGAAAAACTACAGGTTGGATAGTAATACTAAAAAATAAAATATTTATGATAATAAAATAAACACCAAACTTTGTGTAGCTTTTTCGTGCAACTTCAGGAGCTTTTTTCCTGTTGATCAGGTAAAACCCAATTCCTCCTAGTAAAAAATAAGCGAGTATAATAAAGTAAATAGTCCAAATCATGCCTGTTCGTTTTAACTAATTTCTACCTAAAATCATCAGCATTCCAATGATTACCATTACTGCCGCATACCAGTAACCCGCTGACTTATCCACTTTTTCAAGTTTTATCTTTGATAATAGTTTGGGGCCTGCTATCGCTCCCACAGCAGAGCCAACTGTCAGAAAGAGAATGATGGTCAGGTCAATAGCCCCCATTAAAAAATGTATGCCTACTGCAAAAAGGGTGTTGAACAATACAATAAAAAGTGATGTGCCAATCACTATCTTCAAAGGCATCTTCAACGAAAACAAACCTGCAATGACAGGTGCAGTTCCGCTTGTCCCGAAAGTTCCTGTAATCATTCCTGCAAACAGGCTAAACAGGTACACTTTGCCCTTTTTGAATAGTTTTATTCCTCCCTCTTGTTTCTCCCTAAATATCTGTTTCCTTCTTTTACTTAATACCATATTTATGGATATCAGTATGGAATAGATTCCAAAGGCTACTTTCAATTGTGCCCCGCTTAACAGGTACGATATTAAGACCCCCAACAATGCACCTACTATCCCTCCTTCTATAAAATTTACTGCAATTCTGAAATCAATATTCCCCTTGCGTGAATGCCCCCAGGAACCGGTTATGCAAATTGGTAAAGTGGCCACTAGTGAAGTAAGAACAGCAGTTTGAGCCGGGACTTTCAACAGGAGGGTAAGAACAGGAAGGAAAAAAAATCCACCGCCACCGCCAACCATTGTCCCAAACATCCCGATTACAAATCCCAGTACCGGTAATATCCAATAGATATTTTGTATCTCTGAAAATTCAATCATTGTTTTTCTCTGTTGTTATCCGTTTCAATTCAATGGTTCCAATAGCATGTCGCATTTCTGCATATTCCAATATTTCGTTTTTATAATAATACCTGTTAATCTCCCTGCCTTTTATGTCTTTGACTATATATTCATGTTCATTTGCCGGGCTGATCCACATCGTTTCGGCATTTCTTTCCTTAAATATTTTTGTAATTCCTTTGGGTTCATTGAAATAAACCAGGCTACCGCTGTAAGCGATTGAATCGCTGATCCAGGTAGTATCTCCGTCGGAAACGAGCAGGTATGAGTTCCCTTCCAGTTTCAGCCAAAAGTCAGAATTGAGTTTCCCGTTTTTATAGGTTTCGACTTGAGAACTTTGCAGGATTCCCTGATGATAGATCGTTTTCTGGACATATTTTACACGATATGAGAAAAGAAAGTTAACATTTACATCTGTTATTGCTTCAATTATTAGATTCCCGTTTTCGGCTGTTTGAGTAACAGAAAACTCGCCAATATTAGAGCCTAACAGATGTAAACTATACCTGGAAGACAACTCATTCGGACTGGCTATAACAGAAATACAGGAAAACATACTAAGCATCAAACTAAAAAAGAAATTTATATTTCTGTAACAGTGCTTTTTAAACTCAAATTTCCGATGATGACAAAACCAAAATAATTCGCTATTTGGCAATAGGTATTTTCTTATAATATTTGGGTTAGTCTTCATTTATGTCTTCCAGAAACATTATTTTACTATCATTTTGATCATCCAAGAAAAAGACTTTCTCATCTCTGGCCAACCAACCAAGTGCCATCAAAATATCACGTCGTTGTATCAACAAATTTTTTTCAATTTCAAATACAGAGCTTATTTGGTTTTCATTTAAGAATTGCCAAATCTTTCTGGCATTTTCTTCAATTTTTGGTTTAATCATTATTTCAGTTATTAAACATGAGTAATTAAAACATAGAATATTACGCTATACTAAATTCTTAGATTTTAGTGTTGTATCAGATCTTTATCCATATAGAAGCCTTATTTTACATTTCATAATTTTAATATGCTTGCTGATTTATTGAAGGCACAAATACCTTAAATCCAGTTAACTTATATATTAGAAAAGGCGTATCTACTTCTGTCTGGCGATACAGACAATTTTGTGCGGCAATAAACTCGACCTTTTTAAAACATTCCCTCAGATAATCAGGAATGGGGACAGGACTGACATAAATAGCGTTATACCCTTTCCCTGCAAATTGGTTAATACCAGGCCAAAGGTCAAATTGGTTCATCCTCCTGCCATTATTAATGCAATAGGTTTGAGGCTTATCCTCCATATAAAAAGCCAGTTCGGAGGCAATCTGGTAACGATCTGAAAAAATAAACAGCTTCTCATCTTTCATATTTTTTGTTATTCCTGAAACTGTTTTTCCTAAATCATCCCATCCGGCCATCTTATGGAATGGATCAATTTTAGGAGGATATATTTTTGTCCCGAATCCCCCCAATGCAGAAGGCATAAACATTATAAAAACCAGAAGAGCCGTTGCACCCAAAGCAAGTTTTAGTTTTTTCCCGTCTACAAATTTTACAAATGCATAGCCTAATAATATTGGGTAAGCTCCAAATGCAAAATAAGTCCAGTTAATTTCTGTTTTTCTGATCGCAACAAAAGCAAAAAAGGTAAGAACAAAAAGCAATGGAATGGAAAGGAAGCATACAGGAAATTGATCCTCTGAAATTTGTATACCATTCCTCCTTCTAATTAATAAATATATTGCAGGAAGATAAAAAGGAACCAAACTGCCAAGTTGTCCTGCGGTATATTCAACAACCTGGGTTAATGAAATTCCAATTCCCGCAAATGGTTTATATGCTCCCATTAACCCAAAAATATGTTTGAAGCCTACAAACCCTGTTGTTATGTTCCAAAAAATCATAGGCATACAAATAATTCCAGCAATTCCCAATGAAAAATAAAATCTTTTGTTTTTAAGGAGTTTTAATCCAAATATCCAATTGATAAGAAGAAAGGAAGGAATCCAAAGTAACATGGTGTACTTACTCATAATACCAAAGCCTAAGCTTATCCCTGTCAATGACCAATCTTTTAAACTATCGTGTTGAATTGCCCGCCATGCAAACAATATTGTAAGCAACCAAAAAAATATAACCAGGGAATCTGTGGACAATATCATGGACACATAATGATAGTGTGGCAGTGTGAATAAAATTATAGTTGAGTAAAATGCGATTTTCGAACTTTTAAATAGTTCATGAGCGAATCTGTAAGTAACCAATGGAATAATAAATCCAATTATTATGGCAATTATTCGGATTCCCATAACAGAATCACTAAAGATTTGAGTGGATAAAAAGATCGTATAAGCAATAAGCGGAGGCTTTGAATAATATGATAAATCCAGATGTTTTGACCAAAGCCAGTACTGTGCCTCCTCACTGTGCAAAGGAATATTCCCATATAATACCCAAATCACCCGTGCAACCAAAAGAATGATGTTTGCAGTTACAAGAATCTTCAAATAGTTGTTTTCTCTATTCATAATTTAAGAAACAATAGTTGCTTTATGTTACTAATTCTTAATACCAAAGTCCGAGATTGGCTGAGAATGTGGGTTTATCATACCTTCCAGCATAACCTATTCCTATTTCAACAGGTCCTAACCTGGAATCCACAGAATACCTTACTCCGCCACCATTAGTGATAAGAAAATTATTTAGCTCATTATAATTATTGCCCTGTGCCATTAAATTATATACCAATGAAACGTACTGATTTTTAGCCACATGAAAACGTATTCCTGCCAACCCGATATTGGTGTACCTGTCGGCAAGTATTACGGGGGGAAGCCCAATAAAGGGTAAATGATAATTAAAATATTGTGAATAAGGTTCCCCTCCTACAAAAGTTGTTTTTATAAGCGGATAGGAATTGTCGAACATCGAGCGGCTGTAAACATCAAATAAAAATGTAGTATTGGAAGATAGTGGGACGACATTTTTCATTTTAAAAAGCAGGACAGAACTTAAGCTGGTATTTCCTGACAAATCAGAATATACTGAAAACTCTGCATCCAGGCGAGTGCCTTTTTGGGGGAAATAAAAATTGTCCATATTATCGAAAACAACGTATGTATAGGCATTGGAAAGAAACTGGTTGGTTTTTGAGGACAGGATGAATGAATTAGTGTTTTTGGTAAAAACATCGCCGTTAAAATATTCTTCCTGTATACCTAAACCCAGAATTAGCCGGTTGAAATAGGTTTTATATAAATAAATATCTAGTGCCGAATAAAATACATCTGCACTTGACAGTTTATCCCTTTCATTATATATTTTATATTTCTGGTATTTCCCCTTTAATTCAATACCTAAAGTTGGCAAATTCCTTTTAGTAGTTTCTGCAACAAGATTAACACCTGGATTTGCCGACAACTCAGTACTTGCAGATAAAAAACCTACGGTTTTTTCATAATCTTTTCTATTAATATTGAATAATATAGCTGCTGCATCATTTGTGTTTACTTTAAATCCTATACTTTGGGAATAAATCTTTCTTGGAACAATATTCAAATTGAGAGTTTTCCCTGTTTCATTATCTGTGAGATAATAATAGACGAGATCAAACTCACCATATCCGTATAACCTGTCAATTGCACTTTTTAACTCTTGATTTGAATAATACCCAGGTAATTGCAGATTGAGTTTGTTTTTAAAAAAGGTTTTATCCAGGTTTTTACGTTCAGTAAATCCTATCTCGGTAATCTTCCATTTTTCTGTTGTAGTATATTCGCGGGAATATATTTTCGGGGCCAAATGGTTCTCTTGTTTCAATTTTTCAATGGTGTCTCTTAATAAAAGGGTAGCTTTTTCTCCCCTTAAAACCAATGTATCTGCTGCTTCTCTCGAAAAACTTCCGACCGAATAACCGGTAATATCAGGACGGATAAGAATGTCGCAATAGCTGTTATTTAAAGAATCCTTTTCCTGTCCCAAAAAATTTATCATCTGACCGAAAATACTATCAATTGACTTCAATTTTTCACGGGGATAAAGGTTCCCTCTTATGTCAACGCCAATAATAATGTCTGCTCCCATTTTTTTTGCGACATCGGTTGGGAAGTTGTTTACCAATCCGCCATCAACAAGAAGCAGGTTCTCTCTACTTACAGGATGAAAAACTCCGGGAATTGCCATGCTCGAAAACAAATCAGTGGGGAAAAAACCGTCTGTTATAACCACTTCTTCCCCAGTCTCCAGGTTAGCTGCAATGCAGGCAAATGAAATCGGGAGTTGACTAAAATCAGCATCAACCGGGACATTTCCGGCTAAACCGCAAAAAATATTTAAAATATTCTGGCCTTTTATTATCCCCTGGGGAAGAGTAATGGTTTTGAAATCGGAAAATGTAGAGGAGAGTATATATCTTTGTTTTAAAAGCTGATCATTTTTTGAGAGATCATTTCGAGGCACATTATCGGAAAGGACTTTTTCCCAGTTCTGGCTCTTAACAATATCTTCAATTTCCTCGGCAGTATAACCCAGTGAGTAAAATCCTCCAATCAGGCTTCCCATACTGGTACCAACTATAATGTCGATTGGAATCCCTTCCTGTTCCAAAACCTTTAAAACTCCAATGTGGGCAAAACCTTTTGCTCCGCCACCACTTAGTACTACAGCCACTTTTGGACGCTGTAAATTAATGCAATCCTCTTGTGCTGAAACAAAAGAGGTAAAGAATAAGCACAAACTTAGTACAATATATATAGTAGCTTTTCGCACGGAAACAATTGTATTTTTTCCTAATTTTTTAGAATAAATTCCTCTGCTACACTATAGAGTTAAATTTATTTTAGCAGGATATGATGTTTATTTTCCACCATATCCTGCATATATTAATCCTGTATTTTATTAATTAACCTATTCACTAATAAGAATTACCTTCCGGTAATTTGCAGATAACTCACTTTTGCAATTTTAAATTGAGTTAAGGCGTCTACATATAAATCGTTTGACTGCTGCAACTGTGCCTGTGCATCAAGTAAATCAGAGATATTAACCACACCTGCGGAATAACTATCCTGTGTTACTCTCAGGTTTTCTTTTGCCTGGTGAATTGATTCTTCAGCCAAATGAACCTGCTCAAAAGCTTCGTTAAGAGAATTACGGCCCTGTTGCATCTGAAGCAGTAGTTTTTCAGTATTGTCCTTGACCATATTCCTGTTTTGCTCTTCTTTTATCCGGCGTTCTTTCATTTTATGATTCGCTTCCCACCACCCGGAAATCGGAATTTTCACTGTTCCAAAGGCCATTCCTACCGCTGAGCCGTCATCATCCATAATATCGAGGTATAATGCCCCTGCACCAACTGCTACCTGCGGCATATACTCACCTTTTTGCATTTTTGTCATGTACTTTTCTGCTTCGGTGCTTTTCTGCAACAGTTTAAATTCTTCTCTGTTGTATAAAGCTTCCTGATGGTCGGTATAAATGAGTTCCAATGGTTCGATTAATCCTACGCTGTCAATAAAGCTTATATTTTTATCATATTCTATACCGATGTACTGGCAGAATGCCATTTTAGCGAGTTCTATTCCATTTCCCAACTTCAGATGATTCATTTTGAGCTCGTTCTGTTTGAGTTCAACTTTTAGTAAATCATTTTGTGTAATTAACCCAGCCTCTAAAGCATCGTTTACTTCTTCATGTAAAGTGTCAACCAATAGCATATATTCTTCGAGGGTTTTCTTTTTTTCACCAAGCGAAACAATTTGCCAGTATCTTCTTTCAGTTTCCAGGGCAATCTCTTTTTCCGTTGATTTTAATTGCAATTCACTGACCTCAATCCCCAGGCTGGCTAACTTATTCCCTGTCGAAATTCGTTGCCCGGCATAAACAGGCTGAGTAGCTGTGGCCATTCCTATTGCCCCCTCTTCGATAAGTGGAATTGAAGCTCCGGGAAAATAAGCAAATTCTGTTGCCGTTGGTAGATTAGCCGGATTTCCATCATATACGGGAAGATTTCCACCGGCCATTTCCATATTTATTAGTGGATCGGAAAACTTATATGCAAACGCAGTTGCATCAACCGATGGAAAATATTTGGTGTATGCAGCCTTTTTTACCTCTTTTGAAGATTCTACATCCAGCACCTTGTTTTTAACCTGGGCATTATTTTGTAATGCCATTGTTTTGCATTGCTCCAGCGTATAATTATTTTGATTTTGAGCAGAAAGTACTGGTGCCAGGCCAAATAATAGGACAAGTGTTAATAATGCCGGTTTTATTTTAGAATTATTTAAAAGCTCTGCTATTGTGATTTTCTTCTTGTTTTTATCCACTTTCCTGAAAATTAACCAATAGGACACAGGAAGTATCATTACAATAAATACCATAGAAGTCAATGTACCGAAGAATATAACTGTCCCCATCGGAGACCAAAGGACACTTTTGCCAAGAATCATCGGGACAACACCCATTGAGGCAGCAGCAGAAGTAAGAAAGATAGGGCGCATCCTTCTTTTGCCTGCTTCAAATGCAGCTTCAAGTATCGTTTTATTCTCTTTATACCGTAATTCTTCGGCATAATCAAGCATAATTATGCCGTTACGTACAATGATTCCTATTAAGCTTACAATACCAAGTATGGATGTTACGCCAAATTCATGGCCAAAAATCAACATGCCTAAAACAGCCCCAACAATACTCAACGATGCAGAACCAAGTACCAAAAGCGCCAGGTTAATTTTTTTGAAATGAAAAACCAGTATCAGAAAAATGATAAATATTGCCATAAACAATCCACCCAGAATTTGCGGCAAAATTTCGGTGTCTCTTTCATCCGACCCCCCATATTCGATACTCACACCGGATGGGAATGATTGATTATTAACTATTTCTTTTACTTCTCTCGTGGCACTATTTATATTGTAACCGCGAACAACATCTGACTGTACTGTTATTGTACGTACACCATTCCTCCGGACAATTTGCCCCTGTGTCCAATCAGGATTAACTTCTGCAATCTGTCGGAGGGGAACTGAAATTCCCGGAATTATTGAATGAATGTATTCGTTTTCAATATCGTCAATCTGTGGGTCACGTTCGCGTTCCGATTTCAGCTTGACAGGAATGGAGTAGTCTCCTTCCCACAAAGTAGTCAATGGTAGTCCGTTAAAACGCAGGGCCAGGTTGGTAGCAACTGTGGTTTTTGTTATTCCTAAACGGTTGGCTTCAATTTCATTTATATCTACCTGGGTGCCTGGTAACATTTCCCCGAAATCGGTATGTACCCATGTTAATCCTTCAACTTCCCTCATTTTAGTAGCCAACGAATCTGCTGAAGATCTCAAATCATCCAAATTGGTTCCGGTAAGTCGTACCTGAATCGGATTTGAAGCTTGTTCGTAATCTAATTGTTTAAACCTCACATAAGCATTGGGGAAAAAATTGGCATATCTAGTTGAATAGTCATCCAGCACGGCTTCTGTTTCTTTGTCCGAGTGTGTGTTGACTATAAACTGGGCATAATTCTTAGCTGGCAATTTCGAGGCATAAGTAGCATGAAAACGTGGAGAACTGGTTCCGTTAAATGCTGTAACTGATACCACGCGCTCATCTTTTTGAAGTATTCGTTCAAGACTATCGGTTACAAAAACGGTTTCTTCAAGTGTACTCCCCTGTGGCAGGTAAATTTCAACAGCAAATTGGTTACGTTCTGCAATTGGCAATAAACGTACAGGAAGCGTTATAAACAACGCGATGCCAGCCAACACTGAAATAACCCCAAACCCAATTGTTATTTTAGGATGTTTGAATGCCCTTCCTAACCATTTTTCATACGACTTCTGAACGACATCCAAAAAGTTATGCCTGTTTTTTTTGTTTGGTCCTTCCAAGCCTTTTCTGATAAAAAAGTATTGAGTGAATGGGATAATCAGCATTGCCACCAACAATGATATCGTTAAAGTGATTGTAACAGTCCATGGAAATAATTGAACGAAATCATGAAATAGCCCCTTCAGCGTAAACAGAAACGGGAAAAAAGTGATGCTGATAGCCAATGTAGCGGAAAAGATGGCTTTAAAAAATCCTTCAGCACTACTAATTGCCGCATTCCAGCGCGACATCCCCTGGTCAAGTTTAACCATGTAACTGTCAATAATGACAATAGAGTTGTCCACAATAATTCCCAGCATAACAATTAATGCTGCAAGGGTTACAATATTCAACTCCATTCCAAAAAGAAACATGAGCCCTAATGTGATAAATATGGTGATAGGAATAGAGGTTGCGGCAACTGCGGCAATACGAAAAGGCATCAGTATCATGGTTACCAGTATTACAGCAATGATGGCAAACATCATTTCCTTTAAAAAAGTGGTGATAGAGTGACCTACTACCTGCGATTGATTGGCAATACGTTCAATACTTACATCTTTGGGTAATTCCGATTGAAATTGTTCCAATACTTCATCTACTTCTTTACCATACTTCACAATATTGTGTCCGGGCTGCATCTCCAAAGAAATCAATAAACATGTATTCCCGTTATTCGTAATATAACTGTCAGGTTTAGGATACTCCCTTACAATTCGGGCAACATCCTTAAGCCGTATTATATTCCCGGTAGGGTCAGCATAAATTATCTGTTCGGCAATATCCTGTTCGTTATCGAATGAAGGTGCAATATGGATTGGAGCATTGTACTCATCGTTTTCGACAGTACCACTCATTGTAGTAAAACCCTGGGTAAACAAACTTCCTAAAAGGGTCGCGGAGCTAATTCCGTAATTTGTCAGCTTTTCTTTATCGAGATAAATTGTAATTTGTTCATTATGTAACCCATAATGGCGCAGTTTTGACACCGATTCAATCCTCCTTAGACGACTTTCCAGTTCATTCATGTAATCTTCCAGTTCCCTGTACGATTTATGGTCGGATGATTCAAGCGTAATAAGCAATGCTGAAGTATCACCAAAATCATTGTTCGACAACAAAGCCAATACACCGGAAGGTAGTTCTGTTTTAAATTTTCCCAAGCCATCATTTAGTTTTGCCCAAAAATCATCTGAGTTTTTTATATTATCATTTAGTGTTATATAAATAATCATCATACCGTCCTTCGACTCCGAATAAGTTTTTGTCTTATCAATTTCTTCATAGCTGAACAGGTATCTTTCAACTTTAGTGGTTAATTGTTGCTCGACTTCTTCGGAACTGGCTCCGGGATAAACTCCAATTACAAGCCCCTGACGAATGGTAAATGTTGGAAACTCCTGTTTGGGCATTGTAAATAATGCATATATGCCTAAAATTGCAAGAAGTGACGCAATTAAAAATACTATCTGCCTGTGGCGCATGGCAGATTCTACAATTCCAATCCTTTTCATAGCTATTTGATGATTTTAATGGTTGAATTTTCATTGATTTTCTGATAGCCTTCGGTGACCAGTAAATCACCGTTAGATAAACCATTATTTACTACCACTCCGTTACTGGCAATAGGACCCAATTCAACAATCTTTGTTATAATTTTATTTGATGAAGGATTGGCGATAAAAACGTATTTGCTATTGTTCTTTGCAACCTGAACAGCGGACATTGGAATAACAATCCGTTCTTCAAGTGATGGATTGCTTATGTTTACTTTACAAACCATTCCGGGTTTCAATATCTTTTCCGGATTATTTAGCACAACTTTAATATTATAGGTATGAGAAAGAGGGTTAGATAATACACCTATTTCTGTTACATCTCCTACAAATTGCCGGTCGCCGAGGGCACTGACTTTTACCCACGCTTTTTGTCCTTTATTAATGCCTGCAATTTCATTCTCAGGGATAGGAATTTTTACATTTACCTTATCAATTTTTACCAATTGAAAAACCGGGTTGCCAGGAATAATACTCATGCCAGGTTCTATCATCCTTCTGCCAACTATCCCATCAGCAGGTGCATAAAGATTACAGTCTTTAAGATTCTTTTCAGAAATTGAGGCCATTGAATGAGCCTGCTCCAAGCCGGTTTTTATCTCCACGTATTTGATTTCAGGAAGGCTCCCTTTTTTATACATAGGTTCCAGCCGGTTATATGCATCCTCTGCTTGCTTGGCCTTTGATAATGCAACCTGATACATATTTTGATAACTCTCACTGTTGAGGACTGCCAGTAACTGGCCTTTTTTTACCATTTGTCCTTCATCCACAAGAACTTTTTCTGTAGTCCCTGTAACCAAAAAGCTAAGTGGGACAGAAAGAGATTCCTCAATAGTACCAATATAAAAATTGGCTGTTTCATTCAAGTTCTTTCCGACGGTATCTACCTTAACAGAAATTACATTGTTTTCTGTGGCTAATTTTTTGCTTTTATCAATTTTATTACAACCTGTAACAAGGATTGCTAAAATGCTTACCCAAATACCAAAATGTTTAATTCGTTTCATGACTATTTATTTTTGATTTTACATTTACTTATTTTTATAAAAAACTGTAAGTCAACTAGATATAAATTCATTCTATGCTATACAAAAATCACTCTAATTGACTTTAAATGTTTTTTAGTCAATGCAAATATAAAACAATAATTTGACCATAAAACGATTTTAGTCAGATTTTAAGAAATAGTTAAGATTTTAATCCCCTTATGATAAAACTGGCAAGCTCTTTTCCTGTATCTATATATTCAGAATATTTATTCTGTAAAAACAGCGGGATTTCCATACTGTTCATTACCATCAGTATTAGGTCAACTGTCGATTCTAAATCTGATATTTCAAGAGTGCCTTCCTTGATTCCCTTTGATATAATAAAATAAAGTTGTTCTTTGTCAAACTTTGCAAAATCCCCCCTGACTTTTTCCACAAAATGGTATTTCTCAAAGAAATCGGCTTTTAATGTTTCATGGTAAGTATCTGAATTGTGTAATAGGTCAAAACGTGTAAAGATATAGTTATTAAGCATGTTCAGCGCATCATCTGAATCATTAATAACTTTTCGCAATTCTGTCTTTACACCTTCCAGTTCCTGTTTCAATACTTCATTAAATAACTCTTCTTTACTGTTAAAATGATAATATAATACCCCTTTAGCCTTATGAATATGTTTTGCTATTTCATCCATTGTAGTTTTATAAAAACCAAACTTGGAGAAATATTGATTGGCGGCTCTTACAATAATCGCTTTAACATCAGGTTTAGACATAATTTGACTTTTTTTTTCGACGGGTCAAAATTAACACAATTAGATTCAACTAACAACTTTACTATTTTGCATAATACAAGTCTTCTTAAAACTTATAATTTTCAAATTTTTGACAGACAATATCAATGCACTCGTTATCCTTGTTTTCAGGTATTTAGACATATTTATCATGATACAGATTAATGCTTATTCTTGCAGCCTTTCTTCCCGCTTCAATTAATTCCTTCGCTTTATAAAATTCAAATGTCCTTGCCGAATCAAAAGGGATATTTATCAATATATCAGGTCTGTTCAACTCAAGTGATAATTTGGAAATTTGTTCAAGCATAACTGATGTAATAAATTGAATTAGCGAAGCGTACCCCTGGCTATTTTTATTTCCACTTGGTATAAAGTCCTTTATCTTTTTAATAATATTGTTTATGTTATAATTGGATATAAATGGTAACGAACTTTTTTGAGACAGATGTTCTTTAACTTCTTCTTCGCTAAGAAGAAAATCGGGGTTTTTACTATCATATAAGTTTACAACAACCAAAATATCGTTATCTTTCCGTTTTACGCGATTAACAGGAATTGGATTAAGTAATCCGCCGTCAACAAGGATTCTGTCTTTTGATACGGCAGGTGTTATAATTGTCGGAATTGCAATGGACGCTCTCGCCGCCTGGTAAAAACTACCACTGGTGAATACTACTTCCTCTCTGTTTATTACGTCTGTTGCAACTGCAGCAAATGGAATTTCCATATTTTCAATAAGAACATCTGGTATTATTGAATTTAATTTTCTAAAAATCTTTTCCGCTTTTAAAAGGCCATTGGTACTTATAGTGGGATCCATCAAACTATAAACATCCAATTTCTGCAAGTTGATTACCCAATCAGTTAATTCCTGTAGCTTTCCCATGGCACAAAAACCACCTATTAAAGCTCCTATCGAAGTCCCGCTTACTGAGGTTATATTAAATCCATGGCTCTCAAGTTCATCTATTGCACCTATATGTGCCAACCCCCTGGCACCACCACTTCCTAAAACCAATGCGACATTTTTTTCCATAATCATTAATTTAAAATTTAACGCATATTTGAAATTTGAACGATAATATTTTTACAACATATGTATTCAATTCCATTTTAGGTTATCTCTATTTACTTTTATAGGAATAAACTTCATTACGAATCTTTTGTGCCCACTCCCAATGCGACATAAAGGTTTCCAGATCTCTGTATTGAATCATCTCACCAATTTTAACTTTAATTGTTTTTCCCCTTTTACGAAATAGTTCATGTGGAAGCAAAACCAGTTCCAAATTGATTTTAATCCTTACTACATGCCGTAGTAGATATATTGTATAAAACAAATAAGAGTTTCTTCCATAAAATCGTATTGGAATAATGTTTCTTTCATATTCGATTGCTTTTGTAATAAAACTTTTATGCCAGAATTTATCTTGTATCTTCAGTTTATAAATTCGAGACACAAGCCCGTAAGGAAAATGTGTTATCGGGACATCAGAAGCAAATACTTTATTTAATTCAATGAAATACTTTCTCGGATTTTTACCAAATACATTGACATTTGAAACTATTGGTCTTAGGTTTGGTACAAACATAAAAGCATCATTTCCGATTGCTTTTAAATTTCCGTATTTTGAACCAACAATATTTGTGAGGATTAATCCGTCAAGCAGGCCAAAAGGGTGGTTGGCAACAAAAAAACATTTCCCATTTTCCGGTAAATTTTCCAGTCCTTCACATTCCACAGTAATTTCCAACTCTTCAATTATTTTAGGCAGAAAGTCAACACCCTCAAATCCTTCATATTTTTTTAGAATCCGGTTTATTTCCTCTTGTCTAATAATCCAGGCAATTATTCGAATAGAGAAATCAGGTAGTCTTTTCAGAAATTTCGAATTACTATTTTTTATAATATGTGGTATATTGATATAATTCATTTTTCTATTCTAATTGTAAAACTTCTATAACAACTTCCGATATTTTATTTAAAACCTTGATAAGAATTTCCACTATAACTTTTAGCGGTTTATACGAACTTACGTTAACCCGTGTTTGATTTTATATCAGTATTAGGAAAAATCTATCTTTTTTCAATTCCTTTTAATAAAACATGAATCATGTAATCAAGATTTATATCACACTCGTTACATTTAGTATTTACCATTAAAGGTTCCTCAAGTCCTTTCAGGGCTGACACAATAACAAAAGCAATTTGATTATTGTCACTTTTTTCAAACTCACCGTTTATTATACCGAATGATATTATCCCTTTTATTAATGAAATCTCTTCATCATCGAATTTCTTCCTGATTTTTTCTACAAAATATGCATAATCCATGTTGCCATTTTTTATCGCATCATAGATGTAAGATAATTTCCCAAGAATTTTCATTCGTGTAATAATGTAATTAGTAAATTTCATTTTACCGTTTAGGTCAGATTTCGCTACTATTTCTAATTCTGTGTGTAATAGTTGAAACTCTTTTTCAACAACTTTCAGAAATAACTCATTCTTATTTTTGAAATAATAGTGAACTGAACCTTTTGATCTGAATGCAGCGTTGGCAATATCATTAATTGAGGTTTTCCGAAATCCATATTTAGCAAATACCTGCATCGCAATTTTTAAAATAAGTTCTTTTGTATCCTTGGTATCATTTATGAATATTTGACTAAATTTGTTTTTTAGTTCAAAAATATGTATAATTTACTAGATTATTATTTTAACACGATAAAATAATGACAAGAGTTATTTAAGATTTATGCTCGAAGTAAGTGGTATAATATTGACAAATGCTCACTGAAAATTTATTCATACCAAAGCAGAATACAGTTTTGCTATTTTAATCTTTATCTGGTATATGTTAACTGATTTTAAAATGATTTTCCTGGGCAACGAGCTTAATTCCTTTATTTTCAATGTCAATTCGAATATCTCGAAAAGTATTTTCCTCCTTTAGTATCTGATGATCTCCATCGTTTGCTCTTAATATTGCCTGAATTTTCCTGTCCAATGCTGCCAAATCACTTTTTAGTTTTCTAAGTTCATCTTCTTTCTTCCATCGGCTATTTACCACTTCTTCTAAAACCAGAATATCTTTGGAAATTTTCTCTAATAGTCTTTCGTGATTATCAATTAAAAACGGAATACGTTCCAGCGCTTTTAAGAAATTTGTTGACGCCAGTTTTGGGTCTTTGGCAATATGACCATTGTTGTATGTGTATTTTAATCCGCTTTCACCTTCCACTAAAAAACGGTTTTCTTTAAAATCAAAACCATCTTTCATACTGGCTTCGGTTTTAACAAGAATATTAAACCCATACAAGCTTCCGATTTTTCTGTATTCTTCATTAGTCCTAATGATTTCGTTAATCTCATTCAGCTTTGTCCCGATCATTTTGGATTCAGAACCTTTTACTCCATCCAGTTGAACCGGATTCAAAATATTTCCTGAATCGTCCCTCTTAACTCTTTTGCGAAGTAAATCACAATCTTCCTGCATCCGGGAAATCGTCTCCTGATTTGTGTCAATACTTTGCTGAATATCCTCCAGCCGGAAACGGGCTGATGATTTACTTCGGTTAAAAGCCTGCCGTTCACTTTCCAATGTGGTGATTTGTTTTTCAAGTTTAGCTTTATCAAGTAAGTTCGTATTTCCGGAAAGGATAGCAACGTACTCCGAAAAATTCATGCCCGATTTTTCATCCAGACTGCCTTCGTCGATGGTTCTTTTACCAAGACTGTTTGTTTTTAACTGACTAATAAATAGCTGCTTATTCTGCAAAAGATTGAACTTGTAGGAATCCAGGCTTTTCTCGACTGCATAAATAATAACATCAACTTTATTATCCGCAAAGAATTTGGCAATCTCATTGCCTTTTCGAATAGCCCGGCCTTCCCGTTGCTCCAAATCTGATGGCCGCCAGGGAGAATCTAAATGATGTATAGCAACCGCCCGCTTTTGAGCATTTACTCCTGTCCCTAACATTTCGGTCGAACCAAACAGCACACGGATACGGCCTTCATTCATGGCTCCAATAATATTTTTCCGGGCTTTCTCTGTTTTGGCTTCCTGAATAAACCGTACTTCATGGGGCGGAATATGATGGTTTTCAACCAACTTTCGTTTTATTTCACTATAAGGCGTCCACTCTCCAGGCTTGTAAGTTCCCAAATCGGAAAAAACAAACTGGGTTCCTTTGTAATCGTTGTACTGTTTGTAATAAGTTGCTATCTGTGCTGCGCAATGAGAAGCTTTGTTATCCACATGGTCATCATAGCGAGGACTTATCATCCGCATGTCCAGGCTCATTTTTCGGGCATAATCTGTTGCAATCAGCATTTTTGCCTTTTCTTCCCGCTCGGAGAGTGGCGTCCTGCCCAAAATTGTTGCATCACCGTTTTTGGCAAATGCTACCAGTTTTTGTATAAACTCTTCCTGTTGCGGTGTCGGTGGAATATTATGCAGGATTTCAGCTTTTTCAGGCCGGTCAATGCCAATATCTTTTGCTGTTCGATAGTCGGTAATTTCATTGTAAAAAGCTGCCAGTTCCGGCACTTTAATAAAATACCTGAATCGTTCTTTCTGCACAATTTCATTGGTAACCGAGAATTCGTAATCGGTAGTTTTTTTTGCATAAACGGCAGCCCAAGCGTCAAAGGTTTTTATCTGCTGGCGTTCCAATTCTTTTGGTCGGAGGTATTTAAACAAAAGAAATAACTCTGTGAGAGAATTGGATATGGTTGTGCCTGACAAAAAAGTCGCTCCCAAATCTTTATCGGTTCTTTCTTGTATGGTACGGATAGCAAACAACATATTCAATGCACGCTGACTGCCCTGAGGATTTCCCATCCCGGCAACCCTGTCGTGACGCGTATTGAACATCAGATTTTTAAAACGGTGGCTTTCATCCACAAACAGATGGTCTATTCCCATCATTTTAAAGTCCACTACATTATCTTTCCTGTTTTCAATATCATGGGTGATGGACTTCAGCTTTACTTCAAGGTTTTGCTGCCGCTTAATCAAACCTTTCAGCATTCCCCGTGACACTTCGCCTCCCTGCTTCCTTACAATATCCAGGTTCTCTTCCACACTGTCCAGTTCTGCCTGTAAAATCCGCTTTTGTACTTCGGGAGATTGGGGTATCATTCCAAATTGTTCGTGGGTTAATATTATTGCGTCCCATGAATTGTTTTTGATTTCATTGAAAATCTTTACCCGTTTTGCCGGGCTAAAATCCTGTTTCCCCGGATAAAGGATTTTGGCATATGGATAAGCTGTTCTGAAAGTCTCGGAGATTTCATGGATATTGGCTTTCAATCCGACTATCATGGGCTTATTTGCCAGTTGTAAACGTTTCATTTCATAAGCCCCACAGCACATAATCAATGTTTTCCCGGAACCAACTTCATGGTCGCAGATACCTCCACCGTTTTGTTTCAGCATCCAGATAGCATCTTTCTGGCTGGAATACAGATTAGGTATTCCCAGCGCTTTCAAATCAAGTCCGGGAAATGTCTGGTGAGAACCATCGTATTTGGGGCGTACATAGCAGTTGTAAGTTGAATTGTATAATCCGGCCAGTTTTTGTTTGAACTCCGGGCTTTGTTCATTCAGCCAGTCGGTAAAACCGTTTCGTATTTCATCGATTTTACTGTTGGCCAATTGGATGGCTTCACTGTCCCTGACTTTAACCTCTTTATCGTCAACAATTATCTTTTTGGTAATATCAGGGGTTGTGTTTACGAGCGCATGTTTCATCAAGGCAATTCCATCGTATAAACGACTTTGTGATTTAACAGCGTATTTCTCATAAATATTTGCATTGGTAAACTGGGCTTTTACCGAAAACTCATCAACAGAAGATGAATAGTGGATATCCACCCCGGTTTTAAATAGGTGTGCGGCATACTGGCTGTAAATGTCTGCAGGAATCCAGCGCTCCCCAAAATTGAAATCCAGTTCTTCAAAAGGGATAGGTTCGGGGATAGAGTTTTGAAGAGCTTGTAATGATTCTTGCGCTGCAATATCATTGGGTTGCCGCGTGAGGTAACCTTCAATATTTTTTACTTTCTCAATTACATTACCGGCAATAAATTTGTCGGCTACCTCATAATTTTGGATAAGCGGGTTAAAATATATCCTCCCGTGAAGTTCCTGAACCAGTTCTTCCCGGCTTTTTTCGTACAGAAGGGACAACATATAATCCATTCGTACTTCTCCGAACTTATTCAGTGAGGCGGCCAGTGCTTCTTCCGAAGTCTCTACCTGCTCCAGTTCTTTCGCATTGAAAGCGACAGGCTGATGAAAAATATCAGCCTTTACCGGTTGGCCGTTTTCGCCTCTTTCCAAAGCCAGTACTTCATTGGCCCCGGAATCCATTTTCAACAACCCAAGATTTTTGGGGTCGTTCAGATTTCCGTACTTCTGAAAGAAATTATCGTAATAACCATTTAGAAGTTTCCGGGTTGCCGTATCTTCTTTTAAACTTTCCGCTTCATTGTTGTACAGTTGGTGATAGGTGTCTCTGATTTGAATAAAAATCAAGGCTTTTGATTCCTGCTGCGGGTTTAGTTTCAACCGCTCAAATGTTGCTGTCTCGGAGTCTCGTTCCTTTAAAAATCCAATCTGTTTTTGGTCTTTTACCAGTGAGCCGGTCTTGAGATGACTGTGTAATTCTCCATTAAACGGTCTTATATTTGGAAGTGAAGGGATAATTTCTTTGGTCTGTTTCCCGTTTACCGGATTCGGTTGTGAAAACAGGTTTAGCTGTCTAGTTTTAGGTTTTGCAGAATTTCTTCTCCGGGTTGGCTTCTGCTGGCTGCGTTCTTCCTGACTTAAGCCAAAGAGGTCGTAAAGGGTGAATTCAGGTTCTATTTGATTTGTCTTCTGCTCAGTATTGTTTGGAGATGAAACTGAGATGGTTTTTTTGTTGGAAGTGCCTTGGTTATACAAACTGACATCGAGCTTTTCCCTGAAATCAGCTTCCAGCATTTTACTCAAATCCGAGGCGATACCGTTTACTCCGTCCTTATGAATAAAAACCTGCGCCGGTTTGCCATAAGGGTCGGTATCGATAAACCCTTCGGTGTGGACTACCCGTTGAAAATTGTTGAAATAGTTGTTGTTGAATACTCCGCTGGAAAGCTTTTCACTTCGCATAAAATCTTTCTCTTTTTGTGTCAAACGGTTTTTACCTGAATCTTTCTGAAGAATAATTAAATCACTGCCCACCTCGGTTCCGGCATATTCACTGAAAAGGTTATTGGGCAGGCGGACTGCCGAGACCAACCGGCTGTGGTCCATTAACCACTGGCGTACCGGTTCATTTTTCTGTGAGTTCATTACCCCCTGAGAAGTAATGAAAGCCAGAACTCCTCCTTCACGGAGCGTATCCATTCCTTTTAAAAAGAAATAATTGTGAATACTTCGGGATGCCTGTTGTCTAACCTTATCGTTACTTTTCAAAAACGAAATATCAAAGGCTGCGACGTCACCAAACGGAATATTGGAAGAAACCACATCGAAATGGTTGTTGTAACGGCTTTCAATTTCTTCAAATCCGGCAGTCTTAATTTTGTCTTCGGAATAAAGTTTGGACAGTATCTTACCTGTCAGTAAATCCTTTTCAAAACCTGTTGCTGAAAGACTTTCATTTTGATTCTTAAAAGCTGAGATAAAAGCTCCCAATCCGGCGGAGGGGTCAAGAAACCTATCAGGAGATATTTGATTCTGTTTTAATGTTTCTGTAAGAACCTGAATAATCTCAGGAGGCGTGTAAAAAGCGGTAAGAATGGAATTTTTAAGGCTTCCAACATACTGTTTGTACTGCTGTTCCGATTGGGAATTGCTTTTCAATACATCATGCAGTTCGGTCACCAGAGGGAACAACCCGACTTCTGAGTTTGGCCAATGAGCTATATCAGATAAACTTTCTGCCGGATTAAGGATACATTTTAAAGCCCCGAAACCGGAATATTGTTTCAGGGCTTCCTGTTCTTCGTTTGTCGGGTTTCGATTTTCCCGTTCAAGCTGAAAAGCAAGTTTTATTGCCTCAATATTTGCCCGAAGGTGTTTCTCTTTATTGAAGCCCATGTTCTTCCACCCAGATTGAGAGTTCCCCCGTTAACTCGGTATATAAACCGTTAAACTCCGGACTAAATGCAAACTCATCGTTTAACTTGTATTTAGAAAAGATTCCCTCGACTTCGGGAAGCAGTTTGATGGCAAACTCTTTGGCTTGTCCCATTGGTATTTCTCTTGAGAATTCATTCCAAAGGATGGTAACCAGTGTATCATGCTTGGAAAAGTGAAGACCCCGATAAAGGTCTTTTGTGGCTAGTTCTTCGGCTTCTTGTTGGGTATGCCCGTTTTTTATTGCTTCCGAATAAGTTTTGGAAGCAAGGTCGCTACGGGTATTGAGCAAATCTGTATCATCAACTAACTCGGGGTGGCTTTCATATAAAAAGTGCAAAAGCGACAGTTTAAACCAGGACAATTCCTGATAGCTATTATTCATGACTTAATGTTTTTTGATGTTGAATATTGAATTCTGAAAAGACGTCCAGATTATTTTCTGAACGCCTCGTTTTAATCACATGTGAATTATTACATGGAATGAGCTTTTGAGCGGTTACGTTTGGCTGTTTGCTGCTCAGTCGGGGTGACCTGCTCCCTGTTCAAAGGTTCTTTTACATCTTTGGTGGCTTCATTGGTTTTCCCATCTGAATTCACAGCTACCTGCGTTTTGCTGTTTTTGTCAGGTGTAACTTCAGCCCCTTGACTCCGGGCTTTGTCAGGATTCCATTTGTAAAAATCAAGCTTGCCTTTTTCATCGTTAATTTTTACATACGCATTAAACTCCTGGCCTTCCTTGTCCTTCATCCCTGAAACATAAATGGTCTCCCGCTTTTCCAGTTTCTGCTGCTGTTCTTCGGTGAGTTCCTTTCCAAGCAGGGAATTGGGAATACGCACCTGCCGCTGGTCGTTTACGGTTTGCCTTTGTTCCTGATGTTGGTCAAAACGAAAGCCGATACCCCGCCTGTCAGCATCTACCTGTAACCATGCGCTGAATTCATTTCCGCTTCGGGCTGTCATACCTTCCACAAAAATGGCCCGACCTTCAGCCAGTTCCTTTTGTTGGTTTTCATTCAGTTTTACCCCTTTTATTTCCTCCGGAATATTTATTCTATCAGCACGGGCTGCGACAAGCTCGTTAGTTAGTTTGTCTATGGAAAGAAATACAGGTGTTGTTTCCCCTTCTTTGTATTGTGGATGGAGTATGCGACCTGCATTGCCGGTCTGTAAGAGGTTATTTTTGTCTTCATCGGTTAGTGTAACACCAAAATAAGGCCTGTCCAGTTCAGGTTTATTGCGAACAGCATGGACTGCTACATTAAAGTTTCCATCTTCATTCTGACGGAAGGCTAACCGTGCATCAGTACGAATGGTCAGGTTATCGGTTTTAATTGTGATTGGAATTAAATCGGGTGATTTCTGGAAGTTTAGCATAGGTTCCAGATTCCTTGTATTTTTCAGAAAATCTTTTGATACTCCAAGCTTTTCCAGTTGCGACCAGTCCACCTTATTTTCATCAATCAGGTTTGCTGGTCCTTCCTGTTTTTCTTCTTTTTGAAGATACTGTTCCGGTTTGACTTCATGTTTGTCGAGTGTTTCTTTGTTGGACAGCACTTCGGGATTTTGCAGCATCTTATCCAATACAATGGCTGTTTTTTCAACCAAATTGGCAGGTACCCTGAAAAATCGGAATTCAGTTGGATTTTGATACTGCCTATGGAAATTGGTAAAAAAGTTTTCCAACGGATTTCCAAACCTGTCAATTTTTAAAAAGCTGGCGGCGTTGGCCTGATTGGACGTTTCGGTTTGCAGTTTGCCGTTCTCATCAAAACCTTTAACGGCTTTTAGTTTACTCTCGTTTTTTTCTTTGACCAGTAAGACATCCTGGTCATTGATTTTTTGTTCCATGATACATTGCTTTTTATGATTTTTAAGTTAATGTATCTGGGTTTTTCCTGAATCAGCGGCAGGTGGCATCGTTCGGCGTTGAGAGGATGGGTGTGGCGTTTTTAATGGTTAAATGTGAGCTTTGAAAGCAGCTACTATAGAAAAAGAAGTAAGCAGATTTGTTTACTACATTTTTGAGAGACTTAACTGTCTATAAATTCCTGATTTAAGGTTAAAGTGAACGTTCAAATATCACGATCTAAATATGGATTTGCCATTCAAAAGTATGCTCAATTACAGAGCTGATTTTTAATAAAACATGAATGATCTATTTGGTTAACTTTACATGGAACATTACAAAGTATTAACATTACATTTTTTCATAATTGAATTCTGATATGAGTAAAGCAGGAACTTATTCTAATCAGGGAGATGATTTCCAAAGAGCAATAGCCATAAAATGGTTAATTGAGTTGCTAACTAATAATGAAATTGAATATATTCAGGTTGAATCCAATGGAATATTCGGAACAGATGATTTAGTTACTATTGATGATATTGTCATTGCATATAAAAATGGTGATAGAAAACACATTCAAGCCAAAAAGAATCAACCCAATCAAAGGGCATGGTCTATAAAAGACTGGGGCAGTGAATTGCCAAAGATTCTCTCGCAATTAGAACAGGGAGAACACATTACAGTTGAATTGTATTCATCTACTCCATTAGGTGAATTTGAAACCCTATCAGAAGCGTGTCAAATATTTCCCAATTTTAGCGATTTCGAAAGGGGATTAAGCAATGCAAATGCAAAAGCACTTTCAACATTGGAGAAAGAATGGAGCCGTTCTAAAGTAGAAATTTTCAACCTGCTAAAAAGACTTCGTACAGGTTCACATCTTAATACTGAAGATTGGGGGAAAATCAACAAAGTATCTTTGACTCAAATTGTAATTCATCCAGAACGCGCGTTGGACACACTGGAGTCCTTTGTTAATCTACACCAATCAAAAAAATTAACTAACAAATTCGAAATCAGTTTAAAAGATGTACAGGATGAACTGGAAAAAAAAGGGCTAACGAGACTACCAAATTATAGTGAAAAGGAGATTGTTGAACAATTTCAAAGAACATCGGCTATTGGTAGAAAAGATTGGAAAAGAACTATTGCAGGTGAAAAGATAACACGTAAAGAGCTTGATGATATTTTGACACATATTAGTGATAAAAAAAATACCATTCTAGTTCAAGATAGGCCAGGTAGCGGAAAAACTTGCTTGTTATTAGATTTGGCCGATGCAATAGAAAATGATAACGAGTTTCAATTACTATTTATAAAAGGAGATCGGTTTGCAAAAGTTGATTCGGGAGACAGCTCCCTACCCAACGAAATAGTAGAAAGTTGTGGATTGTTGAGTTGTAACTCACATGTTGTGGTGGTAATAGATTCTCTGGATGTCCTTTCTTGTCAGCGTGATCATTCTGCGTTGAATTTCTTTTTGAACCTCATTGACCAGTTACAGATTATTCAAAATGTAACTATTATTGCAGCTTGTCGGGAATTTGATTTAAAATATGACCTGAGACTTCGTGAGCGGAAATGGGATGTCGAAATTAAGCTTAAAGACTTTGACTTTCAGAATACGGTTCTTCCAATCCTAAGCAAGTTAAACGTTAATGCCCAGCAATTAAATCTGGACATAAAGGAGTTGCTATGCCTTCCTCAAAACCTAAGCCTCTTTGAAAAAGTGTCTGGCTATAACAAAGTGTTTCATGTGCGAACCACCTATGATTTGTACAACGCATTTATTGATTACACACTAAAACATGATACTGTTATTGAAGAGCAGGTTTTAAAAAAGTCGGTATTCTCAATTGTCGATAAACTACGAAAAGAGAGGGAGCATAGTATTGCCAAAACGGTTATAAATATTGAAGAATATATTCTTCACAGTTTGATAAGCAAAGGTGTCCTAAACGAGGAAGCTGATAATAAAATTGGTTTTAGTCACCAAACTTTGTTCGATAATTTTGTTGCAGCCAACGCTTTGCAAAAAGAAATTACGCTTTCTGAATTAATATTAGAGCACCCCCCTTTACCTTTTTATCGCCCATCAGTACGTAGCTATTTATTTTTTGTTCGGGGACAGTCGTTTAAAGCTTTTAGCCGAAATATTCGTGAAACTTTGTCAAATAAAGAGATAGCTTATCATTTCAAACGTTTAGTGGTAGAAACATATGCAGAGATGATTCCAACGGATGAAGATTGGAATTTGGTTAGATGGATATTTTCATCTCAAAATGATTTGTTTCGTAGATTCTTTTCGACATTAGAATCCAGTCATTGGTTCCATTTAATAGCAACCCAATGGTATCCATCATTAATTCATCAGCCTGACTCCTACGAGTGGCGTTCCTCATTTATAAACAAACTGGATATCTGGATGAATTTTTATCCCAATGAAGTCGTAACGATATGGAATAAAGTGCTGAGCGAAGATTTAGGAAGAAATAACGTTTGGATGATATGCCATAGTTTAACTCGATTTAAGCATTATCACGTAGATGGAGTGAAAGATATTGTTTACACACTTAAAGATTTCTCAAATACGGATTTTCACTTTATGGGTAATATCTACTGCAATTATATAGAAGCAACAGGTGAGGGTTATGGTGTTTTGTGGGATTGGATGACTCGCGATATTTCGGTTGAAGAAATGATTACCAGAAACAAAGAAAATGAATTGCATTGCGAAAGTCACGACCTAAACGATGGAAACTTTCTAAAAAGACATCTTATAAATTCAGAAGACTTTCTAAATCTTGTACTGAATTCATTATTGTATTGGGTCGAAACTTCTTACTATTGGAAAGAAGGAGGGCTAACTAGTAAATTGTTAGAATATACCAGTATATCTGGCAGCGTTTCACATTATAGCAGCATCAACATCAATAATATATCAATACTTATACAAGTTGTAGAAGATGCATTTTTAAACCATGCAAAAAATAATTCAGATTGGTGGAAAAAAGAGGAAGCAAAATTAAGAGAATCTAAAGAATTGGCTTTCCGATATATCTTAATCAAGGCTTACAGGGAGAATATTGAGACTAATTTAGCCGGAATAACAACCCAATTATTAGATAAAGAGCTTCTAGAATCGAGTGAGTTAAATTATGAATTAGGTTTGCTGATAAATGAATCTTTTCATTTACTGTCAGAGAAAATTCAGGATAATATAATCGCAGTAGTTGAAAATTTATTTTCTGGGAGTACTGAACGAGAAGAGGAATTTAAAAATTGGTATAATCGGGTTAAGTTCGATTTGTTTATGCGAATTCCAGCTTGTTTAAGAGCAGATAGTGTAAAGTGTTTTATTGACAAGTTTGTGCCTCAGTTCGGTTATTACGAACCCGTTAGAGAAAGACATTCTTGGGGTGGATTTATAGGTTCTCCTGTTAGTGCTGAAAATTTGGATAATTTAAGCATTGAAGCACTGCATACACTCTTTACCTACTATAAAGATTATAATGGGCATAGTTCCCATCCTGCTGATGAACACAAGGGAGGATTGCGACAATTAAGCAGTACTATTTCAAGCCTGGCAAAGAATAATCCTACTAAATACTTAAAAATAGTCAACAATCCTAAACTCGATGAATTTTCAGATTCAATTGCAAAACCAATATTGGAAGGAGTTGGCAATCATGTTAGTTGTAGGCTTGGAAGAATAAATGATAACAATTTTAAACCTATAAACCCCCTGCCTAACATTAATGATACCGCTCGTCACCTGCTCGATGCAATTGAAATAAAACGTACTTCATTTGAAAGTGATATTACGTATGCAAGAATGGTAGAAAATTGTATCGAAGCATTATCAACCCAAGAGGATTTTGAGCGGATTACCAAATTACTTGTGCCATTGAGTCTTCATTCTGATCCCGATGGTAAAAGATTAAATGTTCGAAGACTTACTGATAAAAAAGTTACAGCTAACGATATTGTAAACAATTCATTAAACTGCACGCGTGGTGTTGTCGGGAAATCGGCAATGGAGGTATTGAATAAGCTATTAGATTTAGAACTAAAACCATCAGAATCTATTATCAGCATAATAAAGCAATTGGCTGCTGATAAGGCACAGGAGGTTAGAGCTGCTTTATTGTGGAACTTAGCCTACACAGGTTATAAGAATAAGGAATTAGGATGGCAGATTTTTAACATCATCTTTGATAGAACACAAGCACATCTATGGGCATCAGGAGAAAAATTCTTGTATCATCAATACTACGAAAATTTTGAAAAGGTAAAACCATACCTGAATAGAATAAAAAGTGAAGCAATAAATGAAACTGGAGCAACATGGGGAAGACTTTCTGCTCTCTGTATGATACAAGGCCATATTGATCAACAAGAATTTTTTGAAGAATTAAAGGAAATTGATAAAAGAGACGTTTGGGATGGAGCATTAAGCGTATTTATAGCAAATTTAGAAAAGAATCCCGATGGATTATGTCAAAAATCATTTAGAGATTTTATTAATGAAAATAAAATTCAGAAAGAATTCGGACACAAGATAGATGGGGCTTTCAACTTAAATGAAAAAGGTAAATACATCAATGCTGAAACCGGTAAGTTATTTATAAACTTTTTGACTTTAGATGACGATAAAATGCCTAAAATGCATTCTTTTATCGACTGGATTGAATATCAAGCAACCGTTAATCCGATAATTGCATTAGAGTTATGTGAAAGCCTACTCTCTAAACTGCAATCCTTTGAAACCAAATCAAAGTTTTGGTATTCAAAACCTTTGATCTCTACTTTAACCACCATTTTACGAGAAGCAGATGAGATGGATGATTTGAAGCTAATCAAACGAGCTGTACGTTTACAGGATCAATTTTTATTTATGGAAATTAATGGGATGGATGAATACTTAGAAGAAGCTGCAATGGTATAGTTAAAAAGCTAATTTCTACACATTATTGAATCTTTAATCCTTTTCAATTCATCCGCAATAATCTGTACTGTTTCATCTTTTATCCGCCGATAGTTATATTCAATTGGGCAATTTTTTGTTAATGTCACTTTCTCCTTCAAAGCTTTTCAACTCCTTATTTACCTCATCCAGCAATTGCTGTTCTGTTGGCAGGTAAAGCTTATATTGGCTGGCAAAAATTTGTTTTTGACCTTCTGGCAATGTAAATCTTACAACTGCATCATTTTTACTGGCGCAAAGTAAAATACCGATGGTCTGGTTTTCCTGTGATAGTTTTTTGACACGGTCATAGTAATTAACGTACATCTGCAGCTGCCCAATATCTTGATGAGTCAGCCTGGTCGTCTTTATTTCTATGATTAAGAAACATTGTAAGAGCCGGTTATAAAATACCAGATCCACAAAGAAATCATCACCCTCAATATGTATTCGCTTTTGCCTTGCCACAAACGAAAACCCGTTGCCCAATTCCAGCAAAAATTCCTGTAAATGCATAATAATCGCTGCTTCCAAATCCCTTTCATAGTAGGAGGTTTCTCTTTTTAATCCAAGAAATTCAAGAAAGATCGGATCTTTGATAATCTCTCTTGCATCGAAAGGCAATTTCTCTCTTTTGGCGACTGCAAGTATGCTTTCCTGATTATTACTCACTAAAAGACATTCGTACAAATTACTGTAAATTTGTCTTTCCAATTGGCGCACTGTCCAGTTATTTTTTATTGTTTCAGCAATATAGAACTCCCTTTGTTCCTCGGTGTCCAAACGTATCAGCAGTTTGTATTGGCTCCAACTCAATTGCGAATACAGTGTATTCGTAATTGGGAAAGTGCGATAAAATTGTCTGAATAATTCTATCTGTCTTTTAGAAAAACCACTACCAAATTCAGGTTCTAATTCGCAGGCAATGTATTCCGTGAGATACTTTCCATAATCAGCACGATCTTTCCCTTCCTGCTCTTCTTCAAAAATTCGTTTGCCAATGTGCCAATACATTAAGGTTCGCTGATGGTCAACCGCACGGACTGCGTTTTTCCGAGCGTGGACAATAATGGTCTTTATATCCGCTATAAGTGTCTGATTTGTTAGCATAGTTTTGATTGAATAATTTGATTTTAGTTAACATTTGATATTCAAAATTACATTGGCACATTTTCGTTTGTTATATCCAACAATGTTCCAGAAGACACCTTATTAGGAATCATTTTTAATCTGTGCCAATTCATCCACAATAATCTGTGCCACTTCATCTTTTATCCGGCGATAGTTGTATTCAATTTCATCCTGTAAATGATTTTTACCACCCTCATCTATAAAATTTGTAATTACCGGTATAGGTTGGTATGCTTCGGTTTCTTTCGCTACCTTTTCATTGTCAACCACAATTTCCGCATGAAAAATCTTTTGCTCTATACGTTCCTCAAAATTGTCAGAAACAGCCCCGACAAAAACTCCCTGTGTGAGGTTGCTGATTTTTGATGCAGGGATTAACGTATCCATCTGGGTATTTATTGAAGTGGATTTATCCTGCCGGTTGATAGTCATTGATTGCCGCTTTTGAAGAACTTTGCCAAACCGTTCCGACAATGTTTTGGCTGTTTCTCCAACCACCTGCCCGCTAAAAATATTTCCAACGGTGTTCATAACGACCTTGGCTTCTTTGTCGCCATAATCACGGTTTAGCTGCGAAAAGTCTTGAAATCCCAGACAGACAGCCACCTTATTACTCCGGGCTGTGGCAATTAGGTTGTCCAGTCCCCGGAAATAAATAGTTGGAAGCTCATCGATAATTACAGAACTTTTAAGCTGCCCTTTTTTGTTTATCAGCTTTACAATCCGGGAATTGTATAAACCAAGAGCTGCTGAATATATATTCTGACGGTCAGGATTATTGCCCACGCAAAGGATTTTGGGTTCCTTCGGATTATTGATATCCAGTGTAAAATCATTTCCAGACATCACCCAGTACAGTTGCGGTGAAATCATTCTTGAAAGTGGGATTTTTGCGCTGGCAATCTGTCCCTGCAACTGGTCTTGTGCGCCGCCTTCCCAAGCATCTATGAATGGGGATAGATAGTTTTCCAATTCCCGGTACGACGTGAGGATCGTAAAAATATCAGCGTATTTTTTGTTCAGAAACTCGATGGCATGAGGAAAAGTACAGTATTTTCCATTCTTGTATATCTTCAGATACCAGATAATAGCTGTAAGAAGAATAATTGGTGATTCCACAAAAAAGTCGCCTTGCTTCTGAATCCAGGTTTTATTCAGGTTCAGCATGATGGTATAAGCCGATTCGTAAGCATCTGCAATATCAGTCATAAACTCCGGGGCGATTGGGTTGCAGCGGTGGCTGCGTTCAGGATTATCAAAGTTGATTACATAAAATTTGGGAGGATGTTCATACTTATCGATGTTCTTCATTAAAGTATTGTAGGCGATAATACTCAGGTCATCAAACTTAAAATCGTAGATATACATGCCAAACCCTTTTCGGATTTGCTGTTTGATGTAATTGTTGATGATGGCGTAAGACTTTCCACTCCCCGGAGTTCCCAAAACAATGCTTGCCCGGAACGGGTTAACTACATTAATCCATCCGTTATAGTTTTTCCCTTTATGCTCAAATCGGGTTGGTAGGTTTACCGAATACTCATTCTCCATCAACCGGATTTCCTGCATAAAAGATTCATTCTCCATGTTAAAAACATCTTCCATCAGGTTGTTTTTTATCAGGCGGCTCATCCATAGACCGGCTTTTAGCAGGAAAATATATCCGGCAGCAAGGGAAAGCATATAAACAGAACATTTCAGGATTAGAGGATAGTGGAGTTTTATAATAAAACCATTGAAAAAGAAGAAGCTCAATCCCGAAATCAGGAAGACCGATATTTTACCCCAGGTTATCTTTTCGGCTTTAACACCCCTGATTCCCAAACAAGAGATGGCAAGCAACCCAAAACTCACCAGTTTTGTCCAGATTGGTTTTGAAAATAGTCCCGTATATTTCTGGAAATTCAGCAGGATTTTGTCGATAATTACTACTGTTACATTTTGCTCGGCAAGAAATTCATAACAAAACCAATAAACGTGAATAATAAGAATCAAAATACCTACACCCCTTATCAGTTCAATTATTTTAGCAAGGCTCCTTACATCGTCTTCGTTTTGCATATCCTAATAATTTGTGATTAGTAACTCCTGAATATTTCCACGACTTTTGGTACTGGCTCCAATAGAACGCCTTGCTTTAATCTGTCGGATTCTATAACCAGTATAATGCTCGTTGAAAAAATTATCATCCATTGGACATGAATTACTCAGCATCCATTTGCTGTCAAAATCAAGTAAGCGGCAAAAACAAGCAAGTCTTTTTGTTGCGTATCATCAAAACCTCCAGAGCTGTAAGTAGTAAAATTGGATGTTTGCGAAATCGGACGGTAAGGCGGGTCAAAATAGACAAAAGTATTGCCCCTGAAATTTGCAATGGTATGAGCATAATCGCCGTTCAGAATTGTTACCTTATGAAGCAACTTGCTCAATTCAATAATTAATTGGGGGTTGCAAATCAGAGGCTTTTGGTATTGCCCAAACGGAACATTGAACTTTCCTTTTTTATTTACACGGTACAGTCCATTAAAACAGGTCTTATTCAGAAAGATAAACAGCGCTGCTGCTTCAACTGGCTTCGTATTGACGCAATTAAAGCGTTCTCTTTTTTCAAGATAAAACTGTTTTTGCTCTAACGGGCTTAAACTCCCAAACCGGGTTTGATACTTATCCAATATTGAAATTAATTCATGTGGCCTTTCTTTCAGAAATAAGTAAGCATTTATCAGCCGGGCATTAATATCGTTTATAACCACATTTTTGATATTAGGATAATGGCTGAGAATGTGAAATAAGACAGCTCCTCCACCCACAAAAGGTTCTATAAATGTGTCAAATTTCTCCAGGCCGTTCGGAAATAGCCCTGCTATTTGGGGAAGTAAATGTGACTTTCCTCCTGCCCATTTTAGGAATGGTTTTGCAGTGATTTTCATAGCTTATAGTTTTCGTTTTCTTCGTTTCTTTCTCTTCATTTTTCGAATAAAGGCTTCCTCTTCTGGATTCTCTCCATGGCTGTCGATTGCCAATAATCCCGATAAATTTTCAAGCGTCAAGTCAGGAGTTGAAGTAAATTGTGGAGGTACAAATTCCGGTGACTTTTCCTGCTCTGAACCGCGTTCGGCTCCATTGAATTTCTGTTGAAAGACATTGGCCGAAAATTCCTTTCCCAGACGTGAACCATTGAAAGCAAACTTCTGCTGGTGGTCAATAAAGGTTACACCATAAATACGTCCCGATTCATTTTCGCGGAACAAAACTGAAATCTTGTTCTTCGAAAGTTCTTTTTCAAAATCCTTTCTGTTTTTGCACGAGGCCAACGCTCTTGAGATAACTGCCTTCGGACTTTCTTTGAGGTTATTGGTGCTAATAGTTTCTTTTGATTTCTCCATCCGTTTTTGAATTGCATCACTTCCGACCTGTTTGCCAAACTTTGAAGATTTAATGGGTGTTCCATAAACTTCCCCTTTATCGTTTAAGGCAGCATAAACAATTCCGTTGAATGATTGTCCCTTATGTTCCCCCTTTACTTCTGAAACGTGCACATTATAAACAGAAAGTAAAGCTTTGTACTCATTGAAGGATTGGAAATACCACGACTGTGATACAGGTCGGACAACATTCGCAATTTGCTGTTTAATGTTGCCTTTCTTTGGGTCAACTGCTTTTAATGAATACCCCTCTGCTTTTTGTTTTTCATTGGCCGGAGTCAATCCGTATTTCTGTTCCAGATCGCGGCAAATCCGCATGGACAAGCGATGCTGGAAATTGTCCCGGATCATTTTCCCGGTTTCATCTACCTTGACCGAAACAATGTGGATATGATGACGGTCGATGTCCTCATGTTTGTAAACAACAAAAGGCTGATTCCCGTAACCCAGCTTTTGCATGTATTCTTCTGCAATTTGAGTGAACTGCTCATCATTTAATTTATCCTTTGGGTCGGGATTTAATGAGATATGGATAACCGGGTTTTCCGTTCTTTTGTTGGCCAGCAAGTAAGGTTCAAATGAGTATGTACAAATCCCAATACTGAAATTTCCATCCTTCGGCTCAACCATGTTATTGGCGAAAATCACTTTTGCTTCACCGGCATTTACCTTCTGATGGTTGTATGCCAGGGCACTGTACAACGAACTTCCTGAACTTATTTTTGCAACCATTGCTCCTCAAATTCGCGGGTTAAATCCATCACCTGTTTGTTGATTGCAACCAGTTCCAGTGTTGCTTTCTCCAGTTGATTCAAAAATGCCAGTGCTTTTTTCTCCGAAAAATTGTTCTTGATGGCTCTGGTTACCTGGTTATAATTCACTCCGATTGCCCGGAACTGGCCATAAAAATTGGTCAGGCGCATGTAAAAATCCTGTGTTCCTTTGTCAATTTTTATCACTTTCACTGGCTTTTCAAATATGCAGGCTGTGATAAAATGGGCTTTCACTTCCATCCCAGATGCTTCAACCAGCGATAAAAACCGGGCATTGTCCTCATCATTCAGACTGATCGCATAGCGGTGTTTGCACGGGTCCGGTTTGAGTTTCCGGCCTCCTTTGTGTTTTCTTCCTGTTTTTATTGTCATTTTATCTTGCTGTTATAGCGTTAAACTTTACCTGTTTTTTTTTCAAAAATCCCCGACTTTGGAGGGTGATTTTCCCCCATCGGGGCAAGTGGTTCCGAGTAACTCGGAACGTTTTGAGTTACTCAAAACACAACTTGCCGTGTGCCAGTGCACACCCTTTTAGCGTTGGTAATTTTTAATGCTTGTCGTCCCATAATTCAAGGTCATTTTTCCGGTGTAAATTTTTACTGAGGTCAAAGGTATAGGGAGTGTTTTGATTCGTAATTACCTTTAAAGACGCCAAAAGCAGACAGTTAAAGCCAAACAATTCCAGTCACTTTTAAAACCAAATTTTCGATGGTTTTTATCCTTTCATTTGCGGGTATGAAAGCCTGATTAGAGAAATGAAAAAACAAACTATAAAAGGAATATTCGAATGGATAATTAAGGAGCTATTGGCTTTTTCAAAGGGAGAATTAAAAATTTAGGTATTCATTGATTCAGTTGTTCCATGACGGAAATATTGAAAGGTTGTGTGGAGTGTTTAAACGTTGGAACGCTTAAACATTTAAATGTTCAAACAGGCATTTATCCAATTATTCAGGCACTCATTTGGGTAACGAAATGATTATTTGAAAGGAGAAACGATAAAATAATAACATCATTAACCGATAAAATAAATGATATGGAAAAGGAAACATTATTTATTGCCTTCAGCACCCAAAAAGGAGGCGTAGGCAAAACCGCATTTACTGTTCTAATGTCGAGCTATTTTCATTATATGCAAGGTTTGGAAATCGCAGTTGTGGATTGTGATTACCCGCAACACAGTATTGTTGAAATGCGCCAGCGCGATATGGAGCAGGTAATGAAAGACAACTATTACAAACAAATGGCTTATACCCAGTTTACTGCTCTGAAACGAAAAGCTTACCCGGTTGAAAAAAGCTTACCAGAGGATGCCATTACAACTGCTGAAAAGCTTATCGACAATGCCGCCTCTCAGCCCGATATTATTTTCTTTGACCTTCCAGGCACATTAAACAGTAAAGGAGTTGTAAAAACCCTGGCCGGAATGGATTATATCTTTTCTCCAGTCAGTGCCGACCGGGTTGTTCTGGAGAGTACCCTGAAATTTGCCACCATGCTGAACGAAAACCTGATAAGTGTGGGCAAAAGCAATATCAAGGGCCTGTACCTTATCTGGAATATGGTAGATGGACGGGAGAAAAACGAACTCTATGAGGTTTATGAAAATGTGATTGGTGAACTGGGGCTGAACATCCTGAAAACCTTTGTTCCAGATTCGAAACGTTTCCGGCGTGAACTCACTTCGGGACACAAACCGGTCTTCCGTTCTACCCTGTTTCCTGCTCATAATTCGCTATTAAAAGGCAGTAACCTTGATGTGTTGGCAACTGAGATTTTGCAAATAATTAAACAATGAAATCATGGCAAAAAAGCAATACAATCCCGAAGAAATAGACGAAGACTTTTTAATCTCGACTATCCAAAATGAGAAACAGGTATCAGGGCAAAAGGATGAAAAGACAGTTAAAAAACCAAAGGTGAGGAAGAACGAGACAGCGTCTGATTATCTGTCTCTGTTTATTAGGCAATCCGATGGCAAAGCACGATTTGGCAAGCATGTCCCCATCCGGCAGGAATACCACGAAAGGATTCAAAAGATTGTGCGCATTATTGGCAACGATGAAATCTCAATTTTTAATTATATCGATAATGTGCTCAACCAACATTTTGAGGATTTCCAGAAGGACATAGTTAAACTATACAACGAAAAGAATACGGATATTTTCTAATCCTAAACCTGAATAAAATGCTTGAACTAATTGCGATTATAACAATCATCATTCTTTTTACTCTTTTCCAAAAATGGAGGGGCAAAACCGGAATGCCCACCGGCGAAAAAGAAAAGGTTTCTGAAAAGCTCAGCCCGGACGGGATTGTAGGTAAAAGTTCTTTTGTTCTGACGACCAGCAAAAGTGCCATCCCAGAACCCGATTCATCCGGCAAAATGGATATTGAAGTGCCGTTGGAATATGAGCCGGATATTAACTCTATTGAAGAACAGGAGGAGCTGGAACAACTCGGACTTCCAACTGAAATTTCTTCCGATATTACTTTTGAAGAAATGATGGAGGTGGTTAATGATGTTGAAAGCATGAAATCTCAAAATTCGGCTAAAACAGGGAAATTACTCTATGAAAATGAAAATACCGACTGGGTGGGACAAATGACTTCTTCGTCTTCAGATTATCAAAAACGGATTGTGGAGTTGATTGACTTGCATTTGGGAAGTTTAGTGCGTAATAAAACTGTTCAAACATCAGATAATGAATTGGGAGAATTTGACATTAAGCGGTATGTAGAATAATAACAGTGATGTTATATTAATTTAGAACGCTTAAAATTTTGTTTTAAATAACCATCTAAAACGCGCATACATTTTAAGAATTCCATCAATTCTTTTATTACTTATTTAGATAATGAAAATGTTCATGAGCATAATGATTAAGGGAAAATTTTGAAAAAGTATTTTTTTGTATAAAATTTACATGACTATTTTTCTTCAGTAAAATGCTTTGCAGCATAATATCAAATTGGGAGATGTGATTGATAAAAATTTAAAGTCCAGAAATATAAAACCAACCGCAATGCGCCAGCTGGTATTGCAGGTTTTGACTGACCAGAAGACAGCGATAAGTCTGTCTGAATTGGAACAAAAATTCGAAAAGGCAGATAAAGCAACGTTGTACCGTACTTTAAAGACTTTCGAAGCAAAGAAACTAATTCACGGGATAGATGATGGAACAGGTTCTGTAAAATATGCGTTATGTCATGAATCGTGTGAATGCCAACCGGAAGACCTTCATGTACACTTTCTATGCACAAAGTGTGAGAGCACTTATTGTCTTCACGAATTGTCCATTCCTGAAATTAGTCTTCCTGCCAATTTCTCGCTAAAAAGTGTAAATATGGTTGTTAAAGGAATATGTTCAAATTGCAAAAAATGATATTTGCAATTTGGTTGCACGAACTTTTGTCTATTTTCGTCGTTGTTAGTTACAATTGAATATGAAACTCTTTTCAGCAATATTGTCGATTTATATCCTGGGGCTAATTTTACTCCCATGTGACGATGTACATACTGAAAATAAATCACGCAATGTATCTGTTGAAATAGCGGATATGCATTTGGAACATATTGACAGCTGCTCCCCATTTTGTACTTGCAACTGTTGCCAAACAATAAGCCATCCGGCCAATTACCATTACTTTTCACACTTTACAAAATTAATAGGAACTTCTATTACACATATTGACAGTTCTGTATTATCTGCCCCTATTTTTCTGTGGAGACCTCCTAAGATATAATCTAAAACTTTTTGAAAGGATGAACGATTAGTAAATCTTCATCTAATTTATTCTTAGATGTAATAGTATATCTAAGATACAATATTGCGGAACATTGTTTAACCTAATCTTTTTAGCAATGAAAGGAAAAAAATTAAACAAAGAGCAATTAAGGGAAATACAACGAATTAAAGATAGGAAGTTTAACAGAAGTCTGACACTCATATTTAGCACGTTGTTACTTGTCACTATTTCAGTTCTTGTATTTTACACTTATGGGTGTGATACCCGTTTGCTCTACCACCAATGGGCATGGTTTGGTAAAAAAATCCCGGATGAATGGACATGTATGGGAAACAATCTCTTGCAAGAACACAAGACACAGAGATATCAGTATAACGAAAAGGTTTATTCATTTTGTAGTGAAAAAGATTTTAATCATTTGCAACGACACTTTAAAGAAGTTGCAATTGTGCCTGATGCTTTTTCTGGCGATTCAATAAATAAAGCAAATGCGTTAATCGGTCTTAAGCAAAAGGGAAAGCCCGAATTGGTGTACTTTAAAAATCAAGACACATTCAATAAATATTATGAATCTAATAAAAAATCGATTGCAGTAGCAAATAAAAATCAGTAGGAGATGATAAACAATATAATTTCATTTTCAATAAAAAATAAAGCCCTTATTGGTTTAATGACCATAGGGCTAATTATAGGAGGACTTTGGTCGATGACCAAAGTGCCGCTAGATGCTAATCCTGATATTACCAACAATCAGGTTCAGGTAATTACTACAGCTCCCAACCTAGGTACGGAAGATATTGAGAAATTCGTTACTTATCAGGTAGAGTTGGCTGTTGCCAATCTTCCAGGTGTTACAGAAATACGTTCGGTTTCAAGATTTGGGTTGTCGGTTGTTACCATTGTTTTTGAAGACAATATGGGAACATATCTGCCACGTCAGCTGGTAAGCGAATCCCTGGCAGAAATAAAGGAAAAAATCCCTGAAGGCTTTGCTGAGCCATTTATGGCACCTATCAGTACCGGTTTGGGTGAAATACTTCAATATACCCTAGAAGTACAGCCCGGATACGATACTGTATACAACGACATGGACTTGAGGACAATGCAGGAGTGGATTATCAAACGACAAATGGCAATGCTCCCCGGTGTGGTGGAGGTAAACTCCTTTGGTGGACGTGGGAAACAATACGAAATAGCCCTAAACCCGGATAAGCTTCGCAGCATGAACCTAACCATGTCCGATATTTTTGAAGCATTGGAAGATAACAATCAAAACACAGGGGGTGCTTACATTGAAAAAAACTACCAGGCTAATTTTATTCGTGGAGAAGGTTTAATGCGTTCCCTCGATGATATTCGAAATACCCCTGTAGCCACAGTCAACAATCAGCCAGTATTTATTCGCGATGTTGCTGAAGTGCGCTTTGGGAGTTTTGTTCGTTACGGTGCTTTTACCAAAGACGGAAAAGGTGAAGCTGTGGGCGGTATTGTGATGATGCTAAAAGGTGAAAATTCAAATAATGTTATTAAAGATGTCAAGGAACGTTTAGCCTTAATCGAGAAATCGATGCCTGAAGGTGTAAAGATTAAACCTTTTCTCGACCGGAGTAAACTAATAAAAAGTACGACATCAACAGTTGCAGAAAACCTTTCACTAGGGGCGCTAATTGTGATTTTTGTGCTGGTGATATTCCTTGGAAACCTGCGTGGAGGACTACTGGTTGCATCCACTATACCGCTCGCCTTGCTCTTTTCATTTATAATGATGAAAATCTTTGGTGTCTGGGCTAACCTAATGAGTTTAGGTGCTATCGATTTTGGGATATTAATTGACGGAGCTGTTATTATTGTAGAAAGCATGATTTTCTACTTGCACAGAAAAGAATTTATCGGAAAAAAATTGGGTTTGCCTGAACGAAATGAGATTGCTTTTAATTCAGCAAGTAAAATGATGAACTCGGCTTTCTTTGGTCAAATCATTATTCTAATTGTATTTATTCCTGTTTTAGCCCTTCAGGGTGTTGAAGGCAAAATGTTCATCCCAATGGCTATGACATTCGGCTTTGCTATTCTTGGAGTCATTCTGTTATGCCTCACCTATATACCTATGATGGCTTCAATATTCCTTCGTGCTCCAAAAACCGATAAAAAAACCTGGGGTGAACGGGCAATTAGTAAAATAGAAAAGGTTTATACACCCATAATAACATGGGCATTGCAAAAGGGGAAGCTTATAATTGGAATTGCGGCAATCTTATTAATAGCCGGAGGATTTTTATTTAGCAGGATGGGGGCTGAATTTATCCCACAATTGGATGAAGGGGATTTGGCCATGCATATGTTTCTGAAACCAGGGACTGCCCTAAGCGAAGTTACCAATGCATCAACAAAGATTGAAAAACTGCTATTGGAGAAATTTCCCGATGAAGTAGAATCGGCTCAAACCCGTATTGGGGTTGCCGATGTTCCAACAGACCCTATGCCAATTGATATTGGTGATGTATTTATTCTGCTTAAACCAATTGATGAATGGACAAAAGCAGAAACAAAAGAAGAATTGGTTGATAAAATCAGGGACGAAGTCAGCATTTTCCCAGGTATCAATTACGAATTTTCCCAACCAATTGAAATGCGCTTTAATGAACTACTTACCGGGATTAGGGAAGATGTAGCCATCAAGTTGTATGGCGATGACCTGGATGTTTTAGCCGATAAAGCAGAAGAAATATCTGGGTTAATTGCAGGGATTCCCGGTATTGCGGGAATTAAAGCCGAAGCTACCCGTGGGCTTCCCCAGATAACGGTTAACTATAATCGGACGAAGTTAGGGCAATACGGGTTAAAAATAAAGGATTTGAATACCGTGGTTGAAACTGCTTTTAGTGGTGGTGTGGCTGGTGTAATTTATGAAGGTGAACGCATGTTTGACTTGGTGGTTCGGCTTAATGAAGCGCACCGCCAAAGCATTGATGATATACGAAATTTATTTGTTGACACGCCCGACGGAGGACAAGTTCCTCTGAAAGAAGTTGCCGACATTAGTTATCGACCCGGTCCTATGCAAATTAGCCGCGACAATACAAACCGACGAACGTATGTGGGGATTAACGTAGAAGGCCGTGATGTAAAATCATTGGTAACTGAGATTCAGCAAAAATTAGATGAAAAACTGAAATTACCCTCTGGTTACTATATTCGTTACGGTGGTGCATTTGAAAACCTCGAACGGGCAAGTAAACGACTTACACTGGTTGTTCCCCTTGCCTTGGCCTTAATATTTATGTTGGTGTTTTTTGCCATCAAATCATTTAAACAAACCCTGATGATTTATATCGCCATTCCATTTGCGGCTGTCGGCGGTATTATTTCGCTCTACCTTCGTGGTATGCCTTTCAGTATTTCAGCTGGTGTTGGATTTATTGTTTTGTTTGGCGTGGCCGTTTTGAACGGGCTTGTTCTGATTAGTGGATTCAATGAATTGAAAGAGGAAGGCAAACTTTCATTAGCGGAAATTATTAAGCAAGGTTCAATTCGGCGGATTCGACCAATATTCTTAACTGCATCCACTGATATTTTAGGCTTTTTACCTATGGCAATTTCAACTTCAGCAGGTGCAGAAGTGCAACGTCCATTGGCAACCGTAGTAATTGGCGGCATGCTGACTTCTACCCTTCTAACATTGATAGTTTTACCTATACTTTACAAGATGGTTGAATCGGGCAAACGTAACATTAAAATGCCGAGATTAAACACAACTGTCATCGCACTTGTGATTGTGTTTGGAAGTATCGGGCTAAGCAATGTTGCAAAAGCGCAGGATAGAACTACAATTACGCTTGAGCAGGCAATTAATACTGCAAAAGAAAATTATCCTTCTATAAAAGCATCTTCAATGGAAGTTGAAAAGCAAAAGTCTCTTAGGGCAACTGGTTACGATTTTGGTAAAACTTCCATTTCTACAGGTAAAGAAGAAGTTGGAAATGGTGCCCTTGGTATTCAAAATAATGTCGGAGTCTCACAATCAGAAATTGACCTATTTGCGATTCCCGCAAAAATAGGATTGGCAGGTTCCAGAATCGCTCTGGCAGAATCGCAGCAACAACTCACCGAGAAAACGGTGGAACGTGATGTGAGTCTGGCTTGGTTTTCAGCATTGTCGGCCAAAAAGGAATTGCAATTATTTTTGCAACTCGATAGTGTCTATGCGAATTTTTTGAAAGCTGCGGAATTACGCTATAAAACGCAGGCCACATCAAAGGTTGAATTTCTTTCGGCGACAGCAAAATACCAGGAGCTCATGGTAAATATCAAACAGGCTCAAAGTCGGTACGAGACATCATTACAGCAGCTTAACCAGTATCTGTTATTTTCACAGGATATTGATATTGTAGTGCCGGAAAGCGACTGGATAAACGATTTATCATCCATTCAACCTGCTACCTCGTTGAAAAATGCGCCTATTTTGAATCTTTACCAAGAACAAGTAAAAGTGTCCAATGCAGAGTGGAAGGCTGAAAAAGCCAATCTTTTTCCCAAAATTGATGTAGGCTATACCATGCAGTCCGTTAACGGGCAATCGGGGTTTTATGGTTGGCAGGCTGGAATATCTGTGCCCCTATTGTTCTTCTCCCAATCAGGAAAAAACAAAGCCTCGCACATCAATTATCAGATTTCGGAATTACATTACCAGCAGAAGGAATTGGAAATTAATGCCGTTTACCGAGAACTCTTTAATCGCTACAAATCGATTGCCGAGGTGCTGAACTACTACAAAACCGATGCACTACCACTGGCCGATGAACAAATTACAGCGGCCAACCTAGGATACCGTTTGGGTAGTCTCGATTACGTTCAGTTTATCCAAAATATGGAATCGGCCATTAATACCCGTCAGGAATACTTATCTCGTCTGGCTGAGTATTACGAGATTAAGGAACAATTAAAATACATAATAGGTCAATAGAAAATATAAATAAATATGAAAACGAAAATATTTTTAATGCTTATTGCTTTAGTAACACTATTGTCGTGTAATAGCAATAAAAAACAATCGTCTGAAACAGAGGGACATTCTGAACACGAAGAGTCGAAAGGGGTGGTTATATTAAACGAACACCAACAGGAGGCTTTGGGAATTAAAATGGGAGTATTTGAAATGCGAAACCTTACCACACTCGTTAAAACAAATGGGCAGCTTGAAGTTCCACCAGCAGCCAGTGCTGATGTTACTGCCATAATTGGCGGAAATGTAAAAGAAATTAAAGTGTTTCACGGTGATAAAGTGAATAAAGGACAAGTGTTGGCTATTCTTGAACATCCTGATTACATTGCATTACAAGAAGATTTTGTTGAAACAGCTAGCAAACTTGAATTTCTGGAACAGGAGTTTAACCGCCAAAAAGAATTGTTCGACAATCAAGTTGGTGCAGGAAAGGACTTTCAGCAGGTTAAATCGGAGTACAGTACGATAAAAGCAAAATATGAAGGACTTAAGTCTAGGTTAGGGTTGCTGAATTTGTCTGCCGAAACCGTGAAAAAAGGTACAATTTCCAGTACCATTTCCATTCTATCTCCCATTAGTGGATATGTTAATGATGTGAACATCAAGCTGGGAACTTACGTTGATGCAAAAGACCAACTTTTCAATATTACAGACAACAAGGAGATTCATGCGGATTTTATGGTATATGAAAATGATGTTCACTTGTTGAAAGAAGGCCAGAAAGTGGATTTTAGCGTCGCAAACCAACCGGGAGAGGAACTCACGGCGACTATTTTTGCTATCGGTAAAGAATTTGAGCCCAACACACGAGCTGTACACATTCACGCCAAATTGGATAAAAATCAGGAGAATCTAATTCCTGGAATGTATGTTTCGGGGCATATACACACCGACCAAAACTACGTACAGTCACTTCCCAATGACGCAGTTGTTACTGAGGGGACGAAATCATATATCTTTGTTTTGGATGAAACCGTTACTGGCGAAGAACATGAAGAAGCAGGTTATGGTACATCCTCAAACCACATCGAACATGAAGCTGATAAAGAACACAATCATACTGCTGAAACTGACGGGCATAGCCTGGCATTCAAAATGATTGAGGTAGTTACAGGAGCGCAGGAAGGTAATTATACCGAGATAAAACTATTGAACCCACTACCTGAAAATACTAAAGTTGTTCTCAATGCAGCATATTATTTGCTGGCTGATATGAACAAGGAAGAAACAGAACATGAACATTAAAACGATTGAATTATGAAAGAAATAAAAGCCTTTATTCGTCCCAATAAAGTGAACGAAATTGTCCATCATTTAAAAGAAGCTGGTTTTGAGAATATGACGATTTCGTCTGCCGAAGGGACCGGAAAGCTGCAGGATGAAAAAGCTTTTGTATCGCAAAAGTTTTCCATCACCGACAGCGAGGTAGCTAAACTTGAGCTGGTTGTCAATAAGAATGATGTCGCACTTGTAGTACACATTATTTCAGAATGTGGTAAAACCATAAATCCCGGCGACGGCTTAATCTATGTATCCGATGTAAATCAGGTTTACAGGGTAAAAGATGGTTTAAAAAACAGCGGGAAGTAAACAGAAATGTGGCAGCTTCAGGGTTGCCACATTTTTCCAATTTGTAAACAGTTCGGTATATATACTAAATTTATATCGGTAAATAATTAAGGATTTATGACACATGAACATACACATCATCACCAGACTTCCGGCATTTCGCACAGTAAATCCTTTGCGTTAGGAATAGGGTTAAATATTGTATTTGTTGTAGTTGAAATTTTTTACGGGTTAATTGCCAATTCATCGGCATTACTGGCTGATGCCGGTCACAACGCAAGCGATGTTCTGGGGCTTGTATTTGCTTGGACAGCAGCATGGCTGGCAACCATTAAACCCAAAGGGAAATATACCTATGGATTACGTAAAACAACCATCTTGGTTTCCATATTAAATGCGTTGCTTTTATTCGGAGCTGTTGTGTTAATAGGCTGGGATGCTATTGGGAAATTTAAGACCCCTGAGCCAGTGGCTGGTACGCAGGTCATAATTGTAGCAGCCATAGGTGTCATAATTAATACTGCAACCGCACTTCTTTTTATGAAAGGTCAGAAAGACGACCTGAACATTAAAGGTGCTTTCCTGCACATGGCTGCAGATGCCGGTGTTTCACTTGGCGTTGTAGTTGCCGGTTTGTTAATTAATCTTACCGGTTTGCAATGGATTGACCCTGTCACCAGTTTTGTAATTATTGTTGTTATTTTATGGGGAACTTGGAATTTATTTAGTGATTCTTTAAAATTGGCGCTTGATGCAGTCCCCAAACACATTAAAATAGAAGTTGTCCGGGGGTTTCTAGAAAGTCAGGAGGGAGTGACAAACGTCCACGACCTACACATTTGGGCCATGAGTACCACAAAGGTAGCACTGACAGCCCACTTGGTAATGCCTGATGTTGTTGGTGACAATTTTATTAATAATCTACAACATCGGCTCGAACATGAATTTAAAATAAGCCATTCGACCTTTCAAATAGAAAACGCCGTTATGGAGGAAAATTGTAAAACTGACTGTTAAATTGAAAAATGAATGATAATAATTAAGTTGATCAAATTGCTCCCTCCTACCAAAATATTTTCCTCGTAATGGTATAATAATTTCTGTAAAGCATCTCGAAATTTCTATAACCTACGCCAAACACAGCCACTCACTTCCACATACTCCCCTTTTTATTTTTCAGTGATTTAAGCCTTTACATTTGGTTACAGGCAGGAAAAAGTCTGCTTAAGTAGTAACCAAATTCTGAAGAATATGAAGGAAAAAGATTACGGGTAAAGCCCGGTTTCATTCCTGTGGCTTTACCACATTTCCAAGAGAGATTCCAATAAAAATTAGTAAAACTGCTTTCCTAATTCTTCCATCCGGGAAGCACAAACAATAAATCATTATGGCAAAAATCAATTCATTAAAATCCATATTAACCCTGTTCTTTTCATTCTGGGTTACAATATTATTCGCACAAGGCGACGGCTCTGCCGGGATCACCGAAGCCACCAGCATGGTCACCTCATATTTCGACCCGGCAACCAAGTTAATTTACGCAATCGGAGCCATTGTGGGCTTAATCGGTGGCGTAAAAGTGTATTCCAAATTTTCGAGCGGCGACCCGGACACCGGAAAAACTGCTGCCGCCTGGTTCGGCGCATGTATTTTCCTGATTGTAGCTGCCACCATTCTACGCTCATTCTTCCTGTAAAAAGTATGGCAGAGTATTTCATTAATAAAGGGGTAAACAAACCGGCAGAGTTTAAAGGACTGCAAAGCCAGTACCTTTTCATTTTTGCAGGCGGGCTGCTGGGAACATTCGTGGTTTTTATCGTCATGTACCTTGCAGGGATAAACCAGTGGGGTTGCATTTTTACCGGACTGGTGCTGGCTTTCGTGGTTATCTGGCTGACCTTTTCGCTAAACCGGAAGTTTGGCCGTTTTGGTTTGATGAAGGTGCAGGCAACCCGGACTTTTCCCCGCAGGATAATCAACCGGAGAAGTATTCCCAGATTATTCACTTATAAAAGAAAGGGGACAGTATGAGAAGCGTTTTAAAAACGGCCACACTCGAAAGCAAATTCCCTTTGCTGTCGGTTGAACAGGGTCGTATCATCAGTAAAGATGCAGACATCACGATTGCATTTCAGGTTACACTGCCGGAACTGTTTACGGTTACTTCGGAAGAATATGAAGCCATGCATTCGGTCTGGAACAAGGCAATTAAAGTGTTGCCCGATTACTCCATTGTACACAAGCAGGATTGGTATATTAAGGAGAATTACCAACATGAGCAGCAGGGACAGGATTTAAGCTTTCTGAGTTCTTCTTTTGAGCGCCATTTCAACGAGCGTCCGTATTTAAGCCATACCTGCTACCTATTTCTTACCAAAACTACCAAAGAAAGGAGCAGGCAGCAAAGTACGTTCAGTTCGCTCGGGCGGGGAACGCTTCTTCCCAAAGAGGTAAAAAATAAGGAATCTGTACTGCGATTTGTGGAAGCAGTGAACCAGTTTGAGCAAATCATCAACGACAGTGATTTTATCCGGCTCACACGGCTTACACATGAGCAGATTACAGGCACTGAGGAAGAACCGGGAGTTGTGGAAAAGTACTTCTCACTTTCTCAGCAACAAACTGCCTGCCTCCAGGACATCACCCTGAATCCGGGAGAAATGAAAATCGGGGACAACTCCTTAGTGCTTCATTCCCTCTCGGATTTGGATGATTTGCCAGCAAAAGTTTCCACGGAAAGCAGGTATGAAAAACTTTCGACCGACCGCAGCAGTTGCCTGCTTTCCTATGCTTCACCGGTTGGTTTGTTGTTGACGTGCAACCACATTTACAACCAGTACATTTTTATTGACGACCATTCAGCTAATCTTACCCGTTTTGAAAAGATGGCCCGAAACATGCACTCGCTTTCAAGGTACAGCCGCGCCAACCAGATAAACAAACAATGGCTGGAAGAGTATCTGAACGAAGCGCACAGCAAAGGATTAATTTCCGTGCGGGCGCATTTTAATGTGCTGGCATGGAGCGACCGACCGGAGGAACTTAGGCAGATTAAAAATGATGCCGGTTCCCAAATTGCATTGATGGAATGCAAACCACGCTACAACACCGTGGATGTTCCGACGCTGTTTTGGGCGGGCATCCCCGGCAATGCAGCAGACTTCCCTTCGGAAGAATCGTTTTATACGTTCACAGAACAAGCTTTGTGCTTCTTCACAGGAGAAACCAATTATCGGAGTTCCTTATCGCCGGTGGGGATTAAAATGGTTGACCGGCTCACCGGAAAACCGCTGCATATCGATATTTCTGATTTACCGATGAAAAAAGGGACTATCACCAACCGGAACAAGTTCATCCTTGGCCCTTCGGGAAGTGGAAAATCCTTTTTTACCAATCACATGGTACGGCAGTATTATGAGCAGGGAACACATGTACTTCTGGTCGATACCGGGAACAGCTACAAAGGATTATGTGATTTAATTCATTATAAAACAAGGGGCGAAGACGGGGTTTATTTTACCTATACCGAGGACAATCCGATTGCGTTTAACCCATTCTATACCGACGACGGTGTGTTTGACATTGAAAAAAGGGAAAGCATCAAAACGCTTATCCTTACCCTCTGGAAAAATGAAGAGGAAGCGGCGACACGCTCGGAGGAGGTGGCTTTGTCGAATGCGGTGAGCCAGTATATCGAAAAGTTGAAATCGGACGGTAAGATGGCTCCGTCTTTTAATACATTTTATGAGTTTGTCCGGGATGACTATTCCGAAACACTCCGCGCGAAGAAGGTAAGGGAAAAGGACTTTGATATATCCAATTTTCTGAACGTTTTGGAACCGTATTACAAGGGGGGTGAATACGATTACCTGTTGAACTCGGACAAGCAAATGGATTTGTTGAACAAGCGTTTTATTGTGTTCGAACTGGATAATATCAAAGACCACAAAGTTCTGTTCCCCATTGTAACTATCATCATCATGGAAGCCTTCATCAACAAAATGAGACGGTTAAAAGGAATCCGAAAGATGATATTAATAGAGGAAGCGTGGAAAGCAATTGCCAAAGAAGGGATGGCGGAATACATCAAATATTTGTTTAAAACCGTTCGGAAATTCTTTGGTGAAGCCGTTGTGGTTACTCAGGAGGTCGATGATATTATCGCTTCGGAAATTGTGAAGGAAAGTATCATCAACAATTCCGATTGTAAAATCCTGCTCGACCAGCGTAAGTACATGAACAAGTTTGGTTCCATCCAGGAATTACTTGGACTGACCGAAAAAGAAAAATCGCAGATCCTTTCCATCAACCTTGCCAACCATCCCCGGCGAAAATACAAAGAGGTATGGATTGGTTTGGGCGGGGTGCAATCTGCGGTTTATGCCACCGAAGTTTCTTTGGAAGAGTATTATACATACACGACCGAAGAAACCGAGAAACTGGAACTCGTCCGGCTGACTGAACAACTGGACGGGAACATTGAACAGGCCATTAAACAACTGGCCGCCAGTAAGCGAAATGCTTAAGCTTTCACATTTAAATCAAGAATCATGAAAACAAGACTATTTATAGCCGGGCTGCTTATTATGCTTGGCACTTTTAACCTGCGGGCGCAATTTGTGGTTACCGACCCGGTAAATCTTGCCCAAAGTATTGTGAATTCCGCCAACGAAATTGTACAAACATCGAGCACCGTTTCCAATGTGATAAAGAACTTTCAGGAAGTAAAGAAAGTGTACGAACAGGGCAAGAAGTATTACGATGCGTTAAAAGCAGTAAACGACCTTGTTAAAGATGCCCGGAAAGTTCAGGAGACCATTTTAATGGTTGGAGAAATTGCCGACATCTACATCAACTCTTATCAGCTAATGCTGCAGGATGAAAACTTTACTTTGGAAGAACTGGGGGCTATTGCTTTTGGCTATACCAAACTGTTGGAAGAAAGCAGTAACCTTTTGCTCGACCTGAAAGGGATTGTTAACAGCAGTTCTCTTTCAATGACAGACAAAGAACGAATGGATATTATCAACGGAGTTTACGTTTCTGTCCAGCGATACCGGAACCTGGTACGATATTACACCAACAAGAACCTTTCGGTTTCTTACCTGCGTGCCCAGAAGAAAGGCGATACGCAGCGGATGCTGGCGCTTTACGGCAATGCTGACGAAAGGTACTGGTAATGGATTTTGATAATCTACATCAGATTCTCCGCAGCCTTTACGTGGAGATGACGCCTTTATGCAGCGACATGACCGGGGTGGCAAAAGGGATAGCCGGTCTGGGGGCATTGTTTTACGTTGCTTCCCGTGTGTGGCAGTCGCTTGCCCGGACTGAACCCATTGATGTTTACCCGCTTTTGCGCCCCTTTGCCATTGGCCTGAGTATTATGTTCTTCCCCTCTTTTGTTCTGGGAACAATCAATGTGGTCTTGAGCCCTGTTGTGATAGGCACTCACCAGATGCTGGAATCCCAGACTTTTGATATGGAAAAATACCGGGATTTAAAAGAGCAACTGGAAATCGAGGCTATGAAACGAAATCCTGAAACTGCCTTTCTTGTAAGTGATGAGGAGTTCGATAAGCAACTGGATGAGCTGGGATGGAGCCCTTCGGATTTGGCAACCATGTCGGGAATGTATATTGAACGGAGCCTGTACAATATGAAAAAGAATATCCGCGATTTCTTTCGGGAAATTCTGGAATTATTGTTTCAGGCGGCGGCTTTGGTTATCGACACAATCCGTACTTTCTTTTTGATTGTGCTTTCCATTCTTGGTCCTATTGCTTTTGCCATCAGTATTTATGATGGATTTCAATCGACCATGACACAATGGTTCTCCCGGTACATATCGGTTTATCTCTGGCTCCCGGTTTCTGACCTGTTCAGTTCCATCCTTGCACGGATTCAGGTACTGATGCTACAGGCCGATATTGACAAACTTCAGGCAGATCCAACCTATTCGGTCGAGGCTTCCAATGGGGTGTATATCGTGTTTATGGTTATTGGTATTATCGGATACTTTACGATTCCAACAGTAGCAAACTGGATTATTATGGCCGGAGGTATGGGTAACTACGGTAAGAACGTAAGCTCATCGGCAAGCAAAGCCGGTTCTGTGGCAGCAGGTGCAGTCGGGGCGTCAGCAGGTAATATATCAGGGAAACTATTAAAAAAGTAAACAGAAATTATCATGGAATTTAAATCATTAAAAAATATTGAAACGAGTTTCAGGCAGATTCGTTTTTTCGGGATTGTATTTGTTATCCTGTGCGCAGGCATTACCGGCTATTCGGTTTTCAGCGCTTTTCAGTTTGCTGAGAAACAACGACAAAAAATCTACGTGCTGGACAAAGGAAAATCATTAATCCTTGCCCTGTCACAGGATTTATCCCAAAACCGTCCGGTGGAGGCGCGGGAACATATCCGGCGGTTTCACGAACTGTTCTTTACGCTCTCGCCGGATAAAAACGCCATAGAGTCCAACATCAACCGGGCGATGTTTCTGGCAGACAAAAGCGTTTATACTTACTACAAGGATTTAATTGAGAAAGGGTATTTTAACCGGATTATCTCCGGGAATATCAACCAGACCCTTCAGGTGGACAGTGTGGTGGTTGACTTCAGGAACTACCCTTATACGGCTTCTACTTATGCCCGGCAGGTTATTATCAGGGAAAGTAATATCACGCAGCGGAGCCTGGTTACCACCTGCGACCTGATTAATTCGGTGCGAAGCGATAACAATCCGCATGGTTTTACGATTGAGAATTTTACGGTAAAAGAAAACAGGGATATTCAAACCATAAACCGGTAGCCATGAAACAAAAAATCAGAAAAACCAGCCGGTTGCTGGATGATACCATCCGAAAAGCATGTGAACGGATTCCACAAAAGAAACGCAAAGTTGTTGTGCTTGGATTGTGCATCCTTTTTGCCTCAGTTTTCTCTTTCATGCTTTGGGATTCTTTCAATAATCAGGAGGTGCAGAATATACTTGACATCGAACATATCAAACCTCTTGACTTACCACAGGACAGTTTAAACCATAAACTTAAAGATGTAATTCATGAACAAAAACAATAAAACTATACTGAAACCAAAGCAAAAACAACAGCTAAAAAAATATGCGGTTTTCGCTTTGATGTTTGCTGTTTTTGGTGCAAGCCTCTGGCTTATTTTTAAGCCATCAGAAAAAATCAGTACAACCAACAAAGGGGCAACGGGATTGAACACAGAACTGCCCATGCCTGCGGAAAGCAACCTTATAAAGGACAAAATCAGCGCCTTTGAACAGGAGAAATTGTTTGAAGAAAAGCCGGTTCGTTCACTGGAACAGTTTTCAGCAATGGTGGGGAACGACGAACCTGCAAAATTTGATTTGTCGGTACCGGACAGCAAGGATGAACAATCCACATCAAATGGAAAATATTCGGGCTCAAAACAACCAGAGAAGGCAATACAACATTCTGCTTCGGCCTACAAGGGAATTAATAAAACACTTAACAATTTCTATGAAAAGCCTAAAGAGGATTCTGAAAATGAAAAGTTGAAAAAGGAAATTGAGGAGTTAAAAAACAAGCTCGCTCAAAAAGAACAGGGAGGCAGTGTGGATGAACAGTTGAGACTAATGGAAAAGTCGTATCAACTGGCATCCAAATATATGCCGGAATCTTCCGGGCAGGCTGTTACAACTGAAGTTTCAGAGACAAAACATCAGCCAGCAAAAAAGAAAGAACAACAGGTTCCTTTAAAACCTGTCAGGACTATTTCTGATAATACCGTTTCTGCACTGGAGCAGAACATGAGTGATTCTGCTTTTATCGGACAGGTTTCACAGCCTCGTAATTATTCCTTTATTACGGCTGGGAACAAGAAAATCCAAAAAGACCGGAACACCATTTGGGCATGTGTAAACAGTACACAAACACTGGTTAACGGACAAAACGTAAAACTTCGTCTGCTTGATCCGGTGGAAACCGGTGGTTTTGAACTTCCAAAGAACTCGCTTATAACCGGCATTGCTCAAATTCAGGGAGAACGGTTACAGTTATTTATCCATTCCCTGGAGCACAATGGAAATATTATACCTGTGCAACTGACCGCCTACGACATTGACGGGCAGCAAGGCCTGTTTATTCCCGGTTCTGTAGAAACAACCGCCTTAAAAGAAATCACCGCTTCTATGGGGCGAGATGCTGGAACAAGCATCAGCATTACTCAGGGAACAACTGCAGGACAGCAATTAGCCGCAGACGTAGGGCGGAGTTTTATTCAGGGGACTTCCCAATATGTTTCAAAAAAACTGCGGACAACCAAAGTAACGATGAAAGCCGGGCATCGCCTGTTGTTGATGCCATCCAATTAAAATCAATTTGTCTAACTTAAAAATCATCAAAATGAAACTGATAATTTTCATTCTTTTATTTCTTTCAACCTTCTCCCTTTTTGCACAAAACGACTATACAAAAGCTATCCCCAAAAACAATGTAATTCCTTCCTATTATTTGGAGGTAACTTATGACAAAACAGTGCACCTGATTTTCCCTTCGGGAATTTCCTATATTGACTTGGGTTCATCCAATATTATAGCAGGAAAAGCAGATGGCGCTGAGAATGTAGTCAGGGTAAAAGCTGCCTTAAGAGATTTTACAGAGGAAACTAACTTTTCAGTGATTACCGATGAAGGTAGCTTTTACTCATTTATTGTGAATTATTCGAAAGAACCGGAAAGGCTGAGCATTGAAATGAAGGATTTTCTCCATGCAGAAAAGTTGAGCAATCATCCTGAAAATTCGATGGAGGTTCAACTTTCTGAATTGGGGAATGAATCGCCACAAGCGGTACAGATGGCAATGGAGAAAATCTATAAAACCAACCGGAAGAAATTCAATCATGTAAATAGCAATCAGTTTGGAATTGAGTTCTTTTTACGTGGAATTTTCAGCCATAACGGGCTATTGTTCCTGCATACTGAAATCAAAAACACCTCTGACATTCCATTTGATATTGACTTCCTTGTTTTTAAGATAGTCGATAAAAAAGTAGTCAAACGGACTGCTATTCAGGAAACCATCATAGAACCTGTGAGGGCTTACAATTACCTAACCACTGTAAAGGGTAAAGAAGCAGAAAGTTCCGTTTTTGCATTTAAGAAATTTACCATTCCTGATAAAAAACAACTGGTAGTCGAGCTATTCGAAAAGAATGGCGGCAGGCATCAGCGGTTTGTAATTAAAAATGAGAATTTGGCTAAAGCACTGACAATCGGTAAACAATAATTTGAAAAATTGAATTGGGAGTAATATAAAAAAACAGAGGCTAATCAAAGTAGTTAGCCTCTGTTATCCAATGATTTGAAACTATAACATTCCTTCATCCGCAAAACTTAAATACCCTTCATCAGTAATTATAAGATGGTCCAAAAGACTTAAATCAAGTAATTTGCAGGCATTTTTTAACTTCTCCGTAATTTTTATGTCCTCACTGCTGGCAGTGAGATTTCCACTTGGGTGATTGTGTGAAATTATTAACCCTGAAGCATTAGCTTTTAAAGCCGTTTGAAGGATTATTTTCACATCAACAACAGTTCCTGAAATTCCACCTTTTGAAATACATGAAATACCAAGAACTCTATTTGACCGATTAAGAAGTATTACATAAAATTCTTCATGATGTTGGATGCAATTCTCAAACACTGTATTCAGAATATTAGCTGCATCTTTTGATGCACATATCTTTATCCTTTCAGAAGCTTTAACTTTGTTAGAGTATGACACTTTAATTTCGGAAACATGGAAATAATCAATTTTCATAATAGTAAGCATTAAATGATTAAACAATAATTTTATTGCTTACCATGTCACAGAAAAACGGGGACTTCAAACAAGGTTTTGGGAAAGAATACACTTTTTTAGTTTCCTGATAAAAAAGGAAGATTGTTTGCCAAACCTGAAAGGCCTGACCTTGGTTATTGTCCTTGGTTATACTGTATTTTTGCTGATAAAATTAGATGGGTAAACACAATCAGTTTTCTAAAATCAACCATTGAAAATATATCTGAACTGACCTTGAAACATTAATTGTCGCTTTTTCAATAGCCATAATTATTCAGAAAATTTAAATCCGGCTTTTTGCTTCTTTTTCTTCGCTCAGGCTCATGGAAAAAGAAGCAGGGCAAAAAGCCCTGCAATAAATAATCATGATATTTTATTCTGTTAATTCCTTCAATAAGTATTAGAGAGCTAATAATCCAAAGAACATAGCCAGAGATACACCAATAACCAACACAATTCCAAAAATTATAACAATTATATTTTTTGCAAATTCAATAAGAAACATGATGCCGATATAAGCCAACAAGCACCACCAAAAGCTTAATCCGGTGATATACGAAGCAAGGGCAATGATAGCAAGCCTTAGAATCCATCGAACCGGGAGATTATTGAATATTCTTTTCATAATGGGTAGGTTAGAAGATTGATAATTGTGTGCCTCTTTGTAATTTTTGATTTACCTCTGAAATTCTTTCAACATATCTATTCTCCTTTGCAGCAAATTGAACCATTGTTTCTAACGAGGAATCGGGATAGTTATTCAAAAACCACACCAAAGAATAAGACATAATCCAATGTGATTGGTAAATTGTTTCCTCTGTATTTAGAGCTTCGAACTCGAAATGAAAAACAGGAGTATAGATTTCACACAAATCTTTCTTTTCGTGATCATCCCTGCTCCCATTTAGAAATGGTAGATATTTCACTCTACATTGGTACTCAATTACCCCCTGTTTGTATTTGAAAATTATACCCTGCTTCCAGTCTTCGTTCAAATCAGCTAATTTCATCGTCTCGCATTTTTATTAATAAACTAATTCTCCACCGTACCAAAAGGATAGAATATCATTATGAATGGTTTCAATCAGGTTGTACACCATATCATCAGAAAGTACAAAGCCTTGCCAGAATACCCGTTTTTCAACTGAGCTACAAATTGTACAATCTTTATTGCTGCTTACAACTACGTGAACCTGATTTTGGATGAAAAACTCGAAATCCGTCGAATATTCAGCTTCCTTGATTTTTACAAATTTTTGTTTGATAATTGGGAAGTTCACATCTAAACTTATGCGGATTCCGGAGGAGAGTGAGTTTTGTTTTTCGTTACTCACATTTTCAAAACTGTTATTTCCATTTTTCTTTTCCATAGTATTATCATTTAATGTTATGCGTCTTTCCATCGGATCGGTCGTTGTTGTTTTGGTAGCTTAAAAAGGTAGTGTTTGGGTATGCAGGTTTTTGCGGGAAATACTATCCGACGTAGGACGATGGAGATTTCCTGCAAAACCGGAGGCTTGAACTTGCTTACCCTTCAAACACGGATTTACCTTTGCCGCCGGAACAACAATGGCCGATCGGAAAGGCATGATTTTAAAATTGTAAGCAGGAAAAGAAGAATCTGTAAAAATGTGATTTGAAAAATTAGTATCGCCTTTTTTAAAAGGCCTTTAAACATTCGCAACAATTTTATGTGTCGGCAAAAGCAAGTGTAGTGGCTGAATGTAACGTAGCGAAATCTGTTCGGAGACAGGGCGAGCGAAGTGAAATGAAGCCTTTACTCTTGTGCGCGGTGCCAAAGGTTACTGAATGAAAGGAATGTTCCGAACAGGTTCGGAGAAATATCTGGAATGAAGTTACCGGAGGCACTGGAACTTTATTTGAGATTTTTAATGGTGTAGGCAAAGGCAAGTGTAACGACGAAATGAGCGGTTCAACCCTGGCGCAGGGTGATTTAGCGAAATGAAGGAGTTACTTTTGCGCGGGGTACTGGAAGCTTCTGAATGCAGGAAGTGAGAAACGAATGAACGGAATGAGGGGGCTGAAGGTTAGTCAAGAAAGCAAAAAACTTTAATTTTTGGCCAGATGTCTTTCTTCTCCAACCCATATCACTTTACCTTTTATAATATTAAAATGACTTCTGCACCCAACTAAACGATGTACGGATGGTCTTATAGTAATACGTTTTTTCTTATCGATAAAGTAACGCCAACATGGATTTGCCTCTTTCAATAAATTTAAATGAATTATGGAATGGCAACCACATGGACATTGGAATTGAATCAACCAAGGTTTATGATATGAATACTTAATTATATAAATCTTATTCTTGCGGCAGCTATCCACTACATCATGAACAACTTCAACTTTGAGTTTCTGTGGAAACAGAAAGCATAGTATTCCCTTATTTTTCTTCCAGAGTAGTTTCATTATGAAAGTTCTGGTAATTCAATGAAAGGAGTCATATCTCCGCGACCGACTTTCTTTTTTAGGTAATAATCAATTTCATTATCGTTCTCTTTTGAATTGATAATGTACCCTTCGGTAATATCAATCGTACTTGATGCATATGAATCTGGCGATTCCACCTTATATGGATGAATCCTATTCAAAAAATCATTGATTGCATGGCTTGCAACAGCCATATTGATACTTATTACAGCAGGGCTATTAACGTGTACATTTTTGATATATGCATTCTTCTTAAGCTCCATAAATTCTTCAGGGCATTTCCTATACTGACTGGCAGCCTTTACATCATCCATATCGAACATTCCTCTTGTAATTAATGATGATTTGCCCGGCTGCAAATAGTGCACAGATGCAACAATCTGTTTAATACCTCCTATTCCGTCAGCTTCTAATTTTACTCCTACATCGAAATAGGGTAATAAATAAAATGAGCAAAGCTGACTCAATAAGAATCGTCCATCAACGCTATCCATACATCCAAATACAATATCACATTTCAATATTGTTTTCAAAATATCAACATCATCAAAAAGATTTTTTTGAAAAGTTTTAACTTTTGTTCCTAGCCCAATAGTTTTTATTACATCACTTATTACCTGAACTTTAGGTTTCCCCTTCTCAGCATCTGAAAATTTTGAATTAATAATACGGTTCAGATTCTTGAATTCCATGATATCCGGGTCAACCAGAACCAACTCTCCAACACCTAACCGAACCAGTTGCTCAATAATAGGACTACCTGTTCCCGAACATCCAACCACCGCAATTTTAAGTTGCGACAACTTTCTGTATGTTTCATCCCCAAATGCCTGAATTGTCCGAAGTGCAAAATCAGGATTGATGTTTTTATTTTCAGTTTCATCAAAATATTCAATTTTGTCTCCGGCAATTGAAATTTTCGAAATAGGCTCAAAATGCAAGTCGTCAAAAACAAATCTTCCAAAAATTCTTCCATTGTGCAACATAATTGCACTTGCATGTGGATAAGTTGAATTTGACCATCCAAACACTGAATCAAACAATTCTTTATCTGATGCATCATCTTGTATGGAAAAATCATTTACGCCAGTAGGATGACTATGAATCTTTAAAATTCCGAATTCTCCTTTTGATAGTCGTTTCAGAAATGGGAGTATTTTTAGAGTTGACCATTGGATAATATCTTTTTCGCGAATGGTGCAATCCTCATACGGAATCAAAATAATGTCATGAACGTACAAACAATGGTAGTTTTTATCATTATGACGGCCACACAATGCAATAGCAATTGCTTCTTTCCCATCTCCAGGAAACAAATGGTTTTTTAATAAGGAATAATGATCACCTGATATTTTAAGTTGTAAGTGCATACGGTTGTTTTAAAAATTCTTGCTCGAACCAAAAATTAACTAAACTCAAATGTGTTGATAAATCGTCAACTCCTTCCCTCCACGGATTAGCAGGTGTACGATGTCTCGACCAACGTTGGAAATGCTTTCCATCAATTAAAGTATTGCATATAGCCCTAATTACTTTACCGTCTTTGCGAACTAACTGAGGGAAAAAATAGGCCATATCTAATGCGGATCTGGGGTAGCCCGTTTCTATTTTAATCGCTACATTCGTTACAGAATAATTATAGTACGGGTGCACCGGATAATCATGAATTATTACCCAATGCATTCCCCTGTCAATAATAGTTTCCCAGTCAAGTCCCAGACTGTCTAAAAACAAGACATCTTCTTCTGGAAGTTCAAATTGACGTCTCACATCAAAATCCTCCCTCAGTCTGATCCAACGGAATTGTCATAAACTTTTCAATCCCTGGTGTTGTAAAATCAACAACTTCATCATATCCAACTTTTACAACCTTGCCACCACTAAGACGTTGGTTCAACTGAAACCTTTCAACAGGAGTTTTGCCAGCCAATTGCAAAATTTCCCGTCCAGTCATCGTTTCTTGCTCTGTAGTGTACTTCACCCTGTCCACTTTGATTTTGTACTTTTGTCCTTTCGGAACCTTCTTTCCCTCTGCAGCATACAGCTCAAGGTCAACTTCGATTTTGTTGTTTTTTTCAATCATTTTTCAATATTTTTAAATTCAATAAATAAACTACCAAGCGTGACAGAAGAAAAATGTCACGCTTAAGTATTTATAATGAAAAAAGCTCAAAAATGAACATTGCTTTTCAAACTGAAACTACCGACATCGAACTTGTCGAAAAAATAAAAAAAGGAAATATTAAAGAAGTACAATTAGCGCAATCTCAATTTTACAAGAGATACGCAGGTTACATTTACAAGATTGCACTTCAGGGATGCTCAAATTTCTCGGACCCTGAGTTTTTTGCCAAAGAAATATTACAAAAAACTTTTATAAAGGCTTTTGAGTACATACATAAATTTAACTTAAAAGATGATTTGGATGATAAACAAACAAATAAAATCATCAAAGCCTGGTTGGGAAAAATTGGCAATAAGGTATTCCTTAGTACAATCGGAGATTATCAAAAAGAACAAAGTAGGTTTAAACTTCCTGAACCTGAAAATTATCTTGAAGAAGATGACAAGAAGATAGAGGAACCGCCGGAAATATCAAATATTTTTATGCAAAAACTCAGACTTGCATTAGACGAACTAAATGAAAAAGACAGACACATACTTTTAACATACGCTGACGAATACTGCATTGACAATACACAACACTTAAGCGACAATGCGATGGATTTTCTTTGTTCTGTTCATGGAACAAATCCTGCAAATATTCGACAAAGAAAAAAACGCGCATTAGACAAACTCAAGAAGAACTTGTTTGAAGAAACTAAGTAAAAATCAAAATGAAAAAGCAAATCAGTCAAAAAAATCAAGAATCAAGAAAAGAAAAAATTATTCAACACGCATTAAGAACAGGTGGATTTTTATTTCCGACCACAATTAATGAAGTTGAAAATTACGAACTTAGCTACGGAAGCACAGACATTATTCTTCCCGAAGAATTACAAGAGCCTGACTTTCTATTTAGTAAACACGAAAGAAGATTAATTAACAATGAACCCATGGAGACAATTGCTATGGCAGCCAGAGATGGAATAAACGCCATACCCGAACACATACAAAAACGCATGAAGCAAGAACGAGAAATTGCAAGAAAAAATAAAAAACCAAATCCAAATGGATAATGGGAAAAGATTAGAAATATCAAATCTGGCTGAATCTATTGCTGAGAATAATATTGCCAGTAATAAAGTTGATTTAATAAAAATAGCAGACAACCAATCTATTACAATTATTGATGGACATTACGAACATTATTTTGTTGGACAATTGGTTTTTGATTGTGGCGATTTTTTTATTCATCTGAATTATGATCAACTTTCAGATAAAGATTCACCACGAACCAGATTCACACTTGCCCATGAACTTGGGCACTACTTTATAAAAGAACACTGTAGCCTATTAAAAAAAGGAATTTCTTTACATAAAGCAACAATGGAGGGAAACGGAAAATCCCCATTTGAACGGGAGGCAAATTTTTTTGCCTCCAATTTATTAATGCCGGCAAATCGCTTTGTAAATCTTTCAGCAGAATTTGAGCCAGGAATTGATTCAATTTTAAACCTAAAATCAATATTTAGCTCATCTATCGAGAGCACGGCAATACGCTATACAGAATTAGATATTACTCCTTGTTTTTTAATAAAATGGCAAGAAGATATCACATCAAGATACATTGGATTCTCTCAATCCTTTTCTATTCTTACCGGTATTACCAGCAGACCAGTCATAAAAGTAAATACTGACTATATGCAAAATACATTCAATTTACTTTCCACCCTAGATATTGAAACTGATTATAGTGTCGAAAAAACAACCTTATCAAAATGGCTCCCAACTATAAAACCAAATTCGATGAAGGATTTTAGATGTACAGAACAAACTTATAAGCTGGGCAATTATGGGGGATTAACTTTATTAATATTAGAACCCTGAATAGTTTTTATCATCTACAATAATTGAGATTTAAATGAAACTCAGCTTGTAAAAATAAGCCTATCACAAATTGTGACAAGCTTAGTCCAATCAATTAATATCAATCTCACACCTATTCTTTATTACTTTTTCTTACAACAGTTTTATACCCAATCGGGTTTCGCTCAATCTTTTCAGGTTCTTTCATTAGCTCAGTTAATACCTGGTAAATTTCCGAGAATTGTAGGTTCGTATTGATTTCCAATTGTTCAACTCGTTTCAAAAGCTCATCATATCCTATCGCATATTGACGCATTAGAACAAATGCACGCATAATTGAAATATTAATTTCTATTGCCGACTGAGAGCGGAGTACGCTGGAGAGCATCGCAACTCCCTGTTCGGTAAATGCCAAAGGTAAGGCCGGACTAAATTTAACAGATTTTGGAAGCTTATCACAAATTGTGATAAGCTCTGTCCATTCATCTTTTGTAAGTTGAAACATAAAATCGCTTGGAAACCGATTCGGATTACGTCTGACAGCTTGTTTTAAAGCCCTTGTCTCTACCTGGTACAATTCGGCAAGGTCAAAATCAAGCATAACCCGGTTGCCTCTAATTTCAAATATCTTTTCCTGTATTAATTGGAGTTCCACCATAAAAACTTTAAGGTTTAAATGCATTTCCCATTGAACCAAGGTTTTTGGAAAGGTTTTTCATGTCATGCCCGATCTTCTGATCAGTAATCCTAGCATATATTTGGGTAGTTTTTAAACTTGTATGACCTAACATTTTACTAACCGTTTCTAAAGGAACTCCCTTAGCTAATGTAACTGTCGTGGCAAAAGTATGCCTGGCTAAATGAAAAGTTAGGTTTTTCTCAATTCCGCAAACGTCAGCGATTTCTTTTAAATACCCATTAATGTTCTGGTTGCTAATTACAGGAAGGACATAACCATCACCTGACATCCCTTTGTATTTATCTAGGATAAGTTTTGCTATTTTCAGCATTAAAACATCGGATTGTACTCCGGTTTTTTCCCTTTTCTTTCTTATCCAGAATGTTCCATCAAAGGCTTTTTGAATATGTTCATTCTTTAAATTCTTGACATCTATATACGAAAGTCCGGTAAAACAACAGAAGACAAAAACATCCCGAACCTGTTCAAGACGTTTAACCTTAAACTTTTTTCGCATTATGGCAACCAATTCATCTTGAGTCAGATATCCGCGATCAGATTTTTTTCTTTTTATCTTAAAATTTGAAAATGGGTCAGATGAAATCCAATTATTATTGCGTGCAATGTTTACAATCGTTTTTAAGTGCTGAAGATACTTTACTTTGGTATTTGTATCGCAATTCCAAGTGGTAGTCAAATAATCATCAAATCCTTTTATAAAGCTATAATTGATCTGACGGAATGATATTTCATTCCTCTTGTGTTTTTCCTTAATATACTCCGTCAGACGCTTGTATGTACGCTTATACTTTGAGACTGTAGCTGATGATAAATCCTTCCCTTCCCGTTTACTCAAACCATCATTATACTCTTTAAAAGTTTCCAATAATTTATAGTTTTTTACAGTCGTTCCTAAATAAGCTTCCCTTATTTGTTCGGCAGTAACCAAAACATCATGTCGTTTTAGCTCCCTATAATGAAATTTTAGTTCAGCCTTCAAATCGTCCAACTTCTCATTTATAGCAAGCGCTTGATTGGAACCACCAGATGCACAGTTTTCTTCATCATCCCAAAGTTCCATTGGGGTGGTGATTTCCGAGGTAAACGGGGCTCGTTCTCCGTTCAAAACAAGAAATACCCTGATGCTTACTTCTCCATTCTTGTTTACATAGTTTTTTCTGGGATAGAAGAAAATCTTAAAATTGTCACTCATTTTGCTAAAAATTAACGTTTAAAACTACATTAACCTATCGAGTTGCACTGTGACAAAATGCGACAAATCAGAGACTTATACTTGTTACAGAAAATTTTCACTAAAAAAGCTTCTGTAACAAAATTGGTACAAAAAAGTGCCTAAAACAGGCATTTTTTGTCATTTAGATGACTTCCAGGAAAACAAAAAATCCGTGTAAACACTTGATTTACACGGATTTTCATCATTTGACAATAATTTGTCTTTTTCTAAAAGTGACTCAGCTGGGATTCGAACCCAGGACCCCATCCTTAAAAGGGATGTGCTCTACCAGCTGAGCTACTGAGTCATCCTTGTATGTAGCCTTTGTTTCTCAAAGGCGGGTGCAAAAGTAATATTTATTTTTTTTTACACAAACCTACATCATATTTTTTCAGAAAAAATTGCACCTTTTAACAATCAATAATTATAAATAGCTTAAAATTAACCATTTCGAAGTTAACATGAAAATAACCCGCCATATTAACTTTGTGTTTAGCGAATAATAAGCTAAATCGGCTGCAAATTCCAGAAAAATCCTATTATTTTTTAAGGAATTCAATTTTATAATTAGTTTTGATTTCAGGGAATAGGTGTAGAATGAAAAGAAAAAATCCAATTAAACCATAATTCTTTTTTATGACCTTAGAAGGGTACATTGTTTTAATAGTTGTTTTTTTAACCATAGTTGCCCTCGCAAAAGAAATTATGCGTCCGGGATTAGTTTTCCTTACCGCTGCAGTGGTAATTATGGCTTTTGGGATACTTAGTGCAGAAGATGTACTCGCCGGCTTTTCCAATAAGGGAATGATTACTATTGGAATTCTATTCCTTGTAAGTGAAGGAGTACGTCAGTCAGGAATCTTAAACCGTTTGGCACAATCGTACCTTCCCCGCAAAAGACGAAAAATGGTATTCCTGATTCCACAAATCATGTTCCCTGTATCAATTCTATCGGCCTTTTTAAACAATACCCCGGTTGTAATTATTTTCGCACCGATTATTAAAAACTGGACTGAAAAACTGAACCTTTCTGCCAAAAAATTTCTTATTCCGCTTTCGTATGCTACCATCCTTGGAGGAATGTGTACTTTGATTGGAACATCAACCAACCTCGTGGTTCATGGATTAATTCTTGAAAACGGCCATGAAGGTTTTGGCATGTTTGAGCTGGGAAAAGTAGGAGTAATAATTGCTGTTATTGGCACTGTTTACATGTCGGTTGCCGGAAACAAGTTACTACCCGGTCCCAAAATCTTACTAAATCAGAAAAGTTCAACTGAGTATAAAGATTACTATTATAACCTAATTATACCTGAAACAAGTAATTTAATCGGGCTCGAAATAAAAAACGGACGACTAAAAGAACTCAAGGGATTAATTATCAGAAATATAGAAAGAGACAATAATATTATCGAAGCCCAAAAAAGGAACTTTATTATTCAGGCAAATGACAAACTCCATATTACAGGAAAATCAGACAGGCTGAATTTCATTTTGAGTAACGACAATATAAAACTTAGCGGAATCGATTTATTAAAAAATATTCCTAAAAAATCGCTGAAACAATATGAAGCTGTATTATCGCCCCGATTCCCGGGAGTAGGAAAAACAATCCCTGAATTTAATTTTTTCGATCACTACCAGGCTGTAGTAATTGCAATTCACCGTAATGGAGAAACGATAACATCCAATTTAGGCCAATTTAAGCTGAAGGCGGGTGATAATCTTGTTCTGCTTACAACAGACCGCTTTGTGCAAAACTGGGGCGAATCAAAAATATTTTACCTCACCTCCTACATTCGCGATTATAAAACGACAGGAACCTTTTGGAAAAAATGGATTGCATTTATTATTCTACTCTTAATGATTATCGGTTCAACGGTAGGGAAATTTTTTGAATCGCCCAAAGGAATTCAATTCGATATGTTTTATTTTTCGGCTATTGCAGCAGTTTTGCTTGTTTGGATGAAAATTATGCCACAGCAAAAATACACAAAAGCAATAAGCTGGGATGTTCTGATAACCATTGCCTGTGCATTTGCCATTAGCAAAGCAATGCAGAATTCGGGAGCAGCAGAATCTATTGCCCACACAACTATTAATTTTAGCAAGGCGCTTGGACCGATAGGTGTTTTGGCAGCTCTTTTTATAATTACTTCTATTTTCACCGAAATAATTACCAACAATGCGGCAGCGGCACTGGTATTTCCAATTGCTTTGGCAGCTGCCCATCAATTGAATGTAGATCCAAAACCTTTTTTCGTTACAATTGCCATTGCTGCTTCGGCAAGCTTCTCAACACCAATCGGCTACCAAACAAATTTAATTGTACAAGCAATTGGAAACTATAAATTCAGAGACTATCTGAAAATTGGATTACCCCTAAATATTATCGCTTTTATTCTATCACTTCTACTGATTCCTTATTTCTGGCATTTTTAAAATAATTTACGTTAAGAATTAAAGGATATAAGTGTCCTTAATCCTCCCTTGTGACAAAAATATTATCTTTGCAATCCATTTTGAAATTTTAAAAAGTTCAAATCTTATTGAAATAAACTCATGAGAGAATACAGTTTGACCAATCTTCGGGAACTTGAAGCAGAAGCAATTCATATTATAAGGGAAGTTGCTGCTGAATTCGAAAACCCGGTGATGCTTTACTCCATTGGAAAAGATTCCTCTGTAATGGTACGTCTGGCTGAAAAAGCCTTTTATCCCGGCAAAGTGCCTTTCCCTTTAATGCATATCGACTCAAAATGGAAATTCAAGGAAATGATTGAATTCCGTGACAATTATGCCAAAGAAAATGGATGGGATTTGATTGTACATTCCAACATGGAAGGTTTTAAAAAAGGGATTGGCCCTTTTACGCACGGAAGCAAAGTACATACCGACGTAATGAAAACTCAGGCTCTTTTGGCAGGGCTGAGTAAATATAAATTCGACGCTGCTTTTGGAGGTGCCCGTCGTGACGAAGAAAAATCGCGTGCAAAAGAACGGATTTTTTCATTCCGCGATAAATTTCATCAGTGGGATCCCAAGAATCAACGACCGGAATTATGGAATATCTATAATGCCAAAGTACACAAAGGCGAGTCAATCCGTGTGTTTCCAATTTCAAACTGGACAGAACTCGACATCTGGCAATATATCCGGCTGGAAAAAATTCCGATTGTTCCGCTTTATTTTGCGAAAGAACGTCCAATTGTAGAGGTTGACGGGAACCTGATTATGGTTGATGATGATCGGATGCCAAAAGAATTAGCTGAAAAAGCTAAAATGAGAATGGTAAGATTTCGCACACTGGGATGCTACCCATTAACAGGAGCAGTTGACTCGGAAGCCGATACAATTGAAAAAATAGTTGAAGAGATGATGACGGTAACCGTTTCTGAACGAACTACCCGGGTTATTGACTTTGACCAGGAAGCTTCAATGGAGCAGAAAAAACGTGAGGGATATTTTTAATAAAAAAGTTAAGTTTTGTTATTTCCGGTGAAACGCGCACAGGGAAATTCCAGCAACCGATTTCTTTTCAAAAAAGCATCCGAAATAACAGCAAATAACGAGTAAAAAAAATGACAGAACTAGATCTCGATATAAAAGCATTCCTGGACCAGGATCAGAAAAAAGATTTATTAAGACTTTTAACTGCCGGAAGTGTTGACGACGGAAAATCTACCCTTATCGGGCGATTGATGTTTGATAGTAAAATGCTTTATGAAGACCAGTTGGCCGCTTTGGAACGCGACAGTAAACGAGTTGGCCATGCGGGCGAAGATATCGATTACGCCCTCCTTCTGGATGGATTAAAAGCCGAACGCGAACAGGGAATTACCATTGATGTTGCCTATCGCTATTTTTCAACAGCAAAACGAAAATTTATTATTGCTGATACTCCCGGGCATGAACAGTACACCCGGAATATGATTACGGGCGGTTCTACTGCCAATCTGGCAATTATCCTTATCGATGCCCGACACGGAGTAATTACCCAGACCAAGCGCCATACTTTTTTGGTTTCTTTACTTGGGATAAAACACGTGGTTGTGGCAATTAATAAAATGGACCTGAAAGATTTTGATCAGGAAGTTTTTGAAAAAATAAGGAAAGATTATGAAGCTTTTGTAGCCCAACTTGACATTCCTGATGTACGTTTTATTCCAATCTCAGCACTAAAAGGCGACAATGTGGTGGAGACTTCCGATAGAATGCCCTGGTACCACGGGCCTTCAATGCTGGAATTTCTGGAAACAGTACATATTAGCAGCGACCGTAATTTTACAGATCTTCGTTATCCGGTTCAGTACGTTTTGCGCCCCGATATTGCCTTCCGTGGTTTTTCAACATCAATAGCTTCCGGAATTATTTCAAAAGGAGATGAAATAATGGTGCTACCTTCCATGAAAAAATCGAAGGTAAAATCGATTGTAACCTACGACGGCGAACTTGAATACGCTTTTCCACCCCAATCGGTTACGGTAACTTTAGAACATGAAATTGATATTTCACGCGGCGACATGCTTGTTCATCCGGATAATCTTCCAAGGGTGGACAGACAGTTTGAAGCCATGCTGGTATGGATGGATGAAAATCCGATGGATTTAACTACTCAGTTCTACATTAAGCAAGCATCGAATACGACAAAAGCCCGAATAGACGAGGTAAAATATAAAGTTGATGTAAACACGCTTGAAAAATCGAGCATAGAAAGATTTCAGCTTAATGAAATTGGAAGGGTAGTAATTACTACATCCAAGCTGATGTTTTTCGATCCCTACACAAAAAATCGCCAAACAGGTTCGTTTATCCTGATTGATCCGGTTACCAACAACACTTGTGCGGTAGGAATGATTATCGACAAGCTTGGCAGCAAAGACTTACCTTCCCGAATTACGGATGCAGATAAAGCAAGCATTGCCAAAGGAAAATCGTTGATTACAACTCAAGAACGCCAGAAAAGACTGAACCAAAAAGGAGAAACGATTTGGATTACAGGGCTACATGGCTCGGGAAAAAATGAACTTGCATTTAGTCTCGAAAAGAAACTATTCGAAAATGGTGCAGTTGCTGTTTTAATCGATGGTAGTTCAGTACGTTTCGGAGTTAGCCGCGAATTGGATTTCACACCTGCAGACAGAGCTGAAAATCTGCGCCGTGTGGCCCACATCAGTAAAATGCTAAACGACCAGGGAATTATAACAATTTGCTCATTCATTTCCAGAAACAATTCGTTACGCGATCAAATTGCCGAAATAATTGGCAAAGACCGTTTCCATTTGTTTTATATGGATGCAACTTTGGAATATTGCAAAAACAACAAGCCTGCTTTATATAACCTTCTGGAAGAAGGAAAGACGAAGGGACTTCCGGGAGTGGACCTGGAATACGAAGTTCCTGAAAATGCAAAACTGGTATTTAAACCGGAGGAGAACGAACAAAATATAGACAAAGTGCTGGATTATCTTTCTGCGAATAAGATTTTCCCGGCTCAATAAAACAAAAAAGGCTTCGTTAAACGAAGCCTTTTTTGTTTTAAAAAACGGCAAGCCTGTAAGCCGGGTTCTGTATCCGCCAACCGGCGGACCTTTATCATTTATCTTGTTCCGGCATCACTGCCGGAATCCTGCAGTCTACCCCTCCCGGTTTCCTTGTGCGAAGAGAAACAAAACGGGCAATTCTGCTGTACCGCAACAGCGGCAAACAACCGGGATATATTTGACTTTGCAACCCGTGAGACGTACGGCTGATGATGTTGCCACCACCACCGGTGGGCTTTTACCCCACCTTTTCACCCGTTCCTCCGCCGGTTGGCAGAGATGGTTATTTTCTGTTACGCTACTATCCCCTTTCAAAGATCTTCCTGTTAAGAAGCACGGCACCCTGTGTTGCCCGGACTTTCCTTATCCCGATTACTCGGGACACGATAAAGCGGCCTGCCGGTGCAAAAATACAACTTTAGTTCAAAGTTTAACGTGCCATATGAAAAGTTCATTTCCTGTACCCTAAGCTTCAAACTTTGTACATTGAACTATTTTCTTAAGATCACCATCGTAGCTCCGTAGCCATATTCCTGAAACGAAGCATCATGGAAGCTATATTTGGGAAATCTGGATTTCAGCAGGTCGGAAATTTCCTTTTTTAAAACTCCCTGCCCTACTCCGTGAATAAATACAATTTTCTTTACTCCCGCCTGAATAGCAGAACGCATTTCGGTTTCAACCCGTTCCCGTTGAAGTTGTAGCATTTCTATATTACTTAAACCATAAGCATTATCAATCAGCTCATTGATGTGAAGATCAACCTCAACAATTTCCTGTGGCTTTTTCTTTACCTGAAATTTCTGTTCCTGTTCTTCCTGTTTACTTTTTACTACCTTCTCAAAATCTTCTTCACTAAGTTTATCGATCTCCGTTTTTAAGATATTACCGGCAATTTGCAAAATCATCGCATTCTTTTCGAAAAACCGGTTCTGCTGAAAACTTGTTTCCTTATAAAATTTTAGCGGGTTTATTTTAAACCGCTTTTGAATGGGTTCATGCCAATCATTTTCTTCATTTTGAAAATACATTAATTGAAACCCAAACTCAGGAACTTCGTTCAGGTTGTGCTGCCCCAAACTTTCAAGTAAAATTCTTGAATTTGCCACAACAGTTCCATGTTTAACCGAGTAATTCTTCCCGTTCGAAAAATGAGAATAATGATACAAAACAGTGAAATTGCTGTCGTTAGCCAGAAACAGCTCAATATCGCCTCCAACCGGATTATTCGAAACAACCGGAACCATGCAAAAATAGAAGTCGGCCGAATTTTTTCCTTCAATAATTCTTCCTTTAACTTCCACTTCTTTAGCTTGTATTTTCCTTTCCGGTTCAGTTTTTTCTGATTTTTGCTCTTTCTTTTCAGCATTCATTCCAGGTGCACTAATGTTGACCAACTGTGAAACCGGGTAAGGAATTTCAAAGCCATCTTCATTTTCAACATTAACCATGTTTTTACCAATAAACCCGGTAACCACACCACCACCAACATCATTTAAAAACTTTACTCTGTCGCCAACTTTTATCATCGCCTTTTTTTCTGCAAAATTACAATTTTATGATTCTACAGTATGGCTTCGTAAACTAATATTTACACAAAGATCCGCAAAGCGCCAGAAAAAGCTTTTGAGCGTTTTAAAACTAAATACCAAACAATTTCACGTATCAGCTTATGCTCAAAAGCATATTATCAACACGCAACCCTAACACATTCTATACAATCTATTCAAAAAAACGATTGTAATTGTCTATTTTTTGATTAAATTTAAGACATCAATCAAAAACCCAAAGCCCTTAAAAAGGCCGCCAAAGACTTTAAAATGCATACAATAATCACAACAAAACTTGCGAGGCTAATTTAAAAGCCTCCCCCGGTAATCCCCACCCGGGGAGGCAAAGGTGTTTTTACTCGCAGAGTAAGGGGAATCTCCTATTAAGCATTTCAAAATTACATATTATAAAACCAAAATCTGAAAACGATGAAAAAAATAATCATATCTCTAATATTAGTAATGCCTGTACTTTCTTACTCACAGAAGAACGTTACCTGGGACTACCCGGTGAAACCGGGGACTGTGGAATGGAAAAGTCAAATCAAAAATAACGAAGACAGAATTAATCTTTGCCAAATACCAGACGAGGTACTTCAAAACTTATCAACTAAAGAATTGACAAAAGTTGTTTTAGATTATCCATTGTTTAATACTATAGTTGCATTTGGGCCATTGCAAAATGGATTTAACATCCTTCGAAAACAATTTAACGGTTTTGATGAATTGTTTACCAGAAAAGATGCTGCAAAAGAAATTGTTCTGACATATATAAAGCTTGACCCTAAAAGGATAGATTCAGATTGGGGAAATATTGAAAAAGGAGAATGGAGGTTTTTCATCTTCGATACTGAAATATTATTGTCCCAAAACGAAATATTATCTAAACTGTCTGAACAAGAATTAAAGATGCTTTTACAGGAAAGTATTGATAAATTTAATTCGAAAATGGAGGCAGGATATTCACTTTATGTCGCGCATACCTCTCTGCTTTTAGCCGGAAGGATAATGGACAAGCTTGAACATCCTGAGTTTGCTTCTGAAAAGGGAAAAAATAAAAATATCGAGTACTTTTTAAAAACAGGTATGTTTTCAGATAAAGAAACATCCGTTATCATTCAACAAATTGCATCGGAAAAGTAGTTATGAAAAGAATAGGCTCGATGATATTTTTGTTTCTTCTTGTTATTGTACTATCATGTAATAAACAGGAAAATACTTTTCAAAAACGTTGTGAAGAATTGAAATCAATGGGCATAATCGACAGCTTTTCGTACCCAGTAGTTCCCGGAACACCCGAATGGAGGAAATTGAAAAACTGGGAGGAAATGATAGATGTTGTCAACATTCCTGAGGATACATTATATAATATGTGCACCCTCGGGCTTGTTTATAGTTGTACCCAATGCCCTATGTATAATGTAATTTGGGCCTACACAGATAAACAGGTCGGATTCGAGATAATGGTTCGAGATATTAATTCATTTGCAGAACTAAGCCAAAGGGAAGATGCTGCCAGGGAATTTTTTGATTATTACCGTACGCTTCAACCAGCTGATTATAACACTACCTGGACAAACATAGAAAAAGGAGACTTTATGATACATATATATGTAACAGAGGTTTACCTTTCGAGACAGGTATTTTTAACACAGTTAACAACTAACGAGTTAGAGGAAATTGTAAACGAAGCCTATCTCAAATATCAGGAAAAAGAAAAGTACGATCTAAGCGAACTTTGCAAACTCGGAAGCTTCTTTTTAATAGGCAACATATTATATTATAATTTAGAATACCAGCCATTTATTTCCTTTGTTGATAATAATCAGCGAATACCAAGTTTTTTATCAAACTTTGCACCTGCCCCTGTTACTTATGCTGATTTCGATTCTCTAAAATTCTACACAAAATCATTTTTACAAACTTTAAACGAATAAATCATGAAAATAATATTTCAACTTTTAGCATACAACCTAATAAGTTTTGTTGCATTAGCCCAGTTTAATGTAACATTAAAAACCCCTAAAGGAACAAACGTTGACGCCCTTGACTATATATACTTATATGGAGAAGATTATGATCAACCAGAATGGGAATACCAAGATAACTATTGGTTAACCGTATCAATGGTAGATTCCAGTCAGGTTACATTATTAGCCCACTCATCACTGGCTTACAACTGTCATTCTTATGCATGGAATGTTTCCGAAGGAGGAGGCACTTTGTGGATTAACGATTTAGATGCGTACCTTAACGATATTGACAATGTAAATAGATATTGGGATGATGGCAGTTATGTCGAAACAACAGAAGCCAATCATCGTAAAGTTTTTTACCATCCTGAAACTGTGTTTGATCATTCTGCTGTAACAACAGAACAATCGGGCTGGTTTATTTCAAAGTGGACAAATGGCCCTTTAGTAAGGCATGAATATGATAATTGTCCATATTGGAATTCAGCAGTAGATTTGACTTATTACAAGTTAAACGCCCCATTTATTTCAGGCTCTATAACTGGGGCCTTGTGCAATAATGTGCAACGCACTTTTTCAGAAACCGCTTTTACAGACATTGATTTGGAATACGATTGGGATTGTACAAGTCCTCTTGATGAAGTAAGCAATGATGACGATCCCACGTATAGTGTAAAAGGAACTGCGCAGAATGGACAAGGCACAATTTCATTGACGGTAACGACACCTTCCGGTGCAACAGCCATTGGGTATAAAAATGTTTGGGTTGGTAAACCTCAGATTTATGCCTATGGCAACCATATTGTAGATGTTAATACCGGCATGCCAGTTTATAACCTATGTTATGGCACACATAACGATGTAGAGGCCGTTCATCCGGCCGGTGATGCAGGTATTACAGATTGGGACTGGCAAGTTTTGTATGGGCAAGTTTATCCATATGGAATGCAGGATCAGTATGCTACCATTTATCCGAACGACTACCAAAGCTTTATGCTCGAAATACGGGCCTGCAATAGATGTGACTGTTCAGGCTGGGCACACATGTACACCAATGTGGTGGATTGTGGCCGTTTCCTGCTTGTTTTTACACCGAATCCCACCAGTGGTGAAACAACATTGTCAATTGAGTCAGAATCGGAAGAAAAAACATTTGATGAAAACGCGGAATGGGAAATGGAAATTTACAATCAAAGCCAGTTGTTAAAGGAGAAAAAAACAAAACTAAAAGGCAAAAGCATAAAAATACAAACCCAGAGTTGGAAAGAAGGGGTTTATTTTGTCCGGGTAAAATATAAAAATGAAGTAATGGGTGGAAAATTGGTGGTGAAATAACCAAAGCTTGTATCGAAATTTTAAGAGAGAGGCAAAAAAAAGAACCGTTCCTTTCAAGCACAAGATGGAACGATTCTTCTTTTTGAAGCGGTGAATTATATTCGCAGTTGTTTTTTTAGCATGATTGCTCCGAAGGCACCATTATGTAACAAATCACAAGTTGCATCATTGGCTACGCAAGAAATACTACTTTTGCACTAACAAAAAAGAAAGACTTTGAGTTTATACGCCAACATAAAAATCAGTGATTTCACCTACGATTTGCCTGATGAGCGGATTGCCAAATATCCGTTGGCTAACCGCGATGAATCAAAATTACTGGTATGGGAAAAAGGAACAATTCAGGAAGACATCTTTAAAAATGCGGTAAAATTTCTTCCTGAAAATTCACTTTTGGTTTTTAACAATACACGGGTTATCCATGCCCGAATGTTTTTTGCCAAATCAACAGGAGCAAAAATCGAAATTTTTTGCCTTGAACCGGTCGAGCCGGCCGATTACCAGGTTTCTTTCGCTAAAACGGATAAAGTAACCTGGAAATGTATGCTGGGAAATGCAAAAAAGTGGAAAGACGGTGCATTATTTAAATCGCTTCTTATCGAAGGAAAACCAGTTGATATTAAAGCCGCCAAACTAGCCCAAACCGAAAACACTTTTGACATAGAATTTAGTTGGAATAATGGTTTTACTTTTGCCGAAATTGTAGCACAGGCAGGAGTTTTGCCAATACCTCCTTATTTAAATCGCGACACAGAAGAGTCGGACGAAGAAACTTATCAGACAGTTTACGCCAAAATTGATGGTTCAGTAGCTGCTCCAACCGCAGGTTTACATTTCACCGAAAAGGTTTTTTCAGCGCTTAAAAGAAAGAACATAACAACAAATGAAATTACGCTTCATGTTGGCGCGGGAACATTTCAGCCTGTGAAATCGGAAGAAATTTCGGGACATACCATGCATCATGAAAAAGTGATTTTCCCTAAATCGATAATTCAGAAGTTCATTCAGAATCCCGACAAGATAATTGCAGTAGGAACTACTTCGGTTCGTTCAATGGAAAGTTTATACTGGCTTGGATTGCAAATCGAAAACAATGCATTTAACTCCGAATTTCCGGAGGTCTTGCAGTGGGAGCCCTATGAAACCGAAGCTTCTATTCCGGTAATAAAAGCGCTTCAAAATCTCGTAAATTATCTGGATGAAACGCAACAAAATACACTGCAGTTTTCTACACAAATTATTATTATTCCCGGTTATCAGTTCAAAATTATTAGTGGAATGTTCACCAACTTTCATCAGCCGCAAAGCACACTACTTCTTTTAATCAGCGCCTTTATTGGCGACGACTGGGAAAAAGTATACAATTATGCACTGAATAATAATTTCAGGTTTTTAAGCTACGGCGATAGTAATTTATATCTAAAATAGAATGGACGGAACTCTTCGAAAAAACATTAAAATTGGCAGCGAGGTTGAAATTGTTCAAAAACATCACCAAAGAACAGGCCAACTCACAGAAGGAATAGTAAAACGCATACTTACAAATTCGCAATCGCACCCTCACGGCATTAAAGTTATGCTTGAAACCGGAGAAGTAGGGCGGGTAAAAATTGTAAATTAGTATTTGCTTATATTTTCTCCGGGAATTTTGTTCGAACAGAACTTTACTGAGCGCCCGGTGGTTAATCTCACGTAAGTAAATTTGGGTTTCATGCAGAATCTGTTAAATCAAATATCGAATTGCAAGGTTTGTGAACCACATCTGCAACTTGGGGCACGACCGGTTTTAACAGCAAATCCAAAAAGCAAAATTATCGTTGTGGGGCAGGCACCCGGGCTTGCCGTGCATAAAAGCGGAATTCCCTGGGACGATAAAAGCGGCGACAACCTCAGAAACTGGATGAAGGTTACAAAAAGCACCTTTTATAATCCTGAAGAAATCGCCTTGATGCCGATGGGTTTTTGCTACCCCGGCAAAGGTAAATCGGGCGATTTGCCACCACGAAAAGAATGTGCGCCGCTATGGCACCGGAAACTACTCATTGAAATGCCAAAGGTGAAACTGATAATCCTCGTGGGAAAATATGCCCAGCAATATTATCTTGGCAACAAGATAAAAGAAACACTAACCGAAACTGTAAGAAATTTCAAAGAGTATTTGCCTGAATATTTTGTACTACCACATCCGTCGCCCCGAAACAACATCTGGCTCGCTAAAAATGAATGGTTTAGTAAAAATGTTATTTCTCAACTACAGATCAGAATTAAAGAAGCATTGGATTAGAACATTTTTAGTTGTCACCCTACTTGGCGACCGGAAAAAGTTGGTGATTTAACACTGAATAATAAATTCTGACTTTTATGCGATGTTGTTAACCCTTAAGTAAAGAGTTTAAAAAAACCGGCAGGAAACTCCCACCGGTTAATAATTTAATCTAAATATCCTTTATTGCTTAATTAACATTTTTGATACTGGATTCACAAAATCCCCATTGACAACTAAAACATAACTACCAGATAATAACGAAGACAGATTGACATCAATTTTGTTATACCCTGCGTGAATAGCAACTACCTCAGAATACACTTTAGTTCCCGACTCAGAAAAAACATCAAGAACAGCATTCGATTTTGCGCTACCTGTAAAGGTTATGGTTATGTCCGAAACAAACGGATTCGGATAGACTATCAAATCATCCACCGATACAAATGAACTCATTACATCTGTTTGGCAGCTTCCTAATGTCGCACCGTTTCTTAAAAGTTCGTCAACTGCATTAAATGCCACACACATCGATTTTCCATGAAAACAAAGTTCCAACTTTTCCGTTCCATTCCCCTTGGTACATAAAATATCTACCGGAGTAACTGAAACAGAACCAGCAACAGAACATCCGTTATCATCGAAAACAGTAAGCGTGTAAACAGTTTCTTCCCACGGACAAACTACAATCGATTCAGTAGTTTCACCCGTGCTCCATAAATAAGTGTATTCACCACTTCCTCCAAAAACGCTGATTAAACCGATGGTTGTACAAGAAGAATCAGGATAAGCAGGATAGACCACTTTGTTATCCGATAAAACAAGCTCAATTGGCGCAGGCTCAGAAACTTCAACTTCTGCAGAAACCTCATTATTGAAAGCATCAGTAACTGTTACAAAATATGTTCCGGCGGAAAGACCAACTGCTGTTGCACTTGTTTGTCCGTCATTCCACAAATAGGAATATGGTGGTATTCCTCCATTTACTTCAACTGTTGCGGTTCCGTTATTTCCGCCTGAACAATCAACTCCTGTTGCCAAAATAGAAACCAATTCAAGACTCTGAATCTGCAAACGAGCCGAAACTGGAAAATGGTCAGAAGCAGTTTCGGTATAATCAGCATCATAAAACTCATAATGAACCCTGGCAGAACCGTCGATATATTCATCAAAAAGCTCATTACTCAACATTATATGATCAATCATATCCGTTTCAAACACATACGAACGGAAACCTTCTTCACTTAATACACCTGTTACAACCGAATAATTATCGGGGTCGGTTACAAAAGTTTCGTAACTGGTTACCGTTGTTGAAGTAATATCGGCAACTGTTACATCTACATCGTCATTATAGTCTCCGACCAAAATCAGGTTTGCATCGGCATAGTAGGCATCCAAAGTATCTTTCAAAACTCCGATATCGTATTTCCTCATTTCGTAACGCAACTCGGCATCCGTTCCACTATTGGCACGCGCATGAATATCGATAATATTGTATTGCTTCGTAATTCCGTTTATGGTTACATCCGCCACCATCATAAAAGGCAATCTTCCGCTGGCATAAAATCGTGTTACATCGCCGCCGGGATAATTAACCAAAGGCGAACCATCTCCTCCATAATACGAATGGAGCGAAGCCAAAAGCGGCATAGTTTTCACTACTGAAACCGTTGATGTTTTGTAAACAAACCCTACCTTCTGTTTTACTCCGGGATCATTTGGATACGAAGTATAATCTGACAGAACATAATTGTAACCATTCATTTCGCTTACCATTTGAGCAAACAAGGCGTCATCTGAAACCTCTTCAACTGCATAAATATCAGCATCCAAAGCACTCAACACAGCTTTAACACTATCTTTTTGGATTGCATCCGCATTGGCTCCGGCAGGTGAATTTCCTTCATCACCAAACCATTCGATATTCCAGGTTACAATGTCCAGCGTAAGATCGTTAGAAATAGCCAGGTCTTCCCCCGTCTGTTTATATTTTTCGGCACAGGGCAAATCTTCTTTTATACGAGGCATCAATTGAAATAAGTCGTAATATCTTCCAACCACTCCAACTACCTCTTCACATGATTCAGGCTGTGCAAGCCCAACCAAATCCGATGCATCAGCATCAATCCGAATTTCACCACTGCCTGAACCATCATAAATTGAAATATTCGTGTTTCCGAAAATCAGGGCTCCAGGTTCAGGGAAACTTACATCAATAATTTTTACCAATTCAGCCGGATGCGCTGACAAATCAGCCAAAGTAATTGCCAAGGGCTGAACAGGAGAAGTTGCAACGCCAAAAGACGTAACAGCATTTACAGGACTAACCTGAATTTGTCCGTTGTAAGTACTTCGGATACCGGTTATAGTTATCGAATCCCCAATCATAAAAGTGCCATCACCATGAACCTGAGCATCAAAAACAGCAATACCACCGGTAGCATCCTGCAAATAAGCAGAACCTGCAAATTGGTCAGACACAGTTAGTGTTCCTGTAATTGTAACTATTGTTCCATCGGTTTTTGTGCGAGCTTCGGCTATTGAAATGAGATCCGGAACGGGTGGTTCTGCACCATTCTCTGTGCCAGGAGTTGGCAAAGCAGTAGTATAAGTTGAAGTATTTCTTGTACCACCACTTCCGTTTGGAATCCGCTGCATTGAGTATTCAGCGCCGTTGGTTTCTGCCTCATTAATTTGTTGCTCTCCGGTATTTAGTAATACCAGTAAACCACTGTCGTCAGAGTCGTTGGTATCATAAACCAATGCATCGATCAAATTCGTTGTTGTTACAGCAGTTCCGTTCGGAAAATTTACTGCATCGTCTTTATACAAAGCCACGGCATCGGCGCCATTTTGCAAAAGATTGCCGGCAAACGTCAATCCAACATTGTCAACACCTGCATTTCCCAAAACAAAATAGCCTTCCGCATTGGTTGAATAGCCATCCAAATCGAAAGCTGCATAAGATTGATCGTTACTTCCATTATAAAACACAACAACATAGCCATCCAGGGCTTTATTCCCCAAACCTCCATCAAAAAGCTCTACAAATTCAGCAGCATCAGTACCAGGAGTATCTGCATCAACTTCATTAATAATTAATGAAATTGGGTCAATAATCACCACTATCTCATTTTTCGCTCCGGGAGTATTTATGGCCTCGCCATTGTCAAATGTTCCGGTAAAACCGGGTAGTCCGGCTCCGTCAAAATCATTCCTCACCCAATCAGAAGCAGAGTCGGTATCCGTTCCATCCGGAATTCTGGAAGCGCCCCCCACAGCAAAACCGCCACCGTCAAAAAATGGACTCAAAGTAACAGAAGAGTAAGTTAAATCAGAAGCACCTCCATCACTCACAGCTACATCATCCATAATTTCATCCCAGGGAGTAAAATCAAAAGTTCCATCATTATCCGTGTCGAGATCGTCGCTTAAAGCACCGGTAAAGTTTTTTACCAAAAGCAAAGAAAGTGTACCATTTTCCAACGCATTGTTTAAAAAGCCTGTTGTCCAGTACCCGTTTGCATCGGTTGTTCCCAGTTGAATAACCTCATCAACTGTTCCGGCAGATGTTCCGTCTCCCTCTATTTCAAGCAGCCAATATTCGCTCAAATCGGTATCTGCAGAACTTTTAACTTCAATAAATTCATTCGTATCTGTTCCGGTATGATTAGCAACAAATTCGTTAATTACAACCTCTATTTCGGGTACTGTTCCACAACTAGAAAAGCCTGGTGTATCATCAATACCGGTTTCAAACACACCAAGTTGCCAAACTCCTTCACAATCGCGATAAATATGCCCTGGTGCAAAGGTTCCGTCGGGGCCTACCTGAACTGAGCTATAGACTTTATCCCCCGAAGTTAAAGATTGAATTAATGCAACTTCATCTATAATTTCAGTCCATGGTGTAACATCCAATATACCGTCATCATCAGTGTCTAAATCATCACCGTTTGAGCCTGTAAACCCTGAAACCAGCAAATGTGTTACATTATCACTATTCTCAAAGTTTAAACTTGAAATAAGATCGGGCGTTGCAATAGACATTGTTGATTCTCCTACTAACAAAAAACCATCTGGTGCAATTTGAATGCCGGTTAAATCAACTACTGCTTCAATAACACCGCTTCCTCCTGTTCCATCTCCAATAACGAGATAAAACAAACCGGTTAAATCTTGTCCGGGAGTTCCGGCCAACTCAAAATATTCATCATCATCACTCGATGGCTGATCAACACGTATTTCGTTAATAACAACCGCTTGCGATACGATTGGGAACACCATTACCAAAAGAAAAATTTGAACCCTGAGTAAATGTAAAAGTCTTTTCATATTATTGTTTTTAATTAAGTAATGCAAAATCAAAATTTAGAAAGATAAAACCTTGAACAAACCATTAAAAAACAATCAATTTTCTGTTAGAAGGAATTATCCCTGACTTCTTAATAACTTTTAAATCATCAATAAGTTAAGATTCTCTATTAAGTTATTTACTGGTCAAAAAGTTCACCGGGTGAGAACTAAAAAACGAACAAGTTTTCAACGTTCAACTTTATTAAAATTAGTCAACAGACTATTCGAATAAATATAGATTTTGGAAATTGCCTCTTTACAAAAAACACAAAATTTCATAATAAAATATAAATCAGGTCTTTTTATGAACTTCTCAAGCAAGTTGTAAATCAATTTTTTAATAAATTGGAGCAACAAAAAATAGTTTGTATTGTTTTTTGACATTAATCACTAAATAAAATTTAAAAATTTATGAAAAAATTAGTCGCAGAATTTATTGGTACTTTCTGGCTTGTGTTGGGAGGTTGCGGCAGCGCAGTTCTTGCTGCAGGTGTTCCTGAACTGGGAATTGGCTTTGCAGGTGTTGCTTTGGCTTTTGGCCTTACTGTTTTAACTGGTGCTTACGCCTTAGGGCATATTTCAGGCGCTCATTTTAATCCGGCTGTTTCGGTTGGATTATGGGTAGGCGGGCGTTTTGATGGTAAAGATTTACCCGGTTACATTATTGCTCAAGTATTGGGAGGCATTGCTGCTGCAGGCATTCTTTATATGATTGCCAGCGGAAACACTTCCTTTAATGTATCCGACGGTTTTGCGGCCAATGGTTATGGCGAACATTCTCCGCTGAAATACAGTATGGGTTCTGCTTTGATTACCGAAATAATTATGACTTTTATGTTCTTAATTGTGATTTTAGGTGCAACTCATAAAAATTCATCGCCGGGTTTTGCAGGAATTGCTATTGGTTTGGCATTAACATTAATTCACCTCATTTCAATTCCGGTAACCAATACTTCCGTTAATCCTGCACGTAGTACAAGCCAGGCTTTGTTTGTAGGCGACTGGGCACTTGGACAATTGTGGTTATTTTGGGTAGCCCCGATAGTTGGAGCTGCACTGGCCGGTATTGTATATAAATACCTGGCTCCACAGAAAAATTAATTACGCAATCATTCCAATAAATAAGTAGAGGCGGTATCAAAAAGAAACCAGAATCGGTCTATTCAAAAAATCGATAGCACAATAAAACAAATGCTCCGACTTCTCTCAAAACGACAAGAATTCATTTAAATTTTGATACCGCCTCTGTTATATTTTCTCTCTCAATGCTTTCCTTGAAGCCCTGTCAACCAATGTAAAGATTTTATCAATATAATCTTTTAACCGGGTTTTGTTGTGCCCACGGATTTTTACAATACGAATATCCATTTCGTTAATAAGCCTGAAGAAATCCTGATACAGCTCACTATTATTTATTAAACGATTCTGTTTGGTGTGGAAATTATTCTTTTCCAAACGCTCCTGTCGATCCAATAATTTCACAATATTCTGTGAATCTGTGTAAATAAACAACTCCCCTGAAAAAGGAATTATCTCTTCCAGCACCCATAGTAAAGTTTGTATTTCAAGTTTTGTCGATGAAGTGTTTTCAAAGCGCTTTACTTTCAATAACTCCTGTAGCATTTCAAAAGAATCGTCAAGGCTGGTAGTAACAAGCGATGCGCCGTAACCAACTTTCGAAACTGGATCCACACTTCCATCTGTAAAAACATAAATTTTATTTGATTTTGCCATTCGTTACTCGCGATTACTATAAAACCGTTCGAGAATTGAACCATCATTTACATCTTTCGAAAGCGATTCGATTGTATTTTCAGGAACCTTAAAAACATCCAGAAGGATAAACCCGTCGAGTGAATTATTAAACTTGGGATCGACATTAAAGCCGATAATTTTTGCATTTAACTTGATATACTTTTTCAATAAAACCGGAAGCCCGGAATTTAATTCATCCAAATCGGCAATGGTTTGATCCAGCAGGTTAATATCGTGCTCCATATTTTCCATTAAAATGTTAATGTCTTCATTCACGCTTTTAAATTTATAACTGTTGCGCGGCTTTATCATGGTTGCCATTTTCCAGTCTAAATGATTTGCCATAATAAACTTGATAATAAGTTCCTTCGAAATTTTTGAATAATTATTACTGATGCTAACCGGACCAATTAAATAACGGTATTCCGGGTTCTTAAGCAGAAAATATAGAATTCCTTTCCATAACAGGAATAATGGCAATGGCTTTCGCTGATATTCTTTAACGACAAAAGATCTACCCAATTCAAGACTTTCGTTTAAAACCGGTTTAAAATTGTTGTTCATTCGGAATAAAGTCTGCAAATAGAATCCACGTTTTCCGTATTGGCTAAGAATATCTTTTCCCATTCCAATACGGTAGGCACCAACAAATTTATTTTCGTCTTCGTCCCAGATAAACATTTGATTGTAATACAAATCAAACTCATCCACATCAATACTTTGATTGGTTCCTTCTCCTACTTCACGGAATGTGATTTCACGCAAACGGCCAATTTCAGTCATTACATTCGGAATTTTAACCGAAGGCGCACAATAAACAGTATAATTTTTCAATTTAAACAAAGTATATTCATCCTTAATTCCCTGAATATCTTTCAAAAGCAGTTCAAGCGGAACCGCATCAATTACAGGCTCCTGTTTTGCATTTTGCTTTAATGAATAATTAAAAAACGGTTTGATTTCGGTATTGGATTCCAGGCAAAATGTTTTTGCACGCAAATATCTTCCATATTTAAAAACATCATCGAACTTATTTTGTCTTGCCAGACTAATCGGATTGCCAACCCTTATTTTTATTGATTTGTTTTTCTGGCTCAGCAATTCAGCAGGCAAACTTCCCACCTGAAAAGACGGATTGATTTTGGTTAAAAGATGAATCAAACGATTTCCTTTATCCTGAAAAAAGAACGGCACAACCGGAACATTGGCAGCTTTAATAAACTTAAGTACGGGGTATTTCCAAACCTTTTCCGCCATTCCCTCAAAAGAAACTTCTTTTGTTCCCTTACCCGTTGGGAAAATGCAAAGTACCCCGTTATTTTCGAGATGCGCCATTGCAGCGTTATAATCATCTGCATTTTCCGAAACAGCTATTTCTTCCTGATTCTTTGTTAAAAAATAATCTGACACCTGTGTCACCCGGTTCAAAAGAGAGTTATCCCACACCTTGATGTCAGAGCGAACTGTTGTCAGGTACTTAATCATTAACAAAGTATCCAAACCTCCATACGGATGATTTGCAATAACAATAAACGCACCGGATACCGGGATTCGGACAAGTTCCTTCTCATCCAATTCAATATTATATTCAAGAATCCGGATAACTTCATCAATAAATTCAATTCCTTCTTTTCCTGCAATTTTTGAATACACTTTATTCAGGCGGTTTAAACGTAATCCATTCATTAAAAGACGTGCAAAATAATCGCCTCCCCTGAAAGTGATTGACTTTCTTCTTTTTAGAGAATCATTAGCTCCTGTTATTTCCATTTTATATTACAAAATAGGTTGCAAAATCAGTTTATGGTACATACAAAATTACTATCAATAATTCATTTTATTATTTCATTTTTATTAAAGTTAACTGCACCTCATTTTTCCCTTTATCTTTGTGAATCAATTAAAATCGCTTTTATAATCATCAAAACGAGGTTTTATTTGTTAGATAAACAAACATGAATATTTTGGAAAATAAGACAGATGTATCGAAATGGCTGCCAACTTCTGCAAAAGAGGTTAAACAGCTTGGATGGGAAGAAATTGATGTGATACTTTTTACAGGCGATGCTTATATTGATCATCCTTCGTTTGGCGCCGCCGTTATTGGCAGGGTGCTCGAAGCTGAAGGTTTGCGGGTGGCAATTGTTCCGCAACCCAACTGGACTGATGATTTACGCGATTTTAAAAAACTCGGAAAACCTCGTCTTTTCTTTGCAATTACTGCAGGAAACATGGACTCGATGGTAAATCATTACACCGCCGGTAAACGCAAACGAAGCACCGATGCTTACACTCCGGGAGGCAAAGCAGGCTTCCGCCCCGATTATGCCACCATAGTTTACTCTAAAATTATAAAAGAACTCTTTCCTGAAGTTCCACTTGTGATTGGTGGAATTGAAGCTTCATTGCGCAGGGTTACCCACTACGATTATTGGTCAGACAAACTGATGCCATCTATTTTGGTGGATTCAGGCGCCGATATGTTGTTTTACGGCATGGGTGAAAAATCGATTGTTGATTTCGCCCGGCTGGTGCAAAAAGGGGTTGCAGTAAAAACACTCACCACAATCCCGCAAACATCTTTTCTTGTGGATGAAAACGAAGAATATGCCACAAAAAAGACGTGGGACGAATTTGAGCTTGCTTCACATGAAGAATGTCTGAAAGACAAGAAAAAATATGCCCGTAATTTTATGTACATCGAGGAAGAATCAAATAAAATGGAGGCAATGAAGCTGGTTCAAAAAGCTGGTAACAAAAAAGTTGTTGTAAATCCGCCCTGGCCAACATTTAAGGAAAATGAAATCGACCGGGTTTACGACTTACCTTATACCAGGCTTCCTCACCCGCGCTATGCAGGCAAAGAAACCATTCCTGCTTATGAAATGATCCGCCATTCCATTAATATCCACCGTGGATGTTTTGGCGGTTGTACTTTTTGTACGATTTCGGCACACCAGGGAAAATTTATTGCAAGCCGCTCCGAAAAATCGATTATGAAGGAGGTGGAACAGGTTACGCAGATGGAAGATTTTAAAGGATATATTTCCGATTTGGGCGGCCCTTCGGCAAACATGTACAAGATGAAGGGAATTCATGAGGAAATTTGCCGGAAGTGCAAACGGCCGTCATGTATTTTCCCAACAATTTGTAAAAACCTCGATACCAACCACAAACCCATGCTCGACCTCTACCAAAAAGTAAGATTACACCCAAAGGTAAAAAAAGCTTTTGTGGGAAGTGGCATCCGGTACGATATGATTCTTGAAAAAACCGGGCGCGAAGAAACTGATGAAAACAACAGCACTTATTTGCGTGAAGTAATAAAACACCATGTTTCAGGGCGACTGAAAGTAGCACCGGAACATTCTTCGGATGAAGTATTGAAATTTATGCGAAAACCTTCGTTCCAATTATTCGAGCAGTTAAACGATGAGTTCAACAAAATAAACAAAGAAGAAAACCTGAACCAACAACTGATTCCTTATTTTATCTCAAGTCACCCCGGAAGTAAATCGGAAGATATGGCCGACTTAGCCATCAAAACTAAAAAAATGAATTTCAGGCTGGAACAGGTACAGGATTTTACACCAACGCCAATGACTTTAGCTACCGTAGTGTATTATTCAGGTTATCATCCTTATACAATGGAAAAAATTTACACTGCAAAAAACAGGCACGAAAAAGAAAGCCAGCGTCAATTCTTCTTTTGGTATAAAAATGAATTTAAATCTTCCATTATCAACAATTTAAAATCGAAAGGCCGGGGCGATTTGGTAAGTAAACTTTTTAAAGGATAAGCACGGTACCGTTTTCTATTGTTCCTCTTCTTTTAATACTTTTGCAAAAAAAAATCAAAAATGAAATACTATAAAATTCTGCCTTTTCTACTGTTCCTGTTTGTTGGCTGCGCTGAACTCACTCAACTTGCCAATCAAACTTTAAGTTCAGACAAACCACTTACACAAACCGAAATTATCTCCGGATTAAAAGAAGCTTTAATTGTGGGAACCAATAAATCGGCAGCAATGCTGGGTGCTACAGATGGCTATTACAAAGATGAGTTGGTAAAAATATTGTTACCACCCGAAGCCAATGTTATTGTAAAAAACATCAGTAAAATTCCGGGAGGAGATAAGTTAGTTGAAGACGTTTTATTAAGCATTAACCGGGCAGCCGAAGATGCAGTTTCAGAAGCTAAACCGATATTTGTAAACAGCATCAAAAGCATGACTATTACCGATGCTGTGGGGATTTTAAAAGGCGAAGACAACGCAGCAACACAATATCTTCATAAAACAACATACAACCAGTTAACAGAATTATACAAACCCAAAATAAAAGCTTCGGTTGAAAAGAAGTTAGTGGGCAATGTTTCTACCGCCCAAAGCTGGGACTTGTTAACAGGAAAATGGAACGAAGTTGCGAACTCTGTTGTTGGAAAAGTTGCGGGGTTCAAGCCGGTAGAAATCAAACTCGACGAATACCTTACGCAAAAAGCACTTGACGGACTTTTTATGAAAATTGAAGATCAGGAAAAACTAATCCGCGAAGATCCCGTCGCCCGTGTAAATGAATTACTTAGAAGAGTTTTTGGCTCCCTTGATTCATAATTTTTACTGATTCTGATTTTTTTTGGGTTCGCTTAAATTTTCATTGCAAAATCTATTTTTATTTAATAATTTCCATTTATCAAAATATAACGAAATTTTCGAGACCTTTATAAAAGAAAAACGTATACTAACCAATAAATTTCAATCATATGCGACTTGAATTTGTTCGAATTGAAGAGGCCAACGATTTGTTAAATCAACTGATTGAACACCACCCGCAATCGATTTTCTTAACCGATCATAATTTTAAGGTAAAGTATTTTAACAAGGCGTTTCAAAAACTGACCAAAAGTGAAAAAGGTGAAATTCTTGAACATGAGTTTTGCGAAATAATGGGATGTACACAGCGGGAAAAATTTCTTGAAAAGGGTGACACTTTTTGTAAACGTTGTCAGTTACGTGATTTACTTTCGGGATCTAACTTATCGGAAATGGTACTTATTCGGGATTTCTTTATCAATAATAAAGTGGTAACAAAACATCTCCATTTTGATACTCACCGCGTAGTTATGAACGATTTAAAATACAGGTTGGTTGTTATTGACGACCGAACACAGAAACATTAATCTTAACATTTATTGTTCTTTTTGCTTTACCCAAATTAATTTGGAAACATCGTAACCCCGCCCACGCGCTTTTTCAAGTATGTTGCTTTTTATACTTTCCTCCAGTTGTGGCGTTCGGCTCAGAATCCATAGATATTTATCAGAAGAACTTCCAATTAAAACCCACTGGTAATTTTCTTCTAATTCCAATATATAGTAATCTCCATAAAAGAACCAAAAGAATGAAACTTTTAATTTTCCGGGCTCATCGGTAAGTTTTGCTTTTCCTGTTGCCACATCAGGTTTTCCATCCAACGAGTTTTTAAACCCTCGATTAACAACCCTGATTTTGCCATCATCGCGAAGAGAATAAGTAGCCGTAACACCAACCAACCCTCTTTCAAAACGATGATCGTAACGGGCAACTTCATACCAGGTTCCCAAATATTGCTGTAAATCGAGCTGTTGAATTGTTGATATATTCATAATTTCGTTTCCTGATTTGCATCCGTTAAAAAATAATATAAAAAATGCAATTATAATTGAACTCCTCATTTTATTGTTTTTCAAAGTTGAGCGCTACCATTCCAACAAATTCAGAATCAATGATGTTCAACAAAATCGTATTAAAGATGATCGATCCGGCGTATCATTTCGATACACATTCTTCCGTTATGATACGGGGCTTTCCAACCGTTAATCTTGTCGGTTGATATGGTTTCCAACTGCTTGTTTACGCCCCAGAACCATTCACCATTCTTTTTATCAATAATATATTCCTGAATAAAAAGCCAGCTCCGTTTTGACAAATCGGAATATTTATCCTCTTTCGTAATTTGCCAGGTGTTAAAAAAACCTACCACCGATTCTGCCTGGGGCCACCAGTCAAACTGTTCCTG
>JAWKKP010000012.1:0-217616 GCA_041393215.1 Draconibacterium sp.
TTTTGAGGAGAAAAATGAACTTAAAGCCTATCATTAATTAGTTCGACCAAGGCCTTCCGGTCAATTTTAAACGATTTATTTCGGGGAAAATTATCGATAAAATAAACGTCTTTGGGAAGAAGTTTCTTGTCGAAATGCAACGCCAGTTTACTTAAAATCTGTCCCTGCTTTTCAGTATTTTCCATAACCAACACCAGTTTATGGCCAAGCAATTCATCGGGAAAACCAAGAATAGCACAGGTTTTTCCTAAAATTTCCTGGAATTGTGTTTCCAAGATTTCCGGCTGAATTTTTATCCCTCCTGAATTGATTATATTATCAAACCTGCCCAGCCATTTAAATTGATTTTCCGAAACCATTTCTACGCAATCGTTGGTAATAATCTTCTCCGGCAAATAATTCGTTTCAATCACCAAACAATTTCTTTCATCGGGTGAAAGTTGAACGCCGGGCAAAGCAGAAAAAGTGATTTCAGGATGTTTGCCATTTAATCGTTTTAATGCTACATGCGAACAGGTTTCTGCCATCCCGTAAGTTTCAAAAACCCGGGTTCCTAATGGTTGAAGTTGTTCAAGCAGTTTGGTTCCGGTTTCGGCGCCACCAAGAATCAGCTTTTTCAAATTCGGCCACAAATTTTTCTCTAATAACCGACTGGCCTGCATAGGAACCATTGCACAAAAATCGATTTGTTCAATGCCGCTAAAATCGGGTGTTCCTGATGGTTCTATTAATTTCAGATTCATTCCGCCAGCTAATGCCCGAACCACCATCATTTTTCCGGCGATATATTGAATAGGCAAACAAAGTACTGCCACTTCTCCTTCTTTCAACTGAAAAAAGTCGATGGTATTTTTTGCCGAAACCAGCATTGCTGTTTTGAGAAGTTCAATAGTTTTTTTTGCCCCGGTTGTTCCTGAAGTTTGTTGCTGAATTGTAGCTGAATCGCTCAAAAAATCAAGGATAAAACGATATACAGCCAATTTCCAACCTGGCTCTTTTCCACGCTCAATTTCACTTTTACAAAACTGAATTAAACCGGATAACTCAAAGAAGCGGTCATTGATTGTTAATCCTTTTATTTCCAAATCAACTTTCATAATGAGCTTAAATCCCAGTTTCTATTTGGATTGTAACGAATATAACCCTCAGAGACAAATAAAGGGCTTTCAATGTTATTGGTAAACAATGCTCCTGTTCCCAACCCCTGGAAATTGGATGTTCCCAACGTTGCGGTCCACTGAGCGATAGCATTCAAACCAATATTTGATTCGAGCGCTGAAGTCACCCACCATCCAATTCCTCGCTTTTCAGCCAATGCAATCCACTCTTCAGAAGCTTTAATTCCACCCGTGAGTGTCGGTTTCAAAATAATGTACTGAGGTTGAATTTCATCCAGTAGCTGCTCTTTTTCTTCGAGAGTACTAATTCCAATCAACTCTTCATCAAGTGCAATTGGAAGTGGTGTTTCTTTACACAATTTCCTCATTTCTTCCATTTGCCCGGCTTTTATCGGTTGTTCAATGGAATGAAGATTAAAAGCTGCCAGCTCTTCCAAAATAGAAAGTGCCTTTTCTGCTGAAAATGCACCGTTGGCATCTACCCTTATTTCAAGCTGTTCACAAGGAAAACGTTTTCGGATTGATCGCAAAATATCCAACTCTGATTCAAAATCGATAGCCCCGATCTTTAGTTTCAAACAAGTAAAACCGGCAGCCAGTTTTTCTTTTACCTGATTAACCATAAAATCTTTAGTCCCCATCCAAATCAGTCCGTTAATCGGAATTCCAGTCTTCCCTTCCGTAAAACCAGAAGGATATAATAAAACCGGCGATTCGGAATTCATTCCTTTTAAAGCTGTTTCATAACCAAAACGAACAGCCGGTAAATCCACCAGTTTATTAAGTGGCAATAATTCGCCTTCATTTATTGCTTGTACAAGCACTTTTATCTTTTCTTCGAGATCCGAAATTGCATCAGGACTCAACTTTGGAAGTGGGGCAATCTCACCAATGCCCTTTTTTGTTGGATTTTCTTTGTCGAAAAGTGTAAGATAAAACACCTCTTTTACGGTAAGAACACCACGGGATGTGCCTGCCGGTTGCTTAAAATACAAGATTCGTTTTGAATAAGATGCCTTTACCATTTTACCAGAAAAATGCCAAAAGAATAGCTTACAGAAAAGAAGAAAGTTGTAAGTGCAAGTATTTTCAATTGATTGTTAAGTTTATCGGGCACATGATTTTTAAACACCTCGTAAAGATGGAAACCAAGTGGAAAAACCGACAATAAAAACATAAGCTGATAAACGGATTGCCAGGTTCGAATCACATAAACCAACGACAATACCGGCGATAAAACAATCAGCAATGCATGATATAATTTTGCATTTTGCGAACCGATACGAACCACCAAAGTCCTTTTTCCACTGGCTGCATCGTTATCAATGTCGCGCATATTATTCAGGTTTAAAACGCCGGCACTCAGCAAACCCACCGAAGCAGCAGGCAATAACAGCAGCGGTTCAAAATGATTGGTGTGCAGAAAATAAGTTCCGCAAACCCCCAACAGTCCGAAAAAAACAAACACGAAAATATCACCCAATCCGGAATAACCATACGGATTTTTACCAACCGTGTATTTTATAGCAGCAACAATGCTTCCAATCCCCAATCCAAAAAACAGCAAAATCAACCCGGAACCGGAATTTTGCAATCCGGAAAAAATTAACAGACCTCCTGAAATAAATGAAAGAATTACAAATACTACAATCAATTGTTTCATTTCGATTTTTGAAATTTTCCCCGACTGAACAGTTCGTTCCGGGCCCAAACGATTAACATTATCTGTTCCGTGTTGCGAATCTCCAAAATCGTTGGCCAGGTTTGAAAGTATTTGTAAAAAAATGGTTGTGGATACAGCCAAACCAAACACCAGCGGATTAAATTGCCCGTCGGCGTAAGCCAGAAAACTTCCCAGAATTGCGCTTGACAATGCCAATGGCAATGTTCGTAGTCTGAAAGCCTGTATCCAAAACTTCAACTTCTCCATACTCGAAAATTAAGGAAATTTTGGGTATTTGCTGAAATCGGGTTTACGCTTTTCAAGGAATGCATTTTTACCTTCGTGCGCTTCTTGCGTCATATAATAAAGCATGGTTGCATTCCCTGCAAACTCCTGAATTCCTGCCTGCCCGTCCAGTTCCGCATTTAGCCCTGCTTTAATCATACGCAAAGCAAGCGGACTGCGTTCCATCATTTTTTTTGCCCACTCCACAACGGTGTCTTCCAGTTGATCCAGCGGAACAACTTTGTTCACCAAACCCATATCGAGCGCTTCCTGGGCAGAATATTGTTCGCAAAGAAACCAAATTTCGCGGGCTTTTTTCTGACCAACCACCCGTGCCAGATACGACGAACCAAAACCCGCATCGAAACTGCCAACTTTTGGCCCCGTTTGCCCAAATATTGCATTTTCAGATGCAATACTTAAATCGCAAACCACATGTAAAACATGGCCGCCGCCAATAGCATAGCCGTTTACCATTGCAATTACCGGTTTTGGAATTGAACGAATCTGCTTTTGCAGATCGAGAATATTTAAACGTGGAACACCGTCACTGCCAATATAGCCGGCAAAACTTTTCACATTCTGGTCGCCACCACTGCAAAATGCTTTGTCGCCTTCGCCCGTAAATACTACTACCGAAATACTGGCATCTTCACGACAACGAACCATGGCTTCAATCATTTGCTGCGTTGTATCGGGTGTAAATGCATTCCGGTACCTCGGACGATTTATTGTAATTTTTGCAATACCTTCAAAATATTCAAATTTTATTTCACTGTATTCTTTAAGCGTTATCCATTTCCGTTCCATAATTTGCATTTAAAAATTTGAAAAAATCTTTTGTTATCTGTGGCTCTCCGTTATTGGGAGTCCGAATTTCCAGTATTTCTACTTTATCTGTTTTTTTACAAAGGTTTTGAACTAAACCATGAAGTTCATTTATAGAAGTACACAATTGGTGATTCAATCCAAAAGCTTCAGCTAATTTCTTAAAATTAACAGGATGATGCGCATTTACAATCGGCAAAAAAGCTTCATGTTCTGAAGGGCCTTTTAGTAAATGGAAAATTCCGCCACCTTCATTATTGATTAAAATAATTTTTAAATTTTTCGGCAGTTCCCTGTTCCATAAAGCATTAGAATCGTAGGTAAATGCCAGGTCTCCAACAATTACATAAACCGGTTCATCCACTTTTGAAGCAATTCCCGCAGCCGAAGAAAGACAACCATCGATTCCTGAAACCCCGCGGTTCGAATAAAATGTTCTTTGTTTTTGGCCGAAATACAAAAGGTAGCGAACAACACTGCTGTTCCCTGCAAATACAATAGCTTTTTCAGGTAGTGTTTCCGATAAACTTTTAAATACCTGTAAATCAGAATAAGCTATATTATTTGTGAACTTTTCGGTCAAAAATCCTGCATTTTTCTGCTCGGCCTTCCAGAATCTCTTATAATCACTTTCTGTTTCCGAAAGTTTTAAATTCAAACTTTTTAATATGGAAACCGGTTCTGCCTGAATTTTCGCATCTATATTTTGAAAAGTATCAATCAACTCATTACCAGGCGAAATAAACCAGAACTTTGAGTTTTCCAATTCACGAAGAAAGAGCTTTACTTTTTTTGAGACGACCTGCCCTCCAAAATAAATTACGAGTTCGGGAATTGCCATCTCCGGATATTCTGTTTTGCTATTCAGAACCACTTCCGGATTAAAAATCACATTCTCATTATTCAGATTTGCCAGTGGTTCTGCAACAATTACCACTCGCGAATCAGCAGAGAGTTTTTCAACCGCCTCCTTTAAGCTTTCATTGGGCAAAGATTGTCCGCAAACCAACATAATTGATGTGGCTTTTTGCCAGTCGGAATAAAACAAACTATCTTTTGAGAACACTGAATCCGGTTCTTCAATATGGGTAATCTTTAACTTCTTTGAAACTTCAGGTAAAGTTTCATAAAGTGGTTCGCGCAACGGAACATTAATATGCACCGGGCCAAAACTCCCCGAAATTGTTTTGCAGAAAGCTTCATTTATCACACGATGGGCCATCCAAAGATCATCGGGAGTTGAAGTTTCCACAGGAAGCGAGTAACTGGCTTTGATATAATTTTTATAAATATTTTGCTGATTAATGGCTTGGTTATCTTGTTGTCCAACCCATTCCACTGGTCGATCGGCAGTTAAAATAAGAAGCGGAATTTGCTGATAAAAAGCTTCGGCAATTGCCGGTGCATAATTTAAAACAGCAGTACCCGAAGTGGAAATTAAAACCGTGGGCTTTTTTGTTATTAAAGATTGCCCCAATGCAAAGTAAGCAGCGCTTCGCTCATCAACCAAACTTCTGCATTTTTCCTTAAAACGGTTGTAAAAAGCTCTTATTAATGGTGCATTTCGCGAACCGGGAGATATAACCACATTTTCTACACCACGGGCAAACAGAATTTCTGCCAAATCAGTAATATGTTGCAGTTGCTGCCCCATTCACTACTTATTATCATAAATTGCCGAAAGCAGAGTTCCGGCTTTTATTTCGGTTTCATACCATTCGTCAACAGGATTTGAATCGATGGTTAATCCTCCTCCGGAATACAGAACTATTTGTGAACCAACAATCTTCATACACCTCAGATTTACGAAAAGTGTTAACGGATTGTCCATTCCCACCGGACCAAGAAACCCGCTGTAATATTCCCGATCATGTTTTTCGACTGAACGGATAATTTCCAAAGCTTTGCTTTTAGGGAAACCACAAACAGCAGGCGTTGGATGTAAACTATCGATTAAATGGCCAAGATTACCATTCATGGAACCTGCAACAGAACTAAAGTCGGTTCTCAGGTGTAGCAGGTTTCCCGCTTTTTTCACATAAGGTCCGCGATGTTTGATGTTCTCCCAGTGATTAGAGTTCAGAACACTATCAATATAATCAGAAACATACTGCTGCTCCTGTTTTTCTTTACTTCCCCAGTTTTCGATTTTTTGATATTTTTCGGTATTCTCCTTTGTACCTGCTACTGATGAAGTATAAAAAATATTGTCTTTCAATAATGCAAATGGTTCTGGAGTAGCTCCCATCCATAGTTTTCCTCCGGCATTAAAAACATAAATAAACGCATTTGCAAATTTTGCACACAACTTGGAAAGTAATTCTGGAATTTGCCCTTCAAGGTTTTTATCCACTATTTTTGCCCTGCTTAAAACAACCTTCTGAACCTCCTTTTTTTCTATCGAAGAAGTAATCTTTTTTATCTGAACCAGATATTCATCTTTTGTTACTTCGTAAGGCAAAATTACTTCTGAATTTGTTTTAGCGGGATATTTCAAATGAAGAAGCTCTTCGAAGTTTTCTTCGGGAACCTCTTTCTCAAATTTAAAATCGGGCTTAATAACAAACATCCTGTTACCCGTACACTGAAGAAAGGGAGCCACTAAAAATCCATCCAAATCGGTAATATTCGAAAGATTGTCAATCTCCTCCACTTCCAATTTTCGCTGTACAATTAAAACAGGGTGCTTTTGGTTTGGAAGCCGGTAAGCAGCAAACGTCAGATTATTTTTTAAACAAACTGATAATGTTTCATGAATAGATTTTACCGACTCTTTTACTTGCTTCATTAACTTTCTTTCCTCTTTTTCGCTGTAACAATATTAGTAACCCTTACCGTTGATATAAGTTTATTATCGCCATCTGTAATTTTCACATCCCAAACATGTGTGGTTTTTCCCTTATGAATCAACAAAGCATTTGCGAATAATGTTCCTTTTTCAACCGTTGAAATATGGTTACCCGAAATCTGTATTCCAAAAACATTAAATTTTTCTTTGTCAATCAGCAGGTAAGAACCAGCTCCGGCAATTGTCTCAGCCAGAGCCAATGACGCGCCACCATGTAAAACCCCTGTTGGTTGCATAGTGTTGACATTTACCGGCATGGTTGCCTGAATACTGTTATGTGTTGCCCCAATAAATGTAATCCCAAGTAAACCAATCATCGACGGAGCACAAAATTCATTTAATGCTTTTATTTCATCCATAAATCAACCTAAAAAAAGCAAAAGCGCTACCTTTTTAAAATGATATAACTTCTTTTCTGAATAATTTTAACTGACAAAAATAAAAAAAACAATTGGAGCGGTTAATCTATGAGCTCATAAAATATACTTTTAGAAACATTAACCCTTAAAAACAAAAGATACCTAAAACAATTTAACATCAGGTTATTGGAATAAAAAAATCGCCCTTCTTTACAAGACAGAATAACCATTTCACATTAACCGGCGATTAAAGTCGTTGTACTAGACTATCAATCATCCAAATCAGGTTCAACATCCCGAACATTTCCCTTTGAAATGTAAACCAACCAGTCGCAACTAATATTGCCAAAATCAATCGTTAGCGGATTAAAATTATCGATGCAGTCTTTTGAAAGACAATCGTAGTAAATGCTATTTTTGGAATGAACAAATAATTTCAGAACTCAAGGGTGAAAACGGTTTGAACATTTGGCTTTGAAATTACTTTTAACCTGCCGCCATGCAAAAGCATAATCTGCCGCGAAAGGCTAAGCCCGATTCCTGAACCCGATTCTTTTGTTGTAAAAAAAGGCACGAATATTTTGTCCATAATTTCGCCTGGAATTCCGGGCCCGTTATCGGTAACAGTAATTTGCACACGCCCGTTTTCTCCGTATTCGCCTTTAATACTGATAATGCCCTCATCATTGTCTTTCAATGCTTCCATTGAATTTTTCACCAGGTTAATTAGTACCTGAGAAATTTGTTTTTTATCCGCAGAAACTTCCAACCCGGCAGAATCTAATTCATGAGTAATTTTTACATTTTCATTTAAAGGTTCATATTTTATGAGGGTAATAATAGTTTCAAAAAGATGGGCTACATCAACTGGCTTTTTATCGGGTTGAGGAATGCGTGTTAATTTCCGATAGCTTTCCACAAAACTAATTAAGCCAACACCACGTTCATTTATCACTTCCAACCCTTTTATCGTATTTCCAATAATTTTTTCTGAAGGTAAATTTCCTTCAAGGTTTTTAAAATATCCAAGAATGGTTTGAGATAACGAAGTAATTGGCGCAATGGTATTCATAATTTCATGAGTTAATACCCTGATAAGTTTTATCCAGCTTTCCAGTTCTTTAGTATCCATTTCACTTCTAATATCCTGAATGGTTACCAATTGAAGATTATCAGTTGCCGTTTTAAAATGGGTTGATCGCAATGAAAGCTGAACCGAACCCTCGTTGCCTGTAAAACTAACCAAACGATTATCGCCGGGCTGGAGTTCCTTTAACGTGGAGAACAATTTTTTATCAATCCTTTTTATTTGATCAATATGATTCAGGTGTTCATTCAACAGCAAATTTCTTGCACTTGTATTCGATAAAAAAATGTTTCCATTTTCATTGTAAGTAATTATCCCAATAGAAATATGCTCAATAATTGTTTTAAAGTATTGTTCCTGTTCCTGTAGCTCGAATTTAATCTTTTTAATTAGCTCGTTTACCTTGTTCAAACTGGCGTTTAATTCGCTAAGCGACTTACTACCTGTTCTTTCCGGGAAATTCAACGTTGAGTCGTCGTTTCGGATGGCATCAAAAAAGAAAGCAATTTTTCGGTTTGTCCGATTTAAATAATTGATTAATTCTGCTATTTGGATAACATAAATCAAAACAAAAAAACCTCCGATAAAATACACTTGCCTGTCAAAGAAAATCCACCCAATAACTAACGCAACGGCAGCTAAAAGCAGCACCCGAAATACAATATTCAGATAGAAATTCCGGCTCGCCATAAATTTTACAGGTTATATTTTTTCATTTTGTTGTACAGCGTTTGCCGTGTAATTCCCAATTGTTCAGCCGCCGATGACAAGTTTTGCCCGCTCTTTTGAAGCACCCGCGAAATCATTTTTATTTCCATTTCTTCAATTGTTCCGTCAAAAACTTCCTGCATTCCGGGCATGGATGGTTTAAAGAAAAAATCGTCGGGCGTGAGTTCCCCTTTATCGCAAAGAATTACAGCTTTTTCGATGGTATGTTGCAACTCACGAACATTTCCCGGCCACTGATAACCGGTTAATTTGTTCAATCCCGACTTTGATATTTCAATATTTGATTTTCGGTATTTGCTAGCATAAATCTTCAAAAAGTAATTGGCAATGGCTGTAATATCTTCTTTTCGCTCACGCAACGGTGGTATTTCAATTTGAATGGTATTTATGCGGTAGAGCAAATCTTCACGAAAAGATCCATCAGAAACCATTTGATCCAAATTTCGGTTGGTTGCACAAATCAGCCTCACATTTACCGAAACCGGCTTGTTTGATCCAATTGGAGTAACCATCCTGTTTTGCAGAACAGTTAGCAATTTGGGTTGCAAATGTACCGGCAAATTCCCGATTTCATCTAAAAAAAGTGTTCCATTGCTTGCATTCTCAATTTTCCCGGTACGGTCGTCTTTTGCATCGGTAAACGAACCCTTTTTGTGTCCGAATAATTCGCTTTCAAAAAGTGTTTCACTAATTGCCCCCATATCAACCGTAACAAGAATTTCATCCGAACGTTTTGAAAACCGGTGCAGTTCCCGGGCCACCAGTTCTTTTCCGGTTCCGTTGTCTCCGGTAATTAGTACATTGGCATCGGTAACGGCTACTTTTTTTATCAATGTTAGAATTTCCTTCATTTGAGGCGATTCAGCAATAATAAAATGCTTTTCTTTATTGATTTCACTTTTCAGGGCGCTCTCTTTCTGCCTTAGTTTTTTTATCTCCTTTTTCGACTGCTGAAGCTTAAAAACGTTGTGCAATGTAGCTTTTAGCTTTTCATTATCCCAGGGCTTTAAAACAAAATCGGCAGCGCCTTGCTTTAAAGCTTTCACGGCCAATTCTACATCTCCATAAGCGGTAAACAATACTACTTCTAAATCGGGTCGTATTTCCTTTATTCTCGACAACCAGTACAAACCTTCATTTCCGGTATTGACTCCGGCTGAAAAATTCATATCCAAAAGAACTAAATCAAATTCTCCGGTTTCAATCAGCGACGGAAGTTGATTTGGATTTGAAATGGTTACCACGTTTTCAAATTCATCCTGAAGTAGTATTTCCACTGCACTCAGAATACTTTTATTATCGTCAACAACAAGAATTTTCCCCTTTTCCATTTGAACAAATTTTTGCGGTATGCAAGCTTTTCAATGATGCTTCCAAATTTGATGCTAATTTATTCAGCAACAGTCTTACCAGCGCATAAATCACTACAAAACAGTAATTTGACCTCAATTCCAAAGGTACATTTACCGTTTAGGATTTCAAATAATGTGTAAAATATTTTTACATATTTTGTCAATTTTTTTTACAACAACAGCATGTTTTCGGATAAAAAAACACATTAACTGCCACTTTATCAACACAATAGAAATAGTGGCATTTTTTTGGCACAACAATTCTCCAAATCGAAAAAAATATGATTGTTAAAAATATATTTCTCATTTTCATTCTTCTAATCATTGCAGGAAGCGGAATTACGTCGGCACAGAAAGTCTGGTCACTGGAAAAATGTATTCAGTACGCAGTTGCCAACAACCTTGATGTGAGGAGAGAGGCTCTTCAAGCTGAAAAAAATAAAGAATACTTGAACCAGTCCAAAAGAAATCTGCTACCCGCTGTTTCCCTGAACGGCGACGGCTCCAATTCGTTTGGAAAATCTCTCGATTACGATACTTACGAATATACCAATACGAGCCAGCTATATAGTTCTTTCCGCCTTACTTCGGGAATAGATATTTTCAGAGGGTTCACGAAACAAAACAGGATTTCGTATAATAAAATGAATTACCTGGCCGGTATTGAAGACGAAAAAAAGCAAAAATACGACATTGCATTTTCGGTAATGGAAGCATTTTTCAATGCTGTTTATTTTCACGGGTTAATGGAAATTATGGAAGAACAAAAAGAATTGTCGAGGTTAAACGTGGAACAGGCCCGGAAACAGGTTACCCTTGGATTAAAGGCAAATTCGGATTTACTCGAAATGGAATCGTTGCTTGCCAAAGAAGAACTGAATGTTATTCAAACAGAAAATTCATATAAGAAAGCGTTGCTTGATTTAAAGCAAACCATGAATACCGCCCCTGATGAAGAACTCGAAATTGACTTTACCTCATCGGAAAGTGGCCTTGAGTTTGCAAAAGCAACTACACCTGCGTCTATTTATGCGGAAGCACTTGATTTCTACCCTTCCATAAAAGCGATGGAATTAAGAAAACAGGCCGCCCAAAAGAGTTTTGCAATTGCCAAAGGGAATTTATGGCCGCGCCTTTCCCTGTCGGCCGGATACGGCTCATATTATTCAAAAACAAAAGGAAAAAACAACACCGAGTCCTTCTCCAACCAGTTTAAAAATAACGCTAGCCAGTCTATTGGTTTATCTTTAAACATTCCTGTTTTTCAACAACTGGGATATCGTTCAGAGGTTAAACAATCCAGGTTGGACTATCTAATAGCTCAAAACGATGCGGAAAAAATATCGCAACAGTTACTCAACGAAATCACACTAAATTATCAGAATATGGAATCGTATAACGCCGAATACAACCAACTGGTAAAACAGGTTGATTTTGCCCAGGTGGCTTACGAAGTATCTGAAAAAAAGATGGAACAGGGATTAATTAGTGTTATCGAATTATATTCATCTAAAAATATACTAGCACAGGCAAAAAGCGATTTATTAAGAACAAAACTACAATATACAATTACCAAGAAAACAGTTGACTTATACCTGGGGAATCCAATCCCGGGAGTTTCATTAAACAATTAGAATCAAAGTTTTTATCTTGAAAATATAAAGAACTCAATTATGGCAATGGACAGAAAAATAGAGAAGAAAAAAGGTATCAGGCCAAAACATATTATTTATGGTGTTGCCGGTATTGCACTAATATTTCTTCTTTACAAAATCGTCAAGGACTCGAATGTTTCTTCGCTTCGGGTTGACAGGGAAAAAATTACTATTGAAGAAGTTAAAGAAGATAATTTTGATGATTATATCCGCACAAACGGAACTGTTGAGCCAATTTCAACCATTTATCTGGATGCAGAAGAAGGTGGGCAGGTAAAAAAACGGTTGATTGAAGAAGGAGCAGATCTGCAGAAAGGAGATACCATTCTGATTCTTGAAAACCGGCAGTTGTATCAGGAAATTATGAACAGCGAATCGAACCTCGCTCAAAAACAAAACATGCTCCGTGCAACGCGAATTAGTTTTGAAACGGCTCAAATTGAGTCGGAAAGATCGTTACTAAATTCGGAGTTTGAACTCATAAAAAAGAAAAGAAGTTACGAGCAGCAAAAAGCGCTTTATGAAGACGAGCTGGTTTCGAAAGAAAATTACCTGCAATCAAAGGAAGACTATGAGCTAGCTATTGAGATGCAAAAAATTAATAAACGAAAGGCTCAAAACGATTCTTTGATTCGTGCTTCGGAAATGGTACAGCTGGAACAGGATCTGGATAAAATGCAACAAACACTCGATCTCGTTTACGAACGGTTGGACAACCTGAATGTAAAATCGCCGGTTGACGGACAGTTAGGACTATTGGATGCTGAAGTAGGGCAAAGTATCGGAAGAGGGGCCAGAATTGGACAGATTAACGTTTTAACCGATTTCAAAATTGAAGCTTTGATTGACGAACATTATATTGACCGCGTTCGTCCGGGATTAAGTGCAACATTTGAGCGTCAAAACAGTCTATTTAATTTGAGGGTTAAAAAAGTTTATCCCGAAGTTCGCAATTCGCAATTTCAAATTGACCTAGTATTTACTGACGAACGCCCGGAAAATATACGAACCGGACAAACTTACTATATAAATCTGCAACTGGGCCAGGCACAAAAATCGTTATTGGTTGGGCTCGGAGCATTTTTTAACAGTACCGGCGGACAGTGGATTTACGTAGTTGACCCTTCAGGAGATTTTGCTACAAAACGAAATATTAGGATAGGTAGAAAAAATCCGAAATATTACGAAGTATTGGAAGGACTGCAACCGGGTGAAAAAGTAATCACCTCAGGCTACGATTTATTTGGTGACAATGATAAGTTGATTTTACGGTAACCAAATTTCCTGTAAGACGTCATAAAAGAAATTTACTTGAACAGAAACTAAAATAAACATCTTGTAATATGCTTAAAACAGAAAAACTTACAAAAATCTTCCGAACAGAGGAAGTCGAAACTTTTGCTCTGAACGAAGTATCCATCGAAGTAAAAACAGGCGAATTTGTAGCCATTATGGGACCATCGGGTTGCGGAAAATCGACTTTGCTAAACATTATCGGCCTTCTCGATAATCCAAGTGGTGGCAAATATTTCTTCGACGATACCGAAGTGGGCACTTATAAAGAACGCCAGCGCACTCAAATGCGCAAGGGAAACATTGGTTTTGTTTTCCAAAGCTTTAACCTGATTGACGAACTTACGGTTTACGAAAACGTAGAACTGCCATTGATTTATCTGAAAAAGAAAGCCAGCGAGCGTAAAGAAATGGTAAATGCAGTGCTGGAACGCATGAAAATAGGGCACCGCGCAAAACATTTTCCACAGCAACTTTCAGGAGGTCAGCAGCAACGTGTTGCAATCGGGCGTGCGGTAGTTGCCAATCCAAAACTTATTCTTGCGGATGAGCCTACCGGTAATCTCGATTCTAAGAATGGCCTCGAAGTCATGAATCTTTTAACAGAATTAAACAAAGAAGGAACAACCATTATTATGGTTACTCACTCAATGCACGATGCTGGTTTTGCACACCGCATAATCAACTTGTTCGACGGTGAGGTACTTACCGAAAATGTAAACGAAAAAATGGCTGAAATACTATAGCCACTCCCCTTTCTCTCCCAAAAGAGGGTTTTAATCAGGTGCCTTCAGCAGAAAGCAAAACACCTGCGCTATAAATAAAATGTCCTAATCAGGAAATATCCGGCTCTCGGGATAAAAGTGGTAATCGGTAGAAATCATATACTGATTTTGACAATGAATAGGAATCCCGGCTGAGATCAATGAATAGCTGGCTATACGAAATCCTGACAAAGCATTTCGATATGAATTAATGCCGATTTAGGACACCTTGTTTTAAACATCCGTGTACTCCAATAGGTGTAAAATAAAAATTTAGAAATCTTCAAAATGTTAAAGTCGCTTATCATATCCTACCTGAGAAACTTATTCCGCAATTATAAAAGTACGTTAATCAATGTTTTAGGACTGGTAATAAGTCTCACCTGTTGTTTAGTGATCTATAATAAGATTTATTATGAAATGAGTTTCGACAAATTTCATACGAACGCTGAAACAACATACCGGGTAATAAGGCAAACAAAAGGTCTGGGACTTGGACTGGCACCCGGGGAGTTTGAATATCGAAATGCAGTATATGGTGCATTTCCGGGCACAGTTAAGAACGAAATACCGGAACTGGCCAATGTAGTTGCTATTTATCCGCAGGGTAATCTTTTAATCAATTTACCGGACGAAGCAGGTTCAGGTAATCCTCAAATTTTCAAACTGGAGAATAAACGAGCTGCATTCACTGAGCCGGCTTATTTCGATGTGTTTGATTTTAAGGATAAAGGTTTTAAATGGATTAACGGCTCACCATCGACTTCATTATCAGAACCATTTAGTGTAGTCTTAAGTCAGAAACTCGCTACCCGACTTTTTGGCGCCGAATTGCCGGTTGGTAAATCATTAATGATATACGATCAACCGTATAAAGTAACAGGATTAGTAACCGACGTTCCATCAAATACCGACTTTCCATTCCAAATGTATCTCTCCTTTAACTCAATTGAGCGGATGGCTCCAAATTTCACTTCCGATTGGGGAGGATTTGGTGGGCTGGAGTGCTTTTTGGTACTCAAAAATTCATCTCAAAAAGAAACAGTAGAGCAGAAAATAAAAGAAATTCATTCGCAACATGTTTCGGAGGAAATAGCTGAAAACCGAATATTTAAACTTCAGCCACTTGGCGATATTCATTACGACACAAGGTTTACCAATTACAATAACAGAATCGTTAGTAAAGACACCATCATTACAATTGGACTTATTGGACTTTTCCTGTTGATTATGGCCTGTGCCAATTACGCAAATTTATCACTTGCCCGATCAAAATATCGCGCCCGCGAAGTCGGCGTCAGAAAAATGATGGGTGGCAAACGGTGGCATCTTGTGTTCCAGTTTTTTGGGGAATCTTTCCTATTAACAACATTTTCAATTCTTTTTGCTTTGTTGTTTAGCAAATTAGCCATTCTTTTCTTTAGCAATCTCTTTGGAATTCCGCAGAATTTTACACCACCATTTAACTTTCTCACTGTCGTGGGACTGTTGTCATTTATCATTCTTGTCAGTTTGTTAAGCAGCGGTTATCCTTCTTTGCTCCTTTCCGCATCACGACCTGTGGATTTGGTGAAAAGTGGATTCGAAATATCACAAAAAGGTGTGGCTACATTTACAAAAAGCATGGTGATTGTTCAGTTTACGATTTCGCTTTTAATGATTATCGGAACAATTTCACTTTACCGCCAGTATCAGTTTCTTTTACATTCGGACATGGGATATGACAAAGAAGCGATTTTTAATGTACCGATTCCAACCGATGACGAAACTTTGATGAACCGGTTTAAAGCTTTATTGCTTGAAAACCCGCTGATTGAAAACGTGAGTTTAAATAATTCACATCCGGCAACCGATGCAGGAAATTTCAATGATATTTCCACTTTTTCAAATGGCAATGTCATTACACTCACAGCCCATCAGGCTGTTGTTGACACTTCATATATAAATACCTATGGTCTGCATCTGGTGGCAGGAGACAATTTCAGCCAGAGTGATTCATCAAAAAATATAATTATTAATGAAGAACTGGCAAAACAATTCGAATTTAAGTCGCCGTTTGACGCCATCGGGAAAGAGGTTTCAACTTATTTTGATGGGGCAAATACCCGTTTCAAGGTTTGCGGAGTTCTAAAAGACTTTCATTATGAATCGTTCCATAATAAAATAAGGCCTGCTTTTTTGTTGCAAAAGTTAAATCATTCAAGAATTGCAGGAATCAGGATTGCCAATAATATCAACAGTGGCAATACATTCAAACAAATGCACGATGTTTTGGAATTTACCGAAAATTCCTGGAGATCAGTATTTCGCAATGAATATTATGAATATGAATTTGTTGACGACAGGATAAGAGACAATTATGCAAGTGAAGAGAATGCGTCAAAACTGATTAATCTGTTCGCCATAATAACCATCATCATCAGTTGTTTGGGCATTTTTGGACTGGCACTTTATTCAAGCGAAAAACGCTCAAAAGAGATTGGCATCCGTAAGATTAACGGCGCTAAAATTTCAGAGGTGATGCTAATGCTGAATAAGGACCTCATAAAATGGGTAATTATTGCATTCACTATTTCGAGCCCGATTGCATTCTTTGTGATGCATAAATGGCTTGAAAATTTTGCTTACAGAATCTCTTTAAGCTGGTGGGTTTTTGCACTGGCGGGAATTATGACACTTGTAATTGCGGTTTTAACAGTGAGTTGGCAAAGCTGGAAGGCAGCAACTAAAAATCCTGTAGAAAGCTTGAGATATGAATAAGCATTTGGCGAGTTAGTCTCGCTTCTGATAAAAAAGATTGCTAAAAGAAATTGAACTGTGAAGGCGAGGCATAAATAAAAATTAAGAATGATAAACGATGAATTTCTATAAATTAAAAATAACCGTCAGAAATGCCCGTAAAAATGGAGTTTTATCTTTTGCAAAGCTTTTTGGGCTAAGTCTTTCGTTTGCAGTTGTTCTGTTTGCATCGGGCTATGTTTACTATGAAACCAGCTTTGATAAAAGTATTCCCGACCATAATAAGATCTACAGATGTTTAATGCAAGGACAGTTAAACGAAGAGAAAGCCGACTTTGCCGTAACAAGCCCGGCACAGGCAGCGGCTATACAAAATGAGATTCCCGAAATTACTGAAGCTCTTCGAATTCTAAGCAGAGGCAGTGCTGATTATAAGATTGACAATTTACCTGCAGGCGAAGGAGAACTCTTTTATTCGGATCCTAATTTTTTCTCTTTTTTTGGTATTCCCCTTAAAACAAATATAGAGAACCCCCTTTCAGCTGAGAACTACATTATTGTTAATAAAAGCATTGCCGAAAAACAATTTGGTTCCGAAGAAAATGCCATGGGAAAAGTGGTAGAATTAAGAGGCGAAGAGTGCATAGTAACCGGGGTTTTTGACGATTTGCCCGTTAACTTTCATTTAAAAGTGAACTTCGTCCAGTCCCTGCAAAAATCAGATCCTGACAAAATTGGCTGGGGCTCACAAAACTATTATACCTATTTTAAAACTGCCCAACCTAATATTGGTATTGAGGATCTGAACTTCAAAATTACAAAGTGTGTATATTCCCACTCAGACGATCGGGTTGACGCTGCCAATGCAAAAACTCTTGATGATTTGAAATACTCCGATGGCGTTTACTTGTTTTATACCTGCGAGCCTTTAACCGACATCCACTTCAGCAACCACAAATTCGATCCGGCAAAAGTATCCAACAAAACCTATGTTTACGGTGCTGTAATAATGGCAATTCTCATACTTATTATCTCTTCCATTAACTTTATTAATCTCACGCTTGCAAATATCTCAACACGGTTAAAAGAAGTTGGAATCCGAAAAACAATCGGCGCTTACAAAAACAACATAAACTCTCAGTTTCTGTTCGAGACTTTTGTATTTTTCATTGTCTCGTTTGTTATTGCTGTAACCATTTACCTGATAGCCGAAAAATCACTTACGCAGTACCTCAGTTTCGACATGGTTTTAACCAACAAACTTATTGCACAAATTATTTCAGTAGCTTTTGTTTCTCTGCTTTTGTTTAGCCTTACAGTAAATATTTTTCCCATTATTTTAACCTCAAACAAAAAGGTACTAAACCTCATAAAAAATGACAATGTGGGTCAGAAGCACCACTGGAAAAACCGGGGATTTATTCTTATTCAGTTTATTCTTTCCGGTTTAATTATCCTCAGCTCAGTTATCGTTCAAAAACAAATAAACTATGTAGTTAACAAAGACAGGGGATACGACTCAAACAATGTTATTATGTTGCAGATGTGGGAAATGAGTCCTCAAACCCGAAAGAGTTTTATTGAAAAGCTGAAGACCTACAATGCAGTACAGTCGGTAGCCACAAGCGATGTTTATTTTGGAGAAGACTTTGGGATGAATGCAGCCTATTTTGAAACCAGAGAAGATCAAAACTACTTCCACACCAGTGTTTTACCGGTTGACGATGAGTTCCTGAATACTTTTGACCTTCAGATAAAAGAAGGACGCTATTTCGAAAAAGAGCGACAAGCCGACGCCGACGCTATTGTTCTAAACGAATCGGCTGTAAATGAGTTCCGGGGAGAGGGTTCACTAATCGGGAAGAAAGTAATTATTGGAGATAAAAGTTACACTCTTATTGGAGTTGTCAAAGATTTCAATTTCCGTTCGCTTCATCATAAAATTGAACCGCTGGTGATGACAAGAGTGGAAAATTTTGGAAATGTATTTGTAAAAGTCAAAAATAATCAGGCTTCGCAAGCTATTGGAATCATTCAAAACTTGTGGAAAGAATTTAACCTTGATTTTCCTTTTGAGTACAAATTTCATGATGGAGTTCTCGCTCAGCATTACAACAAAGACCAACAGGCAAAAAAGCTTCTTTTGCTATTATCAGTCATTTCAATGTTAATTGCAAGTGTTGGATTATATGCGGTAAGTTTTTTCACTATTATCCGAAAAACGAAGGAAATCGGTATTCGCAAGGTAAACGGGGCAAAAGTTTCAGAAATACTTTCCTTGTTGAATAAAGACTTTATGAGATGGATTGCAATTGCATTTATAATAGCTACACCCGTTGCGTATTACAGCATGAATAAATGGCTCGAAAATTTTGCTTACAAAACCACGTTAAGCTGGTGGATTTTTGCTGTGACCGGCCTATTTGCTGTGGGAATTGCATTGTTAACGGTGAGTTGGCAAAGCTGGCGGGCAGCAACCAGAAATCCGGTTGAGGCTCTCCGCTATGAATGACAAAATCCTGATAAAAATACTAGAGACGAAAACAATGCATTAAACAATTTTGGAGAAAATAAGAACAAAAAGAAACGATGAAACAATTAAGAAACAGTAACATGAAAACACAATTTAAAGTAAAAGCTTTTATTTCGTTAGCAATAGTCTTTGCGTTGCTATCGTACAAGGGAAACGCCCACGAAGACAGAACTCCGACTATTACAAAAACCTTTGAAATGAACCAGCGGGGAAGTCTCAATGCTGCTTCATCCGGTGGTGGAGTTGTGGTAAAAACCCACAACGAGAAAAGTGTGGAAGTACAGTTGTTTGTCCGTAAAAACGGAAAAGTTCTCTCACCTTCCGACCCGTCGCTGGACGAAATTCTGGAGATGTACGATTTGGAAATTGAAAAACAGGGAACGGAAATAACTGCGAATGTAAAACGCAAGATTCGGAACATGCCATGGAATAATTCAGGCATTTCATTAACGATAATTGTGCCGCGTGAAATGTCATGCGATGTTTCATCAAGCGGTGGAGGATTAACAATCTCAGGTGTAGATGGAACTCACAACTTTTCGAGCAGCGGTGGAGGAGTTGAACTGGAAAATGTTAGCGGAACAACAAAAGCCAGATCGTCAGGGGGCGGAGTTAAAGCTACCAACCAAAACGGAGATGTGGAACTGAGCTCAAGTGGCGGCGGAGTCAGATTGGAAGAGGCCTATGGAAATGTTAAAGCAAGCAGTTCTGGTGGCGGCGTACACCTTACAAATATTCATGGCGATGTGGATGCAAGCAGCAGTGGTGGAGGTGTAAGCGTTACCGGTGAAGCAGGCCGTGTGAAAGCTAAATCAAGTGGCGGATCCGTAAAGGTTGATATTAAAAACCTAAGCAAGGAATTATCCCTTGCGTCCAGTGGCGGCGGAATCGATGCTGTAATTCACGATGGAGATAAACTTGGCCTTGACCTCGATTTAAGTTCAGACAGAGTCAATATTGATCTCCATAATTTTTCGGGAAAATCAGAAAAGAACCGAGTAAAAGGAACGATGAATAATGGTGGAATACCTGTTTATATGCGCTCGTCTGGTGGAAGTGTAAATGTTGGTTTTTAAAACCAGCTCATACTTTTCACCAACGCATTAGGACAAGATTTTGCAGAAGTTAATAAAATAAGTTAATCATGTTAAAGCATAATTTGTTAGTTATTCTTCGAAACCTGAAAAGAAACAAGAGTTCTCTTATTATCAATCTGGTTGGTTTATCATCTGCACTTGCCTGTGTACTGCTTATCTATTTGTGGGTGAATGATGAACTCAATGTCGACAAATTTCTGGTAAAAGACAACCCTGTTTACCAGGTAATGATGAACAATGCTACCGACCACGGAATTGCAACCAATGAAGATACGCCAGGGTTGTTGCCAAAAACGTTAAGGGAAGAGTATCCCGAGGTTGAAAAATCGGTGGGCGTATTTCCACCTGCGGCTTATACGTTTAACGGTGTAATTTCACAAAATGAAAACAAGGTAAAAGCGAATTGGAAATTTGCCGGCAAGGAATTCTTTAACATTTTTCGGTACGAACTTATTTATAGTGACAAAATCAAGGTATTAAACGATAAAAATGCTGTTGTAATATCCGATAAACTTGCTGAAATTTTATTTAGTTCCGTTGATAAGGCAATTGGTCAGTCGGTTGAATGGGATGGAGAAATGGTAAAAGGCAGTTTTACGATTGCAGGCATTTTTAAAAGTCCACCGGCAAATTCCACGATTCAGTTTGATGTTCTTTTTAATTATGATCTGTTTTGGGAGAAATTTCCCAACTTTTTGAATTGGTACAACAGTGGCCCCAGCACGTTTGTGGTTTTAAAGGAACACACAAATGTTGCCAGTTTTGACAATAAAATAGCAGGATTGATTAAGTCAAAAAACAGTGAATCGAGGCTCACTCTCTTTACCCGGCCTTATGCCGACCGCTATTTGCACGCAACATATGAAAATGGAGTACAATCCGGAGGACGAATTGAATATGTCAGGCTCTTTTCATTGATTGCGCTGTTTATTGTTGTTATCGCCTGTATCAATTTCATGAACCTTTCAACGGCAAGAGCTTCAAGAAGATTAAAAGAAATCGGGGTAAAAAAAGTAGTTGGGGCGAATAGGAAAACCCTCATCACTCAACACATGGGCGAAACGTTATTAATCTCTTTCACCTCGTTGCTGATTGCAGTGCTAATTGTGATGATTTTTCTACCTCAATTTAACCAGAACACGGGCAAGCATCTCACCTTATTTCCGGATAACCAACTGATAGTTTCCGGTCTGGTAATTTCGCTATTAACAGGAATATTGGCAGGAAGTTACCCGGCAATTTATCTTTCGGGATTAAATCCGGTTGCAATCCAAAATGGCAAAATCTTTAATAAAAGTAAAAGTTCGGCACGTGAGCTTGGCATCCGTAAAGCACTGGTTATTTTTCAATTTATTGCCTCTGTAGTGTTAATCGTTTCGGTAATTGTTATTTACAGACAAATGGAACATGTACAATCAAAAAATCTTGGATTCAACCGAAATAATGTGATTAGTTTTGCTGCCGAAGGAAGGGTAAAAGAGAACCCTTCAGCTTTTATTGCTGAGTTAAAAAATATTGCAGGCGTTGAAAATGCCTCTTTTATGGATGGCGATTTAACCGGGAGGCACAGCGGAACTACCGGAGTTAACTGGGAAGGGAAATCACCCGACCAAACCGTTGACTTTGAGATTCTGGGAGTTGGGTACGACTTAATTGATATGCTTGGGATAAATGTTGTTCAGGGCCGACAATTTTCAAGAGAATTTGGCGCAGAAAATTCAAAGTTAATTTTTAACCAGGCTGCTATTGATGCAATGGGAATTACAGATCCGGTTGGTAAAACCATAAATCTTTGGGGAGAAGACAAGCAGATTATTGGTGTTGTTGAAGATTTCCATTTTGAATCGCTTTATGAAGATGTAAAACCTTTCTTTTTTAGGTTTGCCGAAAGAAGGCCTTATGAAATGCTTGTAAAATTGCAGTCGGGCAGAGAAAAGGAAGCGCTGTCAAACATTGCTGCTTTTTACAAAAATTACCTTGGGTTGGCTTTTGACTACAAATTTCTCGACGATGATTTTCAGGAGATGTATTCTGCCGAATTGCGCGTTGCAACTTTATCGAAATATTTTGCAGGGCTGGCTATTTTAATTTCATGCCTTGGTTTGTTTGGTCTGGCTGCTTTTACAGCCGAAGTACGAACCAAAGAAATCGGTATTCGAAAAGTGATGGGATCGGGAGTTTTCAACATTGTGAGGCTGCTTTCAGGCGAATTCACAAAAATGGTCATCATCGCCATTCTAATTTCGCTTCCACTGAGTTATCTGTTTTTGTATAACTGGCTTGGAAAATTTGCCAGCCATATCGAATTGGAATGGTGGTATTTTGCCACCGCAGGCTTAATAACACTTCTTATTGCCTGGATTACAGTGGGAACACAAACTTTAAAAGCAGCTTTGACAAATCCGGTTAATTGTTTAAAAGAAGAATAAAAATAAAAATTGATCAAATGATACGATTCAAAATCAAACTGGCGACAAGGAATTTATTAAAGAATAAATTTTATTCATCCTTAATCATCGGTGGCTTTGCAGTCGGGTTTACAGCATTTATTCTTATTGGATTGTTCTATAATGCTGAACACAATGTGAACACCCACTTTGCCGGTTACAAAAACATTTATCGGTTGTACGATGCCAAAAATAGCAAATCGGGGCTTGACTATAAATTAAGCTCCCCTCTTTCTGAAAACTACACGGATATTGAAAAAACCTGTCCACTGGGATATTCGTATTTCCCCATGACTATAAAAGACCCGGAAACAAAGAACTATACACGCGTAAATTACGCCATTTCAACCACCAATGCATTTTTCGATGTTTTCTCTGTGGGAATTGTATCCAGCCTGGAAGAAATGCCTTTTAGCCAGAATAACTCCGCAGTGTTAACCGAAACTTTGGCAAAAAAACTTTTTGGGGATGAAAATCCATTGGGAAAAACGATTAAGGAAGAGTTCTTTTCCGCCACTGTTACCGCTGTTATGAAAGATCTCCCGGAAAACTCAAGTTTTAAAGCTGAAGTACTTCTGAATAGCGAAAACAAAGATTTTCAAATGTCGCAGGAGTGTAATAACGGCGTTTGCATTTATCCCGTCGAACACTTTCTTAAATTGACAGAAGGTATTGATCCCTACGAATTCGGAAAAACGTTGAATGCATCTATCGGGCAATGTAATTCAACAACCGACAGTCTGGCTTTACAAAGTGTATCTGACATTTACCTTTCACCATTAGACCTCGGTTGGACCGACGACCACACCAAAGGAAACTCAAAAATGCTACTGGTTTTTCTTTCCATTGCCATTTTAATTATCCTGCTTTCCAGTATTAATTATCTCAACTACACGGTTTCAATGCAATATGCCAAAATGAAGGAGATTGGGATTAATAAAACCAATGGCGCCGGGAAAATGCATTTAATGATTGATTCGCTAATCGAAGTTTCGATGGGAATATTTATAGCACTCGTTATTTCGGTGATGCTGGCATTTGTTTTTTTACCCTACACCGAAACATTGTTTGGTCGGAGAATCGACTTCTCTGACGTAAGCTTTTCACAATTATTGCCGGTGTTTACAGGAACTATTATCGGCATAATAATCCTTAACAGCCTTGCTCCATTTTACGTCCTGTCCCGTTTTAATATTACCGATTTTTTATTAGGTGGGAGAAAACGTACCGGAAAACAATTGGTGAAACAATTGATGCTAACATTTCAACTTACTGTTTCCATTGCATTGATTGCGGTTGTAATGCTGATATTCAAACAACTTCAGTATGTAAAACACCACGATTTGGGCTTTAACGAAGAGCACCTTGTTCGACTTGAATTGCCCTATTTATTTGAAAACAAACAGGTACTGAAAGGCGAAATGGCCAAGCTCAATTTTGTATCGGCCAGCACGTTGAGCAACGGATACCCCGGCCATATTAATATGAGCATGGGAAGTGGTGTTGAGGACAATCAGTTCGGGGTAAAATGCATTTATGTTACCGATGATTTTATGGAAACATTCGGAATTCAGTTGCTGGAAGGACGTAATTTTATGGCCGGTGATAAAGATGCTGCCTGCATTATGAACCAGACTGCAATTCAAAAATACGGGTGGGATTCTATTGAAGACAAAAAATTCGCTAACGGACGTGAAGGTGGATACAATATTATTGGTGTGATGAATAATTTCAACGTAGAATCATTACATGCCGGTTTAGCGCCGGTTGCTCTTTTATATGATCCGGAACAACAATTTAATACTTTATCGCTGCGACTTTTACCCGGAAGCGTTGGAAAGCAAGTCGATCAAATTCGCAAAGTTTGGAAAACCGTACTCCCCGACGAACCGATGGAATTTACTTTTTACGACGACCAGTTTCAGGCCATGTATGTGAAAGAAGATAAGTTGGCAAAATCAATCTCCTTCTTTTCCTTTATTGCTATTATACTAACCAGCATGGGTATTCTGGGCCAGATTTTCCTCATCAGTTTAAACCGTACAAAAGAAATTGGCGTTCGCAAGGTTAACGGAGCAAAAGTGTCGGAAATTCTGGTCCTGCTCAACAAAGACTTTGTGATTTGGATAGTGGTCGCCTTTTTAATTGCCAGCCCGATTGCATATTATGCAATGAATAAATGGCTTGAGAATTTTGCTTACAAAACCACACTTAGTTGGTGGATTTTTGGTCTTGCGGGGATACTTACACTTGGAATTGCTTTACTAACCGTTTCTTTTCAGTCGTGGAAAGCAGCGACGAAAAATCCGGTTGAAGCGCTGAGGTATGAGTAAGATCGGTAAGACAATTTTTTTTACAGGCCTGTAAATAATTTTTACACGCAACACGGGCATATTATTTAAAAAACATTGACTTACAATACATTAATCACTTGGCATAGTTCATGAACGAGCTTATTTTAAACAAAGTAAAAATATGCTTAAACATAATTTCCTGATTATCATCCGAAACCTTAAAAGGAATAAAAGTTCGTTTTTTATAAACCTCACTGGTTTAGCAACCGGGCTGGCCTGTGCGTTAATCATTTATTTGTGGGTTAACGATGAGCTGAACATCGACAAATTTCACGAAAAAAGTGAGCCCCTTTACGAGGTACTTACCACACATCCTAACGAAGATGGAATTGATACATGGAGAACAAGCCCAATTCCGCTGGCACCCGCTTTAACTGACGAAATGCCCGAAATAGAATATGCAGTTAACTCATCTCCTGTTTTGCAGGACTTTATACTTACCAATGGGGAGCAAAATTTTGATGCCACAGGAGTGTTTGCTGACAAAAATTTCTTTACGGTTTTCCCCTACGAGTTTATACAGGGCAATTCCGGTTCTGTTTTAAATGATAAAAGCTCGGTAGTTATTACCGAAAAAATGGCTCAGAACCTATTCAACAGAACCGACAATATTTTAGGTAAAACAATAAGCTGGCAAAGCAATGAAAAAAAGATGGATGTTGTTGTTTCCGGCGTTTTGAAAAATACTCCGGCAAACTTGTCGAAACAGTTTGATTTTGCCGTTTCCTATGAAGTATTCAAAGACATGGTGGGAAGTTATGCCAACTGGGGAAATCATCAGGCAAAAACATACCTGCAATTAAAAAAAGGTACAAACATCGCTACATTCAGAAATAAAATTGCTGATTTTTTAAAGACAAAAGACAAGGATTCAAATGTTACATTACTCCTTCAAAAATATTCCGACGGCTATTTGTACAACCGGTTCGAAGATGGAAAACAGGCAGGTGGCAGAATTGAATATGTACGACTATTTTCAATGATTGCCATATTCATTTTAGTTATTGCCTGTATCAATTTTATGAATCTTTCCACTGCAAAAACGTTTAGGAAAATTAAAGAAGTAGGAATAAAAAAAACAATTGGGTCGGGCCGGGGTGCTTTAATTGGCCAATATTTGGGAGAATCATTACTCATCAGCTTTTTTGCACTCATCCTCGCTATTTTTATCGTTGCACTTCTTCTCCCTGAATTTAATGAGATAACAGGAAAGCATTTATCGCTTGTTCCCGATGGAAGAATAGTTTTTGCAAGTATATCTCTCATGTTTTTAACTGGTCTGATAGCAGGCGTTTACCCGGCATTTTACTTGTCGGGTTTTCGCCCTTTAGCAATATTAAAAGGTAAGCTCGATAATTCAACCGGCGAAATCTTTATTCGCAAAGGACTTGTTGTTTTTCAATTTGCTTTATCCGTCCTTTTAATTGTTTCAGTTCTGGTAGTTTACAAACAAATAAAGTTGATTCAAACAAAAGACCCCGGATTTAACCGTGAAAACATTGTACAATTCAGATTAAAAGGAAAGCTCTTTGAAAATTCACAATCTTTTCTCTCCGAGGTCCGAAAGATTTCGGGCGTGAAACATGCGGCAACCATGTGGGGAAGCATTGTCGGCGAAACGGGTATAACACAAGGTTCTTTTAACTGGGAAGGTAAAGACCCAAATGCAGTGGTTGCTTTTGCACACTTAGGAATTGGCGACGACATGCTTGAATTATTGGGAGTTGAGATGAAATCCGGTCGCTCCTTTTCCCAGGATTTTGGAAACGAAGAAAACAAAATAATTATAAATGAGGCCGGAATTGATGTAATGGGTTTAAAAAATCCGGTGGGTAAAATATTTAACCTGTGGGGCTCCAACTACGAAATAATTGGCATCGCAAAAGATTTCAATTTCCAGTCGTTTCATGAAAATGTTAAACCGTTCTTTTTTCGGTATCGCCCAAAAGAAACAGAAAAAATACTGGTAAAAATTGAGGCTGGAAGGGAGAAAGAAACAATTGAGAGTATAAAGAAACTTTACGAATCTTTTAACCCGGGTTTTATTTTCGACTATTCATTCTTAAACGATGAATATGAGCACCAATACTTAGCCGAACAACGTATTTCGGTGCTTTCAAAATACTTTGCCGGACTGGCCATTTTTATTTCCTGCCTAGGATTGTTTGGAATGTCAGCTTTCACTGCCGAGAAGAAAACCAAGGAAATAGGGATTCGTAAAGTTATGGGCTCAACAGAAGTCGGGATCGCAAAATTATTATCGGGCGAGTTTACCGGAATAGTTGCTATTTCTATCGCCATCGCAATCCCAGTCTCATATTTGGCAACCAGTCGTTGGCTGGAGGGTTTCGCCTACCAAACCAATTTAAGCTGGTGGATTTTTGTTTTAGCAGGTGTTTTAACGCTGGGAATAGCACTGTTAACAGTTTTGTTTCAATCGTGGAGAGCAGCAACAAAAAACCCTGTTGATGCTTTACATTATGAATAATTTTTCACCCCAAACCCCTGGAGGGGCTTAAAGAAAACAGCATGAGTATAAGTGATAGTGTTTCGATGTTTTATAATGCCAAACCCCACATTTTTGAAAAAGCAAAAATGCTTAGAAAAAATATGACTAAGGCAGAAGAAATATTATGGAACCAACTTCGTAGGAAAAAATTGTTGGGATTAAGGTTTCGTCCACAACACCCGATTGACATTTTTATTGCTGACTTTTATTGTCACCCGGTAAAACTGGTAATTGAAGTTGATGGTGGAATACATAAATCCAGTGAACAAAAAGAATATGATTTAGGGCGTGAAGGAGAATTAGAAAATTGGGGAATCGGGGTAATTCGATTCACCAACCGGGAAATTGAGAATAACATAAAGCAAGTTTTGAAAAGGACTGTACAAATATGTGAAGAACGTCTATCGGAGCTTTCTTCAAGTCCCCTTCAGGGGATTTAGGGGGTGAATAGAAGCTGAAGAGCAGCAACAAGAAATCCGGTTGAGACTATCAGAAATGAGTAACTGCCAACAATGGTAAACATGTGATTTTTAAGAGGAAAACAGAAAACTAAATAGTAGAAACATGGGACTAAATTCGTTTAAAACAGCAATTCGGCAGTTAACCCGAAACAAAATTTTCACTGCGATAAACATTGTTGGGCTAGCGATTGGAATTGCCTGCGGACTGGTGGTTTATAAAATTATCAGCTACGAATCAGGCTTTAATCAATTCAATAAAAATTACCCCAATATCTATCGGCTAATTAGTCGGTTGGAACCGCCCGGTGCGGGAACCATTCTTGCTGAAGGACAGATTCACCCGCTGGGAGGGGCAATTCGGAATGATTTCTCCGGAGTAGTTGCCGCAATGACCTTTTATGCCAATAACGGCCAGATTTCAATTGAAAATGCGAACGGAACTTTTGACCGTTATCTCGAAAAAGAGGGATTGGCATACGCTGAACCACAAATTTTCGAAATATTTGACTTTAACTTTTTAGCAGGAAATCCTCAAACTGCACTTTTAAATGCAGGGAGTATTGTTATTAATTCGTCGCTGGCACAAAAGTATTTCAATATAAAACCAGGAAACGAAACTGATGTTTTGGGCAAATCGATAAACATCAATAATAAGGGTACCTTTAGCATAACCGGGGTTTTTACCGACTTGCCGGAAACCACCGATCTCCCGTTTAAACTTATTGGCGATTACAAAAGCCAATCTGCATCAAACCCTTATTTTAATGATGGAACCGATTGGCAGGAGTACAATTCAAATACCAATTGCTACCTGCTTTTACCCAGTGAAATTTCAGCTGCTGATTTGGAAAACCAGCTTGTTCCGTTTTCGGCAAAATACCTGGGAACCGAATCGCCTGCAAAACCAAAATATATTCTGCAGCCTTTATCTAAACTTCATTCGTGGGAAGTAGGCAATTACAGTCACCGACAGGTTCCTGAAAAAGCACTTTTTATTCTTGGTTTTGTAGGGCTGTTTATTATTCTTCTTGCCTCCATCAATTTTGTCAATTTATCCACAGCTCAATCATCGAAAAGATTCAAGGAGATTGGTGTTAGAAAAATTACCGGTGTCAGCAAATTACAACTGATTGGCCAGTTTATGGGCGAAACCATTTTAATCTCGTATATCGCAGCACTGATTGGTTTATTCATCGCCTACTTTATGCTTATTTATCTGGCAGATGTACTGGGCTATCGTTTAAATCTCGACTTACTAAAAAATCCGGGCACCCTTCTATTTTTAATGACTTCAACTTTAATTATCGGAGTTATTTCGGGCATTTACCCTTCAATTATTATGGCAGGTATGAAACCTGTAGGCAACCTGAAGAACATGCTTCCGGTAAAAACAAATTCGGGTTCAGTTTCGGTTAGACGTACTCTTGTTATTGCTCAGTTTGTAATCTCACTGGTGCTAATTACCGGAACTTTGGTCATGCAAAAGCAAATTAATTACTTTTTCTCTGCCGATGTTGGGTTTAATAAAGAGGCAATTTTAATTACAAAGATACCAGAAGTGAAGAAGAGTAAGTTGGAATTGTTACGGGCCAACCTGCTAAAATATCCAGATATTAAGAAAATCAGTTTTGAATCCACCACCCCAATGGCCGATTGGCGTGTTAGCAACGCTATTAATTATCCGACCATTGAGCCAAACCTGTACATGGGAAATTTAAAAACCATCGATGAAAATTATCTCGAACTTTATGAAATACCGTTGATTGCCGGAAGAAATTGCAGTGAACGAAAAAATTCGGGAGAAGCCATCGTTAACCGGAAAATAACTCAACTTCTTGGTTTCGATGACCCTGACAAAGCAGTTGGAGAAATCTTCAGTTACGGCCGCGAAGATATGAAATTTACCATTGTTGGCGTGGTGGAAGATTTTCATTCGGCATCGCTTCAACAGGAAATGGATTATGTAATTTTAAGTAACGTAGGCTTCAACATCAAAGAAATTGCTATAAAAATTAATCCGGTTACAGCATCTTTGGCCGGGTACAAAAGTTCTGTCGAAAAAATTCAAAAAGAATGGGAAACTGCTTATCCTGATGATGTTTTTGAATACAATTTCCTCGACGAAAAAATCGCTGGTTTTTACAACAGTCAAACCAATACATTTAAACTGATTCGTCTTTTTGCGCTTATTGCCATTCTTATCGGTTCGCTTGGTTTATATGGTTTAATCTCGTTTATCGCTAATCAAAAAATCAAGGAAATCGGAATCAGAAAGGTTAACGGAGCGAAAATTTCGGAAGTAATTACCATGCTGAATGTTGATTTTATCAAGTGGATTGGTATTGCATTTATCATTTCAACACCTTTAGCGTGGTATGGCATGCACAAATGGCTCGAAAACTTTGCCTACAAAACCACTTTAAGCTGGTGGATTTTTGCGTTGGCAGGTTTGCTTGCTTTGGGAATTGCTTTGTTGACGGTGAGTTGGCAAAGCTGGCGTGCTGCTACCAGGAATCCGGTGGAAGCATTGAGGTATGAATAATAAAACAGATACCATGATTAAAACATTATTTAAATATAAAATCAGGAATTTTTTCAAACCAGAGCAAAAAAATCTGGTCAAACTGGTTGGGATAACCACTGCATTAACTGTGTTTATTATAATTTTTCATGTTACATCTTTTGAACTCAGTTTCGATACATTTAGTAAGGATTATAAAGATATCTACCGGGTGCAAAATACAAGGATTTACAAAAACCTGGTGGATGAAAGCGCCGGTTGTCCGCCGGCAACAGGCCCTACTCTACAAAGAGAAATTAGCGATATTATTGATTTTGCAAGAGTAAAACCACTTTCCAATAGCGTAATTACTGTTTTACAGGAAAATGAACCAACCAATTATTCACACAACAATCTGTTTTATGTTGATAATTCTTTTTTTAACCTCTTCTCAACCGATTTTACAGCCGGAAACAAAGAGGAAGCTTTGAGCCAAATCCGCACCGCAGTGGTAACAAAATCATTTGGACTGAAATATTTTGGAACCGAAAATGTTTTGGGCAGGCATTTTTCCTGTAACAGCAGCTTTGGGTTTGACGAATTTACGATTACAGGAGTGATTGAAGACTGGCCCGAAAATTCATACCTCGATTTTGATTGTCTTCTTTCGTACCCCACGCTGGAAAAACACAACAGCGATGCAACCAACGGCTGGGGGTGGAACTCCTTTAACACATTTGTAAAGCTGAATCCGGCGGCTAACCTTCAATCAGTAATCCGGCAATTGAAAAGGGTGGTGGATAAATACTACCTCTCCAACGACGAAATGACACGGGAGTTTACACTTCAACCCATTGAAAGTTTGCATCTGAAATCGAACCTCAGACACGAAATTGGCCGGAGAAGCAACGTATCATCTATTTTCACGTTGGGTACCATAGCTGTTTTTATCCTTTTAATTGCCTGGGTAAACTACATTAACATAACGGCTTCACAAACAAAAAAACAATTGTTGTCCATCCATATCAAAAAGGTATTGGGAGGAACAAAAGCGTTGCAAATTTTTGATGCTGTGCTTGATGCAGTTCTTTTAAATACGCTGGCCATTGCCGGTGCATTTCTTCTTTTAAAAATATTCACCCCGGTTTTGGGGCAGTTCTATGCAGTTGCACTACACGCTTTAACCATTGGGAAATGGCTTGTGATTATAGCCATCAGCTACACAATCTCCGTGGTTTCGGCTTTTATTTCGGCTTCTACATTGTTTCGCGCCACTAATCCCGGCAAATCCGGGAAAGACAGCACCTACGGTAAATCTTTTTCATTACGAAATGCATTTGTGGTTTTTCAGTTTGTTGTTTCCATCGTATTTATCATTACAACACTGCAGATAATAAAACAGATCAATTTTTTGGAAACAAAGCAAAACGAGCTTGCACTGGAAAATATCATTACAATAAAATCTCTCACCAACGAAGATGCATTTCTTCAGTCGCAAAAAGCTTTTGCAGAAGAAATGGGTCAACTGCCGGGAATCATAGATGTTTCGGTCTCCTCGTCGGTGCCGGGAGGCAATTATTCCAATGTTATTGGCGGTATTCGTCCGGTTAGTGCAGATCCTGACAAAGGAATAAAATGCAGTTTTATTGATGTAAACGAAAACTATTTCGACATCTATAAAATACAATTATTAGCAGGCCGTAATTTTTATGCACAAGGCGTAAACCCTTCCCAATCGGTATTAATCAACCGAAAAGCTGCCGAAATGCTGGGTTTTGACAACCCTTCCGGGTGTATTCAGAAAGAATTGATTTTGGGAGAAATGAACAATGAAAAACGAATGATTGTTGGCGTGGTGGAAGACTTCAATCATCATTCTCTGGAAGAGCCCCTACAACCCACCATGTATCACTATGTTGAATACGGCGATTATATTTCGGTAAAATACAGCTCATCGCTTGAAGATAAAATAATCAGTGTATGTGCTGATACATGGAAAAAAAATTGTCCGTCGCAACCGTTCGATTTTAGTTTTAATGATCAGTATTATGCCTCCCAGTACAGTAAGTATCGTGTTTTTAGTCGCCTGGTAAGTACATTCTCACTATTGATTATTCTTATCTCAAGTATCGGTCTTTATGCAATGGCAAAATTTACAATTGGAAACAAAACAAAGGAAATAGGTATCCGCAAGGTAAATGGTGCAAGAACCACTGAAATATTATCAATGCTTAACATAGATTTTGTAAAGAGGGTGATAACTGCATTTGTAATCGCCACTCCTGCCGCTTACTATGCCATGAATAAATGGCTCGAAAACTTTGCCTACAAAACCAATCTTAGCTGGTGGATATTTGCTTTGGCAGGGTTGCTGGCATTAGGAATTGCAATGTTAACGGTTTCTTTTCAATCGTGGAAAGCCGCCACTCGAAATCCCGTAGAAGCTTTGCGGTATGAATAAATTTAAATTTTAAAAGACAGTGTATGCTAAAAACGTATTTAAAAATAGCTTTTAGAAACATACTGAAAAGCAGAATGTTTTCGACCATTAATATTTTGGGGCTTGCGATCGGGATTGCGTCTTTCGTCATCATTTTGCTTTATGTAGGTTATGAATTTAGTTTTGACCGGTTTTACAAAAACTCAGAAAATATTTACAGGGTTTTTATGGACTATAAAACCGGCGATCATTTCGAACAGGGGGATGCGCAGGTTTATAACATGTCAGGGCCGACCCTTAAAAATGAATTTCCTGAAATACAGGATTTTGTCCGGCTTTATCATTTAAAAAAGTCATCCTTCGTAGTTGAGAAGTCATCCTTCGAAGTACAAAATGGTTATATGACAGATCCTTCGTGGTTCAAAATTTTCGGACATCCTTTAATCGAAGGAAATGTTGCTACTGCTTTAGGGGAGCCAAACACAATCGTATTAACCCAGCAAACCGCTGACATGATTTTTGGGAAAACCGACCCACTCGGGAAAAGGGTAACTATCTTTTGCGGTGGACAAAACACAAATCTTACAGTTACCGGTGTTCTAAAGGACATTCCCGAAAATACCTATCTGAAAATCAATTTTCTGGTTTCTTTTCAAACCATGAAAAACTGGCCACTCGATCGTCCGGAACCAAACTGGGGTAACAATAATTACTTCACATTCTTGTTGGTCGATCAAAATGCCAATATCACGGAATTACAACAGAAAATAAAAGAATTAAAGATTCCGCCAACCGAAGAAAGGCATAATATCGAACCACTTACCGGCATCCATTTGCATTCAGATAAACCTTTTGAAGCGGAAACGAACGGAAGTATTGCTCAGGTGCGTTTTCTAATTGCTGTTACATTTATTATTCTCTTGCTTTCGTGGTTAAATTATATAAATCTCAGTAATGCAAAATCGCTTGAACGCGCAAAGGAAGTAGGAGTCCGAAAAGTATCCGGAGCCAAAAAAGGACAACTCGTTACCCAGTTTTTGATTGAATCGTTATTACTCAATCTGGTAGCGGTTGTGATTGCATTTGCCATTGTATTGATACTGGTTCCTTATTTTAGCACATTTACAGGTAAACCCCTGACAACAGAAATATTTAGCGGGAAGGCGATTCTCTTGCTGGCAGGTATCCCGGTCCTGGGAATTTTAATTTCAGGCGCGTATCCGGCTTTTGTATTATCAGGGTTCAAACCTGTTAAAATTCTGAAAGGCAAAATAACTGCAAATTCCCGAAGCACAGGATTTAGAAACGCTTTTGTTGTTGCACAATTTTTGGCCGCGATTGTTCTTCTGGTAGGCACAATTACCATTTTTAAGCAAATGAAGTTTGTTTCGGATCAACCTTTGGGAGCCGATCTCAACCAGGTGATTGCCATAAAAAACAATATTCTTGATGAAAAAGAAAATCTGGGCAATACATTTGAAACGCTAAAAACCGAGTTTACCAAATTGCCTTCTGTAAAAGCGGTTTCCATTGCCGAAACTTATCCCGGAAATGATGATAACACCTCGTATTTTATGGGAATTACTTATCCTGACGGAACCCAGGAAGGACAAACAAAATGGTACACCGCAGAAGCAGATGAAGATTATGTACAGGTGATGGGAATTGAAATGCTTGCAGGAACGCCACTTTCAAAAAATTCAAAGACAAACAAAAATAAAATTATCATTAATGAAACTGCCGCACGGAAATTAGGCTTTCTTCATCCGGCCGACCTGCTTGATAAAACGGTCAGTTTTTGGGGGCAAAACTGGGTGATTCAGGGAGTAATGGAAGATTACCATTCACTTTCGTTAAAATACAATATTGAACCACTTATTTTGAGATACACTCAAAACTACGGGGCAAACGGGGTTTTGATAAAACTAAACAATGTTGCTTCGTTATCGGGAGTATCAAATACGATTCAGCAACTGGAAACAGAGTGGAAACAAAATTTCCCGAAAAGTAACTTTCAATATAATTTTGTGGATGAAAAATTTGCTTCGCTATACAATGCCGACAGAAAATTTGGCAAAACATTTGGCTTTTTTACCCTACTAGCCATTTTCATTGCATCATTAGGTTTATTCGGGTTAACATTTTATAGTTGCACACTGCGAATTAAAGAAATCGGTGTGCGAAAAGTAAATGGTGCAAAAGTCTCTGAAATATTGGCCTTACTGAATAAAGACTTTGTGAAGTGGATAGCCACAGCTTTTGTAATAGCCACGCCCATTGCATATTACTCTATGCATAAATGGCTTGAGAACTTTGCATACAGAACGACTTTAAGTTGGTGGATTTTTGCGCTTGCCGGAGCGCTGGCTTTAGGAATTGCATTGTTGACGGTGAGTTGGCAGAGTTGGAGAGCAGCTACAAGAAATCCCGTGGAAGCACTGAGGTACGAGTAAAAAATATATCACGAATTTCAAAAATGAATAAATAAAAAGCTACTACAAAAATCAGAACATGATACAATTTAAACACATTTGGAAAACAATTTTAAAGAACAGAACTTCTTCCATTCTAACTTTAATTAGTTTGATAATTTCTTTCGTCGGAATTATCATCCTCACTTTATATGTTAGTTTTGAAAAGAGCTTCGACAGATTCCATAATAACGCAGCTTCAATTTATCGTCTTGAAACCAAACAGTATGGCTCAGATGTTCCGGCACCAACAAGCAAGTTGATCCAGGAAAATATTCCTGAAGTCGAGAAAATATGTGTGTTTTACTTTCATGATGGAAAAATAACAACTCCAGAACAGGAATTGAGCAATTTAAGCTTCCGCTCAGATATGTTATTTGTTAGCAATTCATTTTTTGACATTTTCTCTTTTAAATTGTTATCTGGTGACCCACGAGCCGCTCTTACCGATCCATTTTCAGTAGTTCTGACAGAAACCTACGCAACAAAACTGTTCAATCAGTCAAATCCGGTTGGTGAGAGTGTATTATTAGACGATAAAATGTACAAGGTAACCGGAGTGATGCAGGATTTCCCGGAAAATTCGTCATTTCGTGCCGACTATCTTGTTTCATTTTCAACCTGCGAAAAAGGAGACTGGTACGGCGTTGGAAACTGGTCGGTGTGGAACTTCAACATTTTTATGAAACTCAGCGATGATGCAAATCCCAAAACGGTTGCCAGCAAAATTGAGCAAATTGCATTAACGGAAGATAGCTTCAAGGATATCAAAACAAAAAATCCGGAGGAACCTGCTGTCAGATTGAGTTCACTAAAAGATATCCACTATATTCAGGATGATAAAGCTGCTTCTGTAAATCCGGTAGTTTTAAATATACTCATTCTCCTTGCAATTATTCTGGCTATAATGGGAGCTGTTAATTTTGTCAATTTTATTACTTCGCAGGCGCCACTCCGGGCGAAATCTTTGTCGGTTTTGCAGATTTTGGGCGGAAAACGAATTTCGTCGATGGCCCAACTTATTGCAGAATCGGTGATTTTGTCAATTTGTGCCCTTTCTATATCTTTTCTGATATACCAAATTAGCTATTCAAAAATCGAAACGATACTTGATATAACCGGATTGAGTATTGTCGGTCGATATCGATTTTTATTATGGTTTGTACTTTTCGCAATGGGTTTTGGTGTGGTGGCAGGATTATATCCAGCAAGGTATATTACATCATCACCCCTAACCCAGTCGATAAAAGGGAATAATCACTTTTCGGGAAAAGGGAAATCTTTCCGAGATGTCCTGGTTACAATTCAATTTATATTTACTATCACCCTTTTAGTGTCAGCTTTTGTCGTTAAAAAGCAGTTGATTTTTTGGCAAAATTACAATTTGGGGATCAATAAGGAACACGTGGTATACATCAATACCACCAATGTCATCCGGGATCATTCTCAGGCATTTGCAGATGAGCTGATGACGAACAGTAACATTGTTGATTATACCTATTCTCAATTTATTCCGGGTAACGTAGGCATGGGATGGGGACGAAATGTTGACGGACAATCCATTCATCTAAAATGCTGGCCTGTGGATGATAAATTCCTTGATTTTTTCGGAATCAAAATCACTGAAGGTAGGGGATTTACCAAAAGTTCGCAGGCAGACATTAACACCTATATTTTAAACAAAAAAGCGGTCGAAGAATTTGGCTGGAACGATCCTCTTGACCATCAAATCGAAGGCTTTGGATTTATGGGTCAGGTGATTGGTGTTGCAGATAATATTAATTATGCCTCACTTAAAGAAGAAATTGGACCGATGCTGTTTTGGCGGACTGAAACCCGCAAGAACAATCTTATTCTCCGGCTGAAACCTGGTAACACCATGCAAACTGTTGCATTTATTCAGAATGTAGCCGCCAAATTTGACCCCAAAAATCACGCTGAAGTTAGATTTCTCGACAATTCGCTAGACAAGCTTTATGGAAAAGAAGAAAAAATGGGCAGTCTTATCAAGCTTGGAGCCATATGGTGCATTTCGTTAGCAATAACCGGATTGCTCGGGTTAATCATTTTTATCTGCAGGGATCGGGTAAAAGAAATCGGTATCAGAAGAGTTAACGGAGCAAAAGTTTCAGAAATACTTTCCTTGTTGAATAAAGACTTTATGAAATGGATTGCAATTGCATTTATAATAGCTACACCCGTTGCGTATTACAGCATGAATAAATGGCTCGAAAGTTTTGCTTATAAAACAAATCTTAGCTGGTGGATATTTGCCCTTGCCGGATTACTCGCACTTGGGATTGCATTATTAACCGTTAGTTGGCAAAGCTGGCGGGCAGCGACAAGGAATCCGGTGGAAGCGTTGAGGTATGAATAATAAAAACTAAAAATGAATCATGATTAGTAATTATTTTAAAACAGCGTGGAGAAATTTGTGGAAAAGAAAAATGTTCTCGTCCATAAACATCATTGGTTTATCAGTAGGGATGAGCTGCTGCATGTTACTACTGCTTTACATAAACAGTGAGCTTTCGTTCGATAAGCATCACGAACACACTGGTGATTTATACCTGGTAAGAAGCCTGAACTGGCAGCCCAATGGAGATAAAATGGATAATCCCCGGGCCCCTTCACTTTACGCGGAGGCGCTTAAAGCCGAATTCCCGGAGGTTGTGCAGTCAACCAGGGTTTGGTATAATTTTCTCGAAACGAAAACACTGTTTAAGGTTGAAGAAAAAGGAGGTGAAACCAGGGCAATGTACGAGACCAGGGGATGCCATGCAGATTCTACTTTTTTTGATATGTTCTCTTATCAGTTTCTGGAAGGGGATGCCCGTACTGCCCTGAAAAATCCGCAATCGGTTGTTTTATCGGAAGATGTGGCAAAAAAATTATTTGGGGATCAACCTGCCTTAAATAAAATAATTCAAATTGGAGGAACAGATGGAAATGGGGAGCATTTCAACGTAACGGGTGTTTACCGGGATGAAAGCAGGAGATCGCACATTGATGCCCGGTACATTTTACCCATGACTTCAGGATGGGTTGGAGACTATTTAAAGAATTCGAAACTGGACTTTTCATCTAACAATATGTTTTACACCTATGTGTTGCTAAATCCAAAATCCAGTCCGGATGAACTCAACAAAAAGCTTCCCGCTTTTATTGAAAAGTATGCAGGAGAACAGATAAGAACAGCGGGGTATAGTAAAATAATGACTTTGCTGGCTGTACGCGACATTCATCTTTTTAGTAAAATCGATACTATTATTACACCCACAACCAGTTCGACTTATCTATACGTTTTGGCAACCATCGCATTGTTTACACTACTAATTGCCTGCATTAATTTTATGAATCTTGCAACAGCTGGTGCGGCCAAACGGGGAATGGAAGTAGGAGTGCGAAAAGTAATGGGTGCAGGGAGAAAAGGATTAATTGGTCAATTCCTTGGCGAATCATTGTTGATCACCTTATTATCACTGGGAATTGCCATCCTGGTTGTAGTTGTTTCATTACCGCTATTTAATCAGCTTTCAGGAAAAATATTGCTTATTTCTGATTTACTGAACACAAAAATTATTTTGGCTTTCCTGATATTGACTCTTGTTACCGGTTTACTTGCCGGCAGTTATCCGGCATTTTATTTGTCAGTTTTCAAGCCCACAGATACGATCAAGGGAAGATTTGCCAACTCGGCATCTGCATCGGGCTTACGAAGAGGACTGGTTGTTTTTCAGTTTGCGGTAGCTATTGCTCTGGTGGTAGCCACCTTGGTAATTCGTTATCAGATTTCGTTCATAAAAAATCAACCGCTTGGTTTCACCAAAGATCAGCAAATAATTATTCCGCTTCGAAGCGACCACGCCCGAAAAGAATATACTGCACTTCGTGACGAAATATCAAAGAACAGTCAAATATCAGGCGCATCAGGTACATATTACTATCCCGGGATTTTAAACCCAAGCGATATGTCAGTTTATCTCCCCGAGCAGAGCATCAACGAAATGGTTGTTGTAAAAACGAACCGGGTGGCTGTTGATTTTATGAAAACAATGGGATTTCAGCTGCTTAGCGGAAGAATGTTCTCTGAAGGATTCTCTTCTGACGAAAATTCCGGTGTAATTGTTAATGAGGCAACTTTAAGAAAATTTTCTATCCCGCTTGACAAAGCTGTAGGTCAGAAACTAAGTTTCAATATTGACGAAAAGAGAACCGGTTCCCTGGAAATAGTTGGAGTAGTAAAAGATTTCCATTTTTCCGATTTCCATGAAATAATTCAGCCTTACGCTTTTTTCCTGAACCAGAATTCAGATTTTAACTATATCGTTGCACATTCGAATACGTCGGATATGAGCAAAATTCTTCCATTCATTGAAGCAAAATGGAAATCACTCGTACCTGAAGAACCATTTTCATATACTTTTCTCGATGAAGATTTTGGGCGTAACTATATTGCAGATACTCAAACATACCACATCGTTAATTCTTTTACCATCATTTCAATATTGATATCGTGTCTCGGACTGTTTGGGCTTGCAACTTTTGCAACACAGCAACGAACAAAGGAAATAGGAGTCAGAAAAATTAATGGCGCAAAAGTTTCCGAAATTTTGGGTATGCTTAATAAAGACTTTATTAAATGGGTGGTGATTGCTTTTGTTGTTGCTACCCCTGTTTCATATTTCGCTATGCAAAAATGGTTGGAAAGTTTTGCTTACAGAACTAACCTTAACTGGTGGATATTTGCTTTGGCCGGGTTGCTGGCATTGGGAATTGCATTACTTACTGTAAGCTGGCAAAGCTGGCGCGCTGCAACAAAAAATCCGGTTGAGGCATTGAGATATGAGTAAGTTTCATGTTGCTTGAATGAAATAGAATGTTGAATCAATAATATATGAAAGTAAAAACCATTTTTAGAAGCCTTGTTCGATCTCGTTTGAATTCATCGATAATTGTGGTGAGCCTGGCAATTGGGATGGCTTGTATGGGGCTAATAAGTATTTTTATTCTTAAGGAATCAAAAGTCGATGGATTTCATAAAAATAAAGATCGTATTTATGCCCTGCAGGCTGACGATCCCGTTAGTAAAGGTCAAAAAATGTATTATATCCGGTATGGAGCTGCTGAATATATGAAAGATAATTTTTCGGAGGTTGAAGATTATTGCCGGATAATAAATGCCAGTCCTACAAAAGTGTGGGCCAACAATAACGAATTTTTCGACGATAAAAAAACGATAGCAACATCCTCCAACTTCTTCTCCTTCTTTTCCTATCAGCTAATATCCGGTTCTCCTGATCACGTGTTGGAAACGCAACAGGATATTGTTATTTCTGACAGGCTTGCATTAAAATATTTTGGTACAACTAATCCTATTGGAAAAAAAATAGCCTTGACCAATGGTGACAAAGAGCTTGAAATGTTTGTAAGCGGTGTTTTTAAGAAGCCCGAAGAAAGTACACAGTTGGATTTTGAAATGGTGAAGCTTATTGGCGAAGATAATTCCCGTTGTTATCTTCTATTATCGAAAGACGTGAATGTTGCACAATTGGAGGAAAAGTTTGCTCAATACAAAGAAGAGATACCCATTTTACATGCCGGCACTGTGGGGACACACTACTTAAAGGATTTGCAATCGGCATACTTTGATACTGCGCGCAGGCAAACCATTGAGAAAAGCCGGGATAAAACAGATTTATATATTGCGCTCGTGATTGCTCTTATGATTTTAGGGGTAGCGCTATTTAATTACCTTGGTTTAATAAATAATCATTTGGTAGAAAAATACAAGGAGAATGCTATTCGTATGATAAATGGCGGATCAAAAGGCAATCTGGTAGCCAGATTCATGGTAGAAACTTTCATTCTGGTTGGAATCGCCTTTTTGCTTAGTTTAGGCCTAATAATTTTGAGTGCCTCGTTTTTTAATCAACTTACAGCTTCTTCAATTACCGAGTCATATATTTTTACTCCGGGTAATTTTGCTCTTTTGTTAGGCATTCCTGTTTTCATTTTATTTATATCCTGCCTATTTACGCTTATAAAAATTGGCAAACGTATTCAACCGGAGGCTCTTAAACCAGGTAAAATCTATCTGGCAGGTAAGTTTAACATTCCGGTATTTAATGTTGCCCAACTTGGTATTTCCATTATACTTATTGTTGGTTCAATCATTATCATCAAGCAAATAAATTACATTACAAACAAAGATATTGGACTAAATAAGGATGTATTAGAAGTAAAAATTCCCATTCAGTACAAAGATATTTCTCAGGTATTTAAAACCGAGCTCGAAAGACAACCTGCTGTTGAAATGATTTCGCTTGCCAATGCATCTCCGGTACTGGAGCATATTATGCTATTGCTGAAATACGATGATAATGGCGTAGAAAAGGAGTATACACCTTCTGTTTTTCCAGGTGATCAAAATTACACTAAAGCTCTCGGTATTCAGATTGTGGAAGGTGAAGATTTTTCAGAGGATGCTGAATCGAATAAAGGAAAATGTATTATCAACCAATCGATGGCATCGTTATTTTCAGATCAGGATTTGATTGGAAAACCGGTACCCGGAAATCCTGATAACATCGTTATCGGGATATGTAAAGATTTTCATTACGGAAGCTTAAAAAGAGTAATTGCTCCCGCTTATATTCCTTACGGTAATGAGGGCTATTATTTGATGTTAAAACCGGCATCCGGACAAAATGTGCAGGCGAGAGAGGCAGTGGCGCAAACATGGAATAGGCTGATTGAAGATTTTCCTTTAAACGTAGAATCGATAGGAGAACGTTACGAATGGATGCACCGTGAAAATGAAAACTATGCCAAACTGATCGCTGCATGCTGTTTCATCAGCGTGTTTTTATCGATGATCGGCTTGTTTGCTGTTTCATTTCACTCCAGCCGGAGAAGAATCAAGGAGATTGGCGTTCGCAAAGTAAATGGCGCAAAAATCACAGAAATACTTTCAATGTTGAACAAAGACTTTGTAAAATGGGTTGCGATTGCCTTTATAGTTGCCTCGCCAATCGCATATTACGCCATGAATAAATGGCTCGAAAATTTTGCCTACAAAACCAGCTTGAGTTGGTGGATTTTTGCTCTTGCCGGGGTGCTTGCATTGGGAATTGCCTTGTTGACGGTGAGTTGGCAAAGCTGGCGCGCTGCTACGAGGAATCCGGTGGAGGCATTGAGATATGAGTGACAAAATCCCTGATAGCATATGTATCGGGATAAAGTTTTTATGATTTGAATAACTGAAACAATTTAATATGAATAACTTTAAATTATACTTCAGAAACCTGGTCAAAAACAAAGTATTCTCAACTATTACCATTGGTGGCTTCGCAGTAAGTATTACTGTTATCATTTTACTAACCTCATTTTTGGTTTCCGAATTTGGCTACGACAAGCACATTAAAAATATAGAACGCATATATAGAATAAAGGCGTCAGATAATAAAGCCTCGGTTCCGGAACAAGCACGTTTTTTACTGCTGGACCAGATTCCTGAAATAGAAGCTGTTTCCAATTTTATGGTGAATGATGAACCTTTGGTTTATGACAATAATAATTTTAGTGCGCGTGTTATTAATTCCGATGAAGGATTATTTTCAATCCTGCCCATCGAATTTCTAACAGGAAAACCGGAAGGAATCTTCGACGACAAAAAGAATGCGGTTATTTCTGAAACGCTTTCAAAGAAGATGTTCGGAGATGAAAATCCCGTCGGAAAAATTATAAATGTCTCGCACCGGGAGGATTTGCGGGTGGCTGCTGTAATGAGAGATTTACCAGAAAAAAGTACATTGTCAGGAGATTTGATTTGTTCTGCCGATTTAAAGCTTCGGTATTCAAGAAGCTGTTTTAACGATGCGTGCAGCTATTATTACAAAACCCTGGTGTTACTGAAGCCCGGGACTTCGGCAAAAAATCTGAACAATAAAATCTCTTCGGTTATCCCGGCTGTAAATGAGCTTGATAAAAATGAGTATTCACTGATTCCGTTTAAAAATGCCTATTTTGACACTTCTTTGCCCAACGACGGCCTTCAGCACGCGAACATAAAATTACTTCGATTGCTTGCGTGGCTGGCAGTGGTGCTACTTATTCTTTCTGTATTCAATTATATCAATCTTTCAGTGGCCCATAACAGCACGCGCCTAAAAGAGTTTGGGGTAAAACAAACGCTTGGTGTACGTGGTGCTAACATTTATACCCAATTTATCGACGAAGCTTTCATTACAACACTTGCAGCGGGTTTTGCCGCCATATTTATTGCCTGGCTTATTCAACCTGTTTTTGTTGAACTGTTTGGAAAAGACTTCCCAACATTTGGCATTTTTAGTTCACCGGGACTAATGTTGGTGAGTTTGGCAACACTGGCCGGTATCGCTTTATTTTCGGCTGTTTATCCGGCTTATGTCGCTACACGTGTTCAGGCCAAAGATTTATTGCAGAAAAAAGGATATACCAAAGCAAGTGGTTTCAATTTAAGAAAATCATTAAATATCATTCAGTTTGCTGCCACTATCGTTATTCTGGTGTCGCTGCTGGTGATTACACGCCAGATAAAATATGCCAAAAATCTTGATTTTGGATTTAAAACCGAGCAGTTGATACGAATTCCGGTACATTGGGAAGCCGCCGCCAAAATTGATGCTTTAAAAGACAGGCTGAATTCGATTCCCGGTGTGCAAAGTTCGTGTTATACACACGGCACTCCGGGGCAAATTTATAGTTACAATCAGGATGATAAGGGTGATGAACATGGCAAAGTTTCAAGTATTGCCAGTGATTACAGCTTTGTTTCAACGTTCGGGCTGAAAATTCTGGAAGGCCGGAATTTTTATGAAGGGGAGAAAAACAACGTATGCCTGATTAACAAAACGGCTATGAAGCAAGCCGGCTGGGACACTTTTGAAGGAAAGAAAATGTTTGGTTCCGAAGTAGTTGGGTTGCTCGATGATTTTCATTACGAAAACCTGTACAACAAAATTGGAGCCCTGATGATTACCAATGAAAAAAGCATTTCCCATTTCAATGTAAGGATACTTCCTGAAAATATGTCGCAAACCATAAGTGCGATTGAAAAAGGTTTTAAACAAGTACTCCCCGATTACGAATTTTCGTTTCAGTTCTACGATGATTATCTGGATGGAATGTATCATCAGGAAGAAAAAAGGGCCGACTCGATACGGATTATTGCCATTATTGCCATTCTGATTTCCTGTATCGGGCTAATCGGATTGGTAGAATTTTCGACAAAAAGCCGGATAAAGGAAATTGGAGTAAGAAAAGTAAACGGTGCCAAAGTCTCAGAAGTAATGGCATTGCTCAACAAAGACTTTGTGAAATGGGTAGCCGTTGCCTTTCTAATTGCTACACCTATTGCATGGTACACCATGTATAAATGGCTCGAAACTTTTGCCTACAAAACCAGTTTAAGTTGGTGGATTTTTGCTTTGGCCGGGGTGCTTGCATTGGGAATTGCCTTGTTCACGGTGAGTTGGCAAAGCTGGCGGGCGGCTACCAGAAATCCTGTGGAAGCGCTCAGATATGAGTGACGAAAACCGCAATTATGGAGCTTATAAAAATGAACTTGATGTGATCGTAAAATAAAAGTGAAGAATAATAAAAACCAATACAATGATCAAACATTTTTTTATTAATGTTCTTCGGAACATGCGTCATAATATGGTTTTTACCGCTATCAATCTTTCTAACCTTATTATTGGATTTGCGGTGTTCATTTTGTTTAGCGTAATGATTAGCTACGAATTCAATTACGACAAGTTCAATGTGAACTACAACAAAATCTATCGTGTGCAAACAAAACAGGAAGATTCATACCCGACAAACTTTTGCACTTACAGTCCACCAGCTTATCGTTTTCATTTAATGGAAGATATACCTGAAGTAGATAAAGTATTACTGATGCGTGAAGTTTCCGGAGGAGCTAAAGGTGCGGGGCAATTTTTTACACTTACCAACGGTAGCCAACTATACGAACTTAATGGCTACTGGAGCGAAAATACCATCTTCGACATTTTTTCGATTAACCTGAAAGAAGGAGACAAGACAACTGCTTTGACATCGCCTTATACCATTGCCCTTTCAGAAACCGTGGCAAATAAAATATTTCCGGAAGGAAATGCGGTGGGAAAGCAGGTAATTATCGGGAAACGATTTCCGCTGACGGTTTCGGCTGTTTATGTCGATTTTCCCAAAAACTCAACCCTTCAGGCAACGTATTTGGTTTCCATGCCAACCTATCCAATATTAAGTGGTGATCCCACGTTTGGTGAAAGTTGGACGTCAATTGAATTTGACAACTATGTGTTGCTAAAAAATGGTGCAGATCCCAGGCTTGTCGACGCAAAAATTAAAGATGCCTTTAAAAATGTAAAGAATTTCGAAAAAAGTTCACCTTACCTGCATCCACTCTCTAAGCATCATATTTCGCCAAACAGTCAACCCGATATGTTGATTGGGCTGGGAATTCTTTCACTCGCCGCCATTCTGATTCTGATTCTGGCAAGTGTAAATTATGTAAATCTTTCGCTTGCCAATTCTACGCAGCGTTCAACCGAAATCGGTATTAAAAAAGTTATCGGATCTTCGAAAAAGCTCATTGCCACACAGTTTCTGTCTGAAACCATCATGCACAGCTTGCTCGCTACCATTGTGGCGCTATTTGTGGCACAAGCTTCCTTTCCCCTGTTGAACTATTTGTTGAATAAAAATATTGATTACTCACTTTGGGATAATCCGCAGCTACTTCTTATCATCTTCCTGGTAAGTTTGTTGGTTGGAGTGTTGTCTGGAATCTATCCTTCAATGGTTATCTCGGCCTACAACCCTGTAAAAGTGTTAAAAGGCAAAATATTCAGTAATGGAGGAAACTCAATAAGCATCAAAAAGATACTGGTTGCCGCGCAGTTTTCCATTTCACTGTTTATGCTCATTGTCAGTTTTATTCTTTTAAATCATGTTGATTTTATCCTGAATAAGGATTTGGGGTTTGACAATAAAAACATACTCTATACCGAAATCAATCCGCGTGATAAAATGTCGTTTGAAACTGTAAAAACAAATATGTTACAACATCCTGAGATTGCAGACATATCGTTCTCAAGCACGATACCTTTCATTGGGAATATTGGCGGATATGTGAGTTGGGAAGGCGCAGCGTCTGATGAAAGGGAAATGGTCAGCCGCAATTACGTGAACTACGATTTTATTCCAACCTACAATATTAAAATGGCTTATGGCCGTAATTTTTCGACGGAATATCCCGCTGATAATAAAGCCTGTATTATTAACGAAACTGCATTAAAAGTTTTTGGTTGGAGCGATCCCATTGGCAAACAGATTACACTGGAGGGAGAATCTTTCCCGGTTATCGGCGTTGTTGAGGATTTTCATCCGTTTTCGGTCCATAATCCGATACCAACTTACATCATGTTCCTGAATGATAATGTTATCTCGGGTTCAACTTTGTTAAGTGTCCGTTTTAACGGCGATGAACAAAAAGCAAAAGCGATAGTGACCCGGGAGCTGGAAAATATTTTTCCCAACGACCCATTTGATTTTAAAGATTTTAGTGTGGCTTTTTATCTTGATGAAGCTATTCCTTTCTGGCAGTCGATGAAACGCATGTTTTTGTTTTTTGCAGTGGTTACTTTGCTGATTTCCACCATTGGTTTGTTCGGATTGATGCTATTTACTATTAAACGCCGAACTAAAGAAATTGGAGTTCGAAAAGTACTCGGAAGCTCAGTAACTTCAGTTTATTGGCAGCTTTCCATCGAAGTAATCGGAATGCTTGGCTTTGCAATTCTGGTTGGTTGTCCTGCGGCAATCTATATTTACAAGACAATGCCGGGGGCTTATAAAGAACCGCTGTCGATTACTGAATTCCTGATCGCTATTGCTTTAGTCGCCATTATTGCATTTTTAACCATTAGTTATCATGTACTGAAAATTGCGGGAAGGAATCCCGTGGAAGCACTTCGATACGAATAAAATTATTTTTAAACCATATATTATGATGCACTATAATATAAAAATTGCACTCCGGAAACTACTGAAAGCGCCATTGTTTTCAGTAATTACCGTTTTGGGGCTTACCATCGGGATTACTTCTTTTCTTATTCTATTTTTGTATGTAGCCAACGAAAAAAGTTACGACAAACATTTTTCAGAATATAAAAATATTTATCGGGTTATTTCTTTCCCTGAAGGCACCGGCGATCCCTGGGCACGAAGCCTGGGAATCATCCATCAGGCAACTGAAAATATTCCCGAAGTGGAAACTTCAGTCCAATTTTCGCATTGCCCGGTCGGAAGTATCAAAATCAATGACAACTCAATTCAACAGCCTGATATTCTTTCGGTAGATAAAAGTTTTATAGTCATGTTTGAAGTGGAAAGTAAGATTGGCGATTTATCGGATATCGAAAAACCCAATGTTGTTTTTATTTCTGAAAACTTTGCTAATAAATACTTCCAAAACGAAAACCCCATTGGTAAATCAATCGATATTGAAGCGCTGCAATATGCCCGGGATTTGGGGAAATACGAGATTAGAGGAATCGTAAAAAACACGCACCCAAAAACGCATTTTAATTATGAATTGCTGATTTCGCAAAAAGGAGGTCTCGATGAACGTTATGCGAATTTACCCAACGGAAAAACACAATGGGTATATAATTACGTGTTGTTAAAAAAGGGAGTTTCTCCAGCAGATGTTGCCGGTAAGATTCAAGCTTTTTACGATGCCAGCGAACTTAAGCAAACCCGCGGACCAAAAGATTACAATTTCAGGTTAACACCTTTGCAGGACATTCACCTGAAATCGGATTTCCGGTTCGAAATGAAGGAAAGTTCAGTTAAAATCAATATAGGTTTATTCGTGATTATTTCATTTGTTATCCTTTTGGTTTCTGTTCTCAATTTTGTAAATCTTACAATTGCACGTTTGTTAAAACGCTCCAAGGAACTAGGGCTGAAGCGGTCGGCAGGCGCAGCAAAAAAACAGTTAACAGGACAAATACTGATAGAGGTTTTACTGGTATGCACTTTGGGAATCGTACTTTCGCTCTTTATTTCTGAAGCATTAAAACCTTTAATAAACAAATGGTTCGACATCAGATTTGATATTTACTACACAGAACCTGTCGTATTTTTAAGTATCGCAGGAGTATTAGCGTTGTGTATTTTACTCACAGCAATCTTTGTCAGTTTTTCTCTTATCGGAAAATCTTCACCCACAGTTTTGTTGCAGCAGAAAGCCAGATTCTCTGAAAATTTTATTCTGAAAGCGCTGTTGGTAGGACAAATAACCGTTGTTATTGTTTTGCTTTCAGCCACATTCCTGGTAAATAAGCAAATGAATTTTATCAATAAAAAATCACTGGGATTCAACAAGGAAAATGTAGTTGTCCTCAATCTCAAAGATTTCTCGAAAGACCCGGCCGTTTTTGCAGAGGATTTGAAAAAACATAGCCAGGTGAATTCGGTTGGATTTACCAATCAGCATTTTGGATACCCGGCACAAAGTTTAAACCTCGAAGGATTGGGAATTGATGGCACTGCCGAACTGGTTTTTGCCAATTACGATTACCTCAAAACCATGAATATCGAATTGCTGGAGAACTGGATTTTGCCTTCGGCAGATACCATTGAAGGGATGGTAATTAACGAGCATTTGTACAAACGTCTGATGGAGCGCCACGGAAGTATGGAAGCATTGAATACCTATCAAAATTCACGGGAATTGGCTCCGGATCAAATAAGAATCAAATTTATTGGCGTTGCCAGGGATTTTAATTACAGCTCGGTACACGAAGCCATTGGCGATTTTGCATTTTGGCTTGGAGAATCAAATAACAGGGCAAGGTTTATTCATGTCAGGCTGAACAAAGGTGATATCAGGCAGGCCATGGCGACCGTCCGAAAGGTATGGGACAGCAATTATCCCGGACAGGATTTCAACTATTTCTTCTTGGATGAAAAGATTGCAAATCAGTACAAAGCTGAAGTGATTCTCAGCAGAATTCTCTCAACGTTTTCTTTACTGGGAATTTTAATCAGTATTATCGGGTTAAGTGCATTATCGCTTTTTATCTCACAGCAAAAAACTAAGGAAATCGGGGTGCGAAAAGTAAATGGTGCTAAAACCTCGGAAATTCTTGCCTTACTGAATAAAAGCTTTGTAAAATGGGTGATTATTTCTTTTGCTATTGCCACTCCCCTTGCTTTATATGCAATGCAAAAATGGCTCGAAAACTTCGCTTATAAAACTACTTTAAGTTGGTGGATTTTTGCTTTGGCCGGTTTGGCAGCACTTGGAATTGCATTGCTAACAGTAAGCTGGCAAAGTTGGCGGGCGGCTACAAAAAATCCGGTTGAAGCATTGAGGTATGAGTAATTCGTTTTGACAAAATTTTATACACTTCTTGTCAATTTTTTTGACACTTTATTTTAACATCTCAGCACAATACACTGAATATCTTTCTTATACAAAAAGGCACTGTGTTTGAAGTACAAACTGGCACAGCTAAATTTCAGAAATTCAGGTGGAATTTAGTCTAACGATTTGAAGCCACTTAAAGGGACACTATGAATTCATTAAAATTAGCATTTCGCCGTTTATTTCGGAAAGGGGAACACACCACTACGCGCATTATTTCACTAACAGCCGGATTGGCTTTCGCGATTTTTCTTTTGTCAGAAGTTTTGTATTACTATAGCTACGACAATTTTTACCCTGATGCCGACCGCATATTCATCATTCATGAAAATTTTAAACCTGATAAATCGTCGGAAAAATTTGAGAGTTATTCGTCGGTGAGTGGCGCTGTGGCTCCGGGAATGAAATCGGATGTTCCCGGAATTGAAGCTGCAACCCGTATTAATAACATCGGAAAATCGGTTTTTTACACCGATGATAAAAAAAGTTACAGCGCCCGTTTTTCATTAGCCGACAAGTTTTTGTTCGATGTGCTCCCCCGCCCGATGATTACGGGAAACCCCAAAGAAATTTTAAGCAATCCGATGGCCTGTATGGTTTCCGACAAAATTGCCGGCGAAATGGGCGGAAATGTTATTGGCAAAGTAATCGAACTAAAAGAATACCCGGGCAGGAAAGTTACCATTGCCGGGGTGTTCAAAGAAATTCCGGAAAATACTAATTACGATTGCGATGTGTTTATCTCGATGGTATCTACACCCAGGTTTTTCAGTTGGGATGGTTCAACAAACTGGCTTGGCAACGACCGCTATTACGGTGCTGTTAAACTGGCACAGGGCATCGACCCCAAAAGTCTTGCTCCGGCAATCAGGCAGATGCAGGTAAAATACCAGGACATTGAAGCAATTGAAAAACAACAAGGCGGGGAGGTTTTAAAATACACGCTGGAGCCTCTAAAAAGTATGTATTCAAACCAGGTGAAAGATATGATTCTGATACTGGCGACCATTGCATTCGCAGTGCTTTTCGTTTCGCTGATGAATTATATTCTGCTAACCTTAAGCTCATTAATCCGACGGGCAAAAAGTTCGGCAATTCATAAAACCTGTGGAGCCGAAGCACGTAACCTTCACCAGCTAATTTTTTCCGAAACCTTTGTTTTGTTCCTGATTTCGCTTGCAGGTGCACTTTTGCTCATATGGATTTTAAAACCTTTGGCCGAATCACAGGTTGGGCATAAACTCACCTCGATGATGAACCCGGTGGTGGTTTTGCCTTTACTCGCTTTAATGGCCTTGCTGGTGATATTTACCAGTTACCTGCCCGGCAGGTTCTACTCGCGGATACCTGTGGCAACTGCTTTCCGCAACTACCAGCAAAAACGAAACAAATGGAAACTGGCACTACTATCTTTTCAGTTTATCGGGGCATCGTTTATCCTTACCATGATGGTTATTGTGAGCATGCAGTACAACAGTGTAATTACAGCCGATCATGGTTACAATACCAAAGGGGTTTATTTTGGCTCAACAAGCGGAATGGAGGCGAACAAAATTTCAACAGTAATGAATGAACTGCGCGCCATCCCCGGAATTGAAAAAGTCGGACTGGGCTGCGGATTGCCTTATGAAGGTGCTTCAGGCAATAATATAATCTCGCCCGATGGAGAAAAAGAGCTGTTTAACATTGCTGATTTTTATTTTATTGACGAGAATTACCTCTCTATTTTGAATATTCCGGTTACAAGTGGAGAAAGCTTTTCACCACAAAATTCGGTTACAAACGATTTGTTAATTAGTGAAAATGCTGCCGAAAAACTAAAAATATTTAATGGCTGGGAGAATGTAATCGGCGAACAGGTGCAAATCACCGAACACGAAAAATCAACCATAAAAGGTATTTTTCCCGATTTTATTATCAATACTTTGACCTATCCCGATTTACGTCCTTCCGTTTTCTATTATTTCCCCGAATCAAAATTTGAGGAACTAAAAACGAAAAGTCCTTCGTTTAGCTTCTATATTCTTGTTAAAGCGAACGAAACAGCCGAAGCAGGCATGCTGGCAAAAATCACCGGTATTTTTAACCAATTTCTACCCCATCAGGATGCAGTGGTGAAAAGCCTCGAGCAGGAACAGAAATACAGTTACCAGGCAGAACAGGGCTTCCGTAATGCCATGATGGCCGGAAACGCAATTATTTTGCTAATTACCGTAATCGGGTTAATCGGATATACTTCAAACGAAGCTGCCCGTCGTCGTAAAGAACTTGCCATCCGCCGGATTAGCGGGGCCAATTTGCCGGATATTCTCAAAGTTTTTATTGCCGATTTGGAATATGTTGCCATTCCGGCTGTGCTTTTAGGATTAACCGGTGCATGGCTGACTGCCGGTAAATGGATGCAGAATTTTGCCGTAAAAGTTCCAATGAGTTGGGAAATCTTTCTCGGGTGCAGCCTTTTTATTCTTCTTATGGTGGCATTTATCGCCGCTGTAAACTATACTCGTACCGCAAACCGAAATCCTGTGGAAGCACTGAGATATGAATAATTATAGGTAAAGAAAGCCCAATCAAAAAAGATGGAACTGAAACTTGAGGCATAAACAAAAAACCGAAGAAGTATGAATTTGTCAACTTTTACACAAATTATCAGGCACATTCGCAATAACAAACTCACTTCGTTTATTAATGTGTTTGGGTTAGGAATCGGATTGGGCTGTGTAATACTCATGGGCACTTATGTTTTACATGAGTTTTCGTTTGACAAATACCACAAAAACAATAAAAATCTATACCGAATTGTAGTTGATAACAACGCTTCCGAATCTTATGCGATGGGCGAGGTTTTTAAAGATAATATCCCGGGTATTAAAAGTATTTTCAGAATTTATGACATTTGGAACACACAGGTTAAATTAAACAATGCATTTGTAAAAGAAGATGAGTTTATTCTGGCAGACAAAGAGATATTCTCTTCGCTCAATATTCCTTTATTACTGGGAAAAAATGATAATCTTTTGCAAACAACCACCTCGCTTGTTATTTCCGACAAAATAAGTAACAAATACTTCCCTGGCGAAAATCCGGTAGGGAAAACACTCGAAGTAAGTATTTCGGGCCGGGTTGTAAGCTTTACCATCACCGGGGTATTTCATCATTTCCCTTCTTATTCTTCGCTCCAGGCCAACTGGATTGGAAATATAGAAGCTGCACTTCCTGTTATGGCAATTACAGCCGATCCTTTTGGCATTGCTGAAAACAAAGACAAAAACCAGCTTAAACAAGACTGGGAAAAAGGAGGTTTCCAAACCATTGCTTTGGTAACAAAAAATACAAACATTGAATTGGCCGAAAAACTATGTGCTACCATTTATAAGGAGCACAGAGAAAAGGATTATAAAGTACAATTTCAACCTTTTAGCCAGATTTATCTCCATTCAAACAATATCGTTAATGCCGGGCCTTTCAAAACCAGTCAGCTTTCAACATTAAAAATATATGCAGGAATTGCTCTTCTGATTCTGGTTGTAGCATTAATCAATTACATTCTGCTTTCGCTGGCCGATGCAAAAAAACAGCTTAAACAGGTGGCATGTTATAAAATTAACGGAGCATCTGCCGCCAATATTCAAAAACGGTATCTGCAACAGTCACTAATAACTTCTTTTCTAAGCCTCATCCCGGCAATGCTTTTTCTCGCGTTAATCATACCATTTTTCAACCAGCTTTTTGATAAGAATTTATCCATATTATTGTTTCTGAAAGCTCCCTATTTAGCTATGCTTTTTGCTTTTATTGTTTTTACCGGCTTTGTTTCAGGTGCTTATATCAGTTTCTACTCGGCAAGCATTAACCCGTTGCAGCTTCTTTCTCCTGCCAAAGCAAAAGTAAAAGGCAGGGCCGGCCAAAAAGGATTATTGATAGCTGCTCAGTTTATCATTTTCATTTTTTTGTGTAGTTCCACCCTGCTAATGGAAAAACAGTTGTTGTTCTCCACCAATAAAAGTCCCGGATTTGATGAAAAAAATGTTCTGATTTTCAAACTCGACAATAAGGAAGCACAACGTCAGTTCCCGGTTATTAAATCGAAAATTGCACAAAATCCACATGTAGAAATACTGGCAGGCTCAATGAATACCCCGCCAACGCAGAGCTTTTTACAACTCACCGTTGAAAATGATGATAACGACAAATTACAGGAAGAAGGTCTGTTTATTGGCCCCAACCTTATAAAAACACTTAAAATTCCGATTTTGGAAGGAGAAGATTACAAAGACAATGATAATTCCAGCGAAACAAATAATCTGATAATTAACGAAACTGCCGCAAAAAAATACAAGGTAAATGCCGGAGAGTATTTAGGAAAGTTTTATATACAGGCGGTTGTTGCCGATTTTCATGCTCATTCGCTACATCGGTTTATAAAACCACTGTTGCTTATCGACGCCGGGAATGAAAACTGTACAGAACTGGTTGTACGAACCGACGGGAATAACAAGGAAGTTATTCAGTATGTACAAAACCTGTGGGATGAAATGCTCCCAACTTCATTCATGGAATATGAATCATTAAGCAACCGCATTTCATTATTCTATACCAAAGAGAGGAAACAAACCCAATCGGTTATGTTTTTTGCATTTATGGCCATTGTTTTGGCAGCGTTAGGATTATTCGGGTATGTTTCGCTTACGTTAATTCAACGAACCAAGGAAATCGGTATCCGAAAAGTAAACGGGGCAAAAGTATCTGAAATTTTAAGTATGATCAATAAAGATTTTGTGAAATGGATAGTTATTGCATTCCTGATTGCTACGCCAATTGCGTACTACACCATGAATAAATGGCTCGAAAATTTTGCCTACAAAACCACTTTAAGCTGGTGGATTTTTGCGTTGGCCGGTTTACTTGCTTTGGGAATTGCTCTACTGACGGTTAGTTGGCAGAGTTGGAGGGCTGCTACACGGAACCCGGTGGAAGCGCTAAGGTATGAGTAAAATGCGATTCTGCATTAAAGTAATATTTAAAACGAACCAATATGAACTACTATTTTCGGGTTGCATTTAGAAACTTAATTCGCGAAAAAAAATATTCGCTCTTCCTGTTTTCATCCATTTGTATCGGATTAATCACTTTTATACTGGTTTCCGGCTATCTTTTTTATGAAAAAGGCTTTGACCGTGTTTTTCCAGACAACAAAAATATATACCGGATAACAACCGACATTTACAATGGAAAGGAACTGAGACTCTCGATACCAGAATGTGAACGGGGCATTGCTGCCTCAGTAAAAGAGACATACCCAAATGTTTTGGCCGCCGGCTATATTACCGCAACAAACAACCCTCAGTACAAAATTGGTGAAGAGATTTTCACCAATAACCACATTTACCACGCTTCACCCGGATTTCTGGATGTTTTTTCCATTCCACTCGTGCAGGGAAACAAAACACAGGTTTTAACCCGGCCTTACACTGCCATTATTTCGGAAAGCACTGCAAAAAAATATTTTGGTTCAACCAATCCGGCAGGGCAGATTTTATTTAAATACCCGGCTTTTGAATATACAATTGAAGGAGTTTTTCAGGATATTCCCTCCCAGGCACATTTTAATGCCGAGGTACTTCTTTCCTTTCACGATGATATGCATTTACCACCGCCGGTAAAAGCACAGTGGGGTGAAACCGGCTTCTATACTTACCTGAAACTGGATAACAATGCAAATATTGGAGGAATTGAAGACGGAATTAACAAAATTGTTGCTGAAAACAAAAGAAGTGCTTTTGAAAAAACAGGAGTGCAACATCAGTATCATTTACAACCTTTAAACGAAATTCATCTTCATTCCGATCTGAAAAATGAATTAGAAACCAACTCGCGCGTCGAATATGTTTACCTGATTTTTATTATCGGAATTTTAATTCTTGCAGCTTCAGGCTTTAATTATGTTCAGTTTTCATTTTCACGGTTAATAAATTCGGCCAAACAAACAGGCATAAAAAAAATAAATGGGGCAACTTACTCTTCAATCATGCTCGCATCTTTAGCCGAATCATTTATCATTCATCTGTTTGCTATGCTTGTTTCGTTGGCTTTTGCCCGCATGCTTTTCCCGGTTATGCGAAATGAGTTTGGCATTTTGCTTGAACCCGTTTTTGCCCACCCTTTCTTCCTTGCAGTTTTGTCGAGTATTATTTTTCTGAGCATTTTTATAAATGGGGTTTTACCCGCATTACTGATTAACCGGTTTAACAGCCTGGAATTATTAAAGCTAAAATACAAACCGGTTTCCGGAGGGTTTTCATTCCGACAGACAATTGTTGTTACCCAGTTTGTAATTATTATTGCCATAATTGCCGGAATTGTCGGGATGAATAAACAGGTAAACTTTCTGGTTAAAAAAGATAAAGGGTTCGATGTAAAAAACACAATTGTAGTAAAAGTCCCGTCCAATCTACGGAAAACCTCACAACGAATTAACAACCTTCAAGCTTTTGAACACGATTTATTAGGTCACAGTTCCATTACAGGAATTTCAAGCTCAAGTGTAATTCCGGGAGACTTACCTGCCTATAATTTTAATTTCAGGGAAATTCAATCACAAAAAGGCGGAAAAGCTGCAATAATTGTTACCGACAGTAACTACATAAAAAATTACAAAATCGACTTACTGGCAGGAAACAACTTCTTTGCTCATAATACTTCCGCCCAAAATAACGCATGTATAATCAACCGGGCGTGTTTGGCGGTTCTCGGATTTAAAAATCCGGAAGAAGCCATTGGCAAGATTATGAAAATGGAAGATGAAAGCGGCATACAGAATTTTGAGACTTCAATTATTGGTGTTACCGAAAACATTGATTTTAGCGATGCCAAAGAAAAACACGAACCCATTTTATTATTGGACTGGACACAGGAAATGCTTTGGGGAAACTACTCTGTAAAAACTGCTATTACCGATTATGCAGCTGTTCTTCCGTTTATCCGGGAAAAATTTAACGCTACTTTTCCAAATTATCCTTTTGAATATGTTGTTCTTGAAGATTATTACAACAAACAGTTTGAAAAAGAAAACCAGCTTATCCGGATTTTCAAGTTGTTTATTTTAGTAGCCATCTTCATCAGTGTTATCAACCTGTTCTCTATTTCGTGGCTCATTGCAACGGCAAGAATAAAAGAAGTTGGCATTCGAAAAGTAAACGGAGCCAAAATTTCTGAAATATTGACCTTGTTGAATAAAGATTTTTTGAAATGGGTTGCGTTTGCTTTTGGAATTGCCACTCCTATTGCTTTTTATGCAATGACTAAATGGCTTGAAAATTTTGCCTACAAAACCACTTTGAGCTGGTGGATATTTGCCCTGGCAGGTTTGGCAGCACTAGGAGTTGTATTACTGACGGTTTCCTTTCAATCGTGGAAAGCTGCTACTAAAAATCCGGTTGAGGCACTAAGGTATGAGTGATGAAAATAAATTTTGACGAAGTTGAATATGCGGCGCAACTCTGCAAAACCAACTTTCATCATATGTTTAATTTCACAATTGTCTGAATAAAAAATTATGACAAAAAAACTTCTGCCTTTGGTTTTGATCGCTGTTACCATTCTACTATTGGCATCATGTAACAAAGAATCCGATGGAAAATGGGACGACAATATCAGACTATCATCGAAAACGGCCAATTTTGAAGCGGGTATCGATTCGGTTAGCATTTCAACCGAAGGAACCGGGTGGTGGGTTGTCGATATTTCTGTTGGTGACTCAACCTACTACGGATTCGAAGATATCGATATTGAATCTGACAATTATACAATTCAGAAAGGTGGAATTGTTGTAGAACGCCGCAACTTAACAACACTTTTTATACAAGCAGATGCCAATACAACCGGAACTTCCAGAATTATTTCTGTCGGGTTGGAAGCAGGTGATTATTTTGACAGGGTTACAATAACACAAGCAGCCAATTAACCGCTTTTCCTTCCGGTATCCAATTTGGCCACCACTTCCCGACGAACCCGCGGATGAAGCCTTTCCCAATGGTTTTTAATAAAAACTTCTACTGCGGGTCTATCAGTTTTTGAGAGCTCCCGAAGCGCCCACGATAAAGCTTTGACAATTAAATCATGCCGGTCATCAAGAACGTTTTCGCAAATCATCAATGTTCTTTTGGCATCGCCTTTTCCACCCTTCGATTTTAGATTTAGTGGAATAGTGCACACCACTGCAACACGGCGGAGCCATACATTCTGGCTTTTCAACCAACTAAAAATCTGTGAATCCGGCAACCTCCCCTCGCGCCAGTGCCAGCCCGCAATCATTATACTGTAACTGTCAACTGACACCCAGTTATCAAGAATGCCGCCAAGTTTAATAATTTGCTCCTGGCTTAAAATCTTTAAAACATCTTTGTTTTTCCAAAGTAATTCATACGCCAGAATCTGGCCTTCAAAAATCTTCTTTTGAGTTAACAGAATACAGATTTCAATCCACTGTTGGGGGTTATAACCTTCTAATACCTTGCTCCAATCGTTTACTATTCTTTTTATATGAGGAGAACTAACTCCCAAACGTATCATTTGAGTTTGAAAACCTGGTACACCTAATGTATTGTGGCGGAATGCAGCGACCTTTTTCAAGTCCTCAATCATGAATTCAACTATTTCAGTATTGGGTATTGCCATAGAATCTAAAACCGGTATTTGTAAAATTAAAAAACATTGAAAAAGTAAAAAAGACTTCCGAATGCTTTGTACCGATCTTCCCATAAAATGTAATGGCAGATTTCTTTACTGAAACATTTTTGAACTTTATTTCTTCATCTTTGATAAAGTACAGCGTTTTTGTTTTGCTCAATCATGAGATTTATCCTCAATATTTCTTTCCTTAAAGTAAACATGTACCGTTTTGTTAAATACAACTCAATATTTCTAAAAGAGAAATTACTATTTTGCCCTTTATAAAAAATAGTAGTAAATGTATTTTTTAATAAGAGTTATAACCTGTACTTCTTAATTGATTAAAATTTGTAAAATGAAAAGAATTATTTTGATTTTGTTTCTTATCGTAAACGTAATTGTGGCTATCAGTGCCCCAAAAAACAAAAAACCAATCTTAAAATTTAACGAGGATGGTAAATTTAAGATTATCCAATTTACCGACATTCATTTCAAATACAACTCTTATCGTTCCGATAGTGCCCTGATGATGATGAAAGCTGCTATTGAAGCGGAAAAGCCCGACCTAATTGTATTAACCGGCGACGTGGTTTGCACCGATCATACGCGTGATGCCTGGTATTCGCTGTCGAAAACTTTTATTGAATCAGAAGTTCCGTGGGCGGTCATTTTAGGAAATCATGACATTGAAAGCGAACTGACAGGAAAACAAATTATGGAGATCGTTTCCGATTTCCCCAACAGCCTTACTGAAAATGGCCCGGAAGATATCTCGGGGGCCGGAAACTATATTCTGAAAATACAAGGTTCTAAATCGTCTGACCCTCAAGCTGTACTTTACTTTCTCGATTCCCATTCCGGATTGAAAAAAGAAGATGGACTGGGACGCTACGAATGGATAAAATCCGACCAGGTTGAATGGTACCGTAATGAAAGCAAAAAGTTAACGGCCAAGAATGGTGGGAAGCCATACCCGGCATTGGCATTTTTTCATATTCCGTTAATTGAATATAACGAAGTTTGGGGAGCAAAAACAACGGTAGGGGTAAAAGAAGAAAGTGTTTGTTCGCCCGATATTAACTCCGGAATGTATAATGCTTTTCTCGAATCAAAAGATGTGATGGGAATGTTTGTCGGGCACGACCATGTAAATAATTACATTGGCTGTCTGCGTGGCATCTGCATGGCTTACGGGCAGTCGAGTGGAAGGGAAACCTATGGAAAACCAAAAGGTTATCGTATTATTGAGCTTTACGAAGGCGAACGAAAATTTGATACCTGGGTGCAGATTAAATATAATGCCAATCGCGACAAAGACACCTGGAAACCTACAAACAGCAATGAAAGAATCAATTTTGTTACTTATCCTGATTCTTTTGCTGAAAAGAAATAGAAAGATAAGAAATACAAGGCGGTTGAAAAATTCTTCCGCCTTTTGTTTTTTTGAGTACCTGCTTACATTTCCATAAAAAAACTGTTCTTACTTTCGATCTAAATTTATCAGAATTATTCCTGCAAGAACTACCAGCCCTGCAAACCCAAAAGCAACAATAGCGCCCATTGCCCAAAGCTTTCCAGTAACAGCTGCCCCTAAAAACGAACCAAAATATTGCATGCTTACCATTACTCCGTTTCCTTTACCTCTTTGCCGGTTGTCAATACCCCGGTTTATCAGCATTGGCACAATGGATGAAATGGAAAAAACACCCATCATCAAAAGAATCGTTCCGGCAACAATAAATGCAACGGTTCGAAGCCAAATAAGCAAAAAACCCATTCCTAAAAGAAAAAACAACAAGGTTAAAATCATTTTCGGGTTTCCTTTTGACGCCATTTTTGAAAAAAACGGGAGAACGCCAATCGCGATTAAAATAGAAGGGCTCAATATAATCCACATCTGGTTGGTCTTTAAATGATCTTCCAAAAGCAAGGGCAACATAAAAAAGAAAGCCATCATTAACAGATTATTAAACGTAAGCAGCAGGCTTTTGGAAAGGTGAGCTTTATTAAAAACCGATTTTGTTTTGTTTTTCTGAACCTGTTCTTTACGCAACTCGGGGTTTACCTGCCTGGTACCAAACAAAACCCAGAAGAAACATCCGGCAATAAGTACCGATGAAAATATAAACATTTCGCTTACATTCAGAACAATATGAACCAGCGGGCCAACAACATACGAAAGCATGGTAAAAGTGGCCATTAAAGCACCCAGCTTAGTCAGAATTCTATCACGTTCAGCATCGCCTGCCACTGACGAAAGCCACGAATAGCCCACTGTAACAATGGCTCCGCTTCCCTGCAAAGCACGGGCAAAAATTAACCCGTAAATTGATTTAGCGAAAGCAGCAGTTAATAACCCTGCAATAAGCATTACCAAACCTGCCAGCATTACTTTTTTATAACCGATTTTATCGCTTAATGCCCCAAATGGAATTTGTAAAGCGGCTTGTGTTAATCCAAAAATCCCAAGAGCATAACCGGTAAGTGCCGGGCTGCCTCCTTTCAAATTCATGGCGTAAGCCGATAAAAAAGGAATGATTATCGACATGGAAAACAGTCGAAACCCCAGCGTTACGGAAATTACATTGGTTAAATATTTAATACTTTTACTCATCTTCTGTTTTCTAATAACAAGGCAGGCTGAGATAATTTTATGGCAGGTAAAATGCAAAGTTAAGGGTAATTCACAGAAACTTCTTCCGAAGCGGTTTTTAAACACAAAACAATACAATAATTAATCTTCAGTATAATTTTCGGTTTCCATTTGACAAAAAATCATACACTTTTTTGTCAATTTTTTTTACACTTTTTTTACTTCATTTTATCTATATTTCTGATTAACTTCTATTTAAGAAAAAGGCATCGGTTTTGAAGTGTTTTGCCTGACTTTGACAAGCTATTCGAAGACCGGCCGGGTAAAAAAATAAAAGCCATGAAATTCTGATTCGAAATCAGAGATTTAATTAAGACATTATGATACAACTAAAAAACATCGACAAGTATTACGACGCTAAGTTTCAGCGGACATTTATTTTGAAAGGAGTTGACCTTGAGGTAAAACAAGGAGAGTTTTTAACCATAATGGGCCCCAGTGGCGCAGGAAAATCGACGTTGCTCAATATTATCGGCTTACTGGATGAACCCAGCGCCGGTGAATACTATTTCTGGGATGAGCCAGCTCACAAAATCAAGGAGAAACAAAAGGTACAATACCACCGGAGCCACATTGGTTTTATTTTCCAGGCTTTTCACCTCATCGACGAGCTGAATGTATATGAAAACATTGAAACTCCGCTGGTTTACCGAAATGTAAAAGGGAGAGAACGAAAAGCGATGGTTGCCGACCTGCTTGACCGCTTTAATATGGTAGCCAAAAAAGATTTGTTTCCCAGCCAGCTTTCCGGAGGACAACAACAATTAGTGGCAATTGCGCGAGCAATAATTGGCAGTCCGAAGCTATTACTGGCCGATGAACCCACTGGAAATCTCCATTCGGAACAGGGTGAAATGATAATGAAATTGCTAAAAAAGCTGAATGAAGAAGGAATGACTATTATTCAGGTAACCCACAACCAAGATTTTGCAAATTACGGAACCCGCGTAGTAAAACTAATTGACGGACTAATAAGAGAGGATTACCAGGTGGAAAACAGGAAATGATTTTTTACACACAAGAACCGGGATACAAATATTGCACAGCAATGCCTGGAATTTTAAAATTTGCCTTGTCTTTGGGTAAAAAAAATTAAAGTTCTGAAAATTGAATGCGATGATATTTAAAGTTGTAATTCGAAACCTGCTCAAACATCCATTTCTAAACCTGACGAAGATTATTGGATTGGGCCTGGCCCTTACCGGAATTATTTTTATTGGCTTGTTTCTAAAAAATGAATTAAGTTACGACCAATATCATTCAAAAGCTAACAATATTTACAGATACACTATTGCTGACCCCGACTTTCTGGGTGGAAAACATTTCGCAAGAGTACTTAATCCCAGTTATATTCCGGAACTAAAAGAATCAATTCCTGAAATCGAAAATTATACTCGTTTAATGCCTGTGCGGGGTGGACTGATGAAATATGGTGAGCGGTTTTACAATACAAACCAGGCTTTTGAATGCGACAGCACGTTTTTCGAGGTTTTTGATGCTGAACTTTTACTGGGCAATAAACAATCAGTATTAAAAAATCCGGCATCAATGGTGATTTCCGGGAGCTTTGCAAAAAAAGTATTTGGCGATTCAAATCCAATCGGAAAGGTTCTTACTTTACCTGCCGGTCAGTTTTACGGGGCGCCACAGGATTTTACCATTCAGGGCGTTATGAAAGATTTTCCGCCAAACAGCCATTTCCATCCCGATTTTGTAACTACTCCCTTACACGATCAATTTGAATACGGATGGGCATGGACTTATCTCGTTCTATCAAAAAATGCAAATCCCGAAAATGTAAAGGCCGGTATTATCAACTTTTTAAAAAGTAACCATAAAGAAAATTTGCAGGAGGTAAAAATGCAGGTTTATCTGCAAAAGCTAACCGATATTCATTTAAGTTCCCAAAAACTTCGCGAAATAGAACCCAATGGAAGCTGGTTAAATATTTATGTTTTGGCCATTGCTGCCCTCATTTTACTGCTGATTTCAATAAGCAATTACGCCAACCTGAATATGGGTATGGCCGGATTTAGTGCTAAGTACTTGTTTGTAAACAAACTTTTGGGCTCTTCAAAAAAATCGGTAATTGGCTATTTCTTTTCAGACGGATTATTTATCATCGCCGCAACTTCGCTTTTTGCATTGTTGATTTTATTTCCGGTTAATTCAATTATTGCTGAAACTTACGGACTAAATCTGCTTCAGGGAAATGCAACCGCTATTGCATTAATTATGCTGGTTTTTAGCTTGCCCACCCTTATTTTGGGAATGATACCGGCACTCAATTCCGTATTTTCTTCACTCCAAACTATTGCAAAAAAAAATTCACCTGTTGCGTTACAAAAAGGAAGGATAAGTCATGCTTTAATTGTATTTCAATACGGATTCTCCATTGCACTTATTATTGCAGTGATTGTTATTTCGAGGCAGACAAAATATGCGTTGAATAATAGTCTTGGCGTTAATGAAGATAATATTGTCTGTCTTGAATCGGTACATGCAAGCATTCAGCAAAAATTCAAAGTTTTTAAGGACGAGCTGCTGAAATACAACAGCATTGAAGCGGTTTCTGCAATGATGGAACCTCCGGGCGGAGAGGCTAACGACATGTTCCCGTTCGAAATGGAAGGCCACCAAGCCGATGAACAAAATCAAGAATACAACAGAATTGGCGTTTTCCCCTGCGATTATTCTTTTGCTTCCATTTTTAACCTTCAGTTTTTAAGTGGGCAAAATTTTTCTAAAAAAAATACTGACGTTGAAGGCTCCGGAGAATATATTATTAACGAAGCGGCCATGCATCGATTAAAATACACCGATCCTGCCAAAATTATAGGCAAAGAATTTAAATTGATTTTTTCATCACCCGGATCGGGTATTGAAATTCCCCGTGGCAAAATCATCGGTGTGGTGGAAGACTTTCATCTTCAAAGCCTGAAAAACACAGTAGAGCCACTCGTATTTTTTAAACGCGAAAATTTATGGCTAATCAACTTTGTAATTTCGTATAAGCCTGAATTGCAAGCAAAGGCACTTACTGATATGGAAACGGTTTGGAATTCATTATTTCCTGAATATCCTTTTCAGTATCAATATGTGGGTGCCATGTACAAAAAAGTGTACAAGGCCGAATTATTGCAGGCAAAACTACTCTCTATTTTCACCATTATTGCACTTTTTATCAGTTCTATGGGATTGTTCGGCATAGCATTAATAAGCACCCAGCATCGTATAAAAGAAATTGGAGTTCGAAAAGTAAATGGTGCCCGCATTTTTGAAATCGTTACCCTGTTGAACAAAGATTACCTGATTTGGATAATAGTTGCTTTTGTAGGCGCTGCACCAATTGCCTGGATTGCAATGAACAAGTGGCTGGAGACTTTTGCTTACAAAACCGAGTTAAGCTTTTGGATTTTCGCATTGGCAGGTATTTTGGCTATGGGAATTGCCTTACTAACTGTTTCTGTTCAGTCGTGGAAAGCTGCAACAAGAAATCCGGTGGAAGCTTTACGATATGAGTGACATGTTTGAACTGTGAATTCCAGAGCAGGTGTCTAAAAAGTCAAATGCAAAAAGATTTAACTTACAAAACGAAAACAGTTCTGAGTTTACCCCTCCAAACCTTTCCGTCAGCTGACGGAAGGCTAAAAGTCCCCTACAGGGGATTTAGAGGTGAGAAGCTAAGTGGGTGCTTATAAATTGTAAGTTCCTTTATCCTGAACAATACTATTGGGACAGCCTCTTGCATTTTAAATTCTGTAATTCACAAAATCAAGGTAATCCGGATTCTGATATTTTTACTCCACCAATATCAACCCGGGACTACTTCCGGTAATACAGCGGCCACCTCCGGGCGTAACCACAAATGTATTTTCAATACCCACCATTCCAATGCCTTCAATCCCCTTTTTGGGTTCAACCGCAAAAACCATATTTTCTTCCAGCGGAGCTTTAAACCCTTTGGCCAGCACCGGATATTCGTCGATGGTAATTCCAATTCCGTGACCCAAAAATTTTACCTGCCGGTTTCCGTAGCCCATAAAATTTTCCAGAAATTCAGAATCGAGGTTGCCCATAATAGTTTCATAAATATTTTCGGGAATATTGCCCGGTCTTAACATTTCGGCTATCCGGAACTGAACATCCACGCATTGTTGATGAAAAGCCTGAACCTTTTTCGGCAGTGGTTCACCAAACATGTAAGTCATGGTTTTATCGGAGTGATAGCCGTTTACACCAATTGCTACATCAACAAAAACCAGGTCGCCTTTTTTCAGCTTCCGGTTAGGATTCCCAAAACTTGGAAGCGCAGGATTGGCGCCTAAATTTCCACCCGGCCCGTCGAAATTAGTTGGAAATAGCGAGCTTTCGCCAAAACCGACCTGCCCCATTGCCATTTCGGTATCGTGCATACCAAAACGTACGGTTCCCTGGTGCCCCTCTTTTACCATCACCGGGAACATTTCAGCAGCAAATTCGGCTTCCGACATTCCTTCGCGCAATAGTTCCGGAACGCGTTCTTCCAGAACAATCCGATGAATAGCTGCCGCTTTTTCAATATAATTTAATTCCCAGATGCTTTTTACGGCACGGGTTTGGGCAATCTGAAAATCGAGTGATTTATATGCGGAAAACGGAAAATATTTCTGAAATCGCTGAAACATAGCCAAAGGAACATACTCGGTTTCGAGATGCACCTCGCCGAAAACTTTTGGATACTCCTGTGCAGCAACCCGATAACTTTCCATCGGTTTTACCATCGGAAATTCCGATTCTTCAACTACACGTTCGTAACCGCGACGCGCCCACAAAACAGCTTCGTTCTCCCGTTCAATCACCAACATTCCTTCGGGCATGGAGCCTGTAAAATAAAAAAGGTTTGTTTTACTGAAAACCACTGCCACTTTCCATCCCGGATGTTGCGCATCCATTATCCGGCGAAACTTTTTCATGCGTAATTCCAGCTCCGATGCTGGTACCTTGTCACTCATATTCTTCTGTTTAAACCAACAAAAGTAAACGTTCGAAATTCAATGCCGGAAACATTCACAATAAATCTGTCTAAAGTTAGCTGAGTGTGAAATTATCGGCAGATGTCATTTTACCATTTCTTCTTTCTAAAAGCATAAATAATGTATCGATTGAGTTTTTTTGATTTCGATTTTTTTTGATAAAAAAGTGAAAATCGTGTAACAAAAAATCATTTCAAGGGTCTTTACCATATCATCCTGAAAATGTGGATTAAACAAAACTCAAAAACTTTTAAAATGGCTTTCAGAAACTTACTTATCGGTTGGAGAAACATCAGAAAAAACGGGATATTCTCCATAATAAATATTGTAGGGTTATCGCTCGGGATTGCAGTTGTTACATTGATTCTTTTCTGGGTAGTTGACGAATTAAGTTTCGACAAATTTCATACAAACATTGATCGTACTTATACTGTTTATGAGCATCAGCAGTATTCCGAAGGACAGGAGTTATTTACGTATTGTACGCCATTTCCACTCAGCAAAGAATTAGTAAATAATTTCAGCGAAGTGGAGAACGGGACCACATTTACCGACGTTGGCGAACAGCTTATCCGGTATGAAGACAGGGAATATAAAGAAGGGCCGGTTATTTGTACAGATAACGAATTCCTGAATATCTTCTCATTTGAAGTATTGGAAGGCGACAAAAACGCACTTCTGGCTCCCGATAAAATAATTATTAATGAAGAAATTGCCAGGCTCCTTTTTGGAACTGAATCCGCTGTTGGGAAGATGATTAAATTTAATGACGAACAGTCCTTTTCAGTCGGCGCCGTTGTAAAAACGGAGAAACTTAATTCAACCATCGATTTCAAAATATTGGCTCCTTTAAAGCTGGTGGAAAGCTATGGGGCTGATTTAACCCGGTGGGGAAACAACTGGCCGCGAACCACTCTTTTACTTTCTGAAAGTGCAGATGAGGAAAGCTTAAATGCAAAGATTACTGACTTTTTAAAAGAAAAAGGACAGGAGAATCCTACCTTGCATTTGTTTCCTTTTAAAAATGAAAGGCTCTATTCCTATTCGGGAAAAAACAATCAAATTCAGTATGTTTATCAATTTCTGGGTATTGCATTAATAATAATACTAATCGCTTCTATTAATTTCATTAATTTATCGACCGCTAAAGCCGAACAACGCAAACCCGAAGTAGGGATACGAAAAGTACTAGGAGCAAACAAAATTTCTATTCTGAACCAGTTTCTACAGGAAAAAGGGATAATGATTTTATTAAGCATAATACTGAGTATAATTTTGGTATTCATTTTTATCCCGGCTTTTCGTTCGGTTTCCGAGAAAGTAATTTCATTTAGTTTGTTGACCAATAAGTTTATGATTCTTTTACTGATTGGAGTAATCTTAACGGTTTTGGTATTATCGGTCGTTTATCCTTCGCTGTACGTTTCTTCTTTTACCCCTGCCCTGGCCATGAAAAATTCGAAAGTTAAAAAACAGGGAAAGCTGGGACTTAAAAATTTGCTGGTTACCATTCAGTTTGTTTTATCGATTGTTTTAATCAGCAGCACGATAATAATTGCAAGGCAATTGAAATTTATAAATAACTATAATTTAGGCTACGATCAGGCTAACCTGATTTTTATCCCGTTGGATGGAGAAGCTAAAATTAAACACGAAGCAATTAAACAAGAACTTTCGGGAATACCTGGTGTAATAAATATTTCACGAACCAGCCGGATTCCATTTTATGGTGGGAGTTCATCGTGGGGCTCTGACTGGGAAGGGAGAGATCCGGATAACAATGTACTGTTTTGTACGATGAATGTGGATCGAAACTATTTTGAAACCATGGGTATTAAATTTACGGAAGGAGGTAATTTCCCCGAGAACTACAATGAAGTACTGGATATTGAAAAACTTCCGTCTCCTAAAGTTATTCTTAACCAGGAAGCCATCCGTCGAATGAAAATTAAAAACCCGGTGGGTAAGTATTTTGGAAGACAAGGTGACGACATTAAAGGGGCAATTGCAGGAGTGACCAACGATTTTCATTTTGAGTCGTTAAAAAAACCAGTGGAACCCATGTTGATATTACCGCTTACCAGCAATCCGGGTTACATTATCGCCCGGGTTGATCCGGCCAATTTTACAAAAACCCTTTCCGAAATAAAAAGTACGTGGGCAAAAGTACTGCCCCAGTCTCTTTGTGAAATCAAATTTTTTGATGAAAGTCTGGAGAAAATGTACAACTCTGAGATTAAAATTTCAGGGCTTTTTCGTTACTTTTCTTTTATCGCCATTTTTATTTCCAGTATCGGTTTGTTTGGATTATCGTTGTTTATTATCGAACGAAGAAAAAAAGAAATTGGAGTAAGAAAAGTGAACGGTGCAAAAATCGGGGAAGTCATGTTTTTACTAAATAAAGATTTTATCCGGTGGGTTGTTATAGCTTTTGTAATTGCCTGTCCTATTGCATGGTTGGCAATGCACAAATGGCTTGAAAATTTTGCTTTCAAGACCAACTTAAGCTGGTGGGTTTTTGCATTGGCAGGTGCTTTGGCTTTAATAATAGCATTATTAACGGTTTCGTTTCAATCGTACAAAGCAGCAACAAGCAACCCCGTAGAAGCCTTAAAGTATGAATAAAAAACTGCCTCTTCACCCCAAAGGAGGTCATTCGTAAATTATTAGAGTGAAACCAACACAAACAAAAATGAGGATATGTTCCTGGATTGATTGCTATAACTAAATTTTTAGTTATATTTATTCTGTTTTCTTTTAAGATCATATTTTACAGAAATAGAATCACAAATTTTTTGAAAACAGAAACCAAAATCAAATCAAAGCATGAATCCAATCGATTTTAAAATTGCGTTCAGAAACATCCTGAAAAACAAAATCGACTCCACAATCAGCATACTCGGCCTTGGAATAGGTTTAGGGTGTATCATGATTCTGGGCGTTCTTTTTATACACGAATATTCGTTTGATAAATTTATTCCGAACTATAAAGCAGCATTCCGGCTTACAGAAGACAAGGAAGTAAGGTTGGCATATCCTGTGGCATCTGCTATTAAAGATAATGTTCCCGAAATACAGGATTATTTCAGGTTTTACCAAACCGGGCAGGTACAAATAAAAAATAACGACAACCGAATTACTGCTGAAGATTATTTTGCCTTTGCCGACAAGGATATTTTTACGCTGCTTGGAATCAAGTTTAAATACGGTGTGCCTGCCGTTTCAAATACCGAAATTGCCATTTCCGAAAACATGGCAAAAAAATATTTCGGAACAAAAAATGCTACTGGTTCTACACTTCTTGTAAAGTTGAAAGATGAATTTCTGACACTGAACATTTGCGGGGTTTACAATAATTTCCCCGGCAACTCTACTCTCCATCCGGAGTTTATCGGCAACATCGATCTCTCAGGCGAAGTTTTCGGACTTACGCAACGCATGTTTGGCGATTACAGTTCTCCTCAATACGATTTTAAAAACTGGGATAACCACTATTTTTATACTTATCTTTTTTTGAATACACAGGCAAACCCGGAAACCGCAAGTATTAAAATCAAAAATTACCTGGCCTCGGTTGATGCAGAAAAATTCGGTGAAAAAGAATATCAATTGCAACCGGTTGAAGAAATTTATTTGCAGTCGAATGATTTGAGCGGAAACATGTACAGCCGTGCAGGAAATGCAAACGAGTTAAAATACTATGTGGCTATTGCACTGGTTATCTTACTCATTGCCGTTGTTAACTATGTTTTTCTTACTAAAGCAAAAATTTTAAACCGGCTTACCGAAATGGGCGCAAAAAAAGCACTGGGAGCTTCTAATTCCTCCATTCGGAAACAGGTGCTCCTGGAGTCGAACCTGATCTCGCTTTTAAGTCTTCTCCCTGCCATTATCATAGTACTTCCGGGTATTCCGTTTGTAAACTCAACGCTGGGAAAAACGGTAGGAAGCGAAGTGTTTGGAATGTGGCAAACCTGGGGAGTTCTGTTATTAATTATGGTACTTACCGGCAGCATTTCCGGAATTTTTATCGGGACCAATGTTTCACGAACTTCGGTAGCTACCTTGCTAACAGGAAAACTAAACCAAAAACCCAAAAAATACAGGTTGAACCATTCCTTTCTAAGTTTTCACTTTGCCATTTTTATTATTCTAGTTGTAAGTGTTCTTACCTTCAGAAAACAAATCAATTTTGGCTTAACCCATTTCAAGGCCATCGATCCAAAAAACATTTTGGTTTGCGAATTAAATACACCTGAGTTGCAACAACAGATTCAGGTTTTGCGTAACGAACTGGACAAAAATCCAAATGTGATTAGAACTGCTGGCTCTTCGTTTATACCTCCGTTTGGAAATTTTCTACCGATAAAACTTAAAACCCAGAATGAAACAATTCGGTTCGACGGGTTAATCATGGGAGAAGGAATGACAGAGCTTTTAGGATTGGAATTTATTGACGGGGAACCTTTTGGCGAATTCAACCGGGAGCAACGGACGAATATCATCATTAATGAATCGGCAGCGCTTCAATACAACCTCAAAGCCGGTGACTTGTTAAACAGCTTTCCCATACGGGGAGTTGTTAAAGATTTTAGTGCGCATTCCATTCATTCACTAATTCAGCCGATGGTAATCCTTCAGCAACATCCCGAAAAAATGCGATTGCTCGCCATTAAAACCAATGGATTGCATGATTCGGAAATTATTCGGGAAACTGAAAAACTGATGAAACAGATTTCGCCGGAATCAATAACTAACATTACCCATTTAACCGACCAGATTAACCAGTTTTATGGGAAAGAACAAAACCAGGCAAAACTGATAACTGGCTTCTCTTTGTTAGCTGTATCGCTTGCCATTATGGGATTGTTTGGCATCGTACTCATAACAATTTCAAGGCGAACCAAGGAGATCGGCATCCGAAAAGTAAACGGAGCCAAAGCAACTGAAGTAATTGAAATGCTTAACAAAGATTTTCTGAAATGGGTTTTTACCGGTTTTATTTTAGGTACACCCGTTTCATGGTATATAATGCATCGCTGGTTGGGAAGTTTTGCCTATCAAACCGGATTAAGCTGGTGGATTTTTGCAATTGCCGGTATATTATCGCTGTTGATTGCCTTACTCACTGTAAGCTGGCAAAGTTTTAAAACAGCAACGAAAAATCCGGTGGAAGCACTTCGGTATGAATAGTTGCCTAACCCCTCTTAGGTTGCCACTTCAATAGTACAACTAACAGAAACAGAATAAAAGGCAAGTTGATAAGCAGAAGGATTTTCCAGCCCACAGCAAAAATAAACCAACCCGCCGAAAGCGAAGCAACAGCCTGGGTTCCGAAAATAACAAAGTCGTTTACCGCCTGTACTCTAAAACGCTCGCTGGGTTTGTAACACTGGGGAAGTAAAGTAGTAGCACCGATAAAAAGAAAATTCCAACCCACGCCAAGTAAAATGAGGGAAACCCAATAATTACCGAGATGTTTTCCTGCAAAAGCAATAGCGATGCAAATAACATAGGCAATCAGTCCGGTAATCATCATTTTCGATACACCTAATTTCTTAATAATCCATGCCGTTATTAACGACGGAAGAAACATGGCCACAATATGGCTCTGAATCACCCATTTGGTATGCCCCAGCGAGTGCCCTTCCATTACGTGCATACTAACCGGTGTGGCGGTCATAATAAAACTCATAACAGCATAACCGATGGTTGCACTTAAAATAGAAACCCAAAATACACGCTGTTTAAATATTTCTTTTAAAGGTCGTTGTGGGCTTTCATTTGCGGCATTCTGCGTAATTGGATTTTTAAAACCGGTTAAAAACAGCAGGGCAATGGCAAATAATCCGGCTAACAGGATAAACGATCCGGCAAACTCTACTTTTAAAATATCCTTTCCCAAAACCGCTATTTCCGGGCCAAAGAAAGCGGCGGCAATTCCACCAATCAGAACCATGGATGCCGCTCGGGGAATTAGCTCTTCACTTACACTTTCCATGGATGCAAACCGGAATTGCATTACACATGCATACGTAACTCCAAACAAAAAAGTACTTACACAAAAAAGGTAAAAACTGGAAATGGAAATAGCATAACTGGCCAAAAACGCCACCAAAATGGAATAAAAACCAATGATAAAAAACGAACGGCGTCGGCCAATGGTGTTCATGAGTAAAGTAACCGGAGGAATAGCAACCGCGGTGCCAACAACCGTGCTGGCGACCGGTAAAGTTGCAAGATTTGCAACCGGAGCCAACTGTGAGCCTACTAATCCGCCCACAAAAACCACCATTGAACTTACTGATAACATTAAAGCCTGGGAAATCGTCAGGAGCCATACATTTCGAGGGAGCTTCCGGCTCATCGTCGGGTTATTCATTCGGTACTAGTTATTGTTGTTTTCTGTTATCGCTATCGACAACACCAAAACAACGATTAACCGGTTGAGAATGTTCGGTTGTAAAAAACACAAATAGAGCAGATATTCCAGACTTAGAAGGATGGCATCCGTTTTTGATTCATTTAAGACGGATGCCATCCTTCTACAGATAAGTTTATTTTGAAATCGTATTTATTGCTGAATTTATTCGTGAAACCGTTTCTTCTTTTCCCAAAATCTCGCAAATCACAAACAAATCGGGTCCCATATTTCCTCCAACCAAACAAAGTCGAAGCGGATTCATTACCACACCAAAACCCCATCCGGCGTCATTCATAAATGCAGAAAAAGCTTCTTTAATTGATTCAGCGCTCCAGTTTTCTACCGATTGAAAAACCCCGGCAATTTTTGAAAGCTGGCCCGGTGTTTCTTCTTTCCAGCGCTTTTTTACCGTTTGGGCATCGTACTCTTTGGGTGATTCAAAAAAGAAACTTCCCTGTGCCCACAATTCCGAAACAAATTCGCAACGTTCTTTAACTTCACGAATCACACGAACAATTTTTTCGTTGGTTGCCGAAATTCCTTTTTCTTCTAAAACAGGTTTAAATAGTTCAGCCAGTTCAGCTTCTGTTTTCTGCTGAAAATAGTGCTTGTTGAACCATTTTGCCTTTTCAGGATCAAAACGTGAACCTGATTTTACCACGCGGTCTAAAGAAAACAACTGCGATAATTCTTCCATTGAAAAGAACTCCTGATCGGTTCCGGAACTCCAGCCCAACAACGCAAGCAAATTAATAAACGCTTCAGGAAAATATCCGTCTTCACGATATCCGTGCGAGATTTCTCCGGTTTCGGGGTCCTTCCATTCCAAAGGAAAAACCGGGAATCCCATTTTATCGCCATCGCGTTTGCTGAGTTTTCCTTTGCCAACCGGCTTTAAAATCAACGGTAAATGTGCAAATTTCGGTTTCGTATCTTCCCAGCCCAAAGCTCTATATAACAAAACGTGCAGTGGCATTGACGACAGCCATTCTTCTCCCCTGATTACATGGGTTATTTCCATTAAATGGTCGTCAACCACATTGGCCAAATGGTAGGTTGGCATTCCGTCTGACTTAAAAAGAACTTTATCGTCCAGGCTTTTCGTGGTATTAAAAGTTACCGGTCCGCGAATAATATCTTCTTCTGTTACATCTTCATTTTCAGGCATTTTAAACCGAATCACAAAGTTTTCTCCCGCTTCAATTCTTTGCTGAACTTCTTCGGCAGACAACTTTAACGAGTTATTCAAATCCTCCCGCGTACCAATTCCGTACGAAAAAATTTCACCTTTACTCTCGGCTTCTTTCCTCAAAGCATCAATTTCTTCAGGAGTATCAAAAGCAACATAAGCCCAACCCGACTGAACCAGTTGATCGGCATATTCCTTATAAATTTCCTTCCGTTCACTTTGGCGATACGGGCCGAATTTTCCACCAATTCCAGGGCCTTCAACCGGATTTAAACCACACCATTTTAAACTTTCAATAATGTATTCTTCTGCCCCCGGCACATAGCGATTTTGGTCAGTATCTTCAATACGAAGAATAAAATCGCCACCATTCCTTTTTGCAAAAAGATAATTAAACAATGCAGTTCTTACACCACCCATGTGTAGTGGACCTGTAGGACTTGGGGCAAAACGCACCCGGACTTTTCTGTCAGCCATTTCTCTTTTTTTGAATTCGGTGCAAAGATAAAACAATGCATGAATGCTTAAATGCAATATTGCAGGAATTAATATTGCTGCCTTTTATCAATGTTTATTTTCCAGCTGTTTTGTTATTTTGCTATTGAAATACAAAAGACAAAAACATGTACGGAAAAATAAAAGAAGACCTTCAGCAAACTCTTGAAGAACTAAAAGAACAAGGACTATATAAAACTGAAAGAATAATAACTTCTTCGCAGAGTTCTGAAATTAAAGTTGGCGAGGGACAGGCAGTTTTGAATTTTTGCGCCAATAACTATTTGGGGCTTGCCAATCATCCGGCAATCATAAAAGCTGCCCAGGATATTATGAATGACTGGGGCTTCGGACTTTCATCCGTACGTTTTATTTGCGGAACCCAGCAAATTCATAAGGAACTGGAAGAAAAAGTTTCTGAATTTCTTGGCACAGAAGATACCATTCTCTATTGCGCAGCTTTCGATGCTAACGGTGGTGTTTTCGAACCGCTTCTTGGAGAAGATTCAGCCATTATTTCTGATGAATTAAACCACGCCTCGATAATCGACGGAGTGCGTTTGTGCAAGGCTCAACGTTTTCGGTACAAACATTCAAATATGATGGAATTGGAACAATGCCTTGTTGATTCTGCCGCCGCAAAATACCGGATTGTAGTTACTGATGGTGTTTTTTCGATGGATGGCGATTTGGCTAAACTTCCTGAAATTGTTGCCTTGGCTGAAAAATATGATGCACTTGTGATGGTGGACGATTCACACGCCACTGGCTATATTGGCAAAACAGGAAGAGGAACCGCCGAACATTACGGGTTGCTGGGGAGAATTGACATCATAACCACCACTTTCGGGAAAGCCATGGGTGGCGGAAACGGGGGTTGTACTTCCGGCCGAAAAGAAATTATTGAAATGCTGCGCCAACGCTCTCGCCCATATTTGTTTTCCAATACATTGGCGCCTGCAACCGTGGGAGCTACTTTAAAAGCAATCGAATTGCTCTCTTCTGGTAGTGAACTTCCGGGCAAAACCATGGCAAATGCAAAACATTTTCGCAAAAAAATGGAAGCTGCCGGTTTTGACCTTGTAAAAGGCGATACTGCCATTGTTCCGGTTATGATTTACGATGCGCCGCTTGCCGTAAAATTTGCTGATGAATTACTAAAAGAAGGTGTTTACGTTATCGGGTTTGTTTACCCGGTAGTACCAAAAGGAAAAGCAAGAATCCGGGTTCAGCTTTCCGCAGCACATACAACAGAACAAATCGACCAGGCTGTCGATGCCTTTATAAAAGTGGGGAAAGCCCTAAAAATCATCTAATCAAAATTGCCTTTTAAGAATCCGGTTAGCAGCCGGATTTTTATTTTATGCCCGGAATGGAAAACAGGGAAATATCGTTACCAACTTTGCGGGTAATTTTATTGAATTGTTTGGCTTTCATTTTCTTCACCTGAACTGAAATTTGAGCGCCTTTTCTTTTGGTTTGAAATTGTACAACTTCGATCTCCGATTCGTCACCGTCTTTGTTTTCGTGAAAAATGGCTTTGAAGTTTTCCGTATCAATTCTTTTAGTGCCACTGAATTTCACAGAAAAATAGCCTTCTTTCCCCTGGTAATAATAGGTTTTATTTTTTTCGTTATAGGCTGCTTTGGTCAGCGTTCGGTGCCGGCGTTTTTCCTTCAGGTATTTTCCTTCCTGTTGCGGGAAAACCAACATTATCCGGTAATTTCCATCTTCGATATATTGAAAGGCAGTTTTTCCTTTTTCACCGGTTTTTTGAAATGCAACCACTTCTCCCCTGCTATCTAAAAGATAAACTTCTGCTCTTTCCGCAGGCTTCTGCGAAAGATTAAAAACAGAAAAGGCGATAAAAAAGGTGATAAATTGGATAAATACCATAAACGGTTTATTCTGTTTATATAAAAAAGAAAAAGGATGGCATCCATTGTCAGGCGGATGCTATCCTTTCTTCATTAAAATGCGTCATCCAACGTTCGAAGTGTCAGTACTTCATTCAGTTTCTCTTCCGAAATATTTGTTTTCAGGTTTATTGTAACTTTTTCGTTGGGCAGCAAATCGAAATAATTATCGGAGAAAAAGCCATCTTCATCTCCAATCTGTAAATATACACTCTTGGCCAGCTTATCGGTTTTTAAATCGATATTGAAACCATTGTCAGCTTTCGAAACGGTGTATTCCACGTTTGGTTTTTCCACCTTTAAAAGCTTAAATGGCCGGAAATAAAATGTATTCTTCGAAAGAGTCTTGCCCGCTTTTACCAGTTCGGCAACCAACACCATATTATTCAACTGCCTTTGGTAAGTATATTCAAATTCGTTTTTATTTACATCGAAATAATCATCGCTGGAATTGGCAGGAATTTCTACTACCGACATTTCTTCCCAAATAACTTTGCCGTTAAAATCGGTTAAACTCAGGCGAAGTTGCGCAGTAACTTCTTCAAGGTAATCATTAACAATCCCCACCTTCAATTTCAAATCATCAACATAAGGCGTTACCAAAACCGGCTCAAATCCTTTCTTTACGTAATATTGCAGAGCTTTCCATTTCTGATAATAATCGGTTGAGCTCCATGAAGCAACCGGCCATACATCGTTAATTTGCCAGTACAAACTTCCCATATTAAATGGCATGGCGCGACGATGTCCTTCCAATCCGAATTTAATTCCTTCGGCCTGCAAAACATGGTTCACATACAAAAACGACTCAAAATTTTTTGGCCTTTTGTATTCCTGCAACATGTAATATTCAATTGTTCCGTTTCCGATGGACGAACGCTGGTGCGATTTCATGACGTCTGAGAAAATATCATAATCTTCGGGCAAAGCATATTTCCTAACTGTGGCAATTTCCGGAAAAGATTGAAAGCCGTATTCGCTCATAAAACGCGGCAAATGCGTTGCATAAGTCGAAAAAGGTTCTTTTCCCCACCAAACTCCCCAGTAATGTTCATCACCATTTACCAGGTCAGCAGGAATCCCTAATCCTGAAGAAGGACTTGAGCCCCAGTAGCTACGTTGCGGGTCATATTCGTTCACTACATCGGGCAAAATTTTATGGAAAATATCGACATACGATTGCCATATTTTATCCGCATTTTCTTCGCTTTTTGCACGCTCGGCTTTTTCCCATCCCCAACCTTTCCAGGCAGCCAGAATTTCGTTATTCCCGCACCACATAGCAATGCTTGGGTGATTTCGCAGGCGTTTTACATTATCGATTGCCTCCTGTTTTACGTTTTCAAGAAATGCATCGTCTCCCGGAAACATGGCACAGGCAAACATAAAATCCTGCCAAACAAGAATTCCGGCTTCATCGCACAAATCGTAAAAAATATCGTTTTCGTAGATTCCGCCACCCCAAACGCGTAACATATTATTATTCGAAATACGCGCAGTTTCAATTACCTTTCGATAGTTTTCATCGGTAACTCTTGGCAGAAAAACATCGTTTGGAATGTAGTTGGCGCCTTTCATAAATACCGGGTGCCCATTCAGTTTAAAGTAAAATGTAGTTCCTTTTTCATCTTTATCGCGAACCAGTTCGAGCGTTCGAATTCCAATGCGGGTATCTTTTGTAACTTTTCTCTCCTTAATGTTTACCTCGCCGGTCAAATTATAAAGGTGTGGTTCTCCCAAACCGTTGGTCCACCAAAGTTGTGGATTCTGAATCTCAAAATCGACTGAATATTTGTTAACCCCTTTTTGAAGCTGAACATTTTGAGATGCCAACAAATTTCCATCCGTCGAAATTGATAGTTTTGCCTTTCCCTTGCTGTCAGCATTAATTTCGAAAACAGCAGTAAAAGTGGCCTTCTCGTCCGTTACTGCGTGCTGTACAATTTGAAGATCTTCAATTTTTGCCTCATCCCATGCTTTTAATTCAATTGGCCGCCAAATCCCGCTGGTTACGAGTCGTGGACCCCAGTCCCAACCAAAATGATATCCAGCTTTCCGCGTATAAACGCTCACCATTTTTCCGCCTTCAACCTGCCCTATTTCGGCCAAATCGTTTCCTGATACCGGAATTACATAATCATTGGCATCATATTTTTTAATTCCTTCGTTTATTGGAGATTTAAAAACAATATGCAGTTCGTTTTCACCCTCTTTTAACACATCTTTTACATCGGCTTTCCACTCGCGAAACATATTATCGGCAGATAAAATTTCGGTTCCGTTAAGTGTTACATCAGCATACGTATCCAACCCTTTAAAATCGAGTTGAACTGCGTCCCTGTTCAAAAACTCTTCGCCAACCTGAAACGTGCATTTATATTCCCAATCCACTTTATCAACCCACTGCACATCATGCTCATTGAGCCGGTAAAACGGATCTTCTATTTTTCCATTAGCCATTAAATCGGTATGAACCGTACCCGGAACAGTGGCTGGTAACCACTCGTTTTTTCCAACCTGATTAAATGTCCAGTTTTCGTTAATCTCCTTTTTAATCATCAGATTGGGATCTTTTTCCTGGCATCCTGCAAAAAAGAACAGGACTACCGATGATAGAATAAATATTCGGTTTTTTATTTTCATTGACTCTTAAATTTTAATCTCCTGCCACGTCAAAATTAAAAAAAATGAATCATTGACGAAGTACAATCTTTTTCAGGCCGGATTAATTTTCCTGCCAAAAACGCAGATACCTTGCTAATTAAGGCTTGTAACAAAATCACTTAAACAAAAAAAACGACTTTAAAACAAAGTCGTTTCTTTTTGTATTCTGAAAACATGGATTAAGATTCCTTTTTTACGGTCGAGATTTTAAATATTGCCCAAATCGGACAAAAACTAAATAGCCCGGTAGCAATTGGGATAATAGCAATTAACCCCCACCAGCTATTCAATAAAACACCTAAAATTGCAATTACCAATCCTAAAATAATCCGCAATAACCGGTCGATTGTTCCTACATTATGTTTCATCTTATTTCAGTTTAAATGTTAATTTCATTGTCTAAACAAATAAACGAATGTTTAGTTTATAAAAATTCCTTTTCTATAATTTCGCAGGAGGTTTTCAAAAACAACAGACACTTTGTTTCAAAAACTCCTTCTTTACCTGCAGCTTCAGAACCTTCAGGTTTAGAGATATCAAATCCGATTAATTTCTTACAAATTAGGCTGCCGTGCCTTTTTTCGAATTCCCGGTTGAATTTCTGAATCAACATTTTTGTATTTTCTTTTTTTTCCGGATCAGAAATATCATGCCCATGTTTTAACCCGATAACCATATACGCACCGGTTACAGCTCCACAGGTTTTTGCTCTTGTCATACCCCCGCCAAAACCACTGGCAATTCTTAATGCCGTTTTTTCATCGAGTCCGAGTTCTGAAGCGTATAAACTAAAAACCGTTTGTGCACAGTTAAACTGCGAGAATCTTTCATTAACAAGAACTGATTTTGAATTCATTTTTCTTTTAAAGGTAGAAAGTTTTCCATAAAAAAACCCGATCCTCCATTGAAGAATCGGGTTACTAAAAATATTTTATATATCTATGTTATTCTCCGCGTACGGCTGCAACACCCGGAAGAGTTTTTCCTTCAAGGTATTCCAACAAAGCACCACCTGCTGTTGAAATGTACGAAACTCCCGGAGCAATGCCAAATTGGTTTACAGCTGCAACCGAGTCGCCACCACCAACCAATGAGAAAGCGCCTTTTTTGGTAGCTTCTACAATAGCTGCACCAATGGTTTTTGTACCTACAGCAAATGTTTCCATTTCGAAAACACCAACCGGACCGTTCCAAAGAATGGTTCCCGAATTTTCGATTACTTCCTTCATTTTCGCAACACTTTCAGGACCAGCGTCTAATCCCTGCCAGCCATCAGGAATAGCATTGGCTGCACAGATTTGAGTTTTTGCATCATTGCTAAAGTTATCTGCTGCAATTACATCGGTTGCAATTACAAGGTTCACACCTTTTTCCTTCGCTATTCTTTCGATATTCTTTGCTGTTTCAATGTAATCATCTTCACAAATCGAATTTCCAACTTTTCCGCCATCAGCTTTTACAAAAGTGTAAGTCATTCCACCACCTAAAATCAGGTTATCCACTTTGCTCAAAAGATTCTCGATGATGGTAATTTTTGTAGATACCTTTGCACCACCCATGATTGCAGTTAACGGGCGTTGCGGGTTTTTCACCACTTTATCCAAACTTTCAACTTCGCTTTCAATCAGGTAGCCAAACATTTTGTCGTTTGGAAAGAACTTGGCAATTACAGCGGTTGATGCGTGTGCACGGTGGGCAGTTCCAAAAGCATCGTTTACCCAGCAGTCGCCATTTTTAGCCAGTTCGCCGGCAAATGTTTCGTCGCCTTTTTCTTCCCCTTTGTGGAAACGCAGGTTTTCCAACATCAGCACTTCGCCAGGTTTTAACGCTTTTGCCATCGCATTAACTTCTGCCCCAATACAATCCGGTGCCAGTTTTACTTCAACACCCAAAAGCTTGCTTAAATGACCAACCAAATGACGCATGGAATACTTGTCTTCCGGGCCTTCTTTCGGACGGCCAAAATGCGACATGATAACCGGTGATCCGCCATCGGCCATAATTTTTTTAATGGATGGTAATGCGGCAACAATACGGGTGTCATCAGTAATTTCGAATTTTTCGTTTAGCGGGACATTAAAATCGACGCGAATGAGCGCTTTCTTCCCGTTAAAATTGTAGCTGTCAATTGTTTGCATATTGTTTATTATTTAAGATTTCAGAAAAACAATCAAAGATAAAAAATAAAATTCGCCTTTACCATGAGATAATTTTCGTTCAACAGAATTTAATGTACAGGTAAACTATAACAACAAGCTCTTTTGTAGTGATACTTTGGATACTACACTTTAACTAAAGCCGAGAAACTCATTTTTAAAATGTACAGATTTCTTTGTTGTTCCTCCAATGAAATGACAGAAAGTGCTATTTTTGAACCCATGTTTTTCAAAGATGTAATCGGACAGTCAAAAGTAAAAAGCCGGCTTATTCAATCGGTACAGGAAGAAAGAATAAGTCATGCACAACTATTTTCGGGGCCAGAAGGTACCGGAAAACTTGCCATGGCTATTGCATACGCACAATATATTTCGTGTAAAAACAGAACCGAAACCGATTCTTGCGGTGTTTGCCCTTCGTGCAGAAAATACAGCAAGCTGGCACATCCCGATTTGCATTTTGTTTTTCCCATTTTTAATTCGCCAAAAACAAAAAACCCGGTAAGCGACGATTTTATTACCGAGTGGCGTGAAATGGTACTTCGAAATCCTTATTTCGGCCTGGGCGACTGGCTGAGTTATATTAATGCAGAAAATGCCCAGGGTTTAATTTATGAGCGGGAAAGCGATTCTATTTACCGGAAACTAAATCTAAAATCGTTTGAGTCGGAATTTAAGGTGATGATTATCTGGTTGCCTGAAAAAATGCATGTTGCATGCTCCAACAAATTACTAAAACTGATAGAGGAGCCACCGAGCAAAACATTATTTTTACTGATTACCGAAGACGAAGAAGGAGTTATTGGAACAATTCGTTCAAGATCGCAATTAATTTCGTTTCCGTTTGTCGATAATGAATCGATTAAAAATGCACTGCTTAATATTGAAAATATCGATCCGGAAATTGTGCCGGATGCAGTTCACCTTGCCAACGGAAGCTACAGCAAAGCACTTGCTTATTTAGATCCGGGAGAAGACGAGCAGTTTTATTTTCAGAAATTTCAGGAAATGATGCGCCAGGCCTACAAACGTGAGGTTTTGGCACAAATTGAATGGGCTGAAGAAATGGCAAAAATTGGTCGCGACAAACAAAAAGCATTCTTCGCATTTGCCCTCCGTTTAATCCGCGAATATTTTGTACTGAACTTAAAGCAAAACGAACTGGTATATCTCAATAAAAATGAGAAAAATTGGGGGAAACAGTTCGCTCCTTTTATTAACGAAAGAAACATTATACCCTTCTTTAACGAATTTGAACTGGGAATAAAACACATTTCCATGAACGGAAATCCACGAATAATTTTTTTAGACACAGCGCTTCGTATGGTGAGGCTGATAAAAAGATAGCCAAACAAAAACTTTCCAAATCGCAGGTAAACAGAGATTTTAAAACATCATACCTGAAACAAAATCGATCGTTTTCATGTTTTAATACTGTTATATTGGACGATTCTTCTATCTTATTTTAAGTAGCATAATTCGCTTAACCCTGTTAATGCGACTCTACCAGTGTTTAAATTTATTTTGAAGGACTTATGAATAGTTTGAGACTAATAATTAAGTTTTGGCTGATAGTAATTATATTCTTATCAGTTTCACAGAACCCCGTATTATCTCAGAACCTGATTAAAAATCCGGGATTCGAATCAGGTACTCTTTCTCCATATTGGACAAGCTGGCCTGCAACATCTGTTATTGATAAAACGAATGCGTTGGAAGGCACATATTGTGCAAACCTGAAAAGCGGAGAGGTATATTTTTCGCAACCAGTTAAACTGGAACCAAACAAGACCTATAAAATCAAAGCGTCAATAAAAATGGCATCCAGCGCGACTGTTTATTTTGGAATAAGCAATGTTTGGAACTCAAAAGGCACAAGTATTATCTTTAATAATACGAATTATAAGACTGACAGTCTTGTTTTTACAACCGATGAAAACCCGGGTGATAATTCTGAAATTTATGTATGGAAAGATGCCGGTACCAGTTCCATATGGATTGACAATATTGTTCTCCTGGCAAACCCATTATTAAATTCTCCCGAAGAACCAGGTGGAAAAGGAGTTTATTATGTAAGTACATCCGGCAGCGATAATAACACCGGCACCTCTCCTTCTGAAGCATGGAACACCATTGGCAAAATAAATAAAACAGATTTTGAACCGGGAGATCAAATCCTTTTTGAAGGCGGTGAAACTTTTATTGGAACAATTTATCTTAATTATAACGACAACGGAACTTCACAGAATAAAATTCAGATTGGTTCTTACGGCAACGGAAAAGCAACAATAAATGCGCAAACAAAATCCGGACTCATTGCATTTGATTGTCATGACATCAGTATTGGAAATCTTAATTTTACAGGAAACGGACGTTTAGATGGGAATACCGGAAACGGTGTCGTTTTCAATAATTGCTCCAATATCCTTGTGGATGGAATTGAAATTAGTGGTTTTCAACATTCGGGATTAAAACTGGAAAGTACCGGAGAAAATCTTAACCTGAAGAATGTTTACAGCCACAATAACGGCTATGCAGGAATTTATGTTTCAGGGGCATCAAAAACGGCAATTACCAATGCCTATATAGGTTACTGTATTACTGATAATAATCCGGGAGATCCTACCGTAACTGATAATCATAGCGGAAATGGAATATTTGTTTACAATGCGTCCGATATAATCATTGAATACTGCGAAGCATCATACAATGGATGGGATATGCCCTGGAATGGAAATGGCCCGGGAGGAATTTGGGTGGCAGAGGTTGACAGGGTTACTATCCAGCATTGCATATCGCACGATAACCAAACGTCTTCATTCTATGACGGGTTGGGCTTCGATTTAGACGGTGGCACAACAAATTCAATTATTCAATACTGCCTGTCTTATAACAATTTTGGAGCCGGATATGGTATTTTTCAATATCCGGGCGCTTCGAATTGGAGCAATAATACAATCCGATATTGTATCAGTGAAAATGACGGAAATATAACAGGCTACGGCAGTGTTTATATTTGGAATGGCACCAATGATCCAAATAAACTTAAAGGACTCGAATTTTATAATAATGTAATATATAATTCTAAAGGATCTGCACTTGCATTTTATGATCATAATAACCTGGACTTTAATTTTCGTAATAACATTTTTGTTTCTAAGTCTGTTAGTGTGCATAATGGAATCAAAGAGGAAAGTTTTCTGGCAAATTGTTGGTATTCTTTAAGTGGTGAATTTATTGTCGGAGCAGGACCAGCTGTCGATTTCGAAGCATGGGCCCAAACCAATAATCAGGAAATATACAATGGAGGAATAGTTGGGAAATACGCAGATCCATTGCTAGTAAATCCAGGAAAATCATCAATAACTGATCCTACGAAACTTACTTCACTCGATAGTTATAAAGTCAGTGACGGATCTATTGTTACGGATGCAGGCCTTGATTTAAAATCTTTATTTAACATTGATACCGGCACACAAGATTTTTTTGAAAACCAAATAAAACAAGGCCCTGCTTTTGATATAGGCGTTTTTGAAAAAAGTCAAAATGTTGGACATACCGCAATTTATGGCTATGTCTCCAAAACAGCTAACCGAAGAGCCATGCCGGTAACTTTTAGTGAAAATGCAGAAATTCAAAGTATTTCTATTTATCATGAGGGCGGAACAGGAAATGTACTTTTAGGTGTTTATTCAGATATATCAGGGAAGCCATCTTCTCTTCTCGGTGTAACCGCTTTAACAAAAGTAAGCACTTCTGGAGGCTGGCAAACAATAGCACTAACCAGTCCCGTGTCAGTAATTTCGGGGCAAACCGTTTGGCTAGCCTGGGTTTTTGAAAACACTCCCGGAATTCGTTATAAAACAGGGACACCCGGAAGAGCAAATTCAGCTGATACCTGGCCAGCGGGAATGCCTTCTTCATTTGGAACTTCAAGTACGGCAAATTATGCATATTCGATTTACTGTTCTTATAATTCTAAGGCTGAAAAACAAACGACCATGGCTTTGGGCGACACAACGGTTTTCGGCATTGTATCCAAAACAGCCAACCGAAGAGCCATGCCTGTTTACGTGAATGAAAATGCAGAAATTCAAAGTATTTCCATTTATCATGAGGGCGGAACAGGAAATGTACTTTTAGGTGTTTATTCAGATGCATCAGGGAAGCCATCTTCTCTTCTCGGTGTAACCGCTTTAACGAAAGTAAGCACTTCTGGAGGCTGGCAAACGATAGCGCTAACCAGTCCCGTGTCAGTAATTTCGGGGCAAACCGTTTGGCTAGCCTGGGTTTTTGAAAACACTCCCGGAATTCGGTATAAAACAGGGACACCCGGAAGAGCAAATTCAGCTGATACCTGGCCAGCGGGAATGCCTTCTTCATTTGGGACTTCAAGTACGGCGGGTTACATGTACTCAATTTATTGCAACTATATCTTAAACAATACAAAATCAGCTGATATAGCGCTACAAGAAAACGGGTATTCAAAATCATCGGAAACAAGGGAATTTGATTTACATGTTTACCCAAATCCATTTAACGACAAGGTTCATTTTAAATTTTCTTCATCTGAAGACACTTATGCCGATCTTGAAATCTATAACCTGAAAGGACAACTTATAGAAAAGTTACCAAAACAACAGGTATTAGTTGGAACTGCAAATCATATTGAATATAAACCCCGAGAAACAATACCGGAAATTTACATTTACAAATTAATGGTAGGAGAAAATTTTAAGGTTGGAAAGATTGTTTACAAGGGCAATAAATAAAAGGATTATTACAAAAAACATTCTAATATGACGCAAAAAAAATAGCGTATTATTTCTATCCCTTTTTAAAACAAATTTATTTAGAAAGGGGAAAACAGATAGTTTTAAAATTCAAGGCGTACTTATTTCTTTAGACTCACTTTAAAATACAGGTAAATAATTATTGATTAGTATTATTATTTACCTTTGCAAGGCAGCTCATTTTTTATTACTTACAATCAATCAGCAAAATAGGCTGCTTTAATAAACGAATATGCAGGAGTTTAATGTTGATACCATTGAGAGGGGAGTTTGTTACACCAAAACCGGATGTTGTGCCAAACTTCATGTTACCGATTGGTTAAAAGATATAAAGTCATCGGTTCAGCCCACCGATATAATTGAAATTCGATTTAAAAATACGCGAAAAGATTACTACCAGAATGTAAATAACCTAAAACTGGAAGTTGGTGATTTGGTTGCTGTAGAGAGCAGTCCGGGACACGACATTGGTATTATTTCGTTGATGGGTGAATTGGTTTACGAGCAAATGAGGAAACACAAAGTTACCCTCAATAATGGCGAATACCGTAAAATTTACAGAAAAGCAAAACCAGCCGATATCGATAAATGGAAAGAAGCCATTTCGCTGGAACATGAAACCATGATTAAATCGCGGCAAATAACTGCTGATTTAAAACTGGATATGAAAATTGGCGACGTGGAATACCAGGGAGACAAAACAAAAGCTATATTTTATTACATCGCCGACGAACGGGTCGATTTTCGACAACTAATAAAAATACTGGCTGAAAATTTCCACATCAGGATTGAGATGAAGCAAATTGGTGCACGACAGGAAGCCGGACGAATTGGTGGAATTGGCCCTTGCGGACGAGAGATTTGCTGCTCAACCTGGATGCACAATTTTGTTTCTGTATCAACAAATTCAGCCCGGTATCAGGAAATCTCACTGAATCCTCAGAAACTTGCCGGACAATGTGGAAAATTAAAATGTTGTCTGAATTTTGAATTATCGGCATACGTAGACGCACAGAAAGATTTTCCGCCCAATAATATTGCTCTTGAAACACAAGCTGGCACCTATTCCTTTTTAAAGGCTGATATTTTTAATGGCACCTATTTATATACGTTACTGGGGAACGCTCCTTCAAGCCAGATTATAGTGCCGGTTGAAAGGGTTTGGGAAATTCAGAGGTTAAACAGAAAAGGGAAAAAACCAGATAAACTGGTTGTTCCTGATAATTCACCTGTAACACAAAATACGGATTCTTTTCATAATGTTGTAGGTCAGGAAGAACTAACCCGCTTCGACCGTCCGAAAAAAAGTTCGCGTAAAAAGAAACGTAATTTTCAACGAAATCCGCGTAAAAAGCCAGCAGTAGAATGAAAAAAATAAGTCTTCAGTTTATATTTCTTGTCACTATACTTATTGTTTTTATTGCCTGTGATAAAAATCTGGTTTTCGACAAATATCAACCAATCCCAAAATCGGGTTGGGACAATGATTCACTGCTTGTATTTGATATACCGGTAGCAGACACCATTCAAAACCACAACTTATTTATTAATGTGCGGAATGATATCAGATATAAATACAGTAACCTTTGGTTGTTTATTGATATAATCCAACCTGGTGGAACCACATTGACAGATACTTTTGAAATAAAACTTGCAGCTCCGTCAGGGAAATGGCTGGGAAAAGGGTTTGGAGGAGTAAAAACCTGCGAAACCATTTACAAGAAAAATATCTTTTTCCCCGTTTCAGGAGATTATAAAATTGAAATTCAGCAAGGAATGCGTGAAAACGTGCTAAAAGGAATCACCGACATTGGCGTAAAACTCGAAAAACAAAAATAAACTGTAAAAACTCTATTTTTGCAGCCAAATTTTACAATTCTTTTATTTCATTTTTTTACGGGTTTCATCAAAAATTAACTATTTAATTTCAGATTGTGGGGAAAAATAAGTTAGCAAAGTTTAGCGAAATGCTGGAATTTGAGCATGTTATCCAGGTTCCGTTTCATATCATCGAAAAAAACGATTTTTATTTGAAAGGGAAATGGGCTTCCGACTTCTTTCTTAACGAAAATCCTGTAATTCTTGAATTGGGTTGCGGAAAAGGCGAGTACACCGTGCAACTGGCCGAAAAGTTTCCAGACATCAATTTTGTGGGTGTTGATATAAAAGGAGCCAGAATGTACACAGGTGCCAAACAAGCGTTGGAAAAAGGGCTGAAGAATGTCGCTTTTCTCCGAACCAATATTGAACTCACAACGCTTTTCTTTTCAAAAGAAGAAATAAGTGAAATCTGGCTTACTTTTCCCGACCCGCAAATGAAAAAAACCCGAAAAAGACTGACTTCCTCATCCTTTCTCGAACGGTACAGACAATTTCTAAAACCTAATGGAATTGTACATTTAAAAACCGACAGCAAATTTCAATTTACTTATACCAGTACGCTTGCACACTTAAATCATTTTGAAATTCTGGCAGAGACTGATAATTTATACGAATCGGCATTATTAGATGAAACTTTGGCAATAAAAACTTTCTACGAAAAACAGTGGCTGGCGCGCGGAATAACAATTAAATACATCGCTTTCAGGTTAAATGAGAAGAAATTTAACGAGCCAGATGCTGAAATTGAGCGGGATGAATACCGAAGTTTTGGAAGAAGAGCCAGAGATATTCGCTAATTTTAGCGATAATGAAAGTTGGAAAGAATAATCAAAATTAACTCAGTACTCCAAAGTAAAAACCTATTATCTGAAAAATGAGCGATTTCTTTTCAAAAGTTTATGACGTTGTACGACTTATTCCACCAGGGAGAATTACATCTTATGGTGCAATTGCCTCCTATCTTGGAACCACAGGTTCTGCACGAATGGTAGGTTGGGCCATGAACGCTGCCGGAAGTCAACCAGAATACGTTCCCGCCCACCGTGTTGTTAACCGAAACGGATTACTCACCGGGAAACATCATTTTGATACACCCAATGCCATGAAAGAATTGCTGGAAGCCGAAGGCTTAACATTTAATGGCGACCAGATTACCAACTTTAGAGAGAGGTTTTGGGATCCGGCTAAGGAACTGATTTAAAGTTCTGGAGTAGCAGGCCTTCGCCAGTGGGCGATTTAATACTTTCCTATTTCTTTATAATTTTAAAACTAAGTTTCTTCCTATTTTGATTTAGAATTAAGTTGTACGTACCCGATGGATATGCTGATAGGTCTATTTGAGTATTTGCAGATGAAATTTTGAATATTTGAAGCAGGCTACTCGAAATATCGAATAACTGCACCTGGTAACTTACATCATTACGTAAACCCTCAATATTAATTTTACCATTTGTGGGATTTGGGTAAATCATTACCTCGTTCACAATTTCTGACTGATTAACACCTGTTACTACAACTGAAACAACATCTGAAATTGGCGATTCACAACCATTAGTGTTTATTGCAACCACCTGATAACCTCCTGAAACAACTGGAGTATAAGTTTGTGTATTTGCTCCGGCTATTATTTCTCCATTTAAGTACCACAAATATTCACCGCCCTGATTACAAGTCAGAATCCCATTTTCACTTAATATCAAGGTTTTTTCAATCGAACTCACATGTAAGGTCAGGACAACTGTGGAGTCGTTACCGTTAGCGGCTTTAAATATTTCGGTATATTGTCCGGGAATGGAAACAGTCTGCGAGCCAAACTGAAAAGTTTCTCCTTCGCATATCTCAGCTTCTGTGTTATATATCGGCGAATAATCTCTTACTATATCACTAATCCTTATTTCATCGATATAACCCGTGAAGTTAAATCCAATAAGTAAATCATTCGGATTGATAAGCGGATTGTATCCTGAAATGTTTTTTGCCGACATCTCTTGGATGATATTTCTGTTTTCATCGCGAACAATGAGTCGTATTTCGTCATTATTTACATCCCGAATAAACGTAACATGGTACCAAACATTCAACTCCGGAACAAAATCATTGTTTACTCCTTTGTACGAAGTGTTTGAATAATTATAATAACCCCACAACTTGTTCTCCCAGTTGCCATTTAATTGGATAGCATAGTTCGCCAAATAGTCTTGATCGCTGAAAGGTTTAAACATTAGATATTGAAATCCATCATTATAGCTAGTAGCTTTAAACCAAAGTTCTATTGTCCAATCATTATTTAAACTTAAATATTCGCTATGTGGTACAGTTAAATATGAAGTACCCGAGCTGTTATTTACATAAATTGCTTTTCCCAAATCATCCATTCCATTGTCAACAAAACGAACTGTTCCCCCTGTAGCAACCGCATCCTCAGAAAGGACTGACTGATTATACAAATTACCTTCTCCATGTATCAATAGAACTGTATGTTCATCATTTTTATAAGGCCCACCGAGTTGGTTCTCTTCGCCGATCTCAAAGTTTTTCTGACTACTATTAAAAATTGTATTATCGCTACTATCAATAATTTTAACCAAACATTTTTCCGAAATTGAATTTGGTATTTCCCACTTGAGTTTTTTCACGTCATTCGAAATATTTGTTTGTATTTCAGACCAGGAGCTACCATCGTTATCAGAAAATAAAATATCAATTTTATCAATATTCGAATCCCAGGTTATAATTGTAGTATCTCCAGGTAAGAAATATTCCCCCCCGACCGGACTTTTCAGTGAAATCGTCTTCGATGCTGGAAGAACAGTCAATGTCAAAACAACAATAGAATCGCAACCGGTTGTTGTTTTAAATACTTCCGTATAGACGCCTTCAGTTGTCAATATCTGTGAACCAAATATATAAGATTCATCCTGCGAAATGGTATAATGTTCGGTTGTATTATAAGCAGGATTCACAACCAACGTCAAAGTTACTGTTGAATCACATCCTGTATTACTCTCAAAAACTTCAGTATATTCTCCCGGTTCAATAAGGTTTCTCGTGCCAAATTGGTATGTTTCTCCCTCACAAATAATCGCCTTGTCAGCTTCGTTGTATACAGGATAAACTACGAGTGTCAAAACAACCGTCGAATCTGAACCACTTACACTTTTAAATACCTCTGTATATTCCCCCGAAGCAGAAAGGATTTGCGATCCAAATATATAAGTTTCGCCCTGGCAAATGCTAGCCTGGTCTGTTGTATTGTACTCAGAGTTTGATCCTCCCAAATACATTTTATTAATATAACTAAACCATGCCGCTTGAAAATCATCCTGACTATCAAAACCCACTACCGAATAATTCGTATTGGAAGCAATAAAAAGTCGAAGTGAATTTTCGCCACCCAAATCTGCCACAATAAATTCAACAATCGTTTGTGATAATGGATACCCGCCAATATCAGCAAATGCAGAAGAGTTCAATTCTTCCAGTGTTGGAATACCATCATTATTTTCGATTAGATTTTTGATGTAATTTTTATCTGGAGAAACACCGGGCTTGGCCAGATAATTAGCAGTCCCTTCATTCAACCACAGTGGAACATCACCTCCTGACGCCAATACCCGGACAAAGCAATGAACCATTTCGTGAATGGCAACATTCAGTATACCGGTAAACGACGATGTTGGGCCTGGATTTGAAGGAGCAACAATTGAAATCTGACTACCGCCTATACCTACAACCCAGTCAGGTGCATCAGGCCATCCAATCCCTTCATGGAATGCGGTCAGATTTGGGTAAATACGGACTTGCAGTGGCACATTGATATTTACCTGAAAAACATTGTAAACCCGCTCATAATTCTGACTAAGTTCATTCAGCACAGCATTAGCATCTGCTTGTTCAGTGGGATATCCCCAAATATCAAATTTTTCATTTGAAGCAAGTATATCCCAGACTTGACCTGGAGGTTCCACATTAAAGGGACCAAAAACGGATGTAATATTTAAATTAGAGGGAGCAGAGAATTTTAAATAAAACGAATCCCCCAAATCGGAGGGTTTATCCCAATCGTACCCGTTACCATTATAGTTTAAAACCACCGGAATCCAATTATTTCCTTCATCTACCGAATAGGAAATATTTAATGGTACTCCGGTTATTAACGGTACCCAGTTTAGGTTGATAACTGTAGCATCAGCAGAAATTTCAGTAGTTTGAACAGGTGAATTTAGCGTGACAGTTTTCTTGTCCATAATTCTAACGTCAAAATAAAAATAGAAATCTGCCAGAAAATCCTCCTTGCTATCATATCCCATTGATGAAAAATCAAGCCCATTACTTAAAACAATCTCCCGCAATGCCAAATAGCCGCCTTTCTCAACAATATAATCTACCATTAGCGCTCCAAGCGTATAATAATCAACATTATTGGATCTTACAAAATTATAATCCATCAATTCATTCATTGTTGGATAGCGTCCCAGGTTTTGCATAACCGTTGTCCATTTGTTCTTCATATCAGCTTTCCATATTACAAACGGATCAGGAATGGTCTGAATGCAAGAAAGCCGTTGCGCAAACCCTTCAGACAACCATGCCGGCATATAATTGCTCTTTAACCAAAACTGATATACATGAGTAAATTCGTGAAGCAAAAGAGCAATACTCGAACTGTAAGCGCTATAGGGAATTAATGAGCAACCTGCCATCCCATTTCCATGGCCTCCCCCACCTTCATTTGAATCACATTCCCAACCTTCCACAAGCAATTGAGTACATCTGTCGGGATTGATTAAAATGTCAACTCTGCGCGTAATATCAACTTGAAATTCAAGCTCATAAAAACTCAGTAATGAACTCAGATCATTCAAATAATCCGCAGCATCAGCCTGATTCTTGACCGAACCATATATTGCAAATTTGCTGTTTGTTGTTAAGATCTTAATTTGATTCTCGCTTTTCAAATAATGTTTTTCGAGAAACAAATGCCAAACATTATCTATTCCACTTGAATTAAATTGAGTTAAAATACCGTTATTGTCAAAATGATTTCTTAATCTCATATCCCCTTGAATAAGCATACAATACTCGGCAAGTGTAAATGCCAGACTTCTTTGCTCAATGTCATTTTCAGGATCGAAATTCGTTAAACTATTCATGCCAGGAAAACCATTAGCTGCATTGTATATTTCCTGTATTACATTGTAAGGGCGACTTAAATGTGCCTCATAAGCGGCATAACCATACTCAAACCATTTAGGTACGGCATTATAAACAATCATCGTGATCATCTTTTTGGCAACGGTATACCTGGTTACCGATTCAATGTCAGGAAAAATATTGCTTTGTTCGGTTGACACAGGATCTGTAACATAGATTGTATTACCTTCTATATATCCTGCTTCAAAGTTCCATTCTGTCTTATTGCTTACATGTAACCAATCACTTGCAGAAATTACCACTAAGTTGTATGCAGGAATTGAAGTAGTAGGGCTAAGTGTTTTGTAATAGTTCAAACTTGCGTCAACAATTTCCTGTAATTGTTCAGTATTTGTTGTTTTAGCCGTGATAGTATGAATTGTCAGAAAAACAAATGAAGGAATGAATAGTACTAATTTCAATTTTTTAAAGGTTGTCATAATTTAATATAGTGGTTTTTAGTTTCTTTTTATGTTTGGTAGAATGAGCCTTGTAGTATTAAAGCTAACATATCCGGAAACCTCCAAATTGGATTATTTCTATATTGTTGGGTTGAATTTTCCATCAACTTCGCGGATGAAACTCAACCATTGAACAAAAATAATTTTTCAAACGAATTTCAAGATTATTAATATTATGTTCCATAACATGTACATTTATATGACTGTTTTTATTATACAATTCCATTTAATCAAGGGAATAAATGAATACATTACACATCCAATACCTATAGAATTATGTTATATAACTTTAAACAATTATGAGCATAATTGCATTTTAGTTTTTCAGATGGGCAATTGAATGTTAACTGAAGGGGAAAGCGAGGGGTTTACCGCCAAAATCATGACTAAAGCTACCGCCCGGCAATTCGTGCCTGGTTAACCGCTTACAGGTAAAAATTCCTCATGAAGAATTGCGATATATTACCGATAGATGTTTACAATCACCAGATTTTTGTCAAATGTTCATTATTGGCTACTAAAAACATTTCACACTAAAAAGTGTTTTATTAAACAGTTTTATTAGATTTGTACCCCGAAATTCATTTTATAAATCAAAAAAAATCTGAATTAAAATGGCTGATATACCACGCAAATTAATTGTCCCCAAAAATGTTACTGATGCACTGAGCACTGTAAAATACCCAGGGAGTGAAGAAGATATTGTATCGCTGGAAATGCCTCAGGAAATAAGAATTGCCGGACAGCGCGTAAGTTTTTCACTGGTGTTTCAGAAGAGTAACGATCCAAATATTGAAGCGTTGGTTCTTGCGTGTGAAGAGGCCATTAAAACCTATATTGGCGAAGAAGTTGAAATTGAAGATAATATTTCGGTAAAATTCATTCACGACATGGAACGCCCGGTTTTACCACAAGTGAAAAATATTGTTGCTGTTGCTTCGGGTAAAGGTGGTGTCGGAAAATCAACTGTAGCAGTTAACCTGGCAGTCGCCCTTGCTAATCAAGGCAAAAAAGTAGGATTACTTGATGCCGATATTTTTGGCCCGTCAATACCCAAAATGTTCGGAACCGAAAACGAGCGTCCCGCGGGCATAAAAATCGACGACAGGGAAATGATCAATCCACTGGAAAAGTATGGGGTAAAATTTCTATCCGTTGGTTTTTTTGTCGATACCGAAAGTGCTATTATCTGGCGTGGCCCGATGGCATCGAACGCTTTAAAGCAGTTAATTTCAGAAGGCAACTGGGGCGAACTCGATTACTTACTTATCGACCTTCCACCCGGAACAAGCGATATTCATTTAACGCTGGTTCAGTCAGTTCCGGTAACCGGAGCGGTAATTGTAACCACTCCGCAGGATGTGGCTTTGGCCGACGTAATTCGCGGGACCAGTATGTTTCAAAGTAAATCGATTGATGTTCCGGTACTTGGCCTGGTTGAAAACATGGCCTGGTTTACCCCTGCCGAATTACCGGAAAACAAATACTACATTTTTGGCAAAGATGGAGGCAAAAACCTGGCCGAAAAAATGGGGCTTCCTTTCCTCGGACAAATTCCGATTGTGCAAAGTATTCGTGAAGGCGGAGACAGTGGCAATCCGGTAGCTGCAAATGGCGACACGGTAACGGGCGCTGCATTCGAAGAAGTTGCAAAAAATGTAATGCACCGCGTTCACATTCGGAACATACAATTGGCGCCTACAAAAAAGGTGAAAATTACAAGGAAATAAGAACGTGTTTCTTTACCGGTAATCAAAGAAATTTTGCAGTGAATAAATTTGCACGAACTGCAAAATCGAAGGTTCATTTCATTTAAACAATTAATACGATTTTGGGCTGAATTTGAATTGGCAAAAACAATTCAGAAAGCAGCTTAATTTTTTATATTTTTGTGGCTTTTGAAAATCTAATATTATCAGGAAAACCAAACAATATTCCTTGCAATATTGAGTTTATTCATAAAGTTATAAAGTATCTGTTTGAAGAGGATTTTTTTACATACCATAGTACTGTTTCTGTTAGTTTCTGTTTTTGGCGGATGTTCCACCGAAAAAAATACACGTGCTTCCCGTACTTTTCACAATGTTACCTCGAAGTACAATGTGTATTTTAATGCCAGCGAAAGCGTAAAAGCAGGTGAACTAAGCATCGAAGAAAACATCGAAAATGATTTTACCCGGATACTTCCTATTTATAAAGCCAGCGATCCATCCGCTTCGCAAATGGTAAAGTCGGACATGGACAATGCTGTTATAAAATGTTCAAAACTCATTGAAATCCATTCGATAACTAAAAAGCCAAAACGACAAAAAAGACGTACCCGAAAATATCAGGAATTTGCAAGTCAGGAAGAATTTAACAAATGGGTGGACGACGCTTATCTTTTAATGGGAAAAGCCTATTATTATGAACACAATTTTATGGCGGCCATCGACCGATTGTCATATGTAGTGCGAAAATACCCCGATGAAGAATCCAAACACGAAGCCAATGTTTGGCTAATCCGGTGTTATACAGAACTTGAACGTTATGTCGAAGCATCGGAAGTAATTCAGGCTGTTCAGAACGATGAAGAATTTCCTAAAAAACTGGAAAGAGATTTGGCTGTTGCAACTGCATTTTATTATAAAAAGCAACAAATTTACGACGAAGCCATTAAGTTTCTGGACATCGCCATCGATAAAACTTTTTCCAGAAAAAATAAAGCGCGATTACAATATATTGTTGCTCAACTATATCAGGAACTAGGAAGAACAGAAGAAGCCTCGGCAGCTTACCGGAAGGTATCAAAAATGAATCCGGGCTATAAAATGGCGTTTAATGCTAAAATAAATGCCGCAGGTGTTTTTTCAGGAACAGGCGATGCTGAGAAATTTAAGAAAGATTTGAATAAAATGTTGCGGGATAATAAGAATTATGACTTCCGCGATCAAATTTATTTTGCTCTTGGGAACCTTTACTCTAACGAAGGAAACCGTGACATGGCTATCGAAAATTACAGGAAATCAGTAGCAACAAGCTTTCAAAATCAGTTTCAAAGGGCGCTCTCAGCCATAACGCTTGCCGATATTTATTTTGAAGATCTGGAATACCGTCATGCCCAGGCCTATTATGACAGTGCAATGATAATTATTGACGAAACCTACCCCAACTACGAAACGCTGTCAAGAAATTATAAAGGACTTACCAACCTGGTTGACAATCTGGTTACTGTTGAACGTGAAGATAGTTTGCAACGGGTAGCTTTAATGCCGGAAGCAGAAAGAGAAGCGTTGATTTCGCGCCTGATGAAAGAAGAGCAGGAAAGGCAAAGAAATATAGAAATGATGAACCAACAGGGGCAGGGACAGGGAAATTTCCGTTCAAACCGATACCGAATGGGAATGGGAAGTCAGCAGGAAGGTTCTGGCTGGTATTTTTACAACCCGCAAACTGTTTCGTATGGAAAAGTAACCTTTGAGCAACGTTGGGGCCGACGAAAATTGGAAGACAACTGGCGGCGTTCCAATAAAAATACAGTGTCGTTGCAAGAAAGCGATGAAATGACTGAAGCAATTGATTCCAGTCAGATTGTTATTCGGGAGGAAGACCCTTTGAAAAAAGAATTTTACACACAATACCTGCCGTTAACTGATTCATTAATGCAAATTTCGCACGATAAAATACGCGATGCGTTGTACAATGCAGGCAAAATATTTAAAGCGGAATTTAATAATTATCCCCGTTCTGCGGAAGAATTTGAAGACCTGGTTAAAAGATATCCCAACAATATTTACCTGCTTTCGGCATATTTCGATTTGTATGATTTAAATGAATTAATGGGTGATAAACAAAAGTCGGATTATTACCGAAATCTGATAATATCACGATTTCCACAAAGTAAATATGCCCAATACCTACTCAATCCCAACTTCTTTATTGAAATGCAGGCCCGAACCGATAGTATTAACCGTTTATACCAGGAGGCATTCAGAAATTATAAAACAGGAAGATACAGCAGTGTTATACCGCTTGCCAATCAAATAGAATCAATGAACCCCGACAGTTTGATGGTTCCAAAAATCGATTTTATGAAAATGGTTGCAAACGGTGTTCAAACAGATGTACATAACTTTGAAGCGCTTCTGAAAAACTATGTTTCCAAATATCCAAAGGAAGAACCAACTCCCCTGGCCAAAGAAATTCTCACCTTAATTCAGGACAGTACGTTGGCAGACTATCAAAAGCTGGTTGAGATGGGTTACATTAGCGAAGAAATTCAAAACGAAGAATTACTCCCTGAAAACCAAAACATTGACGACGAGTTTGGAGGAAGATTCTCATATGAAGAAGATTTGCTGCACTATTTTGTAATTGCCTATCCGCGCGAAGCTAAAATTGATTTGAACCGGTTAAAATTTGATATTGCCAACTATAACATCGACCATTATACAAAAATAGATTTCGACATTGAAACAGAGAACCTGGACGATAAACTGGCATTTTTGGTTGTGCGTGCACTCGAAAATAAAGAAAGTGCATTAATTTATCATGGTGCAATTATTCGTAGGGCAAGCGTTTTCCAAACCTTAAAAGATATTGATTATCTAAACTTTGTAATTTCATCAACCAACTACCGGCAGGTTCTGTCAGAAAAATCGATTGCAGATTATCTGAAGTTTTTTGTAAAGAACTACAGCAGGTTTATTCGTTCGAATTTTGTTGAAGACGAAACTGAAATTTCGCCGGAAGACTTAATGGCACGGGCAAAAGAGGAAGACCAGATTTTAAAAGAACGCGGCCAGTTTGTTGTTGTAAGTACCGGTGCCGAAAAACTGTTCAATACTCAGGTTGATACAACACAGAATTTTGTAATTGCTGTTAAAGACAAAAAACTATCGACCCGGCAAATCCTGAATGCTTTCTCCGATTTTAACCGAAATGAATTCAGGCTTTGGAGCCTCGCACTTCAATTAAAGCAAACCGACGAATATCAGCTTATTGTTGTAAACGGAATACCAACCCTTAACGAGTCGATGTCGTATTTCAGAAAAGTAGTTGTTACCCGCAGCTTGTTTGAATCGCTCGGACAGGCCACTTATCGTAACTTCTTAATTACGAACGAAAACTTACAAAAATTAATTGAACAAAATAAGGTGGATGATTATATTGATTTCTTCCGTACTTATTATATTCAAAGAAATACTTCGCCGCAACAATCGCCTGCAACACAACCTTCATCTTCAACTCAGAGCGCTACAACGACTGTTGCAGAACAACCACAACAAACGGCAGAGCCGGAAGAATATTCGGGTCCGTACAGTGAAAACATTGAAGGAGAACATTATTTTGTTTTTGTCATCCAGGTACTCGGAATCGATCAACCGGCATTTATTAGTGGCCTTGAACAATTCAATACGGCCAACTATGCAAATCTTAACCTAAAAGTTGACGTTCAGCCACTTGATGAAATCCGTCAGATTGTATTAATCAGCGGATTAAAGGACAAGGAAACGGCACAGTCATTTTTCACGAAAGTGGTAAACAGCAGGAATTTATATACACCGCTACGGAATACAAACTACCGGAATTTCCTGATTTCCAAATCGAATTACGATATCTTCCTTCAAAAGAAGAACATTGTTGAGTACATGGATTTCTACAAGAAAATTTATCTTGGTCAGTAATTCATTTTACACTTTAAGCACGGAACTTTATACCTTACTTGCCGTTAAAGTTTGTTAAGCAGATACTAATACGGCACTTTTTTTGTTTTTTAGTTATTGACCATTTTAAAATTAATATATGAATAAACCACGGATACTTTGGACCGACGATGAGATAGACCTTTTAAGGGCACACATTATTTTTTTACAGGAAAAAGGATATGATGTTGAAACTGCAAATAATGGTTCCGACGCAATTGATAAAGTTCAGAACAATTATTACGATATTATTTTTCTGGATGAAAACATGCCTGGAATGACAGGCCTGGAAACATTAACCCAAATTAAATCAATTTCGCCGAATGTACCCGTGGTAATGATTACCAAAAGTGAAGAAGAAAATATAATGGATGAAGCCGTGGGCTCAAAAATTGCCGACTATTTAATAAAACCGGTAAATCCGAAACAGATACTTCTATCGCTAAAAAAGAACATCGACCAAAAGCGGCTGGTAACACAACAAACCACTTCTGCTTACCAAATGCAGTTTGCTAAAATTGGCATGCAAATAAACGATCGGCTTTCGTACAAAGAGTGGATCGATATATACAAAAAGCTGGTTTTCTGGGAAATTGAACTCAGCCATTCCGACGATTCAACCATGGATCAGATTCTGGCAATGCAAAAAGAAGACGCGAACAAAGCATTTTTTCGTTTTATTAAAGACAATTACATTCAGTGGTTACACAGCGAAAAAGAAGACCGGCCAATGCTGTCGCCCGATATTTTTAAACAAAAGGTATTTCCATTGCTGAACAGCGGGAAAAAGGTGTTTGTGTTGGTAATAGACAACCTGCGTTTTGACCAGTGGCGTACCATTAATATGGTTTTCGATAACTATTTCCGTACCGAATCGGAAGAACTGTACTATAGCATTTTACCTACCGCCACCATGTATGCCCGCAATGCGATGTTTGCAGGGTTAATGCCTTCGGAAATTGAAAAAATGTATCCGCAACTTTGGGATGACGACGATAATGAGGGAAATAAAAACCGGTTTGAAGAGCAACTTTTACAGAAGCAACTGGAAAGATTTAGAAGAAAAGAAAAGCTTTATTTCGACAAAGTTTCCGGAATTCGGATGGAACGCAGAATTGCCGACAGCCTGAAAAATATTCTGGAAAACGATCTTTCTGTAATGGTATTCAATTTTGTGGATATGATTTCGCATGCCCGAACAGAAATGGATATGATAAAAGAACTGGCAAGCGACGAAAAAGCATATCGTTCGTTAACCCTGAGTTGGTTTAATAATTCATCATTGCTTGAACTGTTAAAGGGATTGGCCGAAAACGATATTCGAATTGTGGTTACCACAGACCATGGCGCCATTCGGGTTGACAACCCGGTAAAAGTAATTGGCGACAGGGAAACCAATACCAATCTTCGTTACAAATTAGGGAAAAACCTCAATTTCAAATCGAAACAGATTTACGAAATTCGCGACCCGAAAATGGCATTTTTACCATCACGAAATGTAAGTACAAGTTATATTTTTGCCCATACAACCGACTTTCTGGCTTATCCAAATAATTATAATTATTATGCCAATTATTATAAAGATACCTTCCAGCATGGAGGAATTTCGATGGAAGAAATGATTGTTCCGGTGGTAACCTTATCGCCAAAAAGATAAGCCTATGTTCCGTTTTTTATCTGGGCATAAAGTTTATTGGCAAAAATAAAGTCATCCAGTTTTTTACTGCCCGAATGCAAAATTTGGTCTTTATTTCCTACCCATTCTTTCTCGCCTTTTGAAATAAAAAGAACCAGTTCTCCAATTTCAATTACAGAATTCATATCATGTGTATTGATAATGGTCGTCATTTGAAATTCCCTGGTCAGGGCTTGAATAAGTTGGTCAATAACCGTTGAAGTTTCCGGATCGAGGCCTGAATTTGGCTCGTCGCAAAACAGATATTTCGGGTTTAATGCAATGGCACGGGCAATGGCAACACGTTTTTGCATTCCCCCGCTAATTTCGCTCGGATAAAGCTTAAATGCCTGTTTTTCAATATTTACATGTTCAAGACAAAATTCAACTCTCTCCTGCTTCTCTTTCGATGACATTCGGGTAAACATATCCAGTGGAAAACGAACATTTCCTTCCACAGAACTACTATCAAACAATGCCCCACCCTGAAACACCATCCCGATTTCCTGTCGCATTCTTTTTCTTTCTTTATGACTTATGGTAAGAAAATTGCGATCATCATACCAAATCTCTCCTCTATCAACATCAAATAATCCAAGAATCGATTTAATAAGAACAGTTTTTCCGGAACCACTTCTTCCAATAATCAGGTTGGTTTGTCCTTTTTCAAAACGGATTGAAATATCTTTTAAAACCTCATTTCCATCAAAAGATTTATATAAATGTTTTACTTCTATCATACTGTAAGCAGTAACCGGGTTAAAATTAAATCGAAAAATAAAATCAGGATATTCGTATTAACAACAGCTTTTGTACTCGCCTTTCCCACTTCAAGCGCTCCTCCCTGAACATAATAACCAAAATAAGCAGGAACCGAGGCTACCAAAAATCCAAAGAAAAGAGATTTAATGATAGAGAAAGTGATATAATATGGTACAAACAATGTTTTTATTCCATCAACAAATTCCGGAACGGTAATGGTTCCGGTAATCGGCCCGGTAACCAATCCTCCCAAAATTCCAAAGAAAACACTCAAAATAAAAAGAAACGGGAAAATAGCCACCACTGCAATAATTTTTGGAAGAATAAGATAACTGGCCGAATTTACCCCCATAATCTCCAACGAATCAATCTGTTCAGTCACTCGCATGCTACCAATTTCGGAGGTAATGTTGGAACCTATTTTCCCGGCCATTATTAATGCCAGCATGGTTGACGAGAACTCAAGCAACAAAGTGTCGCGGGTAGCCAATCCAATTAAATAGGATGGATACAACGGATTCATCAGTGCATAGGCAAACTGAATTGTCATAATTCCTCCGATAAAAACTGAGATTATAATAACAATCCCGACAGAATTAACGCCAAGATTATCAATTTCATGAAATAATTGCCGGATATAAAGCCTGTTCCTTTCCGGCTTGGCAAATACCAACCTGAGCATTGAGAAATAACGCCCTATTTGAAAAAAGAATCCCATTGTTTGAAATTTTAGATTTCTGAAAAATGAACATGCAATAAAATTACAACTAAATTACGCCTAAACAAACAATCGACTTTTAGATTAAAGCGATTAACATTTTTCACAACATAGAAGGATATTCCCTGTTTCGTTTAAAAATATCTACATTTAAAAAATTAAACAAAATCCAAATGAACAATAATTATTGCGTGATAATGGCTGGTGGTATCGGGAGTCGTTTTTGGCCACTAAGTCGCGTTAACAGGCCTAAACAATTTTTAGATATTCTTGGTACAGGCCGAACTCTGCTACAACAAACCTACGATCGGTTTTCAAAAATAATTGCAAAAGAAAATTTTCTGGTTGTAACCAATAATAAATATAAGGAAATTGTAATGGAGCAACTTCCTGAGCTTTCGGAAGAACAAATTCTTTTAGAGCCATTGAGACGAAATACGGCGCCTTGTTTAACATATGCAGCATTTAAAATTAAATTGAAAAATCCGGATGCACGCTTAATCGTTGCCCCGTCTGACCACCTTATTCTGAATGAAAATGAGTTTCTTCAGCAAATTAAAAACGGAATTGACTGGGTAAAAGAAAAAGATGCATTATTAACTTTCGGAATTAAGCCCAACCGACCGGAAACCGGGTATGGCTATATTCAGGTAAAAAAGAAAGTAGAATTTAATGAACTCGATAATTTATATAAGGTAAAAACATTTACAGAAAAACCGGATTATCAAATGGCTGAAATCTTTGTCGACAGTGGCGAATTTTTCTGGAACTCGGGGATTTTTATCTGGTCGCTGCCAATCATAATGGAAGCACTGCAAATGCACTTAGAAGATATTTACAGTTTGTTCTCAAAAGGCGAAAAGCTTTATAACACAACTGATGAAGTCTATTTTATTAATAAAATTTATTCTGAATGCCAGGCCATTTCGATTGACTACGGAATAATGGAAAAGGCTAAAAATGTTTATGTATTAACGGCTGATTTTGGCTGGAGTGATTTGGGAACCTGGGGTTCGCTTTATGAAAACACCAACAAAGACAGTTCGGGAAATGTAATTCGGGGCGATAATATTCTGATTTATGATACAAAAAACTGTATCGTAAATATTTCGGATGAAAAAGTCGCTGTTTTACACGGCTTAGACGGGTATATTGTTGCAGAGTCAAACGATACGCTGATGATTTGCAGAAAAGAAGACGAAAACCAAATCAAGAAGTTCGTTACCGATGTTAAAATAAGTAAAGGAGATTCGCTGGTTTGATGCATTAATCTCGAAATAAAAAGGGTAGCCCAAAAATGGACTACCCTTTTTCATTTCAACTGAACATCTGCAATTTACGGCGTAGTGTCAAGAACATTTTCCTTTGGCAAGGTGCCTGTCCATTTTTTAATTCTGTAATTCAACCGGATGGTTAACATATACATAACCGGCGAGATTAATAACGTCAGGAAGGTAGCGAATGTTAAACCGAAAATAACTGTCCACGACATCGGCCCCCAAAAAGCAACACTTTCACCGCCTACCGAAATTTTAGGATCGAAGTGGGTGTATAAACTCAGAAAATCAAAGTTTAATCCTACTGCCAATGGAACCAAACCAAGCACAGTAGTAATTGCCGTTAAGAGAACCGGACGCAAACGGGTACGCCCAGCTTCTACCAATGCCTCAATCTGAACATGGCGCGGCAGGAATGCATCTTCCGGCAAACCAAGTTCTTCACGCTTTCTTGCGCGGGTTAAATCAATATAATCGATTAACACAATTCCGTTATTCACAACAATACCTGCCAACGAAATAATGCCGATTCCTGTCATAATCACAACAAACTCCATTTGAAAAATTCCCAGACCAAGGAAAACTCCAATGGTACTAAACAATACCGTAACAATAATTATTAATGGCCTGATAAACGAGTTAAACTGCGTAACCATAATTATCATGATAAGCGCGATGGCAACCAGCAATGCGAAAAATAAAAACTGGCTGCTTTCGGCCTGTTCCTGCTGTTCGCCAGTAAATGCGTAAGTATAACCTTCGGGCATTTCATAATCCGCCAGTAACTGGCGAATACGTTCATTGATTTGATTGGCATTATACCCTTCAACCACATTCGATGAAATGGTAATCACACGTTTATTGTCAACCCGGCTTACTTTATCATATGTTGTTGAATATTCAAAACTGGCGACAGATGAGATTGGAATTTTGTTGTCATTCACAACCAGCTTCTGGTTCATTAAAGTTGAAACATCGTTCCGGTAATTTTCATCCATACGAATAAAAATATCATATTCATCCTCTCCGTCTTTAAACTTACTGGCCTCATACCCATACAAAGCATTTCTGAATGCCATAGCAACTTCCTGCGTTGAAAGTTCGTACAACCGTGCTTTTTCCCGATCAATCTGTACCAACATTTCGGGCTGATTTGTATTGATATTTAACTTCAATTCAGCAACTCCGGGTATATGGTCGCTTTCGATGATTTTCATAAAGTCATCCGTAATGGCAATCAACTGGTTAAATTCATCGCCAGAAATGTCAATATTAATCGGTGCACCTGTTGGCGGCCCGTTTTCTTCCTTCTCCACATAAATTCTTGCTCCCACATAACCGTCAAACCGCTCCGAAAGGGTCTTCATTATTTTTGCCGTACTAATGCCATTCCTGAACTTATACTCTACAAACGAAATGGATGTCAATGATTTATTCGGACTTGAAGAATTTTCAAACATACCGCCTTTCCCAACTCCAACAGTTGTAGTAACCGATTTTACAATCCCTCTTGCCGGACTGATTATTTCATTAATAATGTTTTCAACATCGCGCGAAACCTCATCTGTTTTTTCAATTGATGTACCCAAAGGCAATTCCATTGTTACATAAATAGTTTGAGGTTCGGTATCCGGAAAGAAAACTACTCTAGGGCTACTTCCAAAATAAAACATCATAGAAAAAATAAGCAGCAGGAAAGTTCCAATAAAATAAACATAAGGCCATCTTCCTGTTAAGGCATGTCTTAGCTGACGCGTATAAACATTTTCGAGCCATACTAAAAATTTGGTCTGAAACCAACGGGCCAGCGGCCGCAAAACAAATAAATTCAAAACATAAAGAGCCGCTACCGTTATTAATAAGTTACCCAGTAAATAAACTTTTGCCAGGTAAAACAATACGGCAACAACCGTAAAAATTGCAGTTGCTTTCAGCGATTTCTTCCTGTTTATTTTGCTTCTGATATCATCAATTTTCATGTAATTAGCCATGAAAGGAGGATTGATAATCAATGCCACAAACAGTGAAGATGCAAGAACAACAATTAACGTTTTTGGTAAAATGCTCATAAATTCACCCACAATTCCCTGCCACATTAATAATGGGAAAAATGCTGCCAAAGTAGTTAATGTAGAAGAAATTATAGGGAAGGCTATTTCACTTACACCCTTTTTGGTTGCCGACATTCGGGAATAGCCGTTGGAATACAAACGATACACGTTCTCTACAACAACAATTCCATTATCTACCAACATTCCCAATGCCAAAATCAAAGAATACAAAACCATTGAGTTCAACGTAATACCACTTTGTTGCAAAACAATAAATGAAAGGAACATTGAAAGTGGAATTGCAATTCCGGAAAACAGGGCATTTCGGAAACCAAGGAAAAGAAACAAGACGAATATAACCAAAATCATGGCCAGAATAATACTGTTTTCCAGGTTTGAAATGGTGTCTTCAATATAAGGAGTCATATCGTCGGTAATCACCACATCCAGGTTTTTCGGAATGTATCCTTTTTCCTTTTGCTCCTCAATGATCTTCTTTACATTCTCCGATGCAGCAATGATATTTTCCCCCGATTTTTTTGTAATCGAAAGTGTAACAACCGGTTTGTTATTGAGGCGTGCAATGGTTGACTTTTCTTTATAACCGTCAATAACTGTTGCTACATCGCGAATATAAACCGGCTTGCTGTTGTTTACTTTAATAATTGTATTTGCAATCTGGTCAACATTCTTATAATCGGCAACCGTTCTTATTACGCGTCGGGTCTGATCTGCTGTAAATTCACCAGCGCCAATGGTAACGTTTTCTGCCTGTATTGCCAATGCAATATCATTGAATGTTAATCCAACTGCATCCAGTTTATATGGGTCAACGTTAATCTGAATTTCCCGCTCTTCTACCCCGCGAATGTTGGCTTCCGAAATTTCTCGCAGGCTTTCAAATTCATCCTGTAATCTTTCGGCATATTCTTTCAGGCTTTTCATGCTGAAATCGCCCGAAATATTCACATTCATAATCGGAAATTCAGACAAATCGAAATCAAGCACCAGCGGATCGGTATCCAAATCCTTGGGCAAATCCGACTTTGCTTTATCCACACGATCCTTCGTATCTTGCAGCGCCTGATCAATAGTAACATTGGTATTAAATTCAACCACGATTGTACTAACATCCTGGTACGACGCCGACGAAACTTTCTTCACACCTTTCAACCCCTTTATTTCCTGCTCAATAGGGCGGGTAATCAGGTTTTCGATATCAACAGGCGAGTTCCCGGGGTAAATTGTCTGTACAAAAATGTACGGAACCACAATCTCGGGCATTGATTCTCGGGGCATTTGGTTGTAGGAAAAAATTCCGAAAAATACCAGCAATGCCGTAAAAATATAGACCGTGGTTTTATTCTTCAACGCAAGATAAGTTGGCTTAAACTTGCGGGTAATATTTTGTTGGTTGGGTTCTTTCTCTTTAACCATTGGTTTAATAATTAAGATGGAACTTCAAAATGAAATTAATAATTGATTAAGGTACCCGAAGCCACCTGATTAAAGCCTTCTGAAATAATTTTCATACCAGGTTCCAGACCTTTTGTAACCTCCGTCATGTTGTTATTCGTTACACCCGTAGTTACATAAACCTTATCTGCTACTGTTTTTCCATCATTATTTCTGACAATAAAAGTGTAATCTCCTTTAAAATCCTGCTTGATAAACAGCGATGGAATCACAATTGCATTTTCAGCAACATAATCGCGGAATTTTACAATTGAAATAAGATTAGGTTTAATCATCTTATCCTGATTATTGATGTCCAGCCTTACCCTGAATGTGCGGTTATTGGGATCGATGGTATTTGCAATTTGCTGAACCGTTGTTTCTATCTCGCGGTTTAATGCGGGAAAGAAGACTTTTACCTTATCGCCTTTTTTAATTGCTGTAAGATACGATTCGGAAACATCGGCATAAATTTTAATTTTGCTGACATTCACCACCTTTGCAAAAGGAGTTTGCGGCCCACCAATATCGCCTTTTTCCTGGTAAACCACATCGACTACCCCATCAATCGGCGATTTAACATCAGCCAGTTCAATCTGCGTTTTTATACTGGCAATACGTTTTTCCAAACTTTCCTTATTGTTTTTTGCCTGTAGAAATTGCATTTCAGAACCAATATGTTGATCCCAAAGATTTTTCTGACGATTGTAGTTAGTCGCAGCCAAATCAAGCTGAACATTCAACTCTTCCATTGTGCGTTCCAGAACCTCTGTATTCAGTTTTGCCATTACAAAACCTTTTGAAACATTTTGACCTTCGGCTACAAAAACCTGGTTAATAATTCCGGAAGTTTCGGGACTCACATTAATATTGTATTCCGATTCAACTTTACCGGTAACTTCAATAAAATGCTCGAACTTTTGTTCCTGAAGTTCCTGTACTTTTACATTTACCACCTCAACATCTTCAGACGCTGACAGTTCAGCCTCCAATGTTTCAATTTTCTGTTTAATGTCGTGCAATTGCTGTTTGTACTCCTGTAATTGCGTCCGTTTGGTTTCTTCATCGTTTCCTGTTGGTTTGCTGCATGCAACTACAAAAACTACAGCAACTAATAATGCTAAAATCTTTTTCATGGATATTGTTTGTTTGTTATTTATTCGGTTAAATACTTTGTTATAAACTTCCTGTTGCTTTTTTAAGTTTTAAGTCGGCCTGTAACAATTGTAATGTTGAGTTTACCAATGCCCGGTAAGCATCGATGTACTGATTCTCAATTTGCGTCAGTTCGGTACTGGTACTCATTCCATTATCAAACTTTATTTTTGTTTTGGTTCTGATCCTTTCGGCCAACTCCCTGTTTTCTTTATCATTATCGAATGTTTCCAGAGCCGACTCCATTTGTGCAACGGCAGTTAAATAGTCTTTTTGCAAAGTTTGTTCAGTTAGCAAAACATCGTTTTCTGCCTTTTCTACTTCAATTTTTGCCTGTTGAACTTTCGATCTTTTTTGCCCAGAATTAAAAATGCTCAACGTCATTTGCAATCCTACCAAAGAAGAGGGATACCACGATGTTTTAGAATTGAACAGGTTGGCATCGTTACCGTATGCATTTTTCGAGTAGCTGTAAAATCCATTCAGTTTTGGCAGGTACTCTACCTTCTCAATACCAAGCAGTTTTTCTGAAACTTCGAAATTAGAAGCCGCCAACCTATAATCAATATGGTTACTGAAATCGAATTGCGATGAATTTTGTTTCGCTTCAAGAGGTTGAAGAAATTTCTCAATCTCATCAGTCAATTGTATATCTGTTTCAATATTGTATCCCATTGTATATTTTAAAACAGTTTTCGAAATCTTAACTTCGCGATCTGCTTTTGATACTTCACTTTCAGCATTACGGAGTACTAACTGAATCTGCTCAACATCCTGTTCTTCTCTAAAACCATTTTCGTACATTATCTTGGTTTCCCTGTATGTTTTTTCAACATTTCTCAGATTGTCTTCCATTACTGCTTTATATCTTTCACCAATTAAAACAAGGTAGTAAGCTTGAGTAACTGCTTCCCGGATGTCGATGGCAGTTTTTTCATACCGCTGTTTTGACAGATTTACATAAAGCTGCACAGAGCCAACTCCGATAATATAAGAGCCATCGAAGATCAACTGATTTACGCTTAATCCGAAGTCAGAGCTGAAATCCTGACCAAATTTTACTGGCACATAAGTGCCTGGCTCTCCACCAAAGAATTCACCTGGCAGCAATGTTACCGGCAAATTCAGAAAAGCATTATAATTTGCAGAGCCTGAAACCTGAGGCAAACCAATTGAAATTGTTTCCCATACCTTTTTTTCAGCAATTGTTATATCCTTTTTTGAATTCTGCAAAACATAAGAATGCTGAGTAGCATACTGCAAGGCCTCATCCAGAGAGAAAGTAACTTTTCCCTCCTGTGCATTTACCTTAAAACTGACTATAAAAAAGGCAGCCAGTAATAGTACTAGTTTAAATGTTAACTTCATGCTTAATATTGTTTAATTGTTTCTTATAATATTTTAGTCCTTCTTCTGTACATATCGAATGCATATGGTAATCCACAATTTTGTCGAAAAGATCGATATTTGAAATCTCAGTTTCCGTAAAAATTCCATGATCTGGATTTAATGTAAACAACATTCTTCCAACCTGAAGTTTGGCAATTATAACTACATCTAAATCCGATCGATAAAGTCCGGTCTTTATGCCGTCGTTTAAATTCTCTACTGTATTGTTATAAATCCGCTCGCGTTTTTGCTTGTGTACCTTTCGGTGTAATTTTGGGTATCGGTTTTTTAAATCGCATTCCAAATTATTGTGATAATATTTCATTACGGTTAAAATGTGTGCTCTTAACGCAAAATACTGGTCGATGGCATTGCCATGCTGCAAATCATTTAACTTAAAAAGAGGATTTTGCAAATAATAATCAACCACTTGTGAAACAAGATCTGCTTTGTCTTTAAAATACTGGTAAAGTGTTTTCTTGGATATTCTTAATTCGCGTGCAACATCATCCATCTTCACACTTTTAATTCCGAATCTTAAATACAATCCACCCGCATTTTTTAAAATAAATAGTTTTCGGTCTTCCATTCTTTTATCAAAAATACGCTTAAAATCATAAGGAAACTTTTTAAACAAAAAAAGTTTACCAAAGTTTAACATTGCTTAATTGTTCTGTAATCTAACGAACAACAAAACTATTGAAACAAATAAAGTTTCCGAAAAAAAAATCGGCGAACAGCGATTTTAAACCAACAAACGAGTTATTTCTTATTGCAGAGAAAGAATGGATTCGGCAAATTTCAAATCCTCCGGAAAAGTAATTTTTATATTTTCCCGGTTTCCTTCAACCAGATTTATTGTTTCGCCAAACGCTTCCAGAACAGAAGCATCATCGGTAAAATTGGAAGAAGCTGCCTTTTTATATGCTTCTTTTATTAATGAGGCACGAAAAGTTTGCGGAGTTTGAACCAACATTAAACCCGCGCGGTCAACGGGTATGTTTTTCCCATTTTCAATCTTTCGAACCGATTCAGAAACAGGAATAACCGGAAGTGCATTTCCTTTTTCTTCTGTCGCCTTAAAGCACCTTTCTATCGTTTGTACCGAAACCAGTGGGCGAACTCCATCGTGGATAAATACAATTCCGTCTGATTGAATGAGGTCAAGCCCATTTTTTACCGAGTAAAACCGTGTTTGCCCCCCGGTTGTAACCCGTCCGTCAAACTTAAACCAGTGTTTTTCACACAAAATATTCCACTCCAAAATCTGGTCTTCGGGTAGTACAAGAATAACTTCAATATCAGGATTGTAACACCTGAAAACATCAATAGTGTGCATTAATACCGGAACCCCTTTTAATAAGATAAATTGCTTGGGCACCGAACTGTTCATTCGGCTTCCGCTTCCACCGGCTACTATTAATGCAAACTTCTTCATCGTATATGAAAGTAATTTATTAATCTTTAAATTTGGTAAAAATAGTTTAAATAGTATTGCTATGATTAAAGTGCTGGAGTTTCTGAAAGAGTTGGCAAGAAACAATAATCGTGAGTGGTTTCAGGAAAATAAAAAATGGTATGATGAAAGCCGGGACAAATTTCTATTTCTTACTGAGGTTATGATAAATGAAATCAGAAAATTTGATCCGGAAGTGCCAGTTTTGTCGCCTAAAGATTGCATGTTCCGAATTTTCAGGGATGTACGGTTTTCGAATGATAAACGTCCGTATAAAACCAACTTTGGAAGTTTTATTGCTAAAGGCGGTCGGAAAAGCATGCATGCCGGTTATTACTTTCACATTGAGCCGGAAGAAAGTTTTTTAGGTGGTGGAATTTACATGCCTCCGGCGGAGCCATTAAAGTTAGTGCGGGAGTATATTGCACAACATGGTGAAGAACTACTCTCTATTATTGAAAAGCCCGAGTTTAAAAAAGTATATCCTGAATTTTATGATGACCAGCTAAAAACTGCACCCAAAGGTTTTCCAAAAGATCATGAATATATTGACCTGCTTCGGTACAGGTCATTTATCTTTTCAACAAGCTTAACAATTGATGACATCACCGGTGAAGATTATATTCAAAAGATGGTGCACTGTTTTAAGGTTTTACAACCTTTTAATCGTTTTTTAAATTCGGCATTGGAAAAAAATAATTAAAAAAGTCAGGAAAAGCGGGTTACTTTTTATCTTTAATCAGAATATATTAATATAAGACCCATATTTTTTTATCTTCCCGATTTCAAAAAATATGCCCCGGTCGTTCTGACCGGGGTTCTTTTTTACCCATTAACGAGTTTCATTACCCTGTCAATCGTATCATCCATTTGTTCCGGGCTTTCAAAACCGATGGTTATAGCATCTACATTTCCACTTTTAATAACATATTCAAGCGACTTTTGCCGTTGAACATCACTGACAAGTTGGCCACATCCAAATATCTTCATTCCGAGAACTCCCTTTCCGTTTTCTTTTGCACGTTCCAAAACCGGCATAACATCTGTAGGCGCTCCGTCCATTCGCGGACCTTCATTATTTATTCTGGCAAGCACCACATCTGCCCACGGACTTTCGGCAGCAATTTTTAAAGCTCCCAAATCATGACATGATAAACCGATTTTTTTGACAATTCCTTTTTCCTTTGCTTCAGAATATGCATCCATGTAATGCTTATATTCATCGGGCCATTCGCTGTTTACCATACAATGCAAAAGTAAAATATCGATATAATCGGTATCCAGTTCTTTCCTAAACCGATCGATACTTTTCTGAAACGGCTCAGGGGTGTACCAACCTTCGTGCTGATAAACCATTATTTTTGAAAGGACAGTTACGTTTTCACGAGGCACCTTTTTCAGCGCCTTTCCAACAAATTCATGGGTCCCATACATATCGGCAGTTTCAAAAAAACGAATACCCCGGTCGTAAGCATGCATAGCCAAATCAACAAACTTCTCTTCTCCAAGTTTTTTCTGATTCGATGTTCTTTTCCAGCCAAACGAACCTGTACCCAAAGCAAGACGTGGCACTTCCATACCTGTTTTACCCAGTTTTACCTCGTCAACCATTACACTTGCAGCTGGTGCAAAACTCAGGCTGGCAATCCCTGAAGCACCAACAACAGTTCCGGCCAGACCTAATGCACCTTTATGTATAAAACTTCTTCTGTTCAAATTCTTCATTTTATCAAGTTTAATCGTTGTTACATTCCTTTCTGAATTACTAAAAATCAGCTATTCAGCCTTAAAAAACTTAACCGATAATTAAATATTGTCAAGATAGTAATTTGTATTCATTCTTAAAACATTATGTTTTTAAGCGTCACAAGAATTTCTATTTTTGTCAGCTTAACTCAATTAAAAAAATATCTATGAAAAGAATTCTACTCTTATTTGTATTTTTTGTATCTGTTGTTGCAGTGAAAGCACAAAATATTCAGTTACATTATGATTTGGGTGAAGGCAGAAAGTTTTTCACTTCTACCGTTGAAATGTTTAAACCCGACAAATATGGTTCAACATTTTTCTTTATTGACATGGATTACAGTTCGGATGCCCGAAACATTAACAATGGTATTTCATTGGCTTACTGGGAAATTGCCAGAGCTTTTAAATGGAACGAGAACCAGAAATTTCAGCCCCGTGTTGAATACAACGGTGGTACATTCAAACTAGATGGCACTGCACCGTTTATACCTATCGAAAATTGTTATCTTGCTGGTATTGAACGCACATGGGCTTCTGGAGATTTTTCAAAAATTTTGACTTTACAGGCCAATTACAAATATATTCAGGATAAAGAAGATGCTTCATTCCAGCTAACTGCAGTGTGGACTATTCAAATGCTGGAGGGAAAACTTTCGTTTTTAGGCTTTGCCGATTTCTGGAAAGAAGAAATGTACTGGGGAACTGATTTCCGATTCTTAACAGAACCTCAGCTATGGTACAACTTTAGTTCTCATTTTGCTGTAGGTAGCGAAGTGGAATTGAGCAATAACTTTGTTGGCGACAAATTTTTTGTTAGCCCAACTTTAGCTGTAAAATGCACCTTCTAAACTAAAATACCATGCTTGAAAAATTTTTTAAATTAAAAGATAATAAAACCACAGTAAGGACTGAAGTAGTTGCCGGTATAACAACCTTTATGACCATGGCCTACATTCTGGCTGTTAATCCTGATATTCTTAGTGCAACAGGAATGGATAAAGGAGCAGTTTTTACAGCAACAGCAATTTCTGCTCTAATAGCAACACTGGTAATGGCGCTTTATGCGAAACTACCTTTTGCACTGGCACCCGGAATGGGGCTCAACGCTTTTTTTGCTTTTACAGTTGTTTTAGGAATGGGACATACCTGGCAATTTGCGCTTACCGCTGTATTCCTTGAAGGATTAATCTTCATTTTTCTCACTCTTTTTAATATCCGTGAATTGATTGTAAACTCAATTCCAATGAATATGAAACATGCCATTTCGGTGGGAATCGGATTATTCATTGCATTTATTGGCTTAAAGAATGCAGGTATAATTGTAAGTTCTCCTGCTACTTTTGTAACGCTTGGAGACATTACAAATATTACCGAAAATGGTGGTGCAATTGTTTGTTTGATAACATTATTAATTACAGGAGTTTTACTCGCGCTTCGTGTTAAAGGAGCACTTTTATTTGGTATTTTAATTGGTGCGATTGTTGGTTTTCCATTCGGAATCTCTCATTTACCCGAAAGTTTTAACCTGATTCCTCCTTCATTAAGTCCGATATTTTTGAAATTTGAATGGTCGAAGATATTTACCATAGATATGCTGGTGGTAGTTTTCACCTTTCTTTTTGTAGATATGTTTGACACAGTGGGAACACTGATAGGTGTATCATCAAAAGCAAATATGCTCGACAAAGATGGACGTGTACCAAGGGTAAAACAGGCACTAATGGCCGATTCTATCGGAACTACTTTGGGTGCAATGCTTGGAACATCAACCGTAACAACTTATGTTGAAAGTGCTGCCGGAGTTACAGAAGGCGGGCGCACTGGCTTAACGTCACTAACAACCGCAGGACTTTTCTTTTTAGCACTGTTTCTATCTCCGGTTTTCCTGATGATTCCTGGCGCTGCAACGGCCCCCGCATTAATACTGGTTGGAGCAATGATGATGACCCCGGTAAAAAACATTGATTTTGATGATTTCACAGAATCTATTCCGGCATTTCTTACCATTATTATTATGCCTTTAACCTATTCAATTGCTGAAGGCATATTATTCGGTATTATTTCATTTGTTGTTTTAAAAATATTGACCGGAAAATTTAAAGATATAACTCCGGTAATGATTATTCTGGCTATTCTTTTTATCTTCAAATTCTTTATGTAGAAATAGCGATTAGCCAAATTTGAAAAACGGAATTGGTACTTTAAAATGACTACCGATTCCGTTTTTTTTATAAATTGCCTGCATTAAAAAAAACCGACTATGAAACCTCTATTGTTTGGCCTAATCCTTCTGTTAATTTTTACTGCTTGTGAGAAAGATCAGGGGAACAAAAAAGCACCAGAAATTCCGCCGTTAGAAACCATGTTCAATGACTTTGGCGAAATGACCAATATTACAAAATCACTTGAAACAGCGAAGACCAACTGGGTTTATTCTGCCACTACACTCAAGGTTTGGAATGCGCTCGTTTGGTCAAGACTTGCATTACCGGTAGCTGCCTTTAAATCGGCTACATCCTATCAACCGGAGGTAATAAACGATGTAACCTGGGCCTGGCAATGGAAATATCCGATTGCAAATAACGACGAATACACTGCCCGACTTACCGGAACTTTGCAAACAGCAAGTACCATCAAATGGGAAATGAATATTTCAAAAACAGGTGATGGTGCTTTTGATGATTTCTTATGGTTTGAAGGAACTTCGGCAACCGATGGAAAAGATGGTCAGTGGATTTTATACTGTGGCCCCGGTTACCCTGAGAAATTGTTGCAAGTTGACTGGAAAATAGAAGTAGAGGAAATAACTGAAATTACCTATACTTACCAGCGAAAGTTAAACGATTCGCGAACCTCAGATAAATTTTACGGTAGCACTATGACTTACGGTTTACAAGAAGGTGAGTTTGATGTTTTTGCAAATATCTCTGCTTACGATTTTCAAACAGAACAGACAGGTAACACCGAAATGGAATGGAATCGAAACGATTACTCCGGACACGTTAAAGCTGAACTTTTCTTTGGCGACGAGGAATGGCACTGCTGGGACAATTACGGAAACGATGTTGACTGCAGTAATTAATGTATCGAAATAAAATAATTTCAAGCTGGTTACGCAACTGTTTTTGTTATTATCGTGCGGGAAAGGGACAACCAACTCAGTTAGGTTAAAGCATTACCTTGACAGGTCCGCCAGCCGGCGAATAGTTCGAATCCAGTATGTCTCACATTAAAAAATCTAGGACTTACAGTAATATGGGTCCTTGATCTTTGGCTGGAGTGCCCTTTTTGTTTTGGGGGAATACACGAAATCCATTTTTAACCATCTGCTTTGTTATTTCCTTTCTATCAATATAATGTTTTGCGGTTGTTCTGCTCTTTTAAAGAAAAACTGAAGTATCTGCTGGCATATTTATCCGGATTTTCCCTGTTTTAAATCACTGGAGCAATCAGGTAATTTTTACTTTTCCAATTTTCCTCTAACTTCATATCTGTTAGCAAATCAAAAAGTCACCCTAAACTCGAACAAAACCATATTGGGGCAATCTCCTTTGGTTCAAAGGAGATTATGTTGACACAATTGGTCTTTACGAAGACAAGATCAAAAAACACACAAAAGAGTAAGAACGTTTTGAAGAGCAACAGCGGCTCAACTTTGGCCCCTTACCAGAGCCTTCTTATAAGTCCACTTTCTTTGAGGGTAGATGCCTTATTCCGGCAGATTTATATGAATTGTTGTTCCTGCCCCTATGTTGTAACATTTGGACAGGCTTCCCATGTTTACGGCAAGCTCAAGTTTATTAAGACTGTTGGCAAAGAGTACATTTTGCCCTTCGCTAACCGATGAATAGCTGGTGCCCAAAAGGGCAAAAAAAGTGGTATCAGTCGTTTGTACTTCCAGCAGATCGCCCTGTTCAAAAGCAGCGAGCATGCTCCCGGGAATATTCGTGATGCAATTCCCAAAATTATCGCTGTAATCAATCTGTCCAGAAAGCGTATCATTCTCAAAAACGGCATCCTGCACGGCAAAGGTTTCTGGCAAATCTATTTTCGACCCAAAATCAGCCGGTAATCTTCCATCCACCAGATCACACATGGACGATACATAAACGGTTAAAAAATTTTGGTTTTCAGGGTTAAGCCCGTTGCACCAAAAGTCATTCTCAATCCGGAAACATTCCGAAGTGTTGATTTCGTGAAATAATTTTGTAACCAGGCTGTTGTTGGGCGTTACGAAAAGCTGATTCTTTTCTGTTTTAAAAACCATACGTTCAGCATCAGCTCCCGGTTCAATCAAGGCCAGAAAATAAGTGCCCTCGGGATAATTTTCGGCAGCTACCTGCAGTTGATAGGAAGCTTCGGCAATGCTAAATGGTTTGGCTTCAAAATAATGGATGTCGATACCCGGATAACGGCTGATTAACTGCCCTTCGATGGAGATGACAATATCGGAACCAATAGAATAGTCAGTTAGAATGACTACTGAAAGATTTTGCTCCGGCTCCGTTTCTGCCAGGTCTTCGTTGCACGAAACAAAAAGCATAGAAAGAACCAGAATCACGAGAAACAGTTCGTTATTTTTAAGCATTGAAAATAGATTATGTCGGTGTTTTTAATTACTATTCGGAATACGTTTTTGCGGAAATTACGATAAATTCTTTTCCGATGAAATTATAATAACTAGCTCTAAGAAATAAACGATTATTCCCAATAATTTTTCCCTCCGCAATCATCGGATACGATGTCCAGTGTTCGTTCAATGGTTCAATTACTTCGGTGTACGAGCTACCATCGTTGTTATTAATTATCTCGATATGAATTCTTGCATATTCATCCCTCAAATAATGATGATTGGGGAATGAGTATTTATATACGTCCTCTATTTCCTGGCTGAAATAAAAACCGTAAGTCATAGTACCTATCACCAGTGCTACAGGATCTCTGGTATCCTCTTCCGCAATAGGTTCAATTTTTAAGTAACTTTTCGAAATTGTATTGTTCTTATTAAAACAATGTACATTAATGGTCCAGTCTTCTTCTGCAGCTTCCCTCGATTCCCAGCTTGTTACATCCAGAGAATTATCCGTTTTCTTTAACTTAACCGTAATCGACTCACTGGTGCGTCCTGTTTCATCAATCGAAATGAATAAATTGCTTTGTTCGTCGGAAAAAGTTTCCAGCTCGAGAGCTTCATTATCCATTTGAACCAGGTAAAGCCCGGAAGCGATATCGTCAAATACAACGACTCCTTCATTGTTTGCCGTGCTAATCAGCCACACCGGTTCGCTGATCCACGCCAAACTATCCAGGTTATCATCCTGGGTAGTTCCGTCGGGCAATTTTACGATTCCAATTTGCAGACCTTTAAAATTGGTGGTGCTTAATCCTTCTCCCGGGTTAAGAGTAATGCTCAGGGTATTACTCAATACTATTTCTTCTTTTTGACATGCTGTAAATACCAACATGGCCATCGACAGGATTGTGAATAGGGTATTTCTTATTATTTGATACATTTGATTTTGTGTTATGTAATTTTATCTTTTGGTTTAAGGTATAAAGTTCTTTTGCCGGGATGAGGTTAAACATAAACTCCCCCGAAATAACCAGCAATCAGGATGCTGTATCTAAAAAATTTATCAATATTTATCCCAATTTTTGTTGGGTATTCATCCATTGTTTCAACAAGGCTGTAATATCTACCGTTAAAGGGCAGAACTTCAGTTGTATAAACATGGCCACTATTTCCCGATAATATATCTGCGTTGAAGGTCAAATTCCTGCCCAAGTCGAGCTCAATTTCAATTGTGGCACTATTAAAAAAGTAATTATAATCGAGATTGCTAGCATCAATTTCGCGATACAATTTATTATCGTAGTAGAAATAGAGGGTTTGAATTTTATATGGCAATCTTTTGCACACCGAAATTTTGTATGTTTTTGTGCCATTTTCTACCACGGCACGGTCAACTGTTCTATTTAGCTCTATCGTTGCGGTATTGGCATCGATGCTGCAACTCCAAATGGTATCGGTATTAAAAACAAAACCATCAGACATAATTGCCAGGTAATTACCTTTTTCCAGGTTTTCGAATAAAAAAGTTCCTGCGGCGCTGACCGGGGTATAAACTATTGTATCGAACTTCAGGTTTTCGGGGTCGTAATTCGAAATATCGATGTCACTGTTTAGTTTTCCAAGCGTGATCTCCATATCGGGAAAATCGCTGGAAGTTACATTCTCGCCGGCTGTTAGCCGACCGCTAATGGAGTGTTCTATTTCCACATGCTCATCTTGCTGACAGCTCCAGGCCACAAAAATGATTAGGATACATAGCAGGTTGGTTTTTAAAGATGTTTTCATTCGTTAATTTTTATAAGTTTCAATAATTAAAATGCCAAAGGCAACAACATTAAATTTGGTAGATTTTTGACTGTCCCGCTGGAAGGTAAAACCCAAAATCCACCTATGATAAGCGTTATTTATTCTAACTTAAAGCGCGCTTGTTTTATAATGGACAAACCTATTAATACAGGCGAAACTACTGCAAACCATATAAAATTGGTTTGCGAAAATATGGCGGCAACTAAAACTGCCAGGCCAATAATTATGGAAATAAGCAGGAGCGTACCCCCCCCTTTTTTGCGATATTCAGTAGCAGCTTTTATGTATTTTACAATTAATGTTAGCAACACTGCGATGATATAGCCAATATAAAGGACTACTATTATAATATTAATAAACATATTGCTTTCGTATGTTCCCGGAAAAACAAAAGGCAGTTCTGCCAATAGTATTGCGAGCGAAGGAAGATATAAATACAAGGTGTTTATTTTTTTACTCAGGAATTTGCTTTTGGGTGGAAAACTCAGCAGGAAATGCATTAACAGAGCCGGCATAAACGAATTGAAGACGATGTAAATAGTTAGGATAATTTTATTGGCGATTATAAGTTGGGTTCCTAAAAGAAAACCAACTACCATAGTAAAAAGCACAAAAAGCAAACTAAGTTTTGATTTTACGTTGAAGTGGGCGAACAGGCCGCAGAGCATATAAATCAGGCCCATAGCAAAAAGGCCGATATATTGCATGTCGAATGCTGCAGGTTCCGGTTCCAGAACAACCTGAAAGCTTTTTATTTCGCCGTTTCGTTCGGCCCTGAATTCAACTTTGTTACCAATCTTGTAACCATCCTGTTCTCCGAGTGTTATATTCGCCGTCAGTTTTTCGCCATTATAAGTTAGAAGACTGTCGCCCACTAAAACTCCGGCCTTTTCTGCCGGACTATTAGTGACAACCTTGGTTACCTTGCAATTACCATCGTAATACATTCCCGAATACACGAAGTTAAAAGCGGAAATTAGGTTGAAAATTCCGGCGGTTATAACCAGGGTGATTACAACAATTACCGGTGCCAGATAAAGATTCCTGTTCATAATATTCTTATAATTATTTATTGGGAAACCAGCGCGAGAGGATGGCATTGTAAGTGCCATCGCTTTTCATTTGGTCGAGCGCGTTTTGCCACTGCACAACTGTACTTGCTGGAGTGTAATTTGAAAAGGCGATATAGAAATCGGAAGCCATTAATTTAAATTCAGGTGTTGTTTGGTTATAACTAAACCCGCTAGCCGCTACAATCTCAGGAAAAGTAACATCGGTGCAAACAAAAGCATCCACTTCTCCGTCCATCAGTCGCTGAACCATTACCGCTGGGTCACTTTCGTAAACCAGGTTGGGAAATTCCTGTTTGCTCAGATATTGCCCCGAGAACCACGAGTTAATTACTCCAACGGCAGTTAAGGCTCTGGCATCATCCAGCGAGTTGATTGATATTCCCGATCCTGCCTTGGTGTAGAAATAAGTTGCATTGGTGCCTATTGGGCCCACCCACTGGAAAAGGTTTTCCCTGAGTTCAGTTCGATCCATCGTAAAAAGGCAGAAGTCCGGGTTGTTTAATGCCAACTGGTAACCGTTGGTCCATGTTGATAGTTTTATCGGTTCGTAAACGGCATTCCGCTGCATTATTTCTTTTACAATATCGGTACCGTAGCCGGTAATTTCGCCATACTTGTCGGAGTATGTGAGAGGTTTGTACGATTCAGTGTACAACTGTAGTTTGCCCGGGTATTCGGCCGTATGAAGGTATTGCTGACTCAATCTTCGAAGCACCCCGTTGTCTTTACAGGTTTTTATAGCCGATTGAAATTGCTCAACAACATCGTCTGAAACAGCCTTATTGAATGCAAAATACAGTAGATCGGTTTTTATGGTTAGCAGGCTCTTTACTGCATATTCCGATTCTCCAAGCTTTTCTAATGCATCCTTCGTTGTATAAATATCCGAAGCAAAGAGGTCGATCTCACCATTCAGCAATTTGGAGAAAGCGTCACTTAAATCTTCGCAATAGCTCAGATTTGTGAACCCTTCATCAAGCAAATACTCCTCCATCGCATATTCAGTAATCACACCTATTTTATTGACGGTTTTAGCAGCATCCAGATCCGTTAAGACCAGCGAACTGTTTGAAGAAGCATAAAAGCTCCAGTCGAGTGATGCGATGGGTCCCGCCCACTTAAAAAGGTCGCGGCGCTGACTGTTTAATGCTGTCGAAAAAAGTACCGCATTCTCGTTATTTAAAGCTGTATTGTAGGCATCATCCCACAAGGAAAATTCAATGTTGCATTTGATATCAAGTTGCTGACAGATATTCTGTAACAAATCGGCGCTCAAGCCTGACGAGACTCCATTATTGCTATAATTAAAAGGAGCATATTCTTCGCTGATAAATTTTAGCTCGGTTTTGTTTTCAGTAATGGCATCATCGGTGCATGCCAAAAAGTTTACAATTATTGCAAATAGCAATACGTAGGTTTTTGTATCCATTTATGACTGTATTTATACTTAGCAGGTGTTGTAAATCAATAACAAAAGTAATTTTTTTGGATTTTTAATGGCAAAAAAAGGTGTCTCAAAAAGGTAAATGGTGTCTCAATTTATTGAATTTGCCCTTTGTGATAGTTAATTGTAACCTTTTATTAAAAAAGTGGGGAATTTAACCTGGAAAATAAAACATTGTAAATGGATGTTTACATTTGCCAGTGCAAACCTTATATTATTATGAATGCTCAGGTTGTTTTTCTGTTTTTAACTTTCACGGTTTATATCTCATTTGCCATTGTGCTTGCTTATTTGTCGGTTAGGTTAAAGAAAACAGGACTTGCTTATTTGTATGTCGACTTTTTGTTGAAAGCAATTCATGTTTTGCCACCGGTATTGGTTGCATTCAGTATAAATGTAAATTATGCCGCCTATATTACTGCACCAATAAAAGTGAGTCTTTTACCTTTATATTTTTTATATTTAAAAAAACTAGGCGAGAAAAATAAAAAAATCCGAAGGTCTGACCTCTGGCACTTTATTCCATTACTAATTGAAATAATTATCAGTTTTAGTGTTGCCCCGAATCATGCTGATGAAATTATGCATGGAATTGACTTTTCGAAACACTCCTATATGAAGTTAAATATCAGTGATAATTTTTATTACAACCTACTATCTCTTCCTGCAAAATTTTTTGGGTTTGGCCAAGCTATTGTTTATACAATCATGATTTCAAGAACGTATTATAAATATAAAGGCAAAATGGAAAGGCGAGTGGCCGACATTAATAATAACAATCTGATTTGGATAAGAAATGCTGCCATTATATTTGCGATTGAATGTATATTGTTAGGAATTGATTTTTTTGGAATTTATACGAATACACTGTTGTTTGTTTTTACTTATTTATATCTGATATTTTTTGGCTTCTTCTTTTTTATTCATGCACTGTTTCAACCCGATTTGTCGTTTATCGAAGAAGATACATCTATTGATTTAGCGCTAAATAGCGAGTATAAAGTAGCGAGTGAAAAAGAAAAAGAGGAACTTGAATATTTTATGCAGCAATTCTCGGATAAAAAGCTTTTTCTACAGCCTGAACTAACACTTCAGAAAGTAGCCGAAGAATTGGATATCCCTTCTTACAAATTATCGTTGTTTATTAAAAAACTGGAGTATAAGAATTTTTACGATCTGGTAAATCAACATCGTATAAGGCACAGTATTGTTTTGCTCGAGAATTTGCCGAGAAACTACACTTTACAGGGCGTTGGAATTGAATCGGGATTTAAATCACGGGCAACTTTTTACCGGGTTTTTAAAGAAATCACAGGACAAGCCCCTAGCGCTTATCTGGGGAAAAAATAATTAGTTATTCAGCAAATAATCCTTTTCTTTCTGAATTGCTTTAATTAACAAGTCGTCAGGTATTTCCAAATTGTTTCCCATAACATTGGCATTCATTAAAAAGGTGGTGCTGTTGTCTTCCATCGACAAATAAAATGAGCCGGAATTAAAGTCCCCCCGGTTAAATGCTTTTGTATAATCAGCAATTGTTTGGCTAAACAGATTTATTACTGATCCACTTACCACGTTCAATCCCATCCAGCTTTGATCCGACCATACACCAATAACATACCGTTGTTCGGGATAATCCCGTGCTGCATTAACGATTCCATAATTCGAACCTGATGCCAGTCCGTAAATCAAATTATAATCAGTTAATAATTTTTTTGTTAGTGAATAAGCAGAATCAGGCATCTCGAATCCATCAAAATCATCACTTAAAAAGTACCGATTGTTAATTGTGCCTCCTGCATCGTTCACTCCTTGTTCAAAGCCTTCAATATATTCCTGAAGAAAAGGGGTATCGAAACCACTAATGCTTGTTGCCCTGCAATTATCGATAAGATTAGCCGACAAGTAACCGGCAATGTACGATGGTGCATAGGTGTGAAAAAACACACTTGCCACACCTTCGTATTCGTCGGCAATACCTTCGAAGAGCAAAATTTTATGTCCATTCAACTGCCCCTGAAATGCATTAACAATATCAGTAAATTGATTTCCAGCAACAATGATTAAGGAAGGTTTTTGTGTTGAACCAATAAAATTACTTAACCACTGTCCCGCTTCTTCAAGGGTTTCGGGTACAATGTAATCCACTTCAAAATTTACATTAAGAGCAGCGGCCTCTACACCTTCATAAATGTCATCAACAAAACTCCGGTCGCCAAATCCCTGTGTTGGCAAAAGTACATAAAGCGAATAGGACGGTTCAAAAGTTAAAGATTCTTTGTTTTTGGAACACGAACTGAAAAGAAATACATTCAGTATGGTAAAAAAGATCATTTGTTTCATAAAATGTGTTCTTAATGGTTCATGGCTTAACAAAATCAATCAATGATAAATCATGAATATTCCCGAAATTCTCGTAGTTATAAAACGATACATGCGAACCATTTACATAAGAATAGCATCGTTCATACAATTGGTAGAAGGTTAGGATAGGCATCTCTTTAATGGCATTATTAACCGAATATGCAAATTTATCGGCCAGCCAGTTTTTAATTTCTGAATCGTAGAGGTAGGCTTTTGATGTTTCATAGGGATTCGCCCCAGTCATTAACATTACTCCCGGGGTATTTATGCCTTCGCCAATATTCCCCGAATAACAGGCCTCAAGTGACCAGAATACCTGGCGGAAGCGCTGATTGTTGTGCATGCTGTTAAATAGTATACTCCAGTATTCAGCATTCAGGGTTTCGTGGTTTTGTCCGTCGAAAACCATTCCATCCGGAACACCATGCCCTGAAGTAAACAGCAAGACATTGTCGGATAAACCCGATTTCAGTACAACCGGGGTTTCTTCGGTGACGTTCCCATTCAGAATATCAAAAATATTTTGCGAAGAAAGATCTTCCAGTTTATAATCAATTTCCACGTTGTGGTAAAGGTTTTCACCATCAAGGGTATTCCGTACAGTACCCGGTACCGGATTCGATGTCGATTGCGCCAGATCATCAGCCAGGATCAAAATAATATTATCGTCATTTAAGCCTTCGGCTTTTAGTAACTGATAGGCTTGTAATACATCGGCCTGGTGACGGTAATTCGTCCATCCCTGCGAAGTGGCCATCAAAAAGGCTTGCAGACCTTTCTTTTCTTGCAGAACAGGCCAACTACCCGTGGTGGAGAATTCCTGTTTCTGTTTTGAAATTATACGATAAGCAGCAGAAGTTGAACTAATGCGACCTTCTCCATCAGAAGTATAAAAATCGGTGATGACAAACTGTCCGGCATCCACACGCCAGTGCCCATAGGTACTGGATGTAACATCAGTATAATAAAGTTCATCATAATCGAGCGAACCGCTTGCACCGCTAATATCCGGATAAATACCGTTTTTTATCGCATTTAATGCACCACGCAATTCATCGCGTTGCCAGCTGTAGTTCCCTTCCCGGCCGCTTACCACGGTTTTCATTGCATCGGACAAAGCTTGTCCTCCCTCTCCGCCTGAAGCTTCCAGAGAAAGACCAAGCAACATGACCGCATCGTACATGTGACTGATAAAAGCATTAGGATACTTGTTGTATCGCACATGGTAAGAAATGTCGAAACCGGAATTTGGGTATGACGACATCGTGGTTCCTTCAAGGTTCTCAGCATAAGTACCCAACTCACCGATTATGGTTTGGAATGCTGCTGCATCCGACATTAACAAGCGGGTTTGCTGCCCGTTTTCGCGATAGGCTTTTACCAGTTCTATATTTTGTGAAGGCAGGTTTATGGCAGAGACAACAGCGTCAGGCTGTTCCTTCATTAATGAATTCCAGGCAGCTTTTGTTGCGGGAAGGTCTCCCGGGTTAACCACTTCAATGCCGCCAACTTCCATGCCCAGCTCAGTAGCAAAAAAACCAAACCAGTCTTCGAATGATGCGCCATATTGTGTTTCCTCCGTCAGAAGGGCAATTTTACGGGCACCTCCCTTTTGTGCCAGCAGAATCAGTGTTTTTGTTTGAGAAATATCAGGTTCCGCCAGCCGCCAAAAGTAATCGTAGGCAGAGAAAGCCTTTGAAATATTAGCAGCCGTAGCAACCGGGGCAATCAGTACCTTATTTGCTGAAATAAATAAGGGGGCAGCTTCGTAAACCGCCGTAGAAGTTAAAGGCCCGATAACAGCTTTTATCGACTCATCTTCAATGAATTCTTTTGAGATACTTTCCACATCAGCCCCATTAAGGTCTTTCTTAACCAACTCAAGCTTACAGCCGGCAATCCCTCCTGCCAGATTAATGTTTTCAACTGCCCAGTCCAGCCCATCGTCCCAATCGGATGCGTAATCGCCAGAGTAGGGAAGCATAACACCTACCCTTATAGTTGGCAAGGATTCTTCTTCCCACATATTACAGGAATAAAACCCAATTACCAGAAGTAACGGAAGGTAATTAAGTAGTTTCATTTTGTGTTGATATCTAGCTTATTCTGGTTGTAAAAAAGCGCCTCTTTTAATCCTGTTTTCAAAATTAACGATTGAGATTTCACATGCAATCAATTCATGTTTAAAGAATAAAAAATATGTCTCAAATAATGAAAAATGTGTCTCATTTAACATCTGAATTTAAATTCCCGGACAATTTTCAGGAATTTTCAGGCTGCCCAATACTTGCTTACACCTGTAATATTCATTTAATTCTGTTCCTATTAGAGATTCATTTAATTGATATTAAGTGTTATAGATTGTAATTTTTGCACCGAAGCATGGATTCATATTTATCTCAAATAAGATAGTTAATCGATGATCAGTATTTGCAGACTAAATAAATAATATGTCACAAAAAGTTATTAAAGTGCAATGGACATTATGTTTTGAATATTTAGTAAAAACACAAATCAAAGAGCCACTTTTTTAAATTGATGATATTTTCGGGGAAGCTTTCAACATTAAAAATCAAGTAAGCCCTAAACTATCGTTTGATTGTCAGGAGTTATAGAATAGCAACTATAAGGAAACTTCTATTCCCTTTTTGATTTTTTCAAATACACGAAAGCTATTTTTAACTATCTGTTTTGGGGTAACGTATTTTTTCAAATGCATACTCTTTCTTCTGGTTTATTATTTTTGATGTTCGATTTGGAAGCGTAATTTTATTATTTTTGCGGGCAGTTAAAATAGTAGGGCTGTTAGCTCAGTTGGTTTAGAGCATTACCTTGACAGGGTAGGGGTCACTGGTTCGAATCCAGTACAGCCCACTTATTTCACTTCATTCTCCAGACTTATGCATTATGTTTATGCACTATATTCAAAAGATTTCGATAAAATATACATTGGTTATAGTTCGGACATCAACAAAAGATTGGCAGCTCACAATCACAAAAACAATACGCACTGGACTGCTAAGTTTCAACCCTGGATTATTGTTTATTCCGAAGAATATGATAGTAAAACACTGGCCTTAAAAAGAGAAAAGCAACTAAAATCATACAGAGGACGGCAGTTTATACGTGAGTTAATTGCCGGTAAGTATTAGCGTTACCTTGACTGGTCCGCCAGCTGGCGGATGGTTCGAATCCAGTACAGCCCACTTATTTCACTTCATTCTCCAGACTTATGCATTATGTTTATGCACTTTATTCAAAAGGTTTCGATAAAATATACATTGGTTATAGTTCGGACATTAACAAAAGGTTGGCAGCTCACAATCACAAAAGCAATACACACTGGACTGCTAAGTTTCAACCCTGGATTATTGTTTATTCCGAAGAATATGATAGTAAAACACTGGCCTTGAAAAGAAAAGCAACTAAAATCATACAGAGGAGGCAGTTTTACGCGAACTAATTGCCGGTAAGTTTATGACAGGTCCGCCAGCCGGCGGATGGTTCGATCAGTACACTTATTTCCATTCTCCAGACTATGCATTATGTTTATGCCTATATTCAAAAGATTTCGTAAAATATCATTGGTTAAGTTCGGACATCAAAAAGTTGGCGCTCACAATCACAAAACAACTGGACTGCTAAGTTTACCCTGGTTATTTTTTTCGAAATATGATAGTAAAACCTGGCCAAAAGAAAAGCCTAAAATCATACAGAGGACAGTTTATCGTGAGTTATTGCGGTATATTAGCGTTACCTTGACTGGTCCGCCAGCTGGCGGATGGTTCGAATCCAGTACAGCCCACTTATTTCACTTCATTCTCCAGACTTATGCATTATGTTTATGCACTATATTCAAAAGATTTCGATAAAATATACATTGGTTATAGTTCGGACATTAACAAGAGATTGGCAGCCCACAATCACAAAAGCAATACACACTGGACTGCTAAGTTTCAACCCTGGATTATTGTTTATTCCGAAGAATATGATAGTAAAACACTGGCCTTGAAAAGAGAAAAGCAACTAAAATCATACAGAGGACGGCAGTTTATACGTGAGTTAATTGCCGGTAAGTATTAGCGTTACCTTGACAGATCCGCCAGCTGGCGGATGGTTCGAATCCAGTACAGCCCACTTATTTCACTTCATTCTCCAGACTTATGCATTATGTTTATGCACTTTATTCAAAAGGTTTCGATAAAATATACATTGGTTATAGTTCGGACATTAACAAGAGATTGGCAGCCCACAATCACAAAAGCAATACGCACTGGACTGCTAAGTTTCAACCCTGGATTATTGTTTATTCCGAAGAATATGATAGTAAAACACTGGCCTTAAAAAGAGAAAAGCAACTAAAATCATACAGAGGGAGGCAGTTTATACGAGAGTTAATTGCCGGTAAGTATTAGCATTACCTTGACAGGTCCGCCAGCCGGCGGATGGTTCGATTCCAGTACAGCCCACTTATTTATTTACTTCCATTTATGTAAAGTTGTTTCTGTTCTTCCGAATGCCCAATTTAATGCTTCTCAATTCCGATTTCCCTTAAAACCAGCGAATTCAAATCTTCACTGGTTGGCGAATGAAAAGCCACTCCCCCATTACTTAAATCCAACACATAAGTGAATCCATTCTCCAAGGCCACCTTTTCTATTGCTTTATTAACTTTATCGTAAACAGGTTGTATCAATTCCATATTTCGTTTTTGCAGTTGCTGATTGGCAGTTTGCTGGTATTGCTGAATTTTTGTAGCCATTTCCATTAAGTCATTCTCCCTGGATTTTCGTACAAATTCACTGTATGTATTTTGCTCTGCTTCAAATTTCTTTACATGGCTATCGTGTTCCTTCAGCATATCATTAAACATTTTTTCCATGTCGTCAGCTTCCTTTTTCAGAAGCATTTGGATAGTGTCCGTTTCGGGCAGTTGCTTCACAATTTCCTGAATATTTACATGACCAATTTTGAGATTTTCCTGCCCCATAACAGAGCTTACCGGAAACAAAACAGAAATAATAACGAATTGTAAAATTGTTTTCATAAGTTGATTGATTTAAATACTAATTGCTTCAAATTTAAATTACTGAATACCAACTTTTTCGAAATAAAAGTTAATAAAATGAAGGAATTATGTTAATCAAACCTAAAATGCATATTGGAGTATTAATTATCCTTTCGGATGTCAATGAATGTTAATACTAAAATTTATATATGCCCGGTTTCTATCTGTTCAATCGGGTTTCTATAGAAGGAACCAATATAATCAAAGAGTGAAATTTTAATATTCAGAAACTGAGATTAATCTCATTATACCATAGAATTGTACAAATCCTAAAAAAACCAAGTGTGGTTTGACTCAAAACCATGCGTGGTTTCATCAAAAACCTAACGTGATTTTACATAAAACCACGCTTGATCTCAACCGAAACCAAGCGTGGTTTTACTTCATACAATTAAAGTTTTTAAATGCAGCTACAAAATAGGTTTGTATTATAAGCTGATTTAATTTTAGTAGGCAATCATAACGGTTCCGTTTTTCACTTCACCATTGCCCAGTTCAATAACATAAACATAGTTACCCGCAGGCAGCCCTCCTGACCGGCCGATGGTCAGCTTGTTTTCGGAAGTTCCCCACCACCAGGCGTTTTCATCGGTACCCCAAACGTCAAGGTTCCCGTAATGTTCCTTGTCGAAGAGCTTATCTCCGTTGCGGTTAAATATCATCAGGTGCGCATTCGGATATTTTTGGATACATAAAATCTGGAAGAAGTCGTGAACACCGTCATCGTTTGGTGAGAAACCTTCCGGAATAAACAGTTCACAATCCAATGTTTTATCCAGATATTCCGGATATCCATCCAAGTCAAGGTCGTCGTTACTATAATCGCCATCGTTGTTCGTATCCTCATCTTTTGTTAAGAACTCGTCATTTTCATCGTTGGTATCCCGCCAGTCGCGGATTCCGTCGCCATCAAAATCCTGAAGCGGTGCATTACTGCCCAAAGCGTTACGCGTGTCCATTGAACCGGTCCATCCGTTTACCGTATCGTAAATATCATCCAGACCGTCGTTATCGCTATCGAGGAATACGCGGGTTACGTCCGGAATACCATCAGCATTAATATCGTGGCCTTCAATAAAGTCGAAAACATGGTCGTTTTCAGCATCGATATCCACATAATCGGGCATTCCATCGTTATCGGTATCTACAGGTGTAAATTCAAAGCCACCCATTTCCGGATCATAAGCATCGTCCCAACCGTTACCGTTGGCATCAATACCAATTGGAAGAATATACTCACCTTCTCCTTCGCCCTGGCCTTCGATATTATCTACAATTCCGTCATTGTCCGAATCAATATCAAGGTAATCCGGAATTCCATCCTGATCTGAATCCGGCGGATTAAATCCAAGCGTTGGATCTTCCACAACATCCAGAATTCCATCATCGTCATCATCAATATCGTCGGCATCCGAAATTCCGTCACAGTCGTGATCCGGGAATTTTTCGATGTAAACTGTTGCCGTATCGCACATCGATGGCAATCCGTCATCGCAAATCACATACATAAAGCTGTCGGTGCCATTAAATCCTTCATCCGGCAAATAAGTGAATGTGCCGTCTCCTTCAAGGAATACCACCCCGTGTATGGGTAATTTCGCCGGAGTTTTACTTACCTGAATGTTATTTCCATCCGGATCATAATCACCATTATCCAATACATTTCCGGTTAAAGGCCCACAATTTGCAGTATAGTAATCGTCAATAGCCACAGGAGGATTGTTAAGATCCAGAACTTTCAGGAATACAAACGCAGAATCGCACATGGCAACACACGGAATAGCGTCATCGCAAATGGTATAAACCAATGTATCTGTTCCCACAAATCCGGGTTCAGGAGAATAAAGCAGCGTACCATTTAGTTTATTTACTTCAATTACCCCATGTAACGGATGAACCTCAATACCCAGCGAGCTTATATTAATGGAAGTTTTTGTATCATAGTCATTGGCAACAACATCTACTTCAACCGGAACATTTACTATGGTAACTGCCGAATCGTTTAATGCTTCCGGCGGAATATTTCCATAAACCGTAATCATGGTTTCGCAATAAGACGAATTGCCGTTGACATCCACCGCAGTTAACCGAACCGGCGTTTTCCCGATATAATCGCAATTGAGGTCGTACACGTTGAGGTACAACGTGTCAATACCGCACTCATCGTAACTATCTACATGAATTTGACTAACTGTTAATGTATAAGATGCATTTTCATCCAGTTGTATTTCAAACGGAGGCACGCATTCCACCAGTGGAGGAATCGTATCGAATACAGTAACTGTTGATTCACAATAATCTGTTTTTCCGAAATTATCGACAACTGTTAACACAACCGTATTGTCGCCCACATTATCGCAGTTAAACAGGTATTTCGACAATGTTATGGAATTCAGGCTACAGTTATCTCCCGAACCATTGTCGATCATTTCGGTGGTTATTCCGGCTTCCCCGTTTTCATCGAGATATACGGTAATATCTTTACAAACGGCTGCCGGTGGAATGGTATCCAAAACAGTAACATTTGCCGTACATTCCGTTTCATTTCCTGCTTCATCGGTAATAAGTACGTTTACCCGTACCCCTGCTTCTGCAATATCTTCACAGTCAAATTCAGTTATATCAATATAAATAATCAGATCTTCCGGAGCAGTACAATTATCGGATGAACCGGCAGTAATTCTGCCCATATCTTCATCGGATAGCAGATATTTCCCGATTTCATCGAGATAAACGGTAATGTCAGTACAATTGGCAACCGGCGGCTCATCATCGGTAGAAACTACCCGATGTGTGCAACTACTGGTATTTCCGCAAAGATCGGTAATCGAATACGTGGTTAAAATTTCTGTTCCGTTTGCCAGGGTATTGAATACTTTATCGATGGTAAAAGATGAAGAATCGATAGCACAGTTATCAGAGACAATACCACCGGCGGCAATAAATTCATCAATTGTATTAATACTGAAATTCAAGTCTGAAACACATTCGGCTATTGAATCACGAGGACAGATAATTACCGGTGGTTCCGGATCGTGGACAATAATAAGCTCTTTACAAGTGACTTCGTTTCCGCAGAAATCAGAAATCGTATAGGTACGTTCAATCGTTAAACAGAAAATACCGTCATCAATTGTATCCTGCGAAATCAAATTAAAGCTGGCTATATCAATTCCGCCGGCACAATTTGTAGAAGCGCTTCCTCCTGCAGCTTCAAACTGCGCATACGATTGATACTGCGGATGAATCGCAATTTCATCCATACATTTTACTTCGATGGCTGGCGGACATGTAATAGCAGTCAGCACATCCTCGCTGGTAAGTGTAATAACAAGTGTTGTTTCGCACCCGGTAATATCAGTAACTACTACGGTATATTCACCGGCATAGAGGTTATAAATATCTTCCTCATTGGATGTGAAGTCAGGCCCGGTCCAGGAATACGTAAATGGCGCTACCCCATCAACAACCGTCAACTCAATCCATCCGACAGGAAGTTTGCTCGGTCCGATATCCTGGTGGGTTTCGGTAACAATTAATCCCTGGGTAATACCAATTAACTGTTTGCATGAACTATAATTACCACATTTGTCGTAAACCGTAAATGTTCGTGTTACCAATGCAGGGCATCCCGGATTAACGGAATCTCTGTATGCAATTTCAAAAATCTGGCAATTGTCGCTTGTGTGTATATTCAGTTTTGTAGTATCTGCCAACGGTATAAAGCTAACAGTTTCGTTAAAAGCCAAACCTGTCAGCCTTTCTAAATCATACAAACTTGCATCAAGCAAAACATCATCCGGACATTTAATTATTGGCGCCTCGGTATCGTTTACAATAATCGTTTGTTGCACCCTAATGGCATTTTCACAAATATCTGCTATTTCATAAGTCCTGACAATTCTTGTCGGGCAATCCATTTCAAGCGTATCTTCACTTACAAATTTTACCGTGTAAAATCCATTATTGCAGTTCTCAAAAATAACACCACCGTTATCTGCTTCAAATTCCTGCCGGTTTTTATACCGATCCGGAATCTCACAACTCACAATCAAATTCGGAAGTGGCCGAATAAGTCTTGGCGGTGTATCATCGTTAACAATTATCAGTTGGCGGGCTGTTGTTTCATTCCCGCAAAAATCTGAAATGGCATAATAACGAACAACAGTAAACTCACAAACTCCCAACGGGCTCTGACTTACCAAATGGAACGTGCTCCAATCCAACTCACAGTTATCACTGGCTCTATTTTTGGGATATGCTTCAAACTGTGCACGGTTGGCATATGGCAAAGGTATATCTTCTTTACATTCAATTCCTCTGATGGGTTCCAACCTGAGTACAGGATCCACCAAATCGTTTACAGTAATGGTTTGCTCACAATAAACAGGATTTCCGTTTTCATCCGTAATGGAATAGGTGCGAATTATAGTTTCCGGGCAGCTCTTATTGTCTGAAACATCTCCTTCCCACGTAAACGAATCTTCATTTAAATTAGCTCCAACAATTTCCGCGTTTCCTCCTCCGGCTACAAAATCTGCATATGCAGTAAACGCAGGCGGAATATCGTCCGGGCAGGAAACCAGTGTATCGGGCGGACAACTCAAGTAGAAATTGGAGTTGGTATATAAATAAATAATATGATCGGCCGGCGTAATATTACCACAGGCATCGGCAATTTCATACCGGCGGGTAATTTTTTCGGGATTTTCATTTCCATCTGTTGTTTCTGACACCAACCTGAAGGAAGACTCATTGATTTCACATTCATCTGTTGCGTACCCTCCTGCATTTAAATATGCATTGTAACTGGCGAAAGGAGCAGGTGCCAAAGTTGCAGTAATGGTTAACGGTTTCGGGCTAACCATTTCCGGAGGCGTGCGATCGTCAATTACGATTGTAAAGTCACATTCTACCGTATTTCCGCAGGAATCCTTAATACTGTAGGTTCTTTGGATTTTAATACAGAACACAGCATCACTCAAATAAATATCATCTCCCACCCGCATAAATGTTGCCGTGTCGATACCGCAGGTACTTGATGCGCTTCCACCGGCAGCAATAAAATCGGAATAACTTCCGAATCTTGATGATTCAATTTCATTACAGGATGCTAAGGCGATTTGCGGCGGACAGTTCAATTCGATATTGCCGGATTCGGAAACCACGTTTATCTCCAGTGTTTTTGAACATCCATACTCATCGGATACCGTAACTTTATAAAGTCCGGATACCAGATCGACAAGATCTTTCGTGGTTGCACCGTTGCTCCAGAGGAAAGTGAACAAGCCGCTGCCTCCGGTTATTTCCAGTGAAATACTGCCGGTTGGTTCATTGTTTGGCCCGGCATTGGTGCGGGTTGCAGTAATGCTAAAGTCGTCGTACACGGTAAGGTCAAGCGTTACAATCGAGTCGCAACCGTACATGTTGGTGGTTATATACTCATAGATTCCTGTTTCTGAATACTTGTTCCCATTCCAAAGAAGTGTATCTCCGGGACAAATGTACGCTGTTACTGTTTCCAGGGTAATCGGCCAGATTTCGAGTTCAATAGTGTCGGACACGGTACAATTATTTTCATCGGTAACGGTATAAATTAACTCGAAAGTTCCGGGGTCCGTACCATAAAATATTGGATTGGCAATATTACTAGCATCTAAATACAAAGTCCCGCTGCCGGTCCATTCATGTATATAATCTCCGGTACCACCTGTTGGACTTACATTAAGGTAAATATTGTTTTCTTCGCAAACACCTGTTTCGCTTGCATTAATTTCGGCAACCAGTTCATCCGGTTCGGTTAATATAAATGTGGTGTCAAATTTGCAACCGTTCATATCGGTAACTGTAACAGGATAACTACCCGCCGGTATATTGTTTAAAAAATTGGTGGTTTCGCCCGATCCCCAAAGGAAATTGTAAGTTGCTACATCGGGTATTACATTCAATACGATGGAACCCGAGCCTCCGTAACAAAGAATTGAATCAATGTCATAGTAAACCCGGAAGTCCTGTTCTTCGTTTACGTATATGCTCAGGGTATCCATACATCCCAGAGAGTCGGTAACCACAACGGTGTAAAGCATATCGCCAATTAAATCGGTAATATCTTCTGTTGAAGCAATTATCGTGTTTTCATCACTCCACTGATAACGATAAGGATCGCCAACCCGATAAGGAGTACCACCGGTAACACTTAAATCAACAGAACCCAGAGATTGCCCCATACATTTGGCATCCACGCTGTCGGCAGTGAGCGCTAATGGTTCGGGTTCGGTTATCGTTACTGTATTTTGTGCCTTACAACTGTTTCCATCGATTATAGTAACGGTATAAGAACCTGCTGTTAAATCGTAAATTGACGGGCCCAGTTGTACCGGATTTGTATTCCATGAATAGATATAACTTGGGGTACCGCCTGACAGGGTAGCTCTCGCCATTCCATTGTTACCACCGAAACAGGTTACATTTTCTATGCGGTCAATTTCAGCAACGAGTGAATCAGGTTCGATAAGCAAAACTGAATCTTTGGCTTCGCAACTTATATTATCAATAATCCTTAATATATATTTTCCGGCTGCTAATCCTGTTATATTTTCTTCAGAAGAAACAAATCCATCGGGGCCTGTCCACTCATAACGTATCGGAAGATTTCCACTCGTAATAAGGGGAACTATACTACCCGAGTTATCATGGTAACAAAGCAAATGCGTAGGAAAGAAATCAATTTCAGGAATGCTGAGTTCTATTGTAATCGTATCTTTTGCAGGTTCACATGTTCCGTTAGCAGCCAACCCGTAAACCGTAATTATTAAATCGATATTCCCCCGATAAACATCTTCTTCGCCCGGAACATATTTTGGATTTATCAACGTATCGCCAATAATCACGCCGCTTCCATCGGTTGTCCATTCCACGCGGGTAAAATATTCTGCGTGTGCATCGTAAAGAGAAACCGTATCGGAGGAACAAACAGTTTTATCTCTTCCTGCATCGGCAACGGGTGGGGGAAATACTTTTACCATTCCGGCTTCAATGGTATCGCAACCATGTTCGCTGGTTTGAATGGCAGTAATCAGGAATGTTCCGGGGGAATCCCAGTTATAATTAATTTCGCTGGCGAAAACGGCTCCATCGGCAAATGTTGTATTGGTTTCATGATGAACGGTATCGTAGGTTTCTTCATTGGTAATGATCCATTCAAAAGTGGAGCCTTCCCAACCTTCAATGTAGTAGTTGCGGTTTTCTTCAAAACATACCGAGTCGATTACATAGGTCTCCTCTGCAACCAGGTTAGCTGCCAACATCATCAGGAAAAATATGTACATCAACTTTTTCATACCTCTTAGCTTTTAGCTTCGAGCTGCAAGACTCAAGCTATTTCGTTTTCTTCTTTGTTCCTCAACCATTTATTTGACAATAATTAACTTATCATTTGCTACTGCTGCGACTGATCACTGATTACTTTCTTCTCATTCCTTTAACTTAATCTGCGAACTTACCGGTCTTGGGAAAATAACCACCCTCGCTTTCTCCGGGTTAGGTTGCGGATAAGAACGAACCGTACACTGGTCGGTTACTTCCATTACCCAATATTCGTGCGTACCAACCGGCAGCCCCGGAATCGGCATCACAAATTCTTCATCGGTTTCCCCGCTCAGGTTAAGCACCACTGTCTGGTCTTCAAAAGTATAAGAATAATGGGCTTCCCAGGGCGCCATCCCGGTAAATCTCACTTTTACATACGCCACTTCGTCCTGACACACTGAATCGCCCTCAAATACCAATGTGGGCTCGTTGGGAAGAACCTTAATTTTAAATACCAGAAGGTTATTTGTACACACCGTTTCATCCCAGACCATTACACGCAGAAAATACACCCCTGTATCTAACCAATGAACGGTAACCGTAGATCCTTCATACATCCCGTCTTCAAAATAGCCTGCTGGTTCGACATCCCCCTTCACTGTTGCAAAATTCACCATGGAGTCGCGATACAAATCCCAGGTATAGCGGTCGCCGGGCCATTCATCAACCGAAAAATCCATGGTCTGACACTGAGGTATTTCGACATACTGTACCGGTTTCTGTGCCTGAACGGCAGTAAAAGCCAGAACCCCGAGGAGTATCCCGGTTATCCGAAGAATGATATGTCGAATCTGTTGTTTCATCTGCTACCTGCAAACTGCAAGCTACAAGCCACAAGTTGTTTGCTTTTAAACGTTGTATTTTTCATTTCATTGGGACATATGCAACCCATTCCAGCTGATTTTTGCTGCCGGTTGCCCGATCCTTCAATGCTATGTCTTTTCTTCATTTTTTGTAATGCTTATCCTCTTCTTTTATATTCTGGTTTGTCTTTAACGTACCAAGCATCACTTTTAATTTTATCCTGAATGTATTTTTATTTCTTCTTTCATTTTTAAAAATTTAGAATCAAGATGCAAGAACCAAGACACAAGACAGGAATGTTTATCATCTGCCTTTATACACCGGTCCATCGTCATGATCGCTTGTTTCATTATTTTACATTTCACAATCCATATTCATTGGTTCCACCTGTTCTTCCGGGATGGCTTTCCCCCATTCGGGGGCAAATTTCCCGTTAAAAACAACATGCACAATGTGCGCCTGACACCTCTATCGGGTGCAGAATTAGCGACAAGATCCTGGTCATTCTGTATCACATTTAACCCCTCTGTCCCGACTTGTCGGGATACTCTCTGTCTAAAAGCCGGACAGGCCCCACCCAAACGTGGAGAAATTAGCGGTTCTGTAATAGGAATGACATTCCAATCATCATCATCAGGTTCGCTCCCTGCCGGTGGTTTACCACGCGCGTACCACCGGGGATCTCCCCTGGCTTTCCATGACGGACCGTCGCGCAACTTAAACAATGACCTGTCGCGGACACGATGTTGATGATGGCTGCCAACCCGTTCCCGTTTCTCACGGAAGGAAATCCTGCAAATCGCAAGAGATTCCTCTCCGTCAGCCGACGGATCGGAATGACAGGACTGAATCGGGATGACAAACCCATCAACATAAGATCGCCGTTGGGCGATAACAGGCGTCCCCCGCGCAAAGCTGAACTCCCTTTGATCTTTTGACTTTCGCCTTTTGACTTGCAAGGGTGTTCCCCGGCTTTGCGGTGGGGCATTGCTGTCCATCCTATATTTTTTCATAATCAATTGTTTTTAGCTTCGAGCCACAAGCCGTGAGCTACAAGCTTTATAACCAATTTTATTTTTACTCCGTGCGGCGTTTCCGCTTTCCGGATTTTCAGAGTTCACAAGTTCAAAGTTCAAAGTTCAGAGTTCAGAGTTGAAGACTCTCTGCCTTTCCACTTTTATCTTTTGCCTTTTCACTTTTTACTTGTCTTTTTTGCCTTTTTCATTCACCTTTCCCTGGTTGTTTCTGCATTTTCCTTTTACCACAGAGGGCGCTGAGAATCCACAGAGAACCACAGAGCTATTCCTTCACTCAATCCTTCAATCCATTGGTCATTAGTCATTAGACACTGTGACTGCCAACTGCGACTTTCCTCCAAACTGCCAACTGTGACTGATCACTGCGACTTTCTTCATTCAGATCACTGCGACTGCCAACTGCGACTTTCTTCCCTGCCAACTGCGACTGCCAACTTTCTTCCCCGCCCGAAGGCCGCCTCCTGCCCCCGTCCGAAGACGGAAACAGGAAGCGCTTTCTTAGGTGATGAAAAAGCAAGTTTCATCCTAAAACTTAGTTTTTAGTCACGAACGGATTCGGAGTTGTATCAGTAATTGTAGGCCTAGATTCGATTGTATATTCAGCCTCATCTGTACTATCGCCGTTACAAGCAGAATCGTTATCGTCAAGATCAGGATATGTTCCATCATGTGCAGAAGTCGCTGTATTCCACATATCTCCATTAATTGCAAGTGATACAATTTCATCGGTTCCATGCAATTCATAATTATCATGGTCGAGTTCAACCTTTACAATGATACATTCTCCTGCGGCACCAATAAATCCACTTGTAGCAGATGCATAATGTGACGCCAGAACTGGAGTATTGGGTGCATTCCAAACAGAACCAACACCACTAGCTTGATCCGGATATGCCCATTCGTACCCAACAATGGTTGCACCATATGTTGTTGTAGAACCATCACTAATTGAAGGTACCCAAGAAGTTGTCCAGTTAGCTGCATTTACTGCAAAGAAAACATAGTTCTGACCATAGTCCATATTTAAGTTGGTACCATCATAAGTTGCAGTTTGAACCGGGCTAACACATTCGGCTGCACCATCTGTACCATCGTCAAGAATTCCTGCAATATCAAGTGTGAAGTTATACTGAGGAATAATACGCCATGCTTGCACATTATCCGTACACCCGGTTTCATCCAGAGTATAAACAACGAGTAATACTTCATGAACAGTACCATCAAAAGAATTCCAGCTTAGCTCAATGGTTAAGTCCGTTCCAGCAGGATTGTTATAATCACCAACAACATCAGAAGTAATGTATAGTTCCTGTTCCATCTCCTGGACATCAGTAGTAACAGACATATTAGTTGTTCCAGGTGCAGTCAAAAAATTAACATCCTTAGTTGCCCACCAAGTATAATCATCTGCCTGTTCTTCTCCAGCGGTTCCATTCAAAGAATAAACATAAGGTACACCAGGAAACGGGTGAAGTGGTTCAGAAGATGCAATACAAGCCAAAGGAGTAATAGGCGTTGTAGATGTTATACCTGGAGACACCGTATTTTGTGCAAACACATTGTTAGTACCGGCAAAAATAAAAGCCAGTGTGATCATTGCTAAAAATAAAATTTGCTTTTTCATTTTGTTTAAATTTTAAAAATTAATACTTGTTTGTGCCTCTTTTCCGGGCGTCTGTGCCGGTTTTTAAGAGGCGTGCTAATACTCATTTTTTTGGGAGGCCTCCCCGTCCTCACCCCCTGCCCCCTGAAGGGGGAATACGCGTTGTGAGAAAAGTAAACCTCCGGTTTTTCATTAATCAATATTTCAAAATGTTACAGGGGTTAACCGTTTTCGGTTTTTGTTTTTGCTACCCGTATCCGGTACACGAACAGAAGATTACGCCGGTGGCGCATTTCAACAGTTCGCTTCTGTGCGTACCGTTACCAGGTGTTGTTCATTGGCAAATGGTTTTAGTGGAAGCTATTCCGCTGGATGTATCCTGACCCCCTTCCGCCGGTTGGCGGGTTTCCCCCATGGGGAAAATTTGGCATAAACCGGAGTCGCAGGTACCCATCAACGGTTGATGGCTTCTGGTTAATAATCTTTTTAATTCTCTCATCATTTTTAAAAAACTAATTGTTAAACATTGTGAATTAACAAGCCCTAATTGTTAATTCGTGGTTCTGCCACCCGCCGGTTAGCGGGATGAGCGGAACAGTGTAAGTACAGGCCTCCCGGTGCTGCTCGTTTGCAATGCTCCGGGGGGCTTTTTTAAAAACTAATTGTTTACTATGTTGAACTGTTGAAATTTCTTTTTTGGAGCTACAAGCCACAAGCTGCAAGCTGCAAGCTTTTCTGCTTTGTGAACTTTGCGCATTCTTTGCGTGCTTTGCGGTTAATTCTTCTTCTTCTTTTTTTACCACAGAGGACACAGAGAAGTCACAGAGGAACGCAGAGATGAAATCCGATAATCTTTTTCTGCTTTGTGAACTCCGTGTCTTCTTCGCGTGCTCTGTGTTTACATCTTCTTCTTTTTTAACCACAGAGGGCACAGAGGAGCCACAGAGGAACGCAGAGGTTAAATCCGATAATCTTTTTCTGCTTTGTGAACTCCGTGTCTTCTTTGTGTGCTCTGTGTTTGATTCTTCTTCTTTTTTAACCACAGAAGGCACAGAGGAGCCGCAGAGGAACGCAGAGGTTAAATCCGATAATCTTTTTCTGCTTTGTGAACTCCGTGTCTTCTTCGTGTGCTCTGTGTTTGATTCTTCTTCTGTTTTTACCACAGAGGGCACAGAGAAGGCGCAGAGGAACACGGAGGAAGCGGCTTTTTCTTTTGGGAATTGCTCTTCTGACATGTGGAATTGGCTTTCTTCCATGTGGAATTGCTCTTCTGACATATGAAATTGCTCTTCTGATACATGGAATTGCTCTTCTGACACGTAGAATTGCTCTTCTGACATATGAAATTGCTCTTCTTCCCGACCGAAATGCCACGGCAAACAGCATTGTCCTTTGCGCTTCGCCCCTGGCCCTTCGCTCCCGGCCCTTTGCCCTTTGCTCTTCACTCCTTGCTCCCGGCTCTTCGCTCTTTGCTCTTCGCTCTCTATCTGCTTATTCTCTCTTTTCATCTTAATTCATTTTTATTAGTTCGGGTCTTGGGTTAATGGTTATGGTTGTTTGTATCCCATCGCTTTCGTTTCCGTTGCAATCGGTAATCCAGTAGGTTATGGTGTGTGTCCTGCTCTGGAAATTTGTTCCGTCGCCCCACAGTTTAATAATGCTGGCCAGGCCTGAATTGGGGTCAACATAGGTAGAAGGCTGACTGTAACCGGATATATTTGGTTCAGCAGGGTTATTCCCTTCAAAATCAATTTCCCAACGCAAAGCATAACCGTCGGAAAGCACGCAACAGTTATCCGCATAGGTGGCCAAATCAATATCCAGGCCTGTATCGCCGGGATAAAGAATATCGTAGTCGGCATCCGGATAGTCGGGATCGTAATCGAGGTTATCGGCGTCGCCGGTGTAAATGGCATGGAACAGCGGCTCCACACAATCTTCGTAAGGATTGGCGGTGAAAGTGGGCGGTTCTTCATCCACTACGGTTACCAGTTGGTCGCACTCATCATGCCCCGAAAGGTTTTGAGCGTACCAGTGAATAGTGGAAGTTCCTTTCGGAAAATCAACCGGCCCGATTTGGGCAGGACTAACCCCTGTGCTGGTTCCGGTGGCAATTTCCACTCCATCCGGATCATAAACCGTCCATGTCCATTCCAGAACTTCGCCGGTAGTATTGGAAGGTACCCCCGGATTATCGATATCGCCCGCTTCAATGTGGTTATAACATACTCCGGGATCCATTTGCAGCGTATCGGGCGGCAAACAGGTTATCTCCGGCGGATAAAGCACATTGATATCGAAACTACACGGTGTTTGGTTTCCGCAATTATCGGTAAAGGTGTAGTTGATGGTTGAAACTCCCTGGTTAAACCGGTAAGGCGAAGGAATTAAACCGGTTCCGGAGCCGGTAGTAGCTCCTGTAATGGTCCATTCAATCTTAATATCAACCGAATCGGTACAGTTATCGGAAAAATCGAACACAGGAATAGTAACCAGCGCATAAACTGAATCAAATACCGAAGGCGTTTCAAAATCGCTGGGGCAATCAACCAATGGAGCTTCGGTTTCGCCAATAGTAATGGTTTGATCGCAACTTGCCGAATTCCCGGCAGCATCGTAAACGGTCCAGGTGCGGGTAATCACCATCGGACAGGTTCCCGAAGCCACATCAATATAGGTTACCGTTACAATTGCGCAGTTATCGGTTGCTTCTCCCTGGTTCCCCGCATCGGAGAATTCAGCATAGCTTGAAGTAGCCAATGTGCCGGAGAAAACCGGGCTAATCGAAGTGGATGTACTGTCGCAACCTTCAAAGTTTTGGTCAACCGGGCAAGTTACAATTATTGGATCTTCCACATCTTTTACAATCACCATTTGTGTACAGGAAGTGGCTGAGCCAATAGTTGGAGTTATCGTCCAAACAACGTAAGTAGTATCTACCGGATAATAACCGCTGGCATTGTCGGTTCCGGTGCGATCGTTGGTAACCACATACCCAAGGTTACAAGGGTCGTCGACTGAAGGAACAGGAATTATGAGGTCTGCGCCGCAAACTGTCGGATCATTATCGGCAACTACATCGGGCGGGCAAACGGTTGTAAATGCAGGCATATCGTACGGAAGAATGGTAACGGTAAACGAACAGGAGTCTTTATTTCCATCGGGGTCGGAAACAATATATTTCACCGTGGTTACACCCACATTAAATGTTTCGCCTTTTACCGAACCGGAACCGTTGCCTGTGGTAGCACCCGTCATTTGCCAAACAAGGGTAAGCGAATCAACATCCCAGCAGTCATCGTTGTACACCGGATCCTGAATAGCAGGCGGAATAACTGCGCAGTTATTGGCATCGGTGGTATCGGTAACATTCTGGCATCCCGAAATATCGATATCCGGAGGCGTAACATCAACAATGGTTACATCAAATTCGCAATTCGCCTCGTTTCCGTCCGGATCGCTCACATAGTAGGTTACGTGCGTTACCCCTACATGGAAAGATGAGTCGGTTACAAAACCGGAACCAGAACCGACGGTTGCCCCCGTCATTTCCCAACGAACCGTGAGCGAATCGGTATCCCAGCAATTGTCTTCATACTGAGGATCGTGAAGCGTTACCGGAGTTCTCCAACATGAATTCGGATCGGCATTATCCGTAACATCGAAACAATTGGCTGTAATTTCCGGCAGGGTAACATCGTGAATGGTGACATCGAAACTACAATTTGCTTCGTTGTTATCCGGGTCGCTTACATAATAAGTTACATGGGTTACCCCTACATGGAAAGAAGAATCGGTTACAAACCCATAACCGGAACCCACCGTTGCCCCCGTCATTTCCCAGCGGACCGTAAGCGAATCAACATCCCAGCAGTCGTCTCTGAATACCGGATCCTGAAGCGTTGCAGGAACCTGCCAACACGAATTCGGATCGGCATCATCAGCAACATCTCCACAATTGGCTGTAATCTCGGGAGGAGTAACATCGAGAATGGTTACGTCAAATTCGCAAGTGGCTTCGTTGTTATCCGGGTCGGTTATATAATATTTTACATGAGTTACGCCAACATTAAAAGCCGAATCGGTAACAAAACCATCGCCGGCTCCGGTAGTTGCGCCTGTCATTTCCCAACGAACTTTAAGCGAGTCTTTATCCCAGCAAGTGTCGTAGTAATCAGGATCGTTAAGAGTGGCAGGCACTTTCCAACACCTACCCGGATCTGCGTAATCGGAAACATCTTCGCAATTGGCTGTTATTTGGGGCGGTGTAACATCATGAATGATCACTTTAAATGAACAACTAGCTGTATTTCCTGCAGAGTCGGCAGCGGTGTATATCACCGTTGTAACACCTACATTAAACGTTTCGCCCCCCACGTAATTAAAGCCTTCCGATGGCGAGGTTCCAATCGTTGCCCCGGTCATTTCCCAGGTAATTGTTGCCACTTCGCAGTTGTCGTCTGCAGTTGGATCCGGAATCACTACATCTTCCAGGTAACAATTGTTTGGCCCTGCATTTTGTTCCACATCCTCCGGACAGTCGATAGTTGGTGGCTGGGTAACGCCATCAATTAATGAAATTGTTTGTACGCACGAGGCAGAATTTCCACAACCATCGGTTGCTGTCCAGGTGATGGTTGTAACGCCTACCGGGTACGGATCGGTAATTTGTAACCCATCGCTGCGGATACCCTGCAACGATGCAAGCACACAATTATCGCTTGCAGTAGTAGTACCTATATCAATACTGGAGGCATCACACTCGCCGTTATCTGCTACTCCGTCTACATCCCAGGCACATTTTACAACAGGAGGAGTTGAATCCTGTACTGTAATTAATTGCACTTCAGAAGTTGCATTCATACAGTTGTCCATCACTATCCAGGTTCTGTATATCAGGATTTCGCTGGTACAAGAACCGGCAGCAATTGAGTCGTTGTAACTCATCGTCAGGTCCCCGGCATCGGTACAGTTATCGGTAAGATTTGTGGGAGAACCTGTAATTGCAGGGTCTGCGTTGTAGTTACATGAATCATTCCTGTAAATAGTTATATCAGCCGGATTATTAAAAGATGGTTCCTGAAGAACATCGCCGGGTGCATCAATAGTAAATACTGCTGAACTGTTTACAACCTGTCCGCAAACATCCTGGGCCGAATAGTTAACCACAATGGTCCCGCCACAGGCATTAGGAGCTTCAATGGCAGAAAGATCCGTTCCGATTGTGCCGCAACCACCGGTAAATCCAAACTTGGCTTTCCATTGGGCAAAAGCAGTATCGACATCAACCTGTGTCTGGCATGCCGGCTGAATATCATCCAAAGGTGCGTTGATAACAATATATTCAGGATTCAAAGTGAATTTAGCAGAATCGGTAACTGCCTGGCTGCAATTATCCCAGGCGGTATAAACCACTGTAACTGTTCCTCCGCATGAACTGGGCAAATCGTAAACCGAAAGGTCGGAAGTGGAAACATTACATCCTCCGGTATAATCAAACCGGGCTTTCCATGCATTAAACGCATCGATAACATCCTGGCTGGTATTACATCCCTGAATGGTGGTATCTGCCGGTGTTATAACTTCAAGTAAAGGCGCAGCGCCAATGGTAAAAGTAGAAGTACATTCCACATGGTCGGAGCAAAGTGTAGAATCATTGCCAACGATGAAGGTGAATGTAATAGAACCGTTACAAACCATGTCGCCCAATGGAGGAATGGAATCAATATTGGTCGTAACATTACATCCTCCCGAAGCACGGAAACCATCCACCCAGGTATCATAGGCATCGGTAATCGCCTGGATTCCCAAACAACCTTCAATGGTGGTATCGGCAGGGCAACTTACAATTAAATCCGGAGCCTCGGCCACCGTGAACGAGGAAGTACCTTCCTGCAAATCCTCGCAGGAACTGTTTCCATTTTTAGCGGTGTAGGTAAACGATATTGTTCCTCCACAGGTAATGTCACCCAAATCAGGAATCGAATCGATATTTGTGATAACATTACATCCCCCTGTATAACTAAATTGTGCTTTCCAGTCGTTATAGGCAGTTTCAATGTCGGTAGCTTTCGAACAAAGCGGAAGGCTGACACCTGTTGGCACAGCCACAATAAGCGCTTCCGGTGGTTCAACGGTAAAGGTTGAAATACACGATTCAAACTGTCCGCAGGAATTTGAAACCGAATAAACAAACTCAATCTGTCCTCCGCAGGTTAAATCGGGAAGCGCCGGGAATTCATCCATATTATCAATAACCGAAGCACATCCCCCGTCGTAATAAAACCCTGCTTTCCAGGCATCGTAGGCAGCGATAATCGAATCGGGGTGAGAACATCCTGCAAGCACTGTATCAACGGGGCAGAAAACCACCAGCGTATCAACCGGCTTAACCGTAAAAGTAGATGTACAGGAGTCAACTTGTCCGCATTCATCAGAAACTATAAAGGTAAAATGCAATGTGTCACCGCAGGCAATATTGGAAAGAATCAGTGGCGGAACTGCATACAGATTTGTAATAAGATCGCAACCTCCTTCAGCGGTAAAACCGTCAACCCATTTGTTATACCTTGCTGTAACCGTGTCCTCACTGGTACAGGCTTCAAGGATGGGGTCAACCGGACAACTTAAAGTGATAGGTTCAAGTACCGACCAAACGGCTACCTGTTCAAAGGGCAGGCTTTCCGCACCACATTCGTCAACATAAACCCATGTTCTTTTTTGTGAACGGGAACAACCATCTGCAATAATTGTATCCGTTACGGGGTAATCGGGTGCAACAACGGCTGAGTCGCAATCGTCGGTTGCAACCGGATCTTCGAACACAGGAACAAATCCATCAACCTGGCATTCAGCAACAAAAACAGTATCCAAACCACTTAAAACCGGTATGTCGTTTGGCATGGTCAGGTTGTAAATAATCAGTTTACCAGGGCCACCGGTGTTCGTACTTGTTCCCACCCTGAACCCAAACTCATCGCTACTGTTTACCGCTACAGTACGGCTTCCGGTTGCACCGTTGGTTTTGCTCAACAATGTTGGTGTACCGTTCAACAGGAAATATCCGGCATCTTCTTCGTTTGTTGCCGGGTTGATGGTGAACATCTGGGCAGCGGCATACATGGCATCCCGGTTACGCGAACCATAGCTTGGCCACTGAAAACTACGGGTTCCTGTATTACCAGACACAATTGCGGTTGCCGCGCGGGATGAGGTCTCTGTATCATTGTAATACATGGTGGTCATTCCAATTGGAGCATTTGTGAATTCGAGAACGCTGGCTCCATTTATATCTACAGCAAGGGCCGCTACCAACATGGAGTTGGCCGCGGTTGCAAAACCCGGAACAGATATCGACCGATAACCATTTTCATTGGAAACATAGGGGAAATATTGGGTGGTTCCATTTGAGCCACCTATCGGGTTACTTGGGTCATGACCGGTTACACGACTGGCATATATGCGGTCGTTCGATCCTAAATTTGTTCCTGAAGTAGTGAAATTATATGTTGTAGGTTCGCTTCCAGTAGCAATCTTCCAGAAACTCGCAACTCTTACATTGGTATTTCTGCTATTTGCATTTGCCGCAACAGCTGTAAATCCAGTCGGAGTATTTATTGTAGTATTTCCATTTACATGAATCGTAACGATTATTAAATCTCCCGTAGAAACATTCGTTGGCCTGTTAACTCTTAAATTTGTACTGGAGGTATTACTTCCAACGGTCTGGTCTTCCTGGTGCCATACAATTTTATTGGCAGGCGCCAGAAAAGTCCAGTCGAATGATACCGAACCTGCTCCTGTACAATGTGTCATATCGGTGGTACCCGGCGATCCACTCAAATTATTACTTCCAACTACCGTTACAAGGCAAGGTTCTTCACTGTCGTCTATGATTCCGTCGGAATTAGAGCCATCCTGAGTCCAATCGGCAAGTTGAAGGCAACCGGTAAATGAACTCGGCGGAACAACGGTTACCGTGCGATAATCTTCAATGGCCACGCACGATCCACTTCCGTCCGGATCATTAGTGAGCAAACGAAGCGTTATTTCTCCTTCATATCCCGAAGGAGGGTGTAAGTTACATTACCTGGTGCGGATTGTAACTAGTAGAAGAAAAAGACCCGTTGCTTCCATACGACGGATTCATGCTGTAAACCGACCATTGAGCCGTTGGCGTCGAACTCGTTATGCCGCTCACATAAGCGCCACTGAGTGTTATGGTCGATCCTCCACATAAATATTCCGGATCACCCGCCTCTACAGTTAAGGCTGAAACGATATTCAGAATAGCCGGATTGCTGTATTTTATACAACCGGTAACAGGATCTGTTATCCTCAACACGAAATAGTGATAACCTAATTGGTTATTCACCGAAAAATCAACTACCCATTGGTAATAGGAAGTATAATTATTATGTCCCGGAGCATTTGTCCATGGTCCTGCCGGTGACGGGCCGTACAAAAAGGTAGGATTCCAGGAAGAAGGAATAGAAGAAGTACCTACCAGATTTCCTGTAACAGGATGTAATATCTCAATATCATTATCGCTTAATGCTTCTGCACCGGCACAAACCTCAATAAAATCTTCTACAAAGTTGGAGTTCCAGGTTAGATTAAAAGTATAAACCTGCGGCCTGACCTGCACCTGAACTGAGAAATTACTGCTACAACCATCTTTAGTTGCGGTTACAACATATTCAACGATAGCATTTGTGCCGCTTGCACCCGGCGAAACTACCTGAGCATTTGTCAAGGTATCCGTAATCATGGTGCCGCAGGATCCGCTACAGTTGGTGTTCCCGGTAACAGAACCCGATATTACGGTAGATGTCCAGCTAAAAGTTGTTCCCGGTACCGATGAATTCAAAGCAATATCTGCCGGATAACCGCTACAAATGGTAGTATTTGGTGCAGAAGCGACCGGTGTTTCAGTAACATCTATTGCGAACGAACACATATCGGCACAAGTATTCGGCATGGTATAAGTGATGGTATGAACACCTGCGCCTGCAACTGCGGGATCAAACCAATAGTCGCTTCCGTTGAGCGATACGCCTGTTCCGGAATAAACACCACCGACCGGATTTCCGTCAGATAAAACAAAAGCAGGATCGCCATTACAAACATCGACGAGGTTCGAAGGACAGGATGGCGGAGCCGGATTAACTACATTCACCGGATATTCGAACGGAACAAGTGCTGAACAGTTATTACTATCGTAATAATTCACCCTAACAGACTGTGCCCCTGCTGTGTTCCAAACTACCGTAGCGGTGTTATCGTTTGCCGATCCACCTGCTGTAATTGTACCGCCTGTAACCGACCAAACATAAGCCGTCATGCCGGGCTCAGTGGTATAAACTGCAGGTGTTCCCCCTTTACAGGCGTCAGCCGGGCCGGAAATGGTTGGAGAAGGAAGATCGTTTACAGTAACTGCATAATTAGTTGGAACTGCTGCGCTACAACCGTTCGTATTATTGTAGTTCAAACTAACGGATTCGGTGCCGGTATTATTCCAGGTAACAGTTACCTGATGGTCGCTAACTCCGCCTCCGGAAACAATTGAACCTCCGGATGAGATGTTCCATTGATAATTTGACATTCCTGAAACCGTAGAATAGGTTACAGCAGAACCAAGGCAAACAGAAGCTGTTCCTACAATCAAAGGCGTTGGCAATGCATTAACCGTTATATTTTTAGTTGTTGCAGAAGTTGCCGAACAACCATTTGCATTTTCATAATTTACTTTCACCGTTTTTGCGCCGGTTGTATTCCAGTCTACCGAAACAAAGTCGTCACCGGTACCTCCTCCTGCTGTAATTGTCCCTCCCGCTGAAACTATCCACTGATAGTTTGTCATTCCGGATTCGGTAGTGTAGACATTGCCCGTAGAGCCAACACAAACACTGGTTGCCCCGGCAATGGTTGGAACAGGTTTTGGAAAAACAAAAACATCAAATACAGTAGCAATTTCCGGATCACAACCCGTTACCGGATTGATATATGAGACAGTTACTTCCTGCGGTCCATCTGTGTTCCAACGAATTGTTGCCGTATTGCTGTTGGAAGTTCCGCCAGCAGTTATTGTACCTCCGGCTGAAACGGTCCACACATACGTTGACATTCCGGGTTCAGTGGTATAAACATTTCCGTTTGTACCTGCACAAACCGTATCTGCACCAGTAATGATCGGTTCCGGTCTGGGATTGATAGTAATATTTTTTACCGTTTCACTTGAAGCCTCACAACCATCGGCACTTGTGTAATTTACACTGACCGTTTGAGCACCGACTGCATCCCAGGTAATGGTAACTGAGTTATCATTGATTCCTCCGCCCGCCGATATAGTTCCGCCTGCCGATACGTTCCACTGATAATTTGTCATTCCGGGTTGAGTGGAATACACTTTTGATGCATTGAGACATGCACTTGTTGATCCTGTAATCGTTGGGATTGGCAATGAATAAACATTAACAGGGAAAACTGTTGCAGTAGCTGCTGCACAGCTATTGGCATTGCTATAGCGAACACTAATATTGTGAGTACCTCCGGTAGTCCATGTAATGGTAACCGTATTATCTGTTGATGTACCGCCAGCTGTAACGTTTCCTCCACTCGGCACCACCCATGTGTAGTTGTTCATTCCGGCTTCCGTTTCATACACGTTATCCGCAGTTTCGGCGCAAATATTAGTAGGCCCTGTAATGGTTGGAACAGGTAAAGCGATAACTTCTATTGTAGCAGTTCCGGTAATCAAAGTATTTGCACATGTTGGAGGATTAGATTCAAGATATTGAACACTTACCAAATTGTATTCATATACACCTGCCAGGTTGGTTGGAACAGGTACTGAAACATTTGATTTACTGGGGACATTAACGTTTTGAATGTTGGTACCATTGATGCTGTACGTTGCCACCACTGCCAGATTCATTTGATTGGTGAAAACAATGCTCGGTGGAGCTGTATTCTGGCAAACTGTTGCACCGCCCGAAATGGTAATAACCGGAGTGGGCCTTACGGTTACATTAAATGAAACCGACAAACCTGTACAGTCATTATATTTTGGTATTATGGTAATTGATGCAGTACCCGCAGCAGTTGGGACAAACGATGGAATTTCCGTAACCCCGTTTACATTTGGAAAACCGATTGAAGCGCCCCCTGAAATATCGAATGTTACCCCGGAAGGAGTTCCATTCAACACATGAGGATCAGATAAAATGCCCAGGCAATAGGTAAGTCCTATTGGCGCTACAGCCACGGGTTGCGGATTCACTGTAATTGTAAAGATTTTAGACGGGCCATCGCAGGTTACTCCGTCAGTTGTTAAATGGGGTGTAACCTCTATTGTAGCGATTAAAGGTTCTGTTCCTGAATTCTCCCCGGTGAAAGGAGCAATTAAGTTACCGGTTCCGTTTGCTGCAAGGCCTATAGCCGGTTCTGTATTTGTCCATGAGTAAGTGGTTGTTCCTGTTGTATTGACTGTGCCAAAAGAAATCATTGCAGTGGAAGTCCCCTTGCAAATTTCCTGATCATCCGGCTGATTAACCTGTGCCTCGGGAAGAACTTCAATAGTGAAGTAGGCAACAGCTGTTTGCAATGAACACGCATTATCGCTGGTTACCGTCATAGTCAATGTTACAGTGCTTTCAGAATCACCCGAACCTGCAGTGTAAGTTGGTGTCAATGTTTGATCATCTGTAAGAGTTCCGGTACCGTTGTGTGTCCAAAGTATCGTTCCGTTAGCTGCGCTCGCCCCGCTAACAGTAACGGAGCCGTCGGTACAGATGGTTTCATTTCCCCCCGCTGTTGCTTCCGGCAGCGGATCAACAATCACGGTATAAGTTGCAGTTGCAGGACTAGCCGAAGAACAGGTATTATCGCTGGTCACAGTCATGGTTAATGTAACCGTTTTGCCTGCATCTGCAATATTTGCAGTATAAGTTGGAGTAAGTGTTGTTGCATCTGTCAGCGCACCTGCTCCGTCATGTGTCCATAAAATAGTCCCATTCTCAGCGGTTGCACCAATAACTGTTGCCGTTCCGTTTGAACAAATGGTTTCACTTCCTCCTGCGCTTGCTGTCGGCAACTGGTCAACCGTAACTGTTGCTGTTCCTGTAAAAGAAGTCCCTGAACAATGTACATCGGAAACAGCAGTCAACATGTAAGTAGTAGTTGAACCTGGCGTAACAGCAAGTGAATAAGGAGTTGTAGTAATACCTGTAATTGTTACCGGTGTAATACCATCGGTGTAGGTAATGTCCCATGGTTGAGATCCTGTCAGGTCAACGACAAGGTTGGCTGCTGTTCCGATACATACAGTAGCGTCTCCTGAAAGTGTTGCGGTTGGTAACGGGTGAACAGTTACTACGGCATTCCCTGTCAAAGAAGTTGCATCACAATAGACATCGTTTACGGCAGTTAAAGTATAAGTAGTGGTCGCTCCCGGAGAAACCCGAACGTTGTATGGCGAGCTTGAAATACCTGAAATGGTTACTGGCGTAGTTCCATCAGTATAAGTTATATCCCAGGGCGCTGTTCCGGTTAACGTAACAGAAAAGTCGGCTGAGTCGGCTTCACATATTTCCGGATTTCCGGAAATTACTCCTGTTGGAAGCGGGTGAACGGTTACCGGCGCCGATGTTGAACTACATCCGGTTGCGGTTTCTGTAAAAGTAAAAGTTACTGTTCCGTCTGAAACACCGGTTATCGTTCCATCACTTGCGATGGTAGCGGTTGCCGGATCATTACTAACCCATGTGCCACCAGAGTTGGGTGTCCAATGAATGGTTTGTCCGACACAAACTTCTGATGGACCGGAAAGTACGGGTAAAGGATTTACAACGAGCGTGCGATACAATGTACTTGTAAGAACGCAGTTATCAGGGTTTCCGGGGTCGTTGTTGGGTTGAGTCATTGGAAAAGTAACCGTCAGGCGATATTCACCCGCATCCGAAGGCCGGGCATTTGTAAATGTAATCGAAGTTGTTGCTGAGCCAGAGAGAACTGCGTCATCGGCCACAGGGATACCATCTTTTTCCCATACCATTGAAATTGGTGTTTCACCACCTGTGGTTGCGCTAAAGCCGGCGTTTTCGCCTTCACAGATCGTAGTTGTTACATCAACCGGAGACATCGTCAGCACCTGATTTACGGTAAGTGTAGCAGGATCAGAGGTCAAATCAGACCCAGCATCATCAGTAATACGAACCTGATATTGCGTTCCATCAGGATTAGACGTACTTCCGATATTAGATACGAGCATAGAACCGGCAACAGGATATGTAATATCTGAATCAGCTGTTATATCTGAGAAGGTAGCATCCGAAGGAGTTTTCCGTTGCCATATATAAGTTATTGGCGCCGCACCACCCGAAATAGAAACAATGAAAAGCACGGAGTTGCCATAACAATCCGACTGACTGACGGGCTGCATAACAATGGCTAAGTTAGGATTAACATCAACTGGCAAAGTGGTTGCAGGACTATCGCCGCAATCATTCTTGGCAGTTACAGAAATATTACCACTGTTCCCTGCAACACCGGTAGTAACGGTAATCGATGTGGTTCCCTGTCCTGAAACAATGACCCACCCCGATGGAACTTCCCAGAAATAATCTGTTGCATTTGGAACTGCTGAAATTGTATATGTCTCAGAAGCCGCAGGAAGAACATAATCGTTACCGGTGATCACGCCCGGTGCAACAGGCGCTTCAGGACGAATGGTAACCGTAACACTTCCTGATAATGAATTGGTGCAACCCGGGGTAGATTGATATTCAACACTTACCAAATTATATACAAAATCTCCAACGGTAGTTGTAGAAACTGATTCTGTTTCAGAAGAATTGGCGGCAATGTCAATTGTTTGGTTTGAACCTCCGTTGATATTATAGGTTAACCGAACCGGCAATGACTGCGGATTGGTAAAGACAACTTCCGGTTCAAGTGCTGAATTCTGACAAACTGAATTATCGCCTGAAATTGTTGCCGTTGGCGTTGGCAGAACAGTAACTGTTGTTGAAGCAACTGTTGAAGGACCGTTACATCCGTTGGCTGTTACACTTACTGTAGCTGTTCCTGAAAACGCAGGATCCCATATAACTGTTCCGGTAGTTCCTGTTCCTGAAATAGTATTTCCGGTACCTGTAACAGTCCAGTTATAACTTGTTGCATCGGTAGCAAGCGTAGTGAAATCTGATGTACCGCTCCCCTGACAGATGGTTAAATCTGACGAAGCCGGAACCGAAGGAGTTCCAACTGTAGGCGTAATATTTACCGTGCGGATAACCTGTGCCGAAGGACCGTTACAACCGTTGGCTGTTACCTGGATGTCAACTGTTCCAAAGAAACCGTCACTCCAGGTCATTACTCCTGATGTCGGATCGATTGAACCTGCTGCAGCATTACTGATGCTCCAGTTAAAGCCGGTATTGTTGGTTGCTGTAGTTGAGTATGTCGTTGTGGTGGTTCCGCCGGTCAACTGACAGGTCGGTTCAGTACCTGCGGAAACGGAAATTGCAGTAGGTGTTCCAACAGTTGGGGTAACATCAACAACCAGGCTTTCAGTTGTTGTATTACAATAACCGGTTGCTGTGGCTGTAATGGTTGCCGTTCCGCTAAATGCCGCATCCCAATTCATTTCACCTGTTACAGAATTGATTGTTCCGGCGCCTGACGGCGAAACTGAATAGCTTATTGAATTACTATTTGTTGCTGTTGCAGTGTATATTTCATTCGCTGCATCCTGACAAAGTATTGTTGGCCCAGCAGTAAATACCGGAGTTCCTGCATCAGGCCGGATTTCAACGTAAAATGTCCCTGAAGTAGTGCCACAACCCAAAGAATTGGATACGCTCCATGCATAAGAATAACCTGCAGGTACTGAAAACTGACCAGTAGTGTTTGTTACACTATTAAAAGTATATTCAATAGTTCCTACACCACCTGTTGCAGAAATATCAATCGTTGTTGCATCATCCTGACACAACGTATCCTGCTGCAAAACAGAAGCGGCAATATTTACCGGGAAATTATCATCTTTTACCGTTACAGTTGCCGAACAGGTACCTGTATTTCCAACCGCATCAGTAGCAGTAAGAACAACTGTGTTTGTCCCTAAATCAGTACAATCGAAAGTGGTTACATCCACACTTAAAACAGGTGTTCCGCAATTATCAGTGGAACCATTATCAATATCAGCAGTTGTGATGGTTACATTGCCTGTTGCATCTAATTGAACGGTGATATCCTTACAAGCTGCAACCGGGTCGATATTGTCGGTAACAGTTACATCAAACGAACAGGTGGCTGTGCCGTTTCCGGCTATATCAGTATATTCATAAACAACAGTGGTTGTGCCAACCGGGAATGTTTCACCAGGTGCCAAACCACTAACAAGAGTTCCTGCAAGTCCGGTACCATCACAGTTGTCATCAAATGTAGGAACTGTATAGTTAACAACTGCCCCACATATTCCGGCCTGTGCATTAACCGGGATATCAGTCGGGCAGGTTGCAGAAGTCGGAGCCTGATCGTCAACAACAGAAACAGTAACCTGACCTGTAGAAACACAGCCATTTGCTGTAGCTGTTATAGTGAATACCGTTGTTTGTAAACTGCCCGGAGCTGCACTGTTGAGGATTCCGTTAATTGTACTTCCTGTTCCTGAAGCAGGGATTCCTGTTAAAACCGTTGTATTATCACGCGTCCATGTATAAGTTGTACTGGAAGTTCCGTTTAAATTGGAAAGTATAATATCTGTAATAGCGCTTCCCGGGCAAATGGTTTGATCGTCAATATTAGCATCAATATCCGGCCCTTCGTCAATGATTAATTCACCGATGTCTACCGATGAAGTCTGGCAGGTTGTAACGCCTGCGCCATTATTATTGGGCTGGGAAATATTAAAAGTTACCCGAACGGAATATGTCCCGTTCTCGCTAACCTGCCCATTGGTAATCGTTATTGTTGGAGTAGTTGTACCCGAGAAAGCTCCACCGTCGGAAATAGGCGATCCGTTTTGCTGCCATTGATACGATACCGGGGAAGAACCTGAGGTTAAAACAGTAAAGGTGGCATTTCCTCCCTGGCAAATTGTTGTGGTTGCCAATGGCTGCACTTCAATCCGGTTTACTGTAAGTTTTGCCACAGCCGACTCTGCGCTGTTTCCGCAATTATCGGTTACCGTTACTTTATATTCGGCACCATTGATATTCGAACCGGTTCCAATATCAGCAATCAATAATGTGGGATTATCTGTGCCAACTGCCGCCCATGCATCAGAAGCTGTCGGACGCATTTCCCATGCATAAGAATAAGGTAACTGGCCACCGTTTGCACTTACGGTAAACTCAACACTTTCACCGATACAATCAGTTTGGTTTGCTGGTTGTTGCGTAATCACCGGAGGATTGGTAATTGTTATTGTTGCAGGTACGGATGTAGCTGAAGTACAACTATTGGTGGCTACAACGTCATAAACTCCTGCATCGCCTGCCTGAACCGGATCGATGGTGAGCGTTGTGCCGTTTTCGCCGGAAATATTCAGACCGTCTTTTCTCCATTGTAATGTCGGTGCCGGTTCACCAATTGCTGAAACGGTTAAAGAAAGCGTTCCGTTTAAACACACGGTTTGAGTAACAGGGTTTGAGGTAAACGAAGGTTCTTCGTTAATCGTTACATCGAACGAACAACTGGATGAATTTGCATTGATGTCGGTGGCTGTCCATGTTACATGCGTTACCCCAACATTAAATTCTACATTATTCAAAGTTGTTCCTGTACCCGATGTAGCGCCAGATAAAGTATATGATTTTGTTACAGCACCCGAACAGTTCTCAACAACTGTTGCGTCCCATGCGGTACCATTAACCGCATATATACCGCCCGAAACAGCACATTCCGTCTGGTTTTCAACACAAGTGATTGCAGGAGCTTCGCTGTCAGGCTGAACAGTAACATCAAAGCTGCAGGTTGAGGAGTTTCCGGCAGCATCGGTTGCAATGTAACTGATTGTTGTTGTTCCAACCGGAAATATTTCACCGCTGTTTAACCCGGTTCCATCGGTACGAACCAATGTAACTGAACCGTCACAATTATCGTTGGCTGTTGGAGTTGTCCAGGTAATCGTAGCGCCGCATTCACCGGCATCCATTGGAACATTGTTGAAATCAGAAGGACAATTGCTGATTACAGGTGCTTCAACATCCTTAACGGTAACATTAAATGAACAAGTGGATGTATTTCCAAGGGCATCCTCTGCATCATAGGTTACAGTTGTCACACCAGCATCAAATGCGTAAGACCCAATGTTTCCCAAACCTGAAGATCCGTCGGGAGTACTCCAGTTCAGGTTTAAAGGAGAACATTCAAATGTTGGGGCATCAGCAACAAAAGTAGAGGTACAATCTCCTGTATCGTTATTCACTTCGTAATCTGAGGGGCATTGAGCGCGAAAAGGATAAACCGTAATAGTTGTTGTATAAGCATTACCTGAACAAAGAGAAGACCAAGCCGACCACGAACTCCATGACTGCCACCATCTGTTTCGAGTACGGCTCCTGTAATATAAAACAGGTGTAATTGCAATTACTGCAGTCTGATCTTCGTCTGTACTATTTAATAGTGGGACATTTAAAATACCGGGGCTATCAAATGTTCCTGAAGTAGTTCCGGCTACAACTGGATTGTTAATTTTCCATTCAAACCTGGTTTCCCATTGTGTATGGTTTGTATCAAAAAAACCACCTCCACTTTCACCGCTTGGATCAGGACTTGATGAGAAATTCAATGAGTACGTTTCTCCTCCGCAAAAAGTAGTTTCATTTGGTCCAGCAGTCACTACATCCAAATCAAAACTTGTAGAAATAATTTCAACTGAAACAGTTACGCTACTCCCTGTGCATTCATTTGCTACTGGCGTAATTAAATATTCAACTACTCCGGCCCCGGACAAATGCTGAACTATCGAAGTTCCACTTCCAGTTGTGAAACCAGTAGTTGAGCCAGACACTCTGCTAGCAATCCAGTTAAATGTTGCTCCCGCTACATTGCTGTTTAGCAATATATTAGTTGATCCGTTATTGCATATTATGGGTGAGCTATTACTTACTTCTACTTCAGGAATAGGATTTACAGTGATTGTAAATACTTGCGAATTTCCTATGCACCCATCTCCCTTAGGAGTCACAGTAATTGTTGATGTAACAGGTGCATCTGTACCGTTAACTGCCACGAACGACGGAATATTTCCAACACCATTTGCACCAAGACCAATGGACGTATCATCATTGGTCCATTCATATGAATCAGCACCACTAAAACTAATTGTTGGTATAGTTGAACCATTGCAATCCTCGATATCGGAAACAGGATTCATTGTTGGCGTGGAGTAAACGGTAACATCTGTTGTTGCTGTCGCTGTACAGTTGTTGGCATCAGTAACCGTTAACGTGTAAGTTCCGCTGGCAGCAGGTGTAGCATTTAGAATGGATGGATTTTGTGCATTGTTTACCGTATAGCCGTTTGGCCCTGTCCATCTGTACCTTAACGTTCCGGTTCCGCCCGAGGCCGATGAAGTGAGAGTTAAAGTTGAACCATTGCAAATCGCACTGTTCGAACCGATGGAATTAACGATGATCTGCGTCGGTTGATTTACATCATAAGTACCCGAAACGTTACATCCGCTGGCATCTGCCACGCTCCAGTTGTAAGTTCCGGCAGCAACTCCGTTAAAAGTACCCGTTGTATTATCAGTTTGCCCTTCAAAAGAATATGTTTTCGTGCCGGTACCACCCGAAGCATTTATTTTTATACTTGCTGCTCCACCATAACAAGATATAGGTGTTGTTTCCGATACTGATGCAGTTAGCGCTGTAGGTTGTGTTACCGTGTAGGTTCCGGTAACCGGGGCACAACCATTTCCATCGGTTACACTCCACGGAATGTTTGTCCCTGCGGAAATACCAGAGAATTCGCCGGTGCCATTTGGTATGCCGTTAAATGTATAGCTATAACTACCCGATCCACCTGAGGCGGTAATCTTCACGGTTGCGGTTCCTCCATTACAAAGAATGGCTGACGTTACTGCTGCACTTGCTGTAATTGCTGCCGGCTCGTTTACATCGATTGTACCAAACACAGGTCCGCAGCCATTGTCATCAGTAACACTGTACGATAAACCGGTTCCGGCGTAAACATTATTAAAGATGCCGTTAGTGCTGTTCTGCCCGTTTAAAGTATAGTGAAGTGTACCTGTTCCGCCTGTAGCAACAATGGTCACTGAGCCTGTTCCGCCGTTACAGGATATCGGTGTAGTAACCGTTGCCGAAGTTATAGCAATTGGTGTGGGTTGAGTTATATCGATAGTGCCAGTAACAGGACCGCAGTTGTTTGCATCCGTTACACTCCAGGCTATATTATTTCCGGCAACCAGATTCGTGAAAATTCCTGTTGAGCTGTTTATCCCCTTTAATTTATAGGAGTAAGGAGGAGTACCTCCCGAAGCAGCGATGGTAACCGTTCCTGTTCCGGCATTACATATAATAGCAGAAGTGATAGATGCATTTGCAGTTAATTGCTCAGGTTCTGTAACTGAAATATTTCCGTTGTATGCCGCACAACCATTGGCATCGGTAACACTCCAATTGTAAACCGTTCCTGCAACCGAACCGGTAATTCCACCAAAAATTCCGTTTGAATTTGGTGTTTTTCCATCAAAATTAAAGGTGTAAGGAGGTGTTCCACCCGAAGCGGAGACCTGAACATTCGCTGTTCCGCCAAAACAGTTAATTGCGTCAGTTATTGTTGCCGATGCCAAAATCGGATCGGTTACTGTGATTGTTGCAGTACCACCCTGATTTTGCGAACATCCATTATTATCTTCGACCTGAATTAATTCGTAAATGAATATTCCTGCTGAATTAGTTGGAACATCTATGGTTGCCGAGTTACCTGAAGAAGTAACGGTTTTAGTTCCACTTCCATCCGTATATGTAAAAATATAAGGCGTTGCTCCTTCTGCTCCGGTGAAAGTAATTTGTGGCTGAGTCGCATCCTTACAAACGATGTCCGTTCCTGAAATTACTGCTGTTGGCAACGGATTCACCTGAATTGTGGCAGAACCCGTTTGCGTCTGATAACAACCATTGGCGTCTTCAACAGAAATAAGACTATATACAAACGAACCTGATGAATTAGTTGGAACACTTACAGTGGCAGAGTTGCCTGAAGAAGTAACAGTTTTCGTTGCACCTCCATCAATATTATATGTAAAAATGTAAGGCGCTGTTCCATCGCTTCCGGCAAACGTAATAACCGGCTGAGAATCGTCGCGACAAACAGTGGCAGAACCAGAAATGGCGGCAGTTGGTAAATTATGAACAATAACTTCAATATCGTCATTTGCTGTAAAACCATTTCCATCGGTAACAGTAACAGTGTATTTTGTTGTAGAAGTTGGATTTGCAACCGGGTTTGCAATATTGGTAGCGCTTAATCCTGCAGCAGGAGACCATGAATATGAAATTGGTGAATCCCCGTTTACGTTGGTTGTTAAAGTGGTAGAAGTTCCGTAACAAATTTCCACATTTACATTTCCGTTATTAATTGAAACGGTTGGAGGATCGCTGGTAATCCCGGTTAAAATAAATGTGGTTGCAGAGACATTGTTTGCGGCTAACGTATTTGCGCCCGCGTTTACAATAGAGTACTTTTCCCATGGAAGGCCGCCAGACCATCCCCCCGCCGCAATTTCGGTTTCAGTTCCACTAATATCAGTGTTAGTGTAAGTTGCTGTTACATCAAAAACCGGGGAAGTTATCCCGTTGGTCGTAATTGTCCAGTAACGATTTAAGTAGTCGTTATCGCTTTCATTGTGAGGAAGATATTTAGAGTTGGTTGTTGTTACTTCGATGTAAGGATTTGCTCCCAAAGTTCCCGAGATTAAAGTCACCGTTACAGGAATTTTGTTTCCGTTACCGTCATCAATTGGGAAAGTATAAGGGCCGGTACCACTGACTGCCCGTTGAAGTGAATTTCCGTTTAAATCAACACTGCTGGCTGAATTTAGCGCAAGTTGATTTACCAATAAATCACCTGATAATTCCAAATCGGCATTGGCGTTAGAAGTTATTCGATTGATTAATATATTACTCGAAATATTAAATACAGAACCAGGCGATGTTGAACCATTTCCAAACTGGAAAGTACCTCCGACAGTATTTTTGGTTCCGCCGCCAGAGATCAACCCTAAATCCAATTCTGTTGCAGCTGAGCTTGGATTTTGAAAGACAATTGTACCTCCTGTAAAAATAAAGTTTCCGGCAGCCGTAACATTTAATGAACCAACATTACTTAAGCCATTTCCTACTGTTGCTAGTATTACATTCCCGCCAGTTATTGATATCCCTGATGTTACATTTGGCGGATTTAGCGTTCCTGAAGCTGAATTATAGAGTCTGCCAGAGATATTTACATTTCCACCCGAAACGATAAATGCCCCATCGACCTGTGTATGCACTTCGTTCCCTGAAGCTGTTCCAAGATTTGCAGTTCCTGATGAAATACGAATTAGTCCTACATTGGTAATTTTAAAGTTACCGGTATTAAGCGTTCCACCGGTAACATCAAATCCGGCTGTTTCTTCGATGAAAACTTCCTGACTGGGGTTTACTGTAAAACTGTTTCCTCCGGGAATGGTCAATAAACCACCATTCATTGTCAGGCTTCCCCCACCGGTTACTGCGTTGACCCCGTTTATTGTTAAAGTGGTATTCAAGCTTCCCTTACTAATGATAAGTTCTTCGAAGCTGGTATTTCCACTTATTGTGGCACTATTGGTTCCTGAAAATTCTACAACTCCATTAGTTCCTCCTTCATAGGATCCGTTATTGGTCCAATCACCGTACACATTTAATGTATAACCTCCACTGTATTTTAGTGTTCCTCCACTGCTAATAAACAAATCGGCACATTCAGCAGAAGACGCATCTACCGTTATTATTACACCGGAAGGAATTGTCACATTATCATCAATACCCGGTACTTCAGTTCCACCCCAGGTTGCAGGATCGCTCCAGTTACCGGAGGTTACTGGTAAGAAATCCGCCATTCCTGATTTTAAAGAAACTTTTTCTGCCTGTTCTACGATTTGAGTTTCATTTTTAGATTCTATTTCTACTTCTTCGGCACCAACAAAAATCCATTGTTTAACCGTACTATTATTCCCCGAAAAATCTGAAACCTGGTAAGTGCGTATAATGGTGTAGGGACATGCCTTATTGTCTCTTATCTCAGAAATCATCCTAAAACTTGCCGGATTTAAACAGTTGTCTGATGCTATACCTCCTGCGTTTATAAAAGCCTGCAATGTTGCATAAGGTGTGAGTATACGTTCACCACACTGAAGAGAAATATTTTCAGGTGCTGTTAATAAGGGAGCAGTTTTGTCTATAACCGTGATAAAAAATGAATACTTAACCTTATTATTTTCGTTTCCATCAGTTATTGTGTAGGTAACCTGTGTTTTTCCAACCGGAAAGAAATTTCCGGATGACTGTGTACAATTTACCACCATTTGATCACGGGTCGCACAGTTATCCGTAATTATTGGAGCTTTCCAATTTACTATTGTCCCACAATCATTTTCACTAGCAAAAACATTAATATCAGAGGGTTTTTCAATTATTTTGGGCACCTGGTTGTCTGAAACCGTAACCGTAAAAGTGCATGTTTTACTATTGTTCTGTTGGTCAGTTGCGGTGTAAGTTATTATTGTTGTACCCTCATTGAATACATGATGTTCTAACTGGTTTATTCCACTATTTGGGGAGCTATTCACCGTAGCACCGTTCATTTCCCAACTAAGCGATTTTGGCCTCCCTCTTATAATATTAATCGACAAACCATGACTTACATCTGCAGTACAATCATTAAGATCGGTATAAGTGGAAATATCCTGAGGGCATTCCAGAATTAACTCTTCATTCTGTTGAGATTCAACTTGTTCATAATTGGGTTGGTCAACAATCTTCAATTCGGAAGAAACCAAAACGGCAGACAAAGTAGAATTTACCCAAAACGGTGCCTGATGTGAAAATGCTTCCACATGCATTAGTGTAACAGCAATTAGAATTGCAGTTAATTTTAAAGCGCCTATATTTTTTGGTTCAGTCAATATTTATTACAGGTAAAGTCTATTCAATTACTTAATTTTTGGTTTTCTATTTTCTGTTGTTTTGTTTTCGTTTTGTTTGCTTAAAGTTGTTATCGTTTTCAAGCTTTTAAAAATATTTTGCTCTCATATAACTTCGTCCAAAAAAGTCAACATCATATCCAATAGTAAATTCATAGGTTCCGTTCTGGTATGGGAAAATTTCATTGTAGGTTACATCCATTGCAAAACCTACCCGCATGTTGTTGTTAAACATCCATTGTGCGGTAACGCAAATTGCATTATTTGATCTATTCATTGCGCCTACCCAGAGTTTCTCCATTATCAGGAAATTGGCGGCAAGGTCGTATTGAACTGGAGCCCCCCAACTGGCCCGAACCATAGCTGTAGGCTTAAAAACCAACTTATTCCCGGTAAGGAACTGAAACACATAACCGCCGTTCAAATACACCGTACGAACTTCAGCTTTTGTAGAATAATTATGAAAATTGTCTTTGAAATCGTTTTCAACAAGCTTAGGGATTGAAAGGCCAACATAATAGTTGTCCTCATACAGAAAAGCACCAATACCAAAGTTTGGCAGGAAACTTAAGTCAATATCTTCGGCGAAAGCTCTGTCAAATTCGCCATCGGGGTATAACTCGTATTCAGTTAAAGGATTTTTATAGTTTACAAATCCGAACTTAATTCCAAACCGTAAACGACGCTGGGGGGTAAGATAGACTTCGTAGGCATAATCAGCCAATACACTCAGTCGCTTTTCACGACCATAAGTATCATTAATAATATTTAAACCTAATCCCACTGCCGCATTGCTAAGCGGTGTGTGAAATGAAATAGCCTCAGTCAGCGGAGCGCGATTAATACCGGCCCACTGTTCTCTTACCAGTGCTGTGAAACCTATTTTCTCCCACATTCCTGCGTAGGCCGGATTATGAATCTGACCATTAAACATATACTGTGTAAAAATAGGATCCTGCTGAGCTGCACTTTGCAGGGTAACCAATAAGAAGAAAAGAAAATTTGCTATTAATCCATAGTAAACCTTTCCAAAATTCACGTTATTAACAATTAGTTTTATCTCTAGGGCGATTCAAATATAATCAATTGGCATCATAAAACAATAGCCAAATAAATCAATATTAACCAGTTAGAGCTATTTTTTTTCAACGAATACCAAAATAATGCCATTCTTAATTGTTAATAACTTGGAAATCAATACGTCGAACTTTGAAATTTTCTATTTATAAAGAAACTAAATTACAATTCTTTGTAAAAAAAGATTTAAGACTGTAGAAATTAGGGCCAGCAATCTTAAAAAAAACGAGTTCAACCGTTCTGTAAATTCTATCTTTCTTTTATTTACTTAATTAAGTGGCACTAAATTACATTAATGAACGTTCCTGGATTAGTCTATTTTAAGTTGTTAGCTAATTTAAATCAATTTATGAATTTATTTAAATCTAATCCTTTTTTTTCTACAACAACGAATATAAACATACGCTCCTAATATTATTTTAAGCGGGAAAAGCAAACAAGAAAATACATCTTCCCTCATGCCAGGAATAAAGCTAATAATCAATACAGTTCATTGATAATTACAAAAATAAAGCTTAGATAATTCCGATTCTTTGCTCTTTGACAATAAAACAACACAAAATATTGTCCCGTCGCGGGACAGAAAGTCCAATTATGAACGCACATTCATTATTCATAATATTCAGAATTCCTGTTGTCTGATTCGAAAAACATTTTTTATCTGATCGCTTTTTTACTATGGGGATCATAAATTTTCATAAATTTGACACCACAAATAATGAAGATAACCGATGGCTCTTTTAAATTCAGTTATAAAATGGATTAATATTAAACGGATTTACCAAATTCAATTGTACTGGGAACATCCGATTGAAATTCAGAATGAAACTCTTTTTAGTCTGATCAACAGTGCTAAAAATACCGAATGGGGAAAAGGGCATGATTACGAAAAAATATCGACGGTTCATGATTTTCAACAAGCGTTGCCTCTTCAAAACTACAACGATATTAAAGACTATGTTGACCGGTTAAGAAACGGTGAGAAAGATTTACTTTGGCCAGGAGAGGTAAAATGGTTTGCCAAATCCTCGGGAACTACTAGCTCCAAAAGTAAATTCATCCCTGTAACCAAAGAATCATTAGAAGATTGCCATTTACGCGGCCCGAAAGATGTGTTTGCACAATATATCAACAACTACCCCGAAACGAAGGTATTAAAAGGGAAAACACTCACATTAGGCGGCAGCCATCGTATTAATAATTTCAGCAATAATTCGTATTATGGCGATTTGTCGGCAATATTGATTGAAAATGTTCCGTTTTGGGCCGAGTTTATCCGTACTCCTTCTCCTGAAATTGCGTTGATTGAAGAATTCGAAGAAAAAATCGAAAAGATCATTGATACCGCTCTTGAGCAAAATATTACTTCTTTTTCGGGGGTTCCTTCCTGGTACCTGGTTTTAATTAAAAGGTTGCTGGAAAAAACAGGCAAAAATAACCTTTGTGAGGTTTGGCCCAACCTGGAAGTTTTTGTACATGGCGGGGTAAATTTCGAACCTTACCGCGAACAATACAAGAAACTAATTCCTTCGGAAAACATGCATTACATGGAGACCTATAATGCTTCTGAAGGATTTTTTGGGTTACAGGATGATCCCAAACGTGACGACATGTTATTGATGTTGGATTATGGTGTTTTCTATGAATTCATTCCCTTGCAAGAATTAGAATCAGAAAACCCGCGGGTTTTAACGTTATCCGAAGTGGAATTAAATGAAAACTATGCCATTGTAATTTCAACCAATGCCGGGTTGTGGCGCTATATCATAGGCGATACGATAAAATTTACAAATAAACACCCGTTTAAAATTAAGGTGACCGGCCGGACCAAACACTTTATCAATGCGTTTGGAGAAGAATTAATTATCGATAATGCAGAGCGTGCATTAAGAGTCGCCTGCGAAAGTACCGGAGCCATTGTAAACGAATACACTGCCGGACCTGTTTTTATGGGAGACAACCAAAAAGGGGCACATCAATGGATCATCGAATTTGAAAAGCAACCCAACGATCTTGAACTGTTTATTTCAACTTTTGACAGTTCATTGAAAGAGTTAAATTCGGATTATGAAGCAAAAAGGCATAAAGACCTGGCACTTGGAAAACCGCAGATAATTTTGGCTCCAAAAGGTACTTTTTATAAGTGGATGAAAAGAAAAGGAAAGATTGGTGGCCAAAATAAAATTCCCAGATTGGCGAATAATCGGGTTTATCTTGATGAAGTGTTAAAAATGCTTCAGGAATAGCTTCAGATTACGTATATTGAAAATTCAAAAATAAATACAGAATATGCATATTGCAGTAGCAGGAAATATTGGAGCAGGTAAAACAACCCTTAGTGAACTCCTTGCAAAACACTACAAATGGTTACCACATTATGAAGATGTGGATGAGAATCCTTACTTAAACGATTTTTACAATGACATGCAACGCTGGTCATTTAATCTCCAGATTTATTTTTTGAACTCCCGGTTTAAACAAATTATCGACATCAGAAAATCAGGAAAAACAGTAATCCAGGATCGAACAATTTATGAAGATGCCGAGATTTTTGCGCCCAACCTTCATAGCATGGGATTAATGAGCACTCGTGATTTCAATAATTACAAATCATTGTTCGACCTGATGGTAAGCTTAGTACAACCGCCTGATTTACTGATCTATCTTCGTGCATCTGTGCCTACTCTTGTTAATCAGATTCAAAAGCGAGGGCGTGAGTACGAAAATTCTATCCGTATTGATTACCTGAAGCAATTGAATGACAGGTATGAAAAATGGATTGGCCATTACAAAATGGGGAAACTACTTATAATAAATGTTGATGATTTGGATTTTACCGCAAACCCTGAAGATTTAAGTTTTATTATCGATAAAATTGATGCACAAATACATGGTTTGTTCTAGAATTCAATTTCTTATTCAACAGAATTAAATACCCAGTAACTTTTCTGCACCCCAAAACAGAAAAAATATTATTGCTATGCCTGCTATTGTTCCGGCAGCCAATATTAAAATTAATCCCACTGGTAACTTCTGCTTTTCATTATCAGACCGTGTTGTAATAACAATCTGATTTTGACTTGTTTTTGTTTCCATTGTTTTCTCATTAAATAAATAAAGACACATTGGTCTTTTACAAAATTATGACATTAATATTTAAAATGCCACAGTTTGAGTCTCAAATTAACTTCTCTTAAATATCTGTTTATCTGAAAAATAACTCAAAAGAAACGCATTTGTTAAGTGAATAGTATTATTACCTAATAAATCTTAACGATTTTTAAGTAAAACATTTCGACATTTTTTTGAGAAAGAGATATTATTCTGAATCAGGTAGCAGATTCAAATTGCTTTAAAAAGCGGACATCGTTTTCGAAGAAATGACGGATATCTTTTATACCATACTTCAACATAGTAATTCGTTCAATTCCCATCCCGAAAGCAAAACCCGTATATTTTTTACTATCGATATTACATGCTTCCAAAACGTTAGGATCAACCATACCACAACCCAGAATTTCCAGCCAGCCTGTGTATTTACAAACGTTACAGCCTTTGCCACCGCAAATCGAGCAACTTACATCCATTTCAGCACTTGGTTCGGTAAACGGAAAATAAGACGGGCGTAACCGGATTTGTGTATTTTCGCCAAAAAGCTCTTTGGCAAATTGTAATAACGTTTGTTTTAAATCGGCAAACGAAACATTCTCATCTACATACAATCCCTCAATTTGATGAAAAATACAATGCGAACGAGCTGAAATTGCTTCGTTACGGAAAACCCGTCCCGGAAAAATGGAACGAATTGGTGGTTGTGTTTTTTCCATCACCCTGATTTGAACACTGGAAGTATGTGTACGCAGTAAAACATCCGGATCCTTTTCAATAAAGAAAGTATCCTGCATATCGCGGGCCGGATGTTCGGGTGGAAAATTCAATGCTGAAAAAACATGCCAGTCATCTTCAATTTCAGGTCCTTCAGCAACCGTAAAGCCTAACCGGGCAAAAATGTCAATTATCTCATTCTTTACCAGCGAAAGCGGGTGCCTTGTCCCTAATTTAACAGGCTCTCCCGGCCGGGTAAGATCCAATCCTGAATCGCTACCGACAGATGCCTCAAAAGAATCTTTCAGAAGATTAATTTTTTCAAGGGCAAAATCTTTCAGCGTGTTAATTGCCTGCCCCACTTCCTTTTTTTGTTCTGGCGGAACATTTTTAAAATCGGCAAATAACTGGCTTATTTTACCTTTTTTACTGATGTATTGTAAACGCAGTTCCTCTACCTCTTCTTTACTTGATGCAACTGCTTTCTCAATTTCTTCCTGTAACGATTTAATTTTACTCAGCATTGATATCCTCGTTAATTTTGAACTGCAAAGATAATCATTCCATTAAAAAATCTTTCTTTCCGGTTTTTTAATCCATTTGCTGAATATTCCTTCATTTTAAATTAACCCGAATTATTGCATCAGGAATAGGATAAAAAAACTATCCGGCTTTCTTTTTGTATAACTGATAAAAAAGCGCGATATAGAGTAAATGCATTACTATTGAAACACCGAAATTTAATCCAAAAAGGAAAGGGTGACCAACCAAATGAAAGGCATTAAAAGTCCAGAAGAATGGAATAACTCCCAATAAAAACTTCAAATTACCCGGAAAAAAGAATGCCACCATCGGTAAGAATAAAGCAATACTTAACCCTTTGTACATTGTGGCTGCCTGTATTTTATTTTTTGCGAATGCAGTTATAGCAAAAGTTAATGCAGGAGGAATTAATGCGAAAAGAAATGAAAGTAAAAAGAGGTACGGAAAAGTTAAACGAACAAGATTATTCAAAAGAAGAATAAAAAGCGAGAATATCATTCCGAATCCAACAATCAACAACACCCTGCTTTTCAAAATAAAATTCGTTGGAAGCGGAAGAATACGGATTAGTGTATCTACATTTTCATCTTTCTCATCCAGTAATAAAAATCCCATTAAAAACGACGGAGTTGATGCAGAAAGTGAAGTCAGTGACGCAACGATTAACCAGTAATACTCTTTTATTGAAGGAAATACTGCTTCAATTTGTGGAACACCAAACCGGCAGAGCATTGTAACTGCAACCGGTATTATAAACATAACAACCAAGCTCTTATCTCTAAAAACCAGTTTTAAATCGTTGCTGATTATTTTATAAACTAAACTCATTTTATTCTTCCCTGATAATGTATTTTAGAAACCGCCTTCTGGAAATATAATATGCAACCCCGGTTGAAAGGAGCAAATAGGTAAGCCCGTAAATCGATTCCCAAATCGTTATACTCTTGAAAGCTCCGTTAAATAAAATAAACGAAGCCTGCGTAGGAAGCAGATAAAACCACAAAGTGTCTGTCACACCAAAGAAATTCAGAAACGGCAATAGTAAAGGCATAAGAAACACCGGAATTACAATAATATACTGATTAAATGTTTTCACTTTTGAAACACCAATAAATCCAAGAAAAATAAAAAATACCGATGACAAAAAAGTTGCGGAAAGAAACCAGAAATAATTAAAACGAAATCCGTGACTCGCAAAAACCATTGCAAAGCAAATTATCAGGGCCACAAAAGTTAATGAAATAGCCTTCGAAAAAAGATATTGCCAAATTTTAACCGGCGTTACCACAAGTGCCTGCAATGTATTTGCATTTTTTTCAAAAAGAATAAGAACTCCTGTAAATATAAACCCCATAAATGTAGGGTCAGAAAACAGAATGGCAATCAGAATCTTATCGTTTCCCTGTAACTGAAGTAATAAAAAAAGGGCGGTGTAAATTGCAGCAATAATAAAGGCAACTGTAATTATTCCATTGCGTGCCTGAATCTTTAAATCCCAGTAAATTAATTTAAGTAACGTTTTCATGGCTAGTTAAATTTTTTCCTGTTACCTGAATAAAAATATCTTCAAGAGTCGCTTCTTTCGAGTGGATTGAACGAATATAGCTTCCTCTTAAAAGGGTATGAAATTCAGCATTATCGGCCAGCCCATCAATAGAAAAATCGACCGAGTTTACACTCCCGTTCTCATATTCAACATTAACCACCCTTTTGCCGCCAAGCTGTTTTATGTTTTTGGGCGAATCAATAATTTCCAATCGCCCATCTACCATAAATGCAATACGATCGCAAAGTTCATCGGCATCGTGCATATTGTGTGTGGTTATAAAGATTGTCCTTCCCATTCGTTTCTGTTCCAGAATAATATCCTTAATTTTTCGGGCATTAACAGGATCCAGTCCGGTTGTTGGTTCATCTAAAAATAAAATATCCGGATTATGCATCATTGAGCGGACAAAATTGAGTCTCATTTTCATCCCTTTAGAATAATTTTCAACTTTCAAATTAGCATCTTTTGCTAAACCAACTTTATCCAGTAGCTCAAGCAAATTAGCAGGTTTGTATTTATAAAATTCCGAGAAGTATTGCAGGTTTTCCAGCGCTGTTAATTTCAAGTAATGATTAGGCAATTCAAAACAAACACCAATCTGGTTAAAATAATTACCATCCTGTTTTTTAATATCTTTTCCCTTTACTTCAATTTTGCCTGAATAGTCGTTTAATAGTTTAATCAGAATTTTTTGAGTTGTACTTTTCCCTGCGCCACTCGGGCCCAAAAAACCGAATATCTCACCCTGCATTACAGAAAATGAAATGTCCTTAACTGTATCATTTGAATTCCCGCGGTACTTGTATGACAGATTAGCGACATTAATCATTTTATTAAACTTTATGATTTCAACCCTGATTTGATAATCGTAAGCAGACCATCGACCGTTTTCATAATTTCTTCTTCCGAAATTGAAAACAAATGACCTTTTTTTATACTCTCTTTAAAGTTGATTCCTTTATTTAAAGCTAAAAAATCGTACAATCCGAGTTGCGACTGAAATATAAAATGCGCAGCCAATTCAGGCGAAATATTATTATTCAGTTCGCATTTTGACTGATATTCGTGAACAAGCAACGTTACAAACTTTAAAACATTCCTTATTATTTCTTTTACCACTGCACCCGTTTCTTCTTCGTGACTTTCGAGCATTGCTTTGTACAGAAAAATGCTTTCAAGCGGATGGTTCAAATCAAATTTTACTTTATCCCGAAAGTTTTCGCGCAAAATTTCGAAAAAACTTATTTCTCCATTTTCCAGAAGATTTCCCAGCTGAGCCATTCTCATTTCGTAGGCATTCTGAATAAGATAAGTGTACAAATCAAATTTATTTTCGAAATAACGATAAAAACTCCCTTTGGCAATTTCCAGTTTCTTAACAATGTTTGAGACCGAGGCCAGTTGATAAGTGTTAAAAGCAAATTCCTCGTACGAAGCCTTTAAAATCGAGGATTTTCGTTCGGCATCCAAGTTATAAAATGTTTGTAATGGCATATTTTAAAATTCAAGCGACTATCCGGTCGCAAATATACAATAAAAAAGCGACCATGCAGTCGCATGAGCAATTTTTTTTTCAAAATTTAGATTTATTCTTATGTGTGTTCAACAAAAGTTATCAAATTAAAAAGAAGAAACATTGGTTTTAAAAATATTGAATCCGTCTTCATTCCAATATTTTTGGAATGATTTGTCGGTAATAAGGTTTTTAGCTATTTTTGCACACCTAATTTAAAGAAGGTCTCATAGTTCAACGGATAGAACGACAGTTTCCTAAACTGTAAATCTGGGTTCGATTCCCGGTGGGACTACTCGGTTAATTTGACTTTGCAGGGGTATGATTTGTCTTCATATTCCTGTTTTTATTTTATTTCATTATTCATTAACGGCTATACGTTCAATTATATAATTCAATTGATAATTAACATATTACAATCAGCAATGAACTACCCCGCCGCAGAGCAGACGGGGTATCACTAAAGGAATTGGTTTTAATTCGCAGCAAAGCGGCGGGGAACTAACCCCAAAGCGATTAGAATTAATTCCAACTACTTTAGAACAATGATTCCCTACACTTTAAACGCCGCAGCCATCAAGGTTTGTTCACTACGGGTGATGCCAATTGAGGTAGCTATTTTTTGCCAACCGGATACAGAAGATTTCACCTCGTCAAAAATTTGATTCATTTCCTTTTCTTCCAACCGGAAAAAAATGCCTACACTTTTTGCCAATTCAATATCCTGTGCATTGCTGTCCATATCGATGTTTAATGCAAGCCCGTTTTTTTCAATGGACGGATTTACATCATAAGCCGGGGATAAACGCCAACCTTCATCAGTAAGTATAAACCCGTGGTTTCTGAGATGATCATCGGTATTGGAAATAAGTATGTTGAAAACTATCCTCCGCCAAAGCTGGTGTAAATCTTCGTCCACATGCGTGCCTGAAAACTGAATAAACTCTACTATATCCAAATAAGAAGGCATCTCGTCCCTGATGAGTTCTTCATTGCGGCCTGTCATGGTCATGGCTGAAGCGAAATGAATCCGCTGCTGCTTATCCCGATCAAACCGCTTTGTAAAAAATGTATTGTATTTGCCAGCAACATGCTCCAGCCGCGATTCTGCCATTTCAATACCTGCCTCTAAAGCAAGCTGGTAGGCCAGGTACTCCCACGCGCCTTTGTCTGTTACATCATTTTTAGAAGGGAATTTGGCAATCCACGGGTGACCGTCCATGTCTTGAACATTGGCTTTCGGCCTGGCTCCGCCAAGTGAAGACCCGGGTGCCATCAGCATGGCAAGCCACTTTTTAACTTCAGATGTATCTGTATCAGATTCTATTAGTTCTGCACTGTGCTGCAATTCCCTGACACTTGTCCATGGAGGCGTTGGTGATACCCGATCATCGTCCAGAAATTCTCCATCCGGTTCTTTTTTAAACCGCAATGCGCCCATTCTGCACAAATCATGTACACCTAGCAAAAAATCAATGTCATACAATACCGGGGCTGGGTTGCCTTTTTCTCCGGCGTATATCGCAGCGCGTCTTCTCATCAATGTCTTCCCCCATGTATCAGGCATCGAGTCCAGAAATACTCCGAAGTTTTCTTTCCCGTTTGGGTATTGCTGTCCGCGATACCATGAAATGTCGGGGTCGAGCAGGATTTGTTCCCTGGAATTAAGCCAGTCTTTATGGTATGAAAAGCTAAATGCTTTTCGTCCTTTGGCTTGCTGTGCCGACAGGATTCCGATACATTTTGGAGAAGCCATACCTTTCCAATCTGCATACACCCATATATCTGTTTTGTCTGCCATGATTTATTTCCCGACTAATTTTAAATCCTGCAGTTTTCTCCCAAACTCATCATCGGCTGCCAGTTTTAAAAAATCATCCTGAAGCCCCAATACCCGGAGTACATTAAAATAAGCCCCCAATGCAACACCGGGACTTCCTTTTTCAATGTAATACAGTGTAGAACGGTTAATACCGGCCCGTTCAGCAACCTGAATCGTCGTCAGGTTCCGTCGCTTCCGGGCCAGTTTAATATTTTCGCCCATTTGTTCCAATATCTTCTGAAACTTCGGAAGCAATATTTGTTTCTTTGTTGCCACTACTTGTTGTTTATTTACAACAAATGTATGCCATTTGATTAAATTAAGCAACATTATATAAATCTTCTAAATATAAGTCTTTCAGGTACAGAGTAAATAAATACTTTTGTTTTTCCTGAAATCTATTGAAAATAATTAATGGTCGCCCCTGAAATTAGTTACAGTACTCCTCTGCTTCCGTTAAATGGATAAAAACATCATAATTTTCTCGTAAAAGTTTGAAGCAGCTACGGTTGGGTTTATAATAGTGCCAATTTCTCCCAGCTTCATGTTATATTATTTTAGCTACTATATTAACCACTTTCCTTATTTTTACTTATATTTAGCTAATATTTTAAATATTTCGAAATATGTATTCCCTATCGTCAACTCCTTTTGAGGTTAGTAAAGCACTGGCAGAAAGACATAAATTGTTACGAAAAAAACTTCGCCTTTCGCAGAAGGAAATGGCTGAACGCTCAGGTGTTTCGTTGGGTAGCCTGAAGCGTTTTGAAAACACAGGTAAAATATCACTGGAAGCACTTCTTAAACTGGCTCATTTAATAGGTAGACTTAACGATTTTGAGTCAATTTTTCAATCCGGTGGTGATTTAAAAGAAGTCGAAAAGCTTTTCAGCAATAAATAAAAGTCATGAAAACGATAAATAAACTATTGGTTTCACTTGATATTGAGGGGCAAAATTATGAAGTCGGAGAATTGGTGCACTCTGAACAAAAGATATACTTCCGGTACAACACGGATTTTATATCCTTAGGCCTGAACCTCTCTCCTATAAGACTTCCTTTCAAAAATGAAATCAGTACGTGTCAAAGAGAACCTTTTGATGGACTTTTTGGAGTTTTTAATGACTCGTTACCCGATGGCTGGGGTCGCCTGCTACTTGACAGAACTTTGAGTTCTAAAAGAATAGACATTTCGAAAATTACCCCACTTGACCGATTGGCCTTTGTTGGCTCGGGAGGAATGGGAGCACTTACATACCAGCCTGAATTTGAAGTTACCACTAAGTTCTCAGCTCAAATCGAATTAGATGTAGTTGCGAAGGAAATGAATCAAATTTTGCAGGGAAATAGTTCTGAAATTATTGAGGAGCTATTTGAACTTGGGGGCTCATCAGGTGGTGCCAGACCTAAAATATTTGTTGCCTACAATCCGGATAATGAAGAAACAATTCATGGAAAAGAAGAACTTCCCGCCGGATTTGAGCATTGGATAATTAAATTTCCATCATCATCCGACAACCCTGAAATTGCCAAAATTGAATACGCTTACCACAAAATGGCAACAAAAGCGGGAATTGAGATGAGTGATTGTAAACTCTTTGAGGGAAAATCCGGCAAAAACTATTTTGGTACCAAAAGATTTGACAGGATAGGCAATATAAGATTACATGTTCATACTGCTTCTGGCTTGATGCATGACAATTTTAGAGCAAGTACAATGGATTATGGACATTTAATGGACTGTGCATTTCGCCTGGAAAGACACATAAATGCATATAGAAAGGTATTACGTTTAGCTGCATTTAATGTATTTAGTCATAATCGTGATGACCATAGTAAAAACTTTTCTTTTCTAATGAATTCGAATGGAGAGTGGCAGCTTGCACCGGCTTATGACCTTACTTTTTCCTACTCTTCATATGGGTTTCACAGTACAATGGTTGCAGGCGAAAGTCAAAACCCAGGTAAGAAGCATCTTCTGAAACTAGCCAATCACTTTGGATTAAAAGATGGTGAAGTAATCATTGACGAAGTAAGAAGTGCGGTTGCAAAGTGGAGTAGTATTGCAAAAGACTATGATATCAATTCAGAAACGATTAATAACATACAGTTATCCCTGAACAACATTGAAAAGTCTAACTGATTACAAATTAAAATTTCAATGATTTCTTTTGCTTTTCGGCTTTTATAGTATCCAACAAAACGACAAAATCCTTCTGCAAAAAGTTCGATACTTCTCCGCTTGGGACTACAAACAGAAAATTACAATCCGCTTTAGAGCAAAAGCTAAAGCGGATTTTTCATTTTCTCTAAATATTGTTTTGAATTTACTCAAAAGCCGAATTCAATTTCTTTATTTAGATTTCAGCCATTGACCAACTAAGTATTTTTTCGAAAGTCAAAGCTAAAAAGCCAAAGCAAATCCGGTTATTCACATTGATTTGTTAACTTGAGTAATAGACAACCCGATAAGTTTCATATAAAATAAATTGTTTCACTCTCCGTCAGAAGATTTCGTTGAAAACTGACAGAATATTATGGATAAAACCTGAAAAAATTTCCCTAAATTGTAGTACTTTAAAGGTTTTTCAATTCCTTTTCAACATTCGGGAAATAATTGAAAAGAAAAAAAAGCGGCATACGGTTTCGATTGTATAATATAGTGAGTGCAAACCATTAAGAATGACGATTGGACGTACGCCGCTATATTTTTTGATTTTTTGCGTCCATAAAAGTGATAGAATTGCTCCAGAAAAAGGGGTAGTAATTCTAAAGCGCTTTCACGGGTCGAATATAGGCAAAAAATGAACAAAATAAAAGGGTTTAACATAAAAAGAGGACAACTACATTAAAAGAATCGATGTTGACTTCAGAACAGCCACTGAATTCAATGTTTCCTCAAATTTATTCTTTTCTTTTTTCTTCCAATTTCAAAATAATGTCGAGCCCGGAAGTTTTGGAACTGCCACTTTGCAGATGTAAAAAGAAAATTCGGTTTAATTCATATTCAAGCGTTACTGTTTCAGGAGTAATTTCCTCACCGTCAGTCTCTCCAAACCCACGCTGATACGTAACAAACAAATTATTGGTAATGTATTTGCCCACCACAAAAGCAGCACTTTGCCAGTTTTCAGTGGCGTTAATCTCAATCATGTCCAGATTAAAACGGGCTCCCAACGTTTTACTTAATTGCGAAGTTAAAACCTTTGCTATCATTTTCGAACCAGCTGCGCTTACCAATCCACTCTGACCACTGGAACTCATTTCGTCGCTGGTACGGCCAAAAACCAAAATCGAAACTGCGTCTCCTTCAGATAGGTAATTATCATCCAGTGTAAATGATATTTTGGGGTCTGAAAGGAGACCGGTTATCGAAAGCCCAAGCACTCGTTTTACTTTTTCCGAATCGCGATAGGTATATTCTGCTTTTATATTCATGGTTGGATCAAAGTCCTCTCCGCCCTGAAAAATGATTTCGCCTTCGTCAATTTTCAGTCTTCTTCCATAAAATATATAATACCCTCGTACTACATCTATATTTCCAAAGATTTCAAAATCAGGTCCTGTTTTTACCAAATCGACATCACCCCTTAATTCCATGTTTATATTATCACTTTTTATCCAGGTATTTCGGGGTTCGATATTTATTCGACCTTTAAGATTTTTAAGAAAATCAATTTCGGATTCCACTTCCTTCTTTACTTTTTCTTTTTCCACTGTTCTGCTTAAGGTATCAACCGGCACTGCAAGCGCCTGAATAAGCAATGGTTCATCTGTAGATTCAGAAACTCCGTCTTCTGCGACCATAAGTTCTGAAAGGTAAAACTCAGACCTGATAATATCGATGTCTCCTCCGAATTCGGGAATATTATTTGCCATACTTACCGATGTATTAGCATCAATTACCAATTCCATTTTCCGACTTTTAACAACCTCAAAATTAGACGCCTTTACAGTTAATGTTGAGTTCGAAACATTCCCGCTTATAATTGTTGTGTCGAAATCAACATTTCCTTTGGCTAACAAATAGCCTTTGGGTTGTTGAACCAAAAGAGTATCAATATTGATTTTTTTTCCATCAAAATGAATTTTTGTTGAAATATCATTGTAATTCAATCCCAGTACAGGATGCACAAACTTTCCTTGCTCAATATTAATATCACCGTAAATTAAAGGTGAGTTAATCCTGCCTTCTGCTTTTAAACCTACATTTATATTACCTGAAATTTCTGTGTTTCTAATCTGGCCAATTTCTGGCTGGCTTACCGAAAGCGAATCCACTTTAAATTCTGCTTCAAATGTTTCAGGAGGAGCAAAGGTAAACCCTGAAGTATCGGACGAAATCGTCATAGGCATACTTAGAAAACCCGAACTTGCCAAATCGGGCAAATTAAATTCAATACGTCCCATATTATCGGAATAATTCAATTGACTTAAAAAATTACCAGGTGAAATATTTCCATAACCCAAATCCTTAATCTCAATATCTCCTTCCACCACTGGATTTTGCAAGGTTCCCTTTACTGAAACAGATGTTGAAATAATTCCGCGAATTGAATCTGTTGCTGAAATAAACCGGTTAAAAGGCCCAATATTAAAATTATCGAGCGTCAGTTGAATATTATCTGATTCACTCATGGCTAGATTTCCACTTATTCTCAGGTTAAAATCAGGTTGCTCTTTGTTCTTCAGGTGCAGACTATTAACAGAAACTGAATTGTTATATAACTCTACAGATTGCAAAGTATCTGGGAGATAAAAGTCAGATAAAAACGATTTTATATCTAATTCAGGCAATTCAATTCGTAGTGTGTCACCCGGGTAAATCCTGGTCCTCAGCTTCAGGTCCAGAGTATCTTTCCACAAGGCGTCAACACCGGCAGAAATCTGTTCCGGCGTATAACTGGCATTTACCAGAATACTATCCCAAAGAATGGATCCGGTTTCAAGATTCAGTGTTTTTACTTTTGCATCTGCGCGTAAATTCTCTCCTTTCCAATAACCAGAAAAATCAAATTCCAGTTCTTTAGTTTTTACTGAATAACCTTCGAGATTTTTAAGATCAATATCTCCATAGAATCCTATGCTGTCCAACTTTCCGGCAACAAAAACCGTTGAACCAAGAGAATCGAAGCATACAGGAACTTCTAAGAGCGGGTTTAAAAAAGCTAAACTGTCAGCAAGTAAAAACAACTTCGAAGACAATTGGGTTGATTCAATATTGAAATTACCCGAACCTTTTAGTTGAGCCCCCGAAACAAAAGCAAGCAGGGTGTCAAGTTTCAAATTATTCTTTGCAAAATGACTTTGTATATTTACCGAGTCGACAGCAAGCCCATAAACGGTGCTGCTAAACACCCTCACCTCTGCGTTTACATTCGCTTTTGAAGGAGAAAATCCAGTTCCCTTAACGTCTAATTCAGCATTAAGCATTGTACTATCCAGCTCCGGCACAAACGAAATTGGATTAATGTTTTCAGCAGTAAGTTTCAACTGATAGTCAGGATTCTCTGAATCAACATTCTGAACCTTGGCCTCACCATAAATTCTTCCAAACCCGGTTTCCAAATCGAGATTGGCTTCTGCCCACTTCCCCTGATATTTACCATCAATTAAAAACTTATTGAATGTGTTTCCATAATAGACTGAATTCTTTAAGTCGGCAACAATATTTACAGGCGATGTTAAATCAAAAAGGCTGGAACCACTTATTGAGATATTCCCGTTTATAATACTGTTTGTTTCACCCAACTCAATCCAATTTTCGGGCGAAACACTTTCAATTAAAAGGTTCGCCTGGTAAGGAACCTCAATTTTTTCGCCATTAACGGCATTGTTTAAATTGTAAAAACCCGCATTTAAAACAATTGTTTCTTCTCCGTTTATTAACTTAATTTTGGTTGTGGCACTATCATTCTCAGCCACAAAATCTGCAAAAATCTGAGGAGAACGAACCAATTTAAAAGAAGGAACAAAAATGAAAAGTTCGTCCTTATTTAACGGATTCACGGCTAAATCGCCATTCATTTGGGTTAAAGATGCCATATCCCCATTCAACAAAATCTGCGAACCGGTTGTACGAATTAAAAGACTATCAATTGAAATTCCACTTTTATCTTTTTTAAATACAGTACTGATTTCATTTACTGAAAGCGAAGGATTTTGGGTTTGAAAATTCAGTGCTTCAAGATTTATTTCTATTTCTTTTGAACTGTAACTCCCTCCAGCTAAAAGATTAAAATCAAAAACTGCCTCTGGAATAAACCGGCTACCTGTTGATGTTTTAACCGACCCATTTCGAAGAGAAATGTAAGGAGCTCTTATTTTAAAAGGGAAAAACGAAGATGAAGATTTCGATTCAACTTTATCCGACTCTAAAAGCAAATGCTGAAGGTTTAGCGAACTATCGGCCTCCTGTTTTATGAAAACAAATGGTTTTTTGAGAATAACAGAGTCAATAAGAATCTCTTTCTTAAACAATGCTCTTAGATGGTAATTTAGTTTGAGAGATTCAAACGAAGCTACTGCTGAATCCCCCATAAACAGAAACACATCATTAAGTTCAAGTGATTGAAAGAAATCCCCTTCTATTTCGCCAATTGTTAATTCTCCGTTCAATTGACTGGCTGCAATCTTCTGAACCTTGTTTTTAACAAAACTTCGAAACCAGGCGGTTTGAGTCAGAATTAAAGCAAGTAAAACTATTCCCAGTAAAACCGAGATAGTAATTAATGCATATTTTAATCCATTTCTCAACATATTTCCACTAAAAACTGTGACCAATACTAATATGAAACTGCCATTTTTTCTCTTCACCGAAAACAGGCCTGGCAATATCTATTCCTGCCGGACCAATAGGAGTTTTCACTTTTACCCCAGCTCCAGCCGCATAGCGTAATTCGTTAATTTTATAGGTAAATGCTTCCTCCCAAACGTTTCCTGCATCTGTAAAAAGATTGAAAATGATCATTTTGCCAATATTCAACCGGAACTCAATACTTCCTTCCAAAAGACTTTTACCGCCAACCGGAACCCCATCCTCATTTTTAGGTCCCAATTCACTTCTCTGCCATCCTCTGACGGAATAACTACCGCCGGCATAAAACCGTTCGTCGGCCGGAATAAACAACTGGTCATCGGTTCTGTAAATGCTCCCGGCTTTAACTTTTAATGCCAGAATTACACCATTCTTCAGCCCGATATACGACTTATATTCTCCCAACAATCGTAAAAACGGAAGATTACTGGTTTTTAGTAATCCGTTGGTTTTAATGTTTAACGATACAACCTGCCCCTGAACCGGATCCAGTAAAGGATCTGCAGTGGTATAAATACCTCCCAAAACAATTCCTGATTTCTTGTAGTAGGAGTCCTCAGGGTTATCGGTTGGAACTCCTGCTACATTTAATATATCTAACTGAACATCCTCAAATTCAAACCCTACAGATGTATTCAGTTGTTTCGAAAAATTTTGCAGCATTGAAATATTGAATCCCATTTTCTCCAGATTATAGCCGGGTTCATTCTGGCTTTGAATGTAGGGATACAGCGTAAGTGTATTTATTGGAAAAAATACGGATGGCTGTGAAAATTTCAGATAAAAATGATAAGGTTCTAATCCAGAATGCTTTCCATATAAATTTATTCGCCCGGTGTTGGTAATAAATCCCAGATATTGCAATTCGGCAAAAGTTCTGAACTTATCTTCCCTGCCATATCCAACACCAAACCGGGTTGTCCAGCGCGGTGCCTCTTTAATCAGAATATTAACAGGAAGAACACTCGTGTCCTGCTCTCCCGCCTGGGTTCTAACGGAAGCAACACTGTACATGCCCTGGTTATAAATCTGCTTCTGTGTTTGATCTATCTTTTTTTTCGACCACACATCACCTTCTTCAAATGCAAGCTGCCGACGGATACTTTTTTCAGTCACCCGCTGATTTCCGGTTATTGTTGTAGGGCCAAAATGAGCTAATTGATTTTTTTGGATATACCAATCAATTTCAACCTTTTTGGCAACTGTATCAACTTCAAACTCGTAGGTTACATTTGCAAACGGATAACCAATATTGCTAAACTCTTCTGCAATTAATAACTGATCTTTATAAAAATCCTCATCAGTAAAAGTTTTAGCCTCAGTAAGCCGCGATTGTAATAAAATATTTCTTTCCCCTTTTCGCGGAAGGACATTCAGAGTCTGTGTTGAATCAACCCTGTAAATTACGTCTGCCACCTGCACTGGTTCGCCTTCATGCACCGTAATTGTAAGATTAACTTGTTGTTTTTTTGTTATTTCAATCCGGAGTGGTTCAAAAGTAACGTCCAGATATCCGTTTTTCTGGTATTCTTTAATTACTCTCGAAATGTCGTCATTATAAGCTTTTTCAGAAAAGGGAACAAGGTCCTTTTTTAAAATTTTCTGTTTAAACCACGACGTTGGCTCCAAGCTCATATTTTCTTTTATAAGCGACTTATGAACCTTACCTTCACCTTCTATTTTAATACTATTGATCAATAAGTTTTCCTGTGCAAAACTCACCGAAGTAACAAACAAAAAAATTATGTATAAAGAAAACCTCAAATGAACGGTAATTAATTTCTTCAAAGATATTAACGTTCTCAGAAAGAACTTTGTTTCTTCGATATTGAAAGGGCAAAATCCATTTTAATGTAGAAGTTAGATACAAAAGGTCAACATTAAATGTTTTTTGAACAGGATATTATAGCATAAATTAAGTACACACCTGCATACTTGAAAAGCCAAAAGCAAATTGCTAATATTTCAAAACCTTTTGAATATAATGGAATTAAGAAAGGCTTTTCAGGAAACATCAGCAAATTCAATAAAAGCAGTATATAATTCTTTTAGCATTTATGCTGCTGAAATATGTAATTTCAGAGCAAACCCTACCAAACTCAACCAACCGACAAACAGACGAATTAATAAAAACGATGAGCCAAACAAAAAGCCCCGTTGCTTTGATTGACAAATATTATTGTAAAGTTCATAAAGTTTCTGGCGCAAAAATTATTACCCGGTTTTGCCACTTCAAAAATTATATACTAAGTACAGTACGATACTCCATTTACTAGAGTATTCCCACATTTGAAGATGTGATTAATAAGAAAACCTCACTCAAAAAGAAGAGATTACCAAAGGTTATCATTAAACCTGGTAATCTCTTCTTTTTATTTTACTGTGTAAAAAAATGAACTCTGTACTTAAATTATTTGCTCACAATATTTTATTCTCAGGAGATTAACCTTTCCCATTTCTGTTCTGGTTTCGACTCCCTTGTGCTGAAGAATTGGTATTTCCATTACCACCATTTCCATTCCCCGAACCATTTTGCCCTTTTCCATTACTTCCTTTATAACCGTTCCCCTTACCATTCGATTCAGAAAGAATTTGCTGATATTCTTCTTCGGTAAGAACCTGTGGTGTATAAGTTTCTCCTAAACTATTAAGAACCATGGAGAAAGCACGTAAATGATTTTTTGAACCTGCGAGCAAATTTCCGTAAACCATTAAAAGATCTTCATTTTCAGTAACTGCTAAAAGTCCCTGCAAATCGTTAATATCATATTCTTCAATAAATGCTCCTGTTTTAAGCGCTTCAATCAGGCTTGCAGAACCAGCAGTGGTAAGCTGCTGATACAGGTCGGTAAAAATCTGAGCACTAAATTGTGCTACCTCTGAAGGTGTAGGATCAGTTAATCCATATCCGTTTATTAAATAAAGAACTGCACTTGTATGAGCTTCTTCGCTGGTGGCAATGTTGCTAAAAATTGCATTACCATACGTTTCATAGAAGTATGAATAAACATCGCGTGCCAGTTTTTCTTCTTCTCTCATTTCCATTAAACCAGCCACATCCTCATCGGTAAGTGTTCCGCTAAAAGTACAGTTACATGTTTGCAAAGCTGCCAACTCCGAACTTTTTTCGGTTGCCAGATTTACTGACTCTTCTACATTGTTAATCGAATCTTTGCAGGAGGCAAATAAAAATACGATTCCTGCCAGTGCCATAATAATGGTGTTGTTTTTTGTTCTCATCTTAAAAGTTTCTAAATTTTGAAATTGATTTTTTTATAACTAGAATTCCTTCGGTTCTATTTTTCTCAGATTATTCAACAGAGCATCAAATTCTTACCAGTTGCCACGCTGCCGACAACCTCTTTGGTTTCCCTGGCAACCACCTCTGTTTCCATTTACAAACTGCTGGCCTCCGTTCCCGGAATTTCCCCGATTTGAGCGATATCCCTGTCCTGAATTTTGCGAACTACCCCGGCGATTATTACTTTGATAATGCAATAAATCATATTCCTTTTGTTGCGATTCGTTCAACAGATTTTTTACTTCTGCCTGATGTGCCTCAACTTTTTTCAGCATTTCATTCCTGATTTCATCTTTGTCAGCATTTGCTGCGGAACGACGCTCTGTTCTTAGTTCATCCATGCTTGCACGGTGACTGGTTTCCAATTCCTGAATTTTGGTTTTCTGATATTCTGTTAACCCTGAAATCTGATCCAGACAAACAGCTTCCTGTTGCCAATTTTTGTTATTTCGGTTACCATAACCTTGAGCAAAAATGGTTGTTGTTGCCAGCGCCAGGGCAAAGAACACCCCGGTCAGTTTCACTAACTTGCTAATTTTCATGATATTAAATTTTAAATGTGTTTCTTACTTTATTCTGAATTCAATCTTTTTCTTCCTTGCTGTGGCAACTGAACGTCTTCATTTTGCTTTAGCATCGAAATAAAAATCTCATTAAGTTTCTCCTGTTGCTGTTCGTCACAAACAACTTTCATCTTTAAATAATAGCTTATTGTTTCTTCCTTTAAGCGGGTATGCAATTCCCCTATTTTTCCCGAAATCGATTTTAATTCCCTGTCGCTTGGATTTTTCTCACCCAGCTCACGAACCATTTCAACACGCAGTGATTCCAATTGGTGCGTAATTTCCCATGCATTACGGTTAAATTCGCGGTTTAAATTCCGGAAAGTATTCATTTGATCCTGCCGTAAGTTAAGCTGCTCTCTAAAAAATCGTGTTCGCCGCTGCGCAGGCACTTCAATGGAAGTTTCCTCTATTTGTTCCAGAAATTCCTTGTCCTGATGTTTATGGTACCAAAACGAAATTCCCATGGAAAGATTTGTCGCCAGCAAAATTACGACAGCCCAAATCAGAAATTTATTTGAATTCCTACCCATCATGGCCTATCCATTAAAAATCCTTCAATTGACTCTGTCTCCATTTCATTCAGGATTGGAACTTCCTGATTTTGCAGAGCGTAAACCGTATTCTTTAACGTTGATGGAGTTCCGATTTTAATTCCGCCATAAATTCCGGCTAACAGTAAAACCGTAAACAAAGCAGGTTGTAAAACCCGATTAAAAATAAGATTTACATATGTTACTTTTTCCGGTTCGGTTGCCTCCATTTTTGCTTTTACACGTGTATAGAAAAACGGATTTACCTCCGGCAATTTTTCGGTATCCAAAATGTGCAGTGTCTTTTTCAAATCTTCTGCAAATACTGCACAATCTTTACATTCTGACAAATGAATTCCCACTTCTTCCATTTCTTTTTCAGGTAATTTGTTTTCCAGAAAGAAGATGAGTTTTTTATGTATGTTGCTACATTTCATATTCATTTTGTTTATCGTTTATTTTGACACTCTAAATTCATAAAACTTGCGCTCAGATACATCTTTTTTTATAACAGGTATGCAATTTTTTCTGCAGGTTCTTTTTTGCACGGTGAATTAAGGATTCAACCGATGATAATGACATTTCCATTACTTCAGCAATTTCCTGGTACGACAAATCTTCGTATTTATTCAAACTAAATGCAGTTTTTTGATTTTCGGGAAGTGAATTTATAGCCTCGTGTAACATATTAGCTCGCTGCTGGTTTTCCATCTCCAGCACCGGATTTTCAGCTTCACTTCCTTCCAGTTTCTGAATGCCTGAGTTTTGAGCCTTAACCGCATCTTCAAAAGACTGAAACCATTTACGTTTTTTGTTATCGCGAATGAAATTCAGAGAGCGGTTCACTGCAATTCTGTATAACCACGTAGATATTTTGGAATCGGCCCTGAAGTTGTGTACAGAACGAAATACTTCAATAAAAACGTCCTGAGCAATATCTTCTGCATCTTCAGTATTATACACAAATCCGTAACAGGTATTTACAATGCGTTGCTGATATTGTTCAACCAAATGTTTGAATGCAGTTTCACTGCCTTCCTGAAGGCTTTTTATAATTTCAGTTTCTGTCATTCAGAAATTATCACTTCTAAAATTAAATGAATTTACACATTAAAAAAAAGAATTTATTCTCCCTTAATAAGGTTGAAAATATCGCGGGGCAAAACATTATTCTTTTCCCCAATCTCTTTCAATGTCTGCTGCTTTTCAGCTATTAATCCATTTTTTGAAAGTAGGATTAAAACCTCATTTATATCTTTCCCTTGCTCCGATACAATCGTTTCAAGGCTCTTTTTCCCGATTCCGGAACCCTGAAGTTCATTCCCTCCCTTTTTTGTTATTTTTTGATAAATCGCTAAAGGAGTAGTTTGATTATTGGTAGCAATTTCCTGTAAAGTTTGCTGGTTTGTATTATCGAACTTAACCTGGTTTTTATCCAAAATTCTTGTAATTTCTTCCAAATTCAGATCTTTTAGTTGGTCACTAAGTTCTTCGAGCGTTAGTAGCTCAGCATGCGGAACCGGTGGTTCTTCTTCTTTTTTTTCCCACGATTCGGTAAAGTAACCACTTAAATCCATAACCGATTGAAAAGGCGGGACAGAAAATATTACCCCGAAAAAGAAAATGACAAATACCGAAGTTGAAACAATAAACTCTCTTCTTTTATTTATCCCTTTTTGTGTTTTCGATTTCAAATAAGACAAGAATGTTTTCCAGTTTACAGTAAATAAATGGAATACTGAAAGGATAACAAATGAATAGGAAAAAACCGTATGCAAAGACTGCCAACCTTCTTTGGTTAATCCAAAAATCTTCCAGTTTACCCAATGGGCATATCTGCCAGGAGGAGCTATGTACAAAATAATTCCTGAGAACAGAATAACTATAAAAGAATAGGTTAATCCAAAACTGATTAATGCCCTCCAACTAAATTTGTTTTTCATGTGCGCCAATATTCTAAATCATTATTTTTAGAATATGACACTGACTTAATAAAAAACTTGCGTTTAAAATTAAATTACTTCTCCATCCGAAACACTTTCGTCGGGAACATGGTAGGGTGAATCCATTTTTCGCCCACGATAGGCAAACCGTTTCGTAATCATATTCAGAATTTCATTTGCTGTACTTTCTATGGGTTTATTGGAAACATTGATGACGGTAAATCCACCTTTGTCGAAAATAAACATCGCATTTCTTATTTCTTCACGAACCGAACGTTCATCGACATAAGTTTCGTCAACATAGTTATTCCAGCCTGCCAACCTTTTTTTACGGTGAGCGATTAACTGTGCAGCCGAAATGTGTAACCCAAAAACACGGTTTGGATCAACTTTAAACAACTCATCCGGTGGTTGAATTCCGTTAACCAGTGGTATGTTTGCCACTTTCCACCCATACATGGCAAGATAAACGCTCAACGGAGTTTTTCCGGCTCTGGAAACACCGGTTAAAATTATTTCAGCATTTTGTAAACGTTCCGGGCTCATTCCGTCATCGTGCGAAAGCGTAAATTCAATCGACTCTATCCTGTCGAAATATTGTTGATTTAATTGTCGGTATAAACCAGGTTGTTTAATCGGCACTACATCAAGAATCTTATCCAAATAATCAGCCAAATTTCCCATTAAATCCACAACCGAAACACCGAATTCATTGCAGAGTTCGTTTATTTTTTTTCTCAGTTCAGGATTCACCATGGTATGTGCAATTAGTCCTCCATCGGTTTTTGCTTTCATTACCGTGTCAAAAACCTGGTCTTCATCCTGAATATTTGGAACAATAATTACAGGAATATCATTTTCAGGATATTGAATGAGCAGCGATTGTACAAGGTTGTTTCCTGCAATACCACGACCACCGGAAACTATATATATTGGAGGGGGCGAATTTCTTCGTTGAATATTCATCATATCATTTATTTTTGTAACAACAGTATTGGTTTTCTGGTTTGAAAAAGAAAGAAATTTTGTTTTTAGTGATACTTGCTTAAAAGCAAAATTTAAGCAACCTGACTGAAAATTTCTAAGAAAAAGGGGGTCTCTTCATCAAGGAATATTTTTTGTATTCATCGGTTTCATCGGCTTTATTATCACTTCTTTATTACAAGAAGGACAGAAATAAATCTCGCATCCTGTGCATGCAAAACAGTTACTACAGATGCGGTCAACATCTAAATTTGAAAATTCGAATCCACATTCTTTACAGGTATAATTTTTCTCTTTTCTGCCTGAAATCATTTTGAAAAGTACTTGAAAAGTTTCAGAACAATAAAAATCAATACCAGCGTAAAAATAATTGCAGCACCTGAAGGAATATCAAGAAAATAAGAAATGAATAAACCAAGAATGGTACCAATGAATGCAAAAACCGAAGAAAGAATCACCAGACGTTTAAAATCGTTAGTATATAAATTGGCTGTAGCTTGCGGAATGGTTAATAACGACAGAATAAGAATAATTCCGACTACCCTTATATTTAAAACAACCGTCAAAGCAATTAAAGTAATGGTCAGGTAATTGAATAAAGAAACGGGCAAGCCGGCTGTTCGTGCAAATTCTTCGTCAAAAGCAATAAATAGAATTTTATCGAAGAATAATACAAAAAAACCGATAATAACAACCACCAGAGCAAACATCCACCACAATTCAGCAATAGAAACTGTAAGAATATTTCCAAAAAGATAACTTGTTAAATTGGGCGTGTAACCTGGTGTTAAAAACACAAAAATAATCCCCAGCGCCATGCCAAGCGACCACCAAATCGCAATTGACGAATCTTCACGAATTTCGGCTACTTTGGTAAAAAACTGGATTCCCAGTGCCGATGCTATTGCAAATAGAACGGCCCCAACCAGAGGATTAAAGCCAAGAAAAAAGGCAAGCCCGATTCCGCCAAAAGAAGCATGAGTAATCCCCCCGCTAATAAAAACAATCCGGCGTGAGACAATGTATCCGCCAATAATTCCGCAAGAAATACTTGCGAATATTGCGGCAAGAAATGCCTTTAAAAAGAAGTCGTATTGAAACAATTCGATTATTGTACTCATTAATGATGATGTTTTAAAATCGTATGGGGAATTTCGCCATGTGATATAATTTGAATGGGACAGTTGTAACCGTCAAGTTGCTCCTGCGTAATTTTATTATCGGGATGATAATGCAAATCGCCATTTACACAGGCAATGGTTTTTACATAGCTCGATATAGTACCAACATCGTGCGAAACCAAAACGATGGCAATTTCTTCATTAAGTGCCCTGAGTTTCTCGTACAATTCACTTTCAAACCGGTTATCTACGAAAGTATCCGGTTCGTCGAGTATCAATAATTTCGGGTTACTTAGTAACGCACGACATAAAAACACCCGTTGCATTTGTCCCCCTGAAAGTTCCCCTATTGCCTTTTTTCTTATTTCATAAATTCCCATTTCATGCAAAATATCCGCTACCCGTTGCTTGATTGCCAACTTTGAATCAAGCGAATTTTGCATAATTGATCCGGAGCGAACAACATCAAAAACTGTTATAGGAAATTTTTTGTCGATATGTTTTACCTGCGGAAGGTAGCCAATCGGCTTTTTCTTTCCGTTCATATCTTTTCTGAACTGAATTGTTCCCTTATAAGGTTTTAAAAGTCCTAAAATGGCCTTTAACAGTGTAGTTTTTCCTCCGCCGTTCGGACCGATAACGCCAAGAAAATCTTTCTCAAAGATTTCGAGATTCAGATTTTGAAGTACAGGAACTTTGTCGTACCCCACTGAAAGATTTTTTATTTTAACCAGAGGCTCCATTAAAAATTATCGACAATTACGTGAGTCATTTCTCTTAAGTTATCTTCCCATGCAGGATCCAGAGGACGTACCTGAATAATCTCTCCCTCAATCTCTTCAGCAAAAACCCTGGCATGGTCACGATCAAACTCACTTTGAATATATATCACTTTAATATTTTCCTGCTTTGCCATATCAACCACTTTGGCCATCTCTTTTGGTGTAGGTTCTTTTCCTCCTGTTTCCAGAGCAAATTGCTCCAATCCATAATCGCGTGCATAATATGAAAGACTGGGATGAAAAACTATTATTTTTCTTCCTGTGTAATCTTTTAATTCATTTTTAATTTCAACATTCAGCAAATCAATTTCTTTTACAAAACGAAGGTAGTTAACCTTGTATTCCTCACTTTTTTCAGGCTTTAGTAGTGTTAGTTCGTCTAAAATTTTCTTTGCCATTTGTTTTACCAAAGCAGGCGAGAGCCAAATATGTGGGTCAACACCACCATGATGGTCACCATGATTATCATACTCTGCATGTTCTACCTCAATTAAATCAAGGCCTTCAGAAAGGTCGACCACTTTCATTTTTGAATTTGCCTGGCTGATTTTTTCTTTCCATGAATATTCAAAACCGATATAACCAATCCGAAACCAAATAGAAGAATTGGAAATATCTTTTAATTGAGATGGAAGCAGTGTATAAGTTGCGGGACTCGCCCCGGGTGGTATCAAAACATTTATTTCAAAATCGTCTCCAGCTATTTTTTTTACAAATGTTTTTTGGGGTAAAATGCTTACTGCTATTATATTTTTCTGATTTTCCTTTCCAGATTTTTTGGAATTGCAGGCACTAAAAATTGCTGCTATTAAAACTAGCAAAATAATTCTTTTCATCTATTCGATTTTTTAAATGTCTACTAAAAACAAATGAATGCAAATTTAGTTTTTACTTTCCGAATTCCTTGCTGTTATTCAATTTAGCCATCAACTTTAATCGAATTTTCTTTTCGTGGAGGAACGGGATCATAGCCATGAGTTCCCCACGGATGACATTTTGAGATCCTTCGGGTAGCCAGCCAAATTCCCTTAAATGGTCCATGTATTTTTATAGCTTGCACCGCATATTCGGAGCAGGTAGGAATATGCCTGCACGAAGCCGGGGTAAGCGGAGAAATTCCGTACTTGTAAATATAAACCGGTATTAAAAAAAACCAGCCGATTACTTTTAATATAACTTTGGTGATACGCTTCATTTCCTTAAAATCAACCACAAAGGTACGAATCTATTTCAGCCTGAGAACAGTCTTATAAGAATTCAGAGGTAGTAAAAAAACAAATCCATGAAAGAATATATTAACGAAACTCACCTCTTGAAAGAAAGAGTTACATATTATTTATAAATTTGTGGGCTACGTTAGAGACAGCTAAATTTAATAACCATACTTAAAAAAATCAAAATGAAAAAAGTTGCAATTGGTGTTGATATTGGTGGAACAAATACGGCCATCGGAGTGGTTGATCAATCTGGAAATGTAATGGTGAAAGACAATATCCCAACTCCGTCACACGGCAACATCAACCTTTATGTTTCCGACCTTTCAGCAGCAATTCACGAGCTAATTAAAAGAGTAAAACTACTTAATGAAGACCTTGAAATTTTAGGAATTGGAATTGGTGCACCCAGTGGAAATTATTATTCAGGCACAATCGAACATGCTGCAAATCTTTCGTTTAAGGGTTCAGTACCTTTAATAAAACTGCTCAGGAATCACTTCCCTGAATTGAGAGCTCTGGTTCTAACTAACGATGCAAACGCCGCTGCAATTGGTGAAATGATGTATGGCGGCGCAAAGGGAATGAAAAACTTCGTAATGTTCACGTTGGGAACAGGAGTTGGAAGCGGAATTGTTGTAAACGGTGACCTGGTTTACGGGAGCGATGGCTTTGCCGGTGAAATCGGGCATGTAACTCTGGTTCCCGGTGGCCGCCCTTGTGGATGTTCTTCTTTGGGGCATTTGGAAGCTTATTGCTCAGCATCAGGAATTAAACGTACTGCATTCGAGTTACTGGTTCACTATAATGCAAATGATAGTTTACTTGCCGATAAATCATACAAAGAACTTGATTCCAAAATGATTTTTGAAGCTGCCGAAAATGGTGATAAAATTGCACTTGAAGTTTTTGAGAAAACAGGTGCATGGCTTGGACTTGGCCTCTCAGACACTGTACATTACTTAAGCCCGGAGGCCATTTTCCTTTTTGGAGGGCCAACTGCCGCAGGTGACTTGCTTTTTAAACCGACCAAAGAAAACATGGAAAAGCATTTACTCCCTACCTATAAAAATAAAGTTGAAGTTCTTCCATCGCAATTAAAACCGGGTGATGTGGCAATTATGGGCGCCAGTGCCTTGGTTTGGAAGGAAATTGAAAAATAAAATCGGAAGTGGCAGGCAAAATATTCAACTGTACCTATTTTAGAATGATTTTTTAGAAAATTCTAATTTGAAAAATTTTACTATATTCGCTACTTGAAATGGGTCTGCCTTATTTAACAAAAAGAATTCATCGCACAGGGACGCAAAAAATCATAAAAATATAGCGGCGTACAGTCCATTCTTCAAATGTTTTATCTCACTGTCCAATCTGGATTTGTATGCCGCTTTTCTTGTCTCAAAACAAATCTCCTTAATTAAAGTTCACCACACTACAATTAGACTTCTTTAAACACTACAACATATTTGAAATTAATTTTCGTTTATCCTTCATTTTGAATAAAAAACTGAAATTATTGTTGTGAAAATCTTCCATTGAATTTGAACCAAGGATTGTTAATTTTAAAACTTCTTAGTTAGTTTTGAGAAAATCAAAAAAAAATGAAAAGACAAAGAAATATTATTTTATACCTCCTGATTATTTTAACAACCACGGTTCAGGCAAAGACCGGGTTAAGAAGCGATGACAGCGAACCCACTGGTTTAAAAACTGAAGTGCAAAACTCGCAGTGGAATGGCAAAAAAGTTGCTTATCTGGGCGACTCAATGACACAGAAAAGGGAAAGTGACAATATCGTTTATTGGGAGTACCTGAAAGATTTGCTGGGAATCGAACCGTATGTTTATGGAATTAGCGGACACCAATGGGATGGAATTTACGGTCAGGCTGTTAAACTTAAAGAAGAGCACGGAACCAATGTAGATGCCATTTTTATTTTTGCCGGCACAAACGATTACAATCATAGCTTGCCTTTGGGAGAATTCTTTACTGAAACACAAAAAGAAACTAATCATAACGGCAAACAAGTCCTTCGCAAGTACCGAACACCTGTTTTTACCGATTCAACATTTTGCGGACGAATCAACAAAGTTATGGACTTTCTAAAATTGAATTACCCCGACCAGCAAATCATTATTTTTACACCCATTCACCGGGGATTTGCCCAATTCAGTGAACGGAATATTCAGCCGGAAGAAAGCTTTGCCAATGCTCAGGACCTCTACCTTGATGCCTATGTAAATGCACTAAAGGAAGCTGCCTCTATCTGGGCCGTTCCGCTCATCGATCTTTATTCAATCAGTGGTTTATATCCAATGAATGATATATTCAGCAAATATTTTGAAAATGCCAAAACCGACATGCTACATCCCAATTCGGCAGGAAATTATCGCCTGGCAAAAACAATAGAGTACCAATTACTGAGTTTGCCTTCAACTTTTACTGAGTAACAAATATTACAAAACAAGAAAGAAAACCCGTTGGAACAAATCGATATTTTTCAGGGGTTACAATCGAATAGTAAATTTTAGAAGATGAAAAGAACCATTTTAATCAGTATTTTAACATTATCCATAATTGTTGAAGCCAGTTCGCAAAGAAGTAGTTTTATTGTTCTGGGAGACACTCATTATGATCAACTGGAAGATCACGATATGGAATGGATACGCTTAGAGAAACCGAATGATCTAAGTCAGATCGAAAATTACACATCGATTACGAAAGAGAATTGGAATGATTTTATGGTGATATTAAAGAAAAGAATACAATCGCCTAAATCGAACACAAAATTAATCCTACAATTGGGAGACCTTTCGGAAGGATTAGCAGGAACACCTGAAAAAGCACAGCAAATGGCAGCCAATGCAATCAAAGCGATTCGGAATACAAATATGCCAGTTCCATGGATTATTGCTAAAGGAAACCATGATGTAACCGGACCCGGTGCAAAAGAAGCTTTTCTCAATAATTATGTACCCTTCATTAAAAATCAAACCGGCAGTTCTATAATTAAAAATGCAAGCTATTCATATAAATATGAAAACGTGCAAATTACGTGTATCGACCCCTGGGATAACCAAACAGACATGGTGGCTTTTCTTGATCAGGAACTCTCTTCTTCGAATGCAAAATATAAATTTGTTGCTATACATGAACCTGTCATTCCTGTAACCGAACGTTGTTGGCATACGCTCAGGAAAGAACCTGAGAGAAGGGAAAAACTATTGGAAGTAATTGCAAAAAATAAAGCTATTGTTCTTTGTGGACACCTGCATCGATATTCTGTTGTAAAAAGAGAAACTAAATTTGGTCCAATCATACAGATAATGGCAATAAGTGTCATACAGGACCGGAATTATAAAAAACCAAAAAATATTATTCGAGAATATGGCCCATCGTTGGCTGAAAATGTTCCGGACTGGCAACCGGAAACTTTAAACGAAAGAAAAGAAATACTAAAACAGGAAGCAGATTTTGTTACCTATTACAAACAAACTGATTTGCCCGGCTACGCAATCATTAAAATTGATGATGCCAAAGAGAATGTTGTATTAGAATATTATGCGGCTTTTGGCAAAGGTCCCATTGATATTATTAATTTGACGCAGTTGGCTAAATAATCTCCTGTGCTTTCATCTTGAATTTCTCCCAAAATCTCTTTTAAGTTAAGCTTAGAGATCACTAATTAAAATTTAGAATTGATCAACTTTTTAACCTGATTAGATTAATTTGTTGTTGAAAGTAAACAAAAACAGTAATGCTAGTTTCTACTTCAATTTTTAAACCTTGGGATTATTGTCATTCAAAGAATATAACTCAATAGAACTTTTTAAGTATTACACAAATGGCAAGCTTAAATGTTATCAAGTTTATAATAATTTCCAGATATTTTATTTTGCCTCAGTGACGCTCTAATCGACAATAAAAAAGCCTGTAAATATGCAAATTACAGGCTTTTATTACTTAAAAGTAGCGGGGACCGGACTTGAACCGATGACCTTTGGGTTATGAGCCCAACGAGCTGCCAACTGCTCCACCCCGCAATATATTTTTTATTTCAATCGAAATTTCTTCGCTAACGGGTGGCAAATATAATATCTTTTCCGGATTCTGCAAAATTCATTTCAATTTCTGCAAACGAAATTTTCCATTACTATTAAACAATTTTGGTGAAATCGGTTTTCGCAAAATTTTTATACTTTTATCTGCCTATAGGATACCAACTAAAAAGCAAAAGATAATCCGGTTAAATCATGGTCAGATAATCAATAAAATAACGACCGCTTCAATTAAGAAATTATCGAAATAAATAATAAACTTTAAATTTATACTATGGAGAAAAATCAATCGCGCAGAAATTTTATCAAACAGTCTGCAACGGCTGCTGCTGCAATCTCAATTCCATCCATAATTCCGGCACATGCATTTGGTGCTAATGACAGGATAAATGCTGCTGTACTGGGTGTTAATGGCCGCGGGAAAAGCCACATTTCAAGTTTTATGGTTCAGGATAATGTAGAGTTAACACATCTTTGCGACCCTGACATGAACGTTTTAAAAGAGCGCAAAAAAGACTTTAAAGACAAATACGGAAAGGACATTGCGCTGGAGCAGGATCTCAGAAAAATTTACGACAATAAAGATATCGACGTTGTAAGTATTGCAACACCAAACCACTGGCATGCACTTGCTGTAATTTGGGCCTGCCAGGCCGGGAAAGATGTGTATGTCGAAAAACCAGGCTCTCATAATATTTATGAAGGTCGCAAAATGGTTGAAGCTGCACAGAAATACGATCGGATTGTTCAACACGGTGTTCAGCTAAGAAGCTCGCCTGCTGTTCGCGAAGCTGTACAAATGATGCACGATGGTTATATCGGACGTGTTTATATGGCCCGTGGATTAGTGTTCCGTTGGAGGGGCGATATCGGAAACAAAGGCTTTGAACCTGTTCCTGATGGTTTGGATTACGATTTGTGGACCGGTCCTGCATCAAAAAGACCATTTACCCGCAATCTTGTTCACTACAACTGGCACTGGACATTTGAATACGGAAACGGCGATGTGGGCAACCAGGGAATTCACGAAACTGATTTGTGTATGTGGGGTCTTGGCGTTGGGTTACCAACCAAAATTACGTCAATGGGTGGTAAGTTCCTTTGGAATGATGCTAAAGAAACACCAGAAGTACTTTCTTCTATCTATAATTATCCGGAAGAAGACAAAATTATTCAGTTTGAAGTTCGTCCGTGGTGCACCAATACCGAAGAAGGAGTTACCGTTGGAAACATTTTCTATGGCGACAAGGGTGTTTTGGTTGTTGATGGTTACGATAAATACCAGTTCTATATGGGCCAAAAACGCGAACCCGGAAAATCGGGCGCGGATGGAGGAAAATCGGGATCGGAAATTGACCGTGGTTTAGGTGGAACAGACGGACACTTCAAAAACTTTATTGATGCAGTTCGTGCCCACGACAAAACAATCTTGCACGGACCGGTTGAAACGGCTCATCTTTCTTCAGGGCTTGCACATCTTGGAAATATCGCTTACCGTTTGGGGCGTGTATTAACTTTTGACCCGGCTTCTGAAAAATTTGTAAACGATCCGGATGCCGATGAATACCTGACAAGAAATTACAGGGCTCCTTTTGTTGTTCCTGATAAAGTGTAGTCAAGTAAGATTTTAGCAAATAATTTATTTATCGATAAGAAATGGAATTCCTAACCAGGATTCCATTTTTTCTTTTATTTGCACTTGTTGTTCGGCAGGAAGATTTTTAATCCGGGTAGAATGACTTCCCCCCGGTTTTACAATTTTAAGAAAATTTGGTTTATCGGGTACGTTAAATGCCGAAGCAGACCACGGATCGTACTCACCATAAATAAACAGAATCCTGGCATCCGTTTCCTGAATAAATTTTTTGACCTCCTGCGATGTCTCTTTTTCGTATTTAATTTCTAAATCGGCAGGAAGAAAGACATAGCGGAGATAACCTTCTGCATTTTTTATTGTTAGGTACTTCTTCAAAGGTTTTGTATCATACCCGTAATAACCAAGTTCGCGGGCTGCCTGAACATAAAAGGATTTAAAAGCCTCCATTCCTTCAAGTGAAAAATAGGAAGGATCCGCCACCTTCATCAAGTGTTCGAAGAGCACTTCTGCATTCGCATTTTTCGATGGAATTTGGTTGATATAAGTTCCCCACTGCCATATTGAAAATGAATATTCGAGCACACAAAAATCGAGTACCTCATCATGCGAAATACGAAATGTATAATTTCCTGCGGCAATAAACTTATCCAACATCGGTAATATTTTATCCCTGTTTCGAAGTACAGCCAGTTGAAAATCCAAGATTTGTTTTCGTTGTTCTGCCGTTCCTGCTTTTTTATTAATAAACGGTTCATGTCTTCCATCCTCTACACCAAAATTCAAAGGGCCAACATAAGCTACTGTAGCATCAACATCGCCAGGAAAAAAAAACCGGTGGTAAACTGCAGTTTGTCCGCCTTTACTAATACCTGTATTTACCCATTTTGCAGTGTAGTATTTTTTAAAAAGCTCAACAACAGCATGATGATCTTCGGCAACATTGGCAACCGTCAGATAATCCCAGTTTACAGAATCAGGCCAGGATTCTCCAAAATAACGATGCTCCACAAAAATCTGGTTCGAATTTAGCATCGGGCTAAGCTCTTCAATAAACGACGGACTTTCTGCACGATTAGCATCATACCCCTCTGTAACCAGCAGCGAAGTATTGTCTTTCCCTCTATCACCCAGCAAAATACGCTGCAGGAAAAAGCCTTTGGTTGTATCGGAATGATCAAGTGGCTGCCTGAACATAATTTTATAAGTTGCATTGAAAAAGGAATTTCCGGGAATAACCTCAACACTTTTCACGTTTGGCTGCGACTTTAAAAAGGTCTCAACCTTCGAAATCCGGGCAAAAACGGTAGAGGAAATGAGGAACAGAATAAACAGAAATTGCAGCTTTTTCATACCAGGTTTTCTTACTTTTGAATATTCAATATTGGTTTTTTACGCCGACAAAACTATCGATAAAATGAAAATATCATATCTAATTATTGCAATTTTTCTGTTTTTTAATGGATGGGCACAAGAATTACCCAAAGTAAAAATGACTACCGGTTTGGGCGATATTCTGCTTGAAATTGATACTATTCATGCACCCGTAACAGCCGCCAATTTTCTCGATCATGTGGAAAGCGGAACCTATAAAGATGCCATTTTCTATCGTGTTGTCCGAATGGATAATCAACCCAATAACGATGTAAAAATTGAAGTTGTTCAGGGCGGTGTATTTTCAGAGGTACTGCTTGAAAAAATAAAACCCATTATTCATGAAACAACGAATAAAACCGGACTAAAGCATGTAGATGGAACACTGTCGATGGCGCGAATGGAACCGGGAACAGCATCTACCGAATTCTTTATTTGTGTGGGCAACCAGCCCGAACTCGATTTTGGAGGCAAACGCAATCCGGATGGACAAGGCTTTGCAGCATTTGGAAAAGTTATTAGCGGAATGGAAGTAGTTCGAAAAATTCAACATTTAAAAGATGAAAACCAAATTTTAGAAGAACCATTGAAAATTAACCACATACAAATTCTAAAATAAAAAAGGGCACCCAACGGGCACCCTTTTCAGATTTACAAAAAACATCAATGTTCATCCTCGACAAAACCTGTTTTGCGGGTACCAACTGCTTGGTAAACCACGCCCGGCTCATCGCTAAAAGAGATTTCAAAAGATATCTTATCAGTTACATTTCCTGCGGTTGACAATCCGGCATCTTTTTCAATTTTACCATTTGCAACCGTAATTGTAACATCAGAATTTGTATTGTCTAAATTGCTGCCACCAAAAGTAAGGTTTGAAACATCAACCGGACATTTGAATTTGATATTCTTCCAGTTGCCTTTATCCCAAATCCACATTTCAGTAGCAACATCATCAGCCGTATTAAAAGTAAGTACTTTTAAGTAGCCTGTTTCATAATCGGTTTTTGAGAACTTTATCCACCATTCACCGGAAGCTTCAACTACCTGTGAATTGATTTGATCGTAATCTTCCTTTTCATCACACGATGAAAGAATAATACTTACGAACGCTAACATATATATCAGATATTTCTTCATAATTTATTCTCTATTTTAGGGTTAATTGAACATCAAAACCAAATTCTTCGTCAACAATCAATGCACTAAATGTTAATACACTGTTTTCTGCATCAAAGCTGAAATTTGACCCTGTAACTTCGCCCCATGCCTCAGTATTTCCAAGTTCAGTTCTGATTTCTCCGTTCTCTTCGATAACCAGAATGGCAGGTGCAGCTGTTGCAGGACCATATCCCACATACTGATCATAATAACCACCAAGCAAATCACTGATTTGATAAACCCCGGGTGCAAGTTTAGTAATCTGAACTACACCGCCGACATTTCTGTTTACACGGATTCCATCGTAGGTCCCGGAAGGAATTTCAAATACGTCATAACCAGTAAAACTTACAATATTTACGTTTCTCGAAATATAGAAATCATACCCTTCTGAATTAGTTACTTTATATTGTAATTTATAGGTTCCCGTTATATCAACATTTACTTCGTTTAATACTTCGTATTCAAGCTCTGTTGTATCGCCGTTTGCAATTTCGGCTGCATATATTCCAGGCTCAACATAAGGAGTCCCTTTGAATAAAACCAATGGGTTACTACCGATTAATTCCATAACCGGCGCAGGTGTTTCTGTCGTGATAAAGCTATCGTAATCCTTCTCGCATGACGCAAGAAAGAAAACGACCGACAATAGAACTAAAGAATATTTTATTAATTTCATTTTATTACTATTTAATTTTTCCACCATACATATTGTAGAATCACATCGGCATCCGACAATGCTTTGTATTCAGCTGCATTCGAATTGAAATTCAACTCACTATCGGCATATGGAAATCTTCTTGGAAGTATGCCTCCCGTTGTACCTTTCTTACTGTAAATCAAAGTACCAGGAATATAATTACCTGGAAGTTCGTAGCCTTCTGCAATTTGATCGCTAATTGTTGATTCTTCAGGGTAGCCAGTCCTGATACGTTCAATGTGCGATTCAATTCCGCGGCCTCCATCAGCTGCATCAACCCATTTCTGCATGATGATTGCCTTTAACTGATCGTTAAAACCGTTAGTTGGGAAAGCATATGCACCGTTTAACAACTCGCCAATTTCAGCTCCCATGCGGGCAAATGATTCAGTAACACCACTCTCATAATATTCTTGTGCTTTCTCAGTGTTTCCTAATCTTAAATAAGCTTCTGCGATCAAAAGTTCAGATTCAGCATAAGTCATCCAGTAAACCGGCATGGTTGGCTCTATTACCGGAGATGCAATTAGTTTTGGCGCCTCGAATTCGGATGAAGGAACATTATATGAACCCGGAACCATACCGTAATAGCTGCCATCAACCGGAGTAAATAATGTTTCAAGACGAGAATCACTGTTAGCTTGGAGATAAGAAATAAAAGTGGCGCACGCTTTAATATTATTAGTTGTGTTTAGCTGCCTCTGATCGCTTTCATATAAAGGATTTGACTTACTGTCAGCATCTTCAAAATTGGTAACCGCAACATCTTTGTCAAGAAGAAAAATATTTCCGGCTTCCATATCAGAAATCAACTTTGAAATTTCAGTATTGGCAAATGAAGAGTTTGCATCATACTGACGTAATAAGATTCGTAATCTTAATGAATTTGCAAACGCCATCCAGTCATCAAGATGACCTTCAAATATAATATCGTTTGTTTCGTAAAGTTCCGGTACAAAAGCATTGAAATCTTTACTTAAAGCATCTACCAGCAAATCATAAATATCTGCATAAATAGTTTCACCTTTGTCGATAACCGGATTCAACTTTTCGGCACCCAGAAAAGCTTCAGAATAAGGAACATTTCCATACAAATCAACTAAATACTGAAATCCGTATGCTTTAATCACTGCACCCATTAAATAGGCTCCCCAGTTTTCGTTTTCTTCTACTTTTTTCAGAAAAATTTCATTGTCACTCAGTCCGTCAACAAACATAGCACGGTAAGAGCGCTCAATAACATTCGTATTACTGCTGATTGCATATGATTCGTATATTTTATATTGCGATGAGGTGTTATTCTGTGCCCAGTGTTGCGACCAGAAAGAACCAATTAAACCCCAATCGGCGCAATAAACATTCGTAACTGATGCTATGGAAGAAGTAAGTAGCAATTCATCCGAAACATCGGTCGGATAATTTGGATTTTCATTAATGTCCAGAAATTTATCGCAAGATGATAAAAACAGGACAGTACTTAATATTATAATTAACTTTTTCATTCTATTCTATATTTAAAAGGTTAAGTCCAATTTCAGTCCATAAGTTCTAACTGAAGGAGCTCCGTTAAACTCACCAAATAATCCTTCAATGTCGTTATCCCATGTTGTTGTTTCAGGGTCAACATAACTGTTTTTTGCCGGTGTCCACAGGAACAGGTTTCTTCCGAACAGTGAAACATTCGCTGTTGAAAGGAATGTACGTTCAAGCAGCGAACCGCTAAACCTGTAGGATAAAGAAACTTCTCTCAGTTTAATGAAAGTTCTTGGAATTAATCTTGAACTTTCAATGGGTTTATTGGTATTTGCTGAATAGTATTCGTGCCAGTTGTCTACAACAGGAGTTGTATTTTCAGCATAACCGGTAGTATTTCCTTCGGAATCTTTAATTTCGGTTACTGTATTCGGAATCACCCACGGACGACGGTCGTTAGTAGTTGACTGCTCGTTATTTCCTGACCAGAAAGTTGCACCGGCCGTATTTGAATACATCAAGCCTCCCTTTTGATAATCGAACAGGAATGAAAACCTAAACCCTTTGAATTGAAGGTTATTTGTAAGCGACATCATGAAATCGGGAACCGAAGAACCTACCAGTTTTTTATCACCTTCCACCGGAAGTCCGTTATCGCCAACAATAATTTTACCATCCGGAGAATATTTATAGTCCGGAATTCGGTACATTCCCAGCTGTTCACCCGGAATGGCAACAAATTCCGTTTCGTAAGCCGAGTTTATCACATATTCAGAAACTCCCAACTCTTCCGATAATTTGTCCAAAACCATATCTGCTTTATTGTATAAATAAGTAAAGTCCCATGTAAAGTTAGAAGTGCTTACCGGAGTTATGTTAAGAGCCAACTCAATACCATCGTTGGTAATCTGACCAAGGTTTGCAGTAATCTCTCTGTAACCAGTTGACGCAGCAATATTGGCTAACATTATCAAATCGGTAGTTCTCTTTTTATAATAGGCCAGGTCAACGCCAATACGATTGGAGAAGAATCTCAGGTCGGTACCAATTTCCAACTCGCTTGAAATCTCCGGCTTCAAATTAGGATTACCCAAACGTTGATATTTTTCGTAGGCAGGAATTCCACCAACCGGATAGTTTGTACTACCAAATCCACCTGCGCGTAAGATTGATGGTCTGTAAATTTCAGATGTCATAAACGGCGCTGCATCGTTCCCTGCAAGTGCATAGCTCAATCTGAATTTTCCGTAAGAAAGAATTTTATTTTCAGGAATTAAGTCTGAAAAGATGAACCCCATGGTCGCACCCGGGTAGAAGAAAGAGTTGTTGCCAATAGGCAAGGTAGACGACCAGTCGTTACGGGCCTGTAAATTAACAAACAAAAGATCGTTAAATTCAAGTCCCAGCTGACCAAATACGCCAACTAACCTCCTTTTGTATTCACTTGTATAAACCTCAGCAGAACCACTGATATTTCCAACATTATAATACCCTGGAACCACTAGTCCTTTCGAAACAATATTGTCGCGTTTAAATGAACGTTGATTTACGTTATTACCAAGAAGCAAGTTATACTTCAGGTTTCCCCCAAATAAATCAATTTCATTTTTATAGGTGATAACAAGGTCGCTATTCAACTGAGTATTATATTTTGCTTCTTCTTTAACAGCTCCGGCAACATCATTAATAGTTCCATCATTATTTGAACCAGGAGTTACTTTGGCTACTGCACCATGCACCTTTGAGAATTGAGAATAGGTATCAACCCCACCGGTAAACGAAATACTTAGTCCTTCAACAATATCCTGAATTATATTCAGATTCCCGATTATACGGTTTTGATCTGCCATTGCACCTGTTTCGTTTAACGTAAAATATGGGTTCTGAGCATATCCGTTATAATAGTTATCCAGATTATTAAACTTGTAATTATAATCTCTGTAATCTGGCAAATAGTGATTCACCGGTTGATACAAAATATCCGAATAAATTACCGCACCCGTTCCGGCATCGTCTCCCTGCCCTGTTGGAATCGTTTTCTGCACACGGTTAATATATGTCATCCCGAAATTGAGTTTGGTTTTATCGGTTCCTCCGTTTGCTTTAAAACTCAATGTATTTCTGTCCAGAACATCAACATCGCCAGGTAGCACACCATCGTTTTTTGAATTGGTAGCCGATGCATACCAGCCCATAAATTCGTTTCCTCCTGAAAGTGCAACTGTATTATTTAAAGAGTATCCATATTCATAAACATCACGGATACCATTTTCCTTGTAAGAGAACGGAGCCACTTGTTGAACATTATCAACAACATAGCCGGTCAACCTGTCTTTCCCATCCATAACGGGCCCCCAGCTTCCGTTTTCCTTACTGTCGTATGTTCCGCTCCAGCCTTGTCCGAATTTTTGTTGGAAATAAGGTAGTCGTCCAACCTCGGTAAAAGCAGAAGAACTGGAAACATTTACCACCAGATCTTTATTTTTAGCTCCCTTTTTAGTGGTTATCATTATAACACCATTTGCCGCCCTTGAACCATAAAGATTTGATGCTGCAGCACCCTTCAAAACCGAAATGGTTTCGATATCGGCGGGGTTAATATCCGCTGCTGAGTTACCAAAATCTACTTTGGCATTTACATTCATTGAGTTTTCAGTAGCATTACCACTTGAGTAGCTGTTATTAATCGGGACTCCATCGACCACATAAAGTGGCTGGTTGCTCCCGGTAATTGATGAAAGCCCGCGGACGATAACCCTTGTTGCTGCTCCGGGTGCACCAGAACCTGCAGAAATGGAGACCCCCGCAACTTTGCCTTGCAGTGCTTTTGTAGCGTCATCATTTCCGACATTCCCAAAATCGTCGGCATTAAATTCACTAACCGAATACCCCAGGGCTTTTTTCTCTCTTCGAATTCCCATTGCGGTTACTACAACCTCACCTACACCAATTGTTTCGGTTTCAAGAACAACATTATAAACTGTTTGGCCGGTAATTGGCACTTCTTTCGGTTTCATTCCTACAAAGGAAAACACCAAAACTTCATTTTCAGGAACCGTTAAACTATATGTTCCTTCAACATTTGTAATTGTTCCGGTAGTCGTTCCCTTAACCGAGACCGATACTCCCGGAATCGGTAATCCGTCGTCTGCCGACGTCACCTTCCCCGTAATCTGCTTTGTTTGGGCGAATAAGCAATTTATTCCAACCGACAAAGCCATTAGAATAAGCAGTACTTTTTTCATAGATAAATAATTATATTAATAATAAAGGTCACGTGTTTGCCCTGGTCAAAACAAAAAGAAAACTCCCGCCGGGGAAACGGGAGTTTAATACCTGCCAATCGGTCAGATACTTGCACTTTTTTTACATTCTTGTAATGCTGTTTAACTATTTCTATGTAAAATCGGATGTGCCTTATTTAATAAATTAATTCCCCTAGCTCCCCGTTATTTTCTTTGCTTTGAACACTATTTGAAAAATCAAATTTCCTAGCTTTTTAGTCAAACTTACATAAACAGGAAACAGGTAAATCAGAATATCAATGAATGACTAATTTGAATGTGTAAATACGTAGATTCTGTTTGCAAACTGAATTAGCAATAAAAAAATGCATTTGGTAGTAGAATTTTGCCTGTTTGCAGATTTTTTTGACACAAAAAAGGCGGATAAAATATCCGCCTGTCATAATTTTTAAGCCGCAATGTCTGAAAATGCTTCGTCCAGAACATCCGGATATAATTCTCTGAAATTTTTAATACACCAGATTCGTAAATCCTGTACCTCACTCTTGTCTACCCAGTTAATACATTTGATTAACTCTTTTCTGAAAAGCTCCTTACTGAAACTTACTTTAGGCAGAATTACTTTTGCATATTCTAACATGGTTTTCTGTTTTAATTCGCACTTTTAAAATAACAGTTTAACAATAATCTTAGTATGTTGTAAAATATGGTTTAACAATCGTTAACTCGCTTCTTTATTTCCATTTTTTTTAAACTATTGGGAACCGGACTGTTACCACCTGAAATGTTAAACCTGTTTCAAAACATAAATCTAATTGTATAGCATTTTTTCAACTGTAAAGTAAGTTTCAGATTATTAACTAACGGTAAGAATTCGATTAACAAAGGATGAAATATTTTTGTTGATTGTTTCCTTTTCATCAAACGATTTTACAAATGCACTACCGATTATTGCACCATTTGCATACTTACAGGCGTTGAAAAACGTTGCATGGTCGGAAATTCCAAAACCGATGAGCCGCGGGTTTTTTAGGTTCATGTTCTGAATCCGTTCAAAATAATCCCGCTGAAAATCTTCCACTTTCTTTCCAGCTCCGGTGGTCGATGAAGAAGATACCATATAAATAAATCCGTTTGACGCCTCATCGATTTGCCGGATTCTGTTTTCAGAAGTTTGCGGCGTTATCAGCAAAATATTATGAAGATTATATTGGGTAAAAACATCCTTGTAATGCTCTTCAAACTCTTCCAGCGGAAGATCGGGCAAAATGGTTCCGTCGATACCTGCTTCATTACATTTCTCACAAAACTCTTCTACGCCAAACTGTAAAACGGGATTAAAATACCCCATTAAAATCAATGGAATTTTTACCGATTTTCGAATTTCGCTTAACTGCTCAAAAAGTAATTTTACGCTCATCCCGTTTTTTAGTGCTATTTCGCTTGTATGCTGAATGGTTGGTCCGTCGGCAGTGGGGTCTGAAAACGGCATTCCTATTTCGATAAGATCAACGCCATTTTTTTCCAGCTCCTGAATAATTTGAACGGTGTCATTAAGATTAGGAAAACCGGCAGTAAAATATACCGAAAGTATGTTCTCTTTTTTTGTCTCAAAAAGTTGATTTATTCTGTTTTTCATGTTGTTAAGTTTTTTATGTCATTTCGATGAGTAAACGAGGAGAAATCTGTTCCTATAAAGCATTACAGATTTCTCAGTCGTAACTCCTTCGAAATGACAGGAAAATTCAATATCCGAAATAATTTAAATAGGTTTCCATATCCTTATTTCCGCTGCCGGAAAGGTTTACCACATTCACATCATCCGGATTCATTTTTATTTTCTCTAAAGCTGCTAGTGCATGTGCCGATTCCAACGCCGGAATAATTCCTTCCTTTTGAGTTAACAAAAGTGCTGACTGAAGAACTTCCTCATCGGTAGCAGCCAGATATTTTGCACGGCCTGTTTTAAAAAGATGCGCATGCAATGGCCCAATTCCCGGATAATCAAGCCCGGCCGAAATCGAATACGGTTCGGTAATCTGACCGTCGCTGTTTTGCATTAACATGGTTTTACTTGAGTGTAAAACGCCTGGAGATCCGACGGTTAAAGTTGCTGCCGTTTCCGGCGTATCAACTCCTTTTCCGGCTGCCTCCACGCCAATCAGTTCCACTTGCTCATCCTCCAGAAAATGATAAAATGCCCCGGCTGCATTGCTGCCTCCGCCAACACAAGCCAATACCCGCGTTGGAAATTCACTGCCTGTCTGTTCTTTTAGCTGACTTTTCATTTCTTTGCTGATGATGGATTGAAACCGTGCCACCATGTCGGGAAAAGGGTGCGGACCAACTACCGAGCCAATAATGTAATGTGTATCCACCGGATTATTAATCCAGTCGCGCATCGCTTCGTTGGTAGCATCTTTTAAAGTTTTATTACCACTGTGCACAGGAATAACTTCTGCCCCGAGCATTTTCATTTTCTTAACATTGGGTGCCTGCCTCGATACATCAAGCGCCCCCATGTAAACTACACATTTAACACCTTTCAGTGCACACACCGTAGCAGTGGCAACTCCATGCTGACCCGCGCCGGTTTCCGCGATAATACGTGTTTTCCCCAGTTTTAAAGCCAGTAAAATCTGGCCAATCGTGTTGTTCAGTTTGTGCGAACCGGTGTGGTTTAAATCTTCGCGTTTTAAATAGATTTTTGAACCGTAATGTTCCGACAACCTACTAGCGTAATACAATGGAGACGGCCTCCCTACATAATCTTTCATTAGTTGATCGAATTCGTTCCTGAACTCGTCTGAACCAATAATTTCGAGATATTTGGTTTTTAGTTCGTCGATATTGGTGTACATCATTTCGGGAGTCCATGCCCCGCCAAATTCTCCGTAATATCCTTTTTCGTTAACTGCGTACTTCATATTCTTATTTGTTTTTCTCCGTAATACTCTGTGTCTTCTTTGTGTAATCTGTGGTTGATTTTTTTCCACTGAGTACACAGAGATTTTTACAGAGAATGAATTTCCTCAATAAAGCTTCTAAGTTTTTCAATATTTTTTAATCCAGGTTCATCTTCAAACCCGCTGTTTAAATCTACTCCGGCAAACTGCGGATGGTCAATATTTTTTATCGCTTCTGCATCTTCAGGTTGAATTCCGCCACTCAGAAGAAACTGGGTGTTTCCTTTGTATTTCTCCAAAATCTTCCAGTCAAACTTTTTCCCTGAACCACCGGGAAGATTTGATTTTGTATCAAAAAGAAAATAGTTGGCAACTCCTTCAAATGGTTCTGTTTCATGAAATTGAAAAGTTTCATTTATACTAAATGCCTTGATAATTTTCAATCCTTGATTTTTCAATAGCTGGCAGGTTTTGGGATTTTCCTTTCCATGTAACTGAATATAATCAAATCCCAGATTTTTTGCCAACGCCAAAATCTCGAAAGCATTCTCATCAACAAAAACCCCAACCTTTGGTTTTTCTGAATTAAAAAGACCAGAGGGAGGATTTTTGCCTATATATCTTTTTGAAGGCGGATAGAAAATGAATCCAAAAAAATCGATCGGAAGTTGTTGAACTTCCTCTCGGTTTTCAGTAAACTTCATTCCGCAGACTTTTATTTTAAGTTGTTTTATCATATTCTTTTTTCATTTAGCAGATTTCTCGGTCATTCTTCCATCGAAATGACAAGCTTCGCTAAACTTTCAACTCCTCAATAAACTTTTTACAGGCTTCACCCGGATTTTGGGTTTTCATAAATGTTTCGCCTATCAGAAAACCCTTAAAGCCGTTTTCCCGCAAGTAATGAATTTCTTTGGGCCCCGTTAATCCGCTTTCTGAAATTTTCACGAATTGGTCAGGAATAAGTTTTGCTAATCTTACCGATGTTTCCACATCCACGTTAAAAGTCTTTAAGTCGCGGTTATTTACTCCCACGATATCAACAAAATCGTTCAGCTTTTCCAGTTCCGCCTCATTATGAACTTCCATTAGAACTTCCATTCCCAGATTTTTTGCCTGCCTTGCCAGTATTTCAGCCTGTTCATGTTCCAGACAAGCTGCAATAAGCAAAATAACATCGGCTCCGTAAGCTTTTGCTTCAACCAACTGATAAAGATCAATCATAAAATCTTTTCGAAGAATTGGGATTTCAGGGTTGGTTTCCCGAGCTCTCACTAAATTGGCCTGGTGACCGCCAAAAAATTTGGGCTCGGTTAAAACCGACAATCCTGCTGCACCGGCATCAACGTAAGCTTTTGTTACCTCTTCCACTTTTGCTGACAGATTGATATCTCCTCTTGAAGGAGATCGTTGTTTGAATTCAGCAATAATTCCTGATGAGCCTGTTCTTAGTAAGTTTTTTTTCAGCGAATTACACTCCCTGGAAAAATCAGGAATATCCTTCAGCATTTCAACATCTACCAACTTCTTTTGGTGAGCCACTTCTTCTTTTTTGGCTTCGATAATTTTGTCGAGAATGTTCATATTCTTTATTTTTTTCTTTTGTCATTTCGACGACGCAGGAGGAGAAATCTGTTCCAAGTAAAGAGATTTCTCATCCGCCAGATGGCGGATTCGAAATGACAGTTAATTAGTTACAGCTTTTAATTTTTCCAGTGCTTTTCCACTTTTTAGCGACTCAGTTGCCATTTCAACACATTCTTTCAAATCTCTTTCAGCAAAAACAAGATTTAAACCAAGTGCTGCATTGGCAACCACTACATTGTTTTGTTCAGTAGTGCCTTCCCCTTCCAGAATATTCAAAAATATCTTTGCAGCTTCTTCTACTGAATTTCCTCCAAAAAGTTTTTCCGGAGTAATTTTTTCAAAACCAAAATCTGCCGGTGAAAGAAACCCTTCTGCACCATTTTTTGCGAAATGCGTATCCGAAGTTAGCGAAACTTCATCATATCCGTCTTTGCTGTTTACAATCATAAAGTTCACATCCAGCATTTTGTAAACGTTTGTGTAGTGGTTGAAATTTTCTTCGTTGTTCACTCCCAGTACCTGGTACTTTGGTGAAGAAGGATTTATCATCGGTCCTAAAATATTAAAAAAAGTAGGTACTTTTAAAGCAGCGCGCGCAGGTGCAATATGTTTCATCGCCGGATGAAAAAGTGGCGCATGCATAAAACAGAAGTTTCCACTATCGAGATCATTTTTCAATTTGCCAAGGTCGTTACTGAACTTGTAACCCAAAAATTCGAGCAGATTCGACGAGCCACTTGTTGACGAGACTGCATAGTTACCATGTTTGGTGACATTTACTCCGGCACCGGCCAAAATAAAACAGGCCAGTGTTGAAATATTAAACGTATTTTTTTCGTCGCCACCGGTTCCCACCACATCAATGGCATTATATTCCGAAAGGTCGGTTTGCAGGCTCAGTTCTGCCATGGCATCGCGAAACCCGGCCAGTTCTTGCGAAACAATAGGCCGCATTTTGAAAATGGTAAGGAAGGAGGCGAAGGCCATTTCGCTGTACTGCCCTGTTCCAACACCCAAAAGAATTGATTTTGCCTGTTCGCGCGTGAGGGTGTTTCCCTCAAAAAGATATTGTAATGCTTCTTTCATTTTTTCGAACTTTAACGGAAATCCGAAGTCGGAAGTCCGAAGATTATTTATTCTGGTTTCAATTTATTTATCGTTCAAATCGGTTTTCAGCCAGTTTTTTAAAATTTGTTCCCCCAGCGGTGTTAGTACCGATTCGGGGTGAAACTGAACTCCTTCAACATCATATTCCTTATGTTTCATGCTCATAATAAAACCGTCGTTATCGTAGCTGGTAACCTCAAAACATTCCGGTAAATCTTCTTTTTGAACAATCCATGAGTGATACCTGCCCACCTCGAAAGTTTTTGGCAATCCTTCAAAAAGAACTGATTTTGTTTCCGTAAGTTCAACAGGCGTAGCAATTCCATGCAGTACCTTTTTCATATTGAGCAGTTTTCCGCCAAAAACTTCACCAATAGCCTGATGCCCCAAACAAACACCGAGCATGCTTTTCTTTGGTGCAAATTCTTTGATAATTTCGCGAAGTAATCCTGACTCTTCCGGTAACCCGGGTCCAGGCGAAAGTACAATTTTGTCGTATTTTTCCAAATCTTCCAATGAAATTTCATCGTTGCGGAAAACATCAACCGGCAAACCTGAAATCTTCTTGATTGCATGCACCAGGTTGTAGGTGAACGAATCGTAATTATCGATAACTACTATTTTCATAATTCTTTTTCTCTTGGTTGTCATTTCGACGAGTTTGCGAGGAGAAATCTTTAGAATGAAACAGATTTCTCATCTTCGTCCCTCAGATTCGAAATGACAAAATTTACTAATTAATTTCCTTTGCCATTTCGATGGCTTTTTTTAGTGCCGCCAGTTTATTATTTACCTCCTGCAATTCGCTTTCTTCTTGTGAATCAGCCACAATTCCGGCTCCCGCCTGGTAAAACAATTTATTGTTTTTACTCAGAAAAGAGCGAATCATGATGGCATGGTTCAATGTGCGGTCGAAGCCAAGATAACCAATACATCCACCGTAATAACCACGATTTTGGTTTTCATATTTATCGATCAACTCCATGGCTTTGTATTTTGGTGCTCCCGAAAGTGTTCCTGCCGGAAATGTTTCACCTAACACTTTAATAAGGTTTGTTTCCTCGGTAATCTCGCCCGAAACCTGCGAAACCAAATGAATAACATGTGAGTAAAACTGTACTTCGCGGTAGGTTTCCACAATTACGTGGTCGGCATTGCGGCTCAAGTCGTTGCGGGCCAGATCGACCAGCATCACATGTTCTGCATTTTCTTTTGGGTCTTTGCTCAGTTTTTCTGCGAGTTCGCGGTCCTGCTCATCATTTCCGGTACGTTTAAAAGTTCCGGCAATCGGGTGAATATACGCCTTATTGTTTTTAATTCTCAATTCAGCTTCCGGGCTGGAGCCAAAAATCCGATAGGTTCCGTAATCGAAATAAAACAAATATGGTGAAGGATTTATCGAGCGAAGAGAACGGTAAACATTAAAATCGTCACCTTCAAATTCCTGTGAAAACTGCCGACTTAAAACAATCTGGAAAACATCGCCACGATAACAGTGTTCTTTCCCTTTCGTTACCATGTATTTGTATTGTTCGTTTGTGATGTTGGAAGTTTCTTCACCCACCGGCTTAAACTTCGAGGTGGAAAAATTCAGGTTCACCAGTAGATGATGGATGTAATCCATTTGCGATTTTTCGTCTTCGAGCAGGTTTTCAACTATGTGAATCTGGTTCTTATGATGATCTATCGCAACCACATACTTGTAAAAACAATATTTCACTTCCGGAATCTGGTACCCTTCTTTTTTATTGGAAGAAAATTTAATGGTTTCAAAATGCTGGATGGCGTCGAAGTTCATATACCCAAACAAACCGTTGGCAGGAAGTTCTATTTCGGTCGAATCAACATTAAAAATTTTAAAAAAGCGGTCAAGTTCTTCGTCCAGCTTTTTATAACCGGAAAGCGAAAAAACCTCCTTTTTTTCACCGGGGAGTTCTTTTGTTACTTCACCCTTATTTACTGTAAAACAAGCTACAGGGCTAAAGCAAATGAATGAATACGCATTTTCATGCCCATGATAATCAGAACTTTCCAGAAGAATTGCCTTTGGATAAAGCGTTCGAAGACGAAGATAAATACTTACCGGTGTTACCGTGTCGGCAAGTATCTTTTTTACAACAGGTTTAAAGTTCAATTTTTTCATTTTAATATAATTTGTTTGTATTCCTTATTTTTCCAATTAAATAGCCTAAAAAAGAAACGGCTCACCGTGATTCGATGAGCCGTTTCCTGCCTTTTTTTGGGCAATAGCGTTACTTCTCTTCACGGTTTTGTAAAAAGTTGCTGTGCCACCACCAATTATTTGATTTTAATAACTTCATTTTCTTTCAAATTAAAAAACCTGCTCTTTTTAGGAGCAGGCCTCAATATCCTTTTTAAAATACCAATATGGCTTTTAACTCCTAACTTACGTAAGAAGACCCCACCACAGAAGCCATATTGTATTTGTTTTTTTCATTTGTTTTCTAAATTCCACTTCAAAAGAATAAAAATTTTTAATTAAAAACAACTTTGATTTATAAAAGTTTAAAATAAAAATTTTCACTGGGAAAGGGTAAATCTAAAACTTACCCCAATACTGGTATTCGACGTCGGAAAAGACAGCGATGTAAAAGGATTGTTTAAAATTTTATCGAAGAAAACCCTCATCTGGAAACGGTCGCTCAGTACATAATCGGCATAAGTTTTAAGTGTAAATGCACTTTGCCCGGCAGTAAGCTGCGATTCATTATCATCGAGCTGACGCAACATCGTTTTGTTTTTCCGGTACGAAATATCGGCCCGGACATTCAAATCATTAGAATATGCTTTTTGTGATTTTTTTGTTTTGATTATCAAATCCATCCTTGTAAAGCGGTATCCGACACCAACTGTATATTCATTGCTCAATACTTCGGTTAACTGGTTGTTGGCGAAAGACAGATTCAGATTTCTCGCGCGTTTAATTTCCCCGCGTGTAGTCAGGTCACTCAGCCACATAATATCAACATTGATCAACGGACTAAATGTCTCCATTATATTCACTGAATTGAAATCATACGGAGAAGTGAAGTTTTCAGCAAAGTCACGCACATAACTAAACCCATCACTTTCAGGAGAATAATTCAAGTTTGTGGCAAAGGAACCAACATTGTAACTTGAACGATAAGTATGTTGGAAATTTAGCGATCGCATTACCCTGTTCAACCCCGGAATCAATGAAACAACGCCTTCATAACGAATGCTCCAATTAGGCCGCAAGTATTTAATTGATGGGAACAAGCCTAATGGGACTTTGTAAGGATCTTTATTTTGGTATGCCGCCAAAAAAGCAGGAACAAGAACTTCAACCGAATTTGGCCCGTAACCATCGGGGTAACCCGGATAATTTGGGTGTTGTGCAGTTGGATCATAACCAAAACCATTATTCGATGGTCGTTGTGCCGCAAGCCTTCTTGCAATAATAGAACGGTATTCCCTTAAATTTTCGAAAGCTTCTGAACGCTGCACCTCTCCTTTCCCAAGAGCAAAGAATGCTGTTCCCCAGGTTAATGTTGATATACTGAAGCTACCCGTTTCTGAACGGCTGTTTGCCATGAAATTTCCGGTTGAAAAATCATAATTATAAAATTCGGTAATATTTTTTGAAAAGGTTCTGTCGGCAGTAATATCAATTCTCAGGTCGGGCAGCGGTTCTACAGTCGCTCTTAAATTAATCCTTTCACTTTTTGTAAACACATATGGTGTATTCAATGTAGAATCGTTGGTAATCCAACCATTCTCTGCTGCTCTTTTTGCAAAATTATAATCTTGCCAACCTAGCAGAAAGGGCAACCCCGGCGCAAAACTTGAACCGTTTCTGCTAATGCCAAAAGTATGATCAGGTGTATAATTACCTCCGCCAAACATTGCCGGCTCTGGCAAATATCCCGGAAGGACAGTTCCTCCTGTTTTAGAGTACGTTCCTGAAATATTCTGAACACCTATTAAAACTCGGGTTGTGATATCGAGCATATCTTTAAAAAAGCCCTGTTCACCCGGTTTTCCACTTACCGTTAACATTGCCTGCTGAGCACTTGCCAGGGGCGTTACCTGAACTACATTTGCATCTAAAATATCAATTTTTATAGGAATAACTTTCCCATCAACACCGGTTACCACTACTTTCACTTTTTTGGTGTTCAGCTTGTGAGTTATTTTTTGAGCCGCATTGGCTTCTAATTTTACATTACTGGTGTAGGTTTGTTCCTGCGTTTTTTGTGGTACTTGCGGTGCCTGATTCTGATTTTGTCCACGTCCTGATTGTCGGTTAAGACTTCCTCTTGTTCGTCCCGTTCGTCGGAACTTTTGATTTACTTCCTTAAAATAAGGTACCTTATTATACAGGCTCGACAAAGTCATGTTAGCAGTAAACTGCATATTCCTGGAGTTTTGAACTCTGTTACCCAAGCGAATTGTATCTGCTGTAATTGGGCCGGCAAGCCAGTTGTAGGTTCCCTGGTAGCGTACGGTTGATGAAATAAAATTCAGTGCCTTAAACTGGTTAATCGGAATATTGTAAGAAGCATTAATATTATGATTGTAAAGTGTTGGCCTCCCTAAATCCCACAAACTATTCAAAATCGAATCCTTTTTCCACTGATAATCATCATCGTGTTTATTGATTCTTCCTTCCGGTTCATCAATTCGAGATGTACTACTGGATGAAAAATCAACTTTTAATGATCTTGTTACATCATAGCGCAAGTCAAAGTACCTGTTCCACAGGAAGTCTTTTTCATAAGTTGCCGGGATTATATAATTAGGATTGGTAATGTTTCTTGTTTGAATTTCATGGTACCTTCTGTACAAATCGGTTCTGAAAGAAACTTGTGTCGGCAATGGATAGAAATTAAAATTACCAATCAATTTCAGTGGCCCTTTTTGTAAGAATTTTACCTTGTTAAGCGGCTGTATAATTGTTGGCCGGTTACTATAATTGTAGGAAAACATTCCACGATGGGTTTTATCCAGATTGTTCTCCGTATCAATGTCTCTTTTTGTTGTTTCGTTGTAGGAGTAGGTTACAGAAAAGTTTTGCAGATCCCAAAGATGTGCCTTTTCCTTTTGCTTTTGAGGCTCCACCTTAACATTCGTGAAGTTGATACTTTTTCGTGTAATAACGTCCTGTGATATATGTTTAATCGAATCTTTCTCTGCCTTAGATTCAGCATGACCAAGTGATTTTGAAAGCTCAATATCAGGATTAAGCGGATCGTATTTCGGGTTGCTCACGCTTTTCGAATAACCGTAATACAGAGGGAGCCTTACTCCTGCTTTTTCAGGGAAGAACCGCCCCAAATCAAGTGACGCCGCCACATCAAATTCATTCAGGTCATCAAGTTGGCGCTCGTTGATATTTTGATCGATACTTCCGTAACCCGCCGTACGTTTCCGTCCTGCAACAATAACGCTTCCCAAATCGGCTAAGCGTGTTGACACTCTTGCATTGGCAGCCCACCCTCCTTCTTCATCAAAATCGGATAAACGTAGCTCATTAACCCAAACTTCTGCTGATTTCGGCCCTGTATTTAATTGTCCCTTTTTATTTCGGATACCCACCATTATTACCTGAACACTACCCAGGTTTGGGCTTCCTTTTACTTTTACAGTATTCCTGTTTTTGTTCCAACCCTGGTGAGCAACTTCATAAACATCCTGTAAAGTTATTGTAGAACCTGCCTGTCGCATTTCGTCATTTCGTGCAAGTTTGGCGTTTGTAAACAAATCAAGGGAAATGTTAATCCTGTTTTCATCGGGCCATACAATCAACCGGTCATTTTCATTATCGCTGCGATATATTCCGGCAGGAGTCAATTTTAAAGGAAGTTCATATTCATAATAGTTGTAATTATAATCAGACCCCAAACGCATAAAAAAGTATAGTTCGTTATCGTCTAAAGGATATTCTTCAATTTCTTCGGCATGAACTTCCATTTTCAAACTTTTATACCTTCTGAAATCCATGCCTAACGATTTATATGCCGCCCTTGCATCACCCGGATCCAAATCAGTCACTTTCAGGACCATGGACTGCTCGTTCAATTGCCGAAGCTGGGGGTTGGCTGGATCGATAACACGTGAAATACCGGGAGGCAAAACATAGTTAACAGGTTTCCGGTTCCCGTGTTCTTCAATGCTAACTGCAGAAACATCGAAAGTAGCATTGGGAGAAATAGCACCAACATCTCCTATATCACGAGTATAACGACGCCAGTCGGCCCGCACCAAATCAAGTTCGGCGAATCGCAGTATGGTTGAATCGCGAAACCCGCGCATTAACATACGCATAAACCGGATTGATTTGAAATCGCTAATATTTCCAACAACATCATCGGGTTCCCGCACCGGCACCTTAAACTGATACCATTTGATTTTTGAATTTGTTCCGTCTTTTAACTGGACAGTGGCTTCTCTTATGGCATTAATATAATTCTGCCCCTGAACCATATCTCCTTTACGGATACTTACCTTATACTGATAATACCGCTCGTACTCATTTAATGTATTATCTCCGTTTATATCTTCTACATCAGGAATCGATGAAGCAGCTGTGGGATAACTTTCTATTTTCATTTCGGTAGTAGGAGAGTTTCCTTCGGGACCATTATACTTTTTATACCGTTCAAGAATACTTACTTCATCCCTATCATAATCAGAGCCACGATAGTAATGATAATCATCATTTGACGGGTCTGCCATCGCTTTCTGATAAACATCATCGTTTGTTCTTGATTTTAGCTCCTGGAGATACTGGCTAAAGTGTTTTTGCTCATCTTCGCTGTTCAATCCATCAAAACCGACATCCTGATATATCCTCGAATTTGGATCGTTGTCGAATGCATTTACCAATGATTGCTGAGTGGATACCCTTCCCCAGATTGTTGTATCGACATTTGTTATCAGATCAGAAGTTGGCAACCCATTCTCAAAAGATTTTCGCGAGTCCTTAAGTATGTCTTCCGAAATATCGCCAAGGTTAAAATATAAATCTCCTCCACTATGCTCATCCAAAGTATCATATACAAAAGGGTCCATCATCCAGAATTCGATAAACTCGATATTTGCAGTTTCAAAATCGCTGCTTTCAATTTTGCGCATAATACCCCCCCATCGTGTTTCAGGAGCTTTTAATGTACCATCGGCATTAACACCCGCAGAATAAGAAGTAGGAGCAGCATCATAGTTATAAGGCCCACGTTCTTTAGGATAAAAGGCCAAATCGAAAACCGGAATATTGGTAGGTTCTCCAACGGTGGTTTCCTTTAACGGAAATAACTCTGCTTCAAAAACCTCGCGCACAAAGTGATTTGACTGCTGGTTTCTGTCTCCTTTGATATGGTTGGGAGTTAGACTATTATTTCTTAGAAATAAAGGGTCAATAATGTAGTAAGCCAGTTTTGCGCGATTTAAACCGTAATCCAAAGAGTTGGTAATATTACCTTCCGGAAAGAGGTCGTTCTGGTGCTGGGGCGTACTTGCCAATACCCACGACTGCCTTGTTTTTAGCGAGATTGATGTTTTCGTACCTTCAAAATCATCGATATAGGCAGTTCCTGTTGAGCCGGTCT